>NZ_JBITSK010000006.1:247293-342075 GCF_044540565.1 Streptomyces sp. NPDC085931
GCCCCCCCGCCCCCCGGGTGGGGGGGGGCCTGTTCGGGGCCCCCCGCCCCCCGGCCCCCCCCCGGCCGGGCCCCCGCCGGGGCCCGGCCCCCGGGGGGCCCCCCCCCCCCCCCCCCCCGCCGCTGGGGCAGCCGCCGCGCCGCTAGGGCAGCCGCAGCGCCGGCCTGCGGTGCGCGGGCACACCGGCACCGTGCAGGCCGCGGAAGGTGTACGCGGCGGAGATCAGCGCCATGTGGTGGTACCAGCCCGGGAACGAACGCCCCGCGAAGTCCAGCAGCCCGAAGTCCTGCCTCAGGGCATCCAGCACGGCCGTCGTCCCACCCGTCAGCGCGGCGGTCGCCGCGACCGCGCCGGGGGAGTGGTGCACCAGACTCGTCAGCCACAGCCGGCCCGTCGTGCCGGTGTCGCCCCCGCTCGCGAAGAGCCGGTACAGAGGTCCGGGCGCGTGTCCCGCGGAACTGCCCGGCAGGTGAACCAGCACCGAGGGCGGGCCACTTGCCCGCTGGGACCCGTCGGCCGGGGCGGGGGCGTCGCCCTCCGGTCCCGGCCCGCGGAGCAGGCTCCGCGCGCTGACCGGTCCGGGGGAGGCCTCGCCGACCGGGACCACGGCCAGCTGCGGCGGCACCGCGACGACGACGTCCCGGCGCCGCATGGCGAGCCCGCGCACCAGGTATCCCACGTCGGGCTCGTTGCTCATGTCGGTGAGGACCACGGCGGACGGCGCGTCCAGACGGGCCGACAGCCGGTCGACGAGCCGGAGCGCGTGGGCCCAGGTCGGCAGGTACTGCTCGGAGTCCGGCATGCGCGCGTCGCGGCGCCGTTCGGGATCCTGCGTCCAGGCCCGCGGCAGGTACAGGGACCAGTCGACCGGGATCTGCGCCGTCCCCACATGGAGGAAGGAGCCCAGCCCCAGCTGGCAGTTGAGCGTACGGCCCGAGTGCAGGTCGAAGCGGCGGTGGACGCCCACCGACTTGTCGCCCCTCTTGGGCAGGACGGCCCGGCCGATGGACCACACGGCCCCGGGCTGCCGGCGCGCCACCCAGTGGGTGATCTCCTCCATCACGTCGTCGAAGTGCCACGGACTGAGGCTGACGAACTGGCGCAGCGACTGGACGACGGCCGGATCACGGGATATTCCGGCCGCAATCCTGCGGACCGTCTTCTTGCCCGGTGTGGCCAGTAATCCACTCAGATAGGCGTGGGCGCACTTGCGTTGATCGATCCGGCGTAAGCTCTTGAAGATCGTCCTGCTGAAGTGTTCCAACGTCGAATCTGAATCCGTGGTGTCCGTCGCATGACGTGGAAGCGACGAAGAGTGCGGTAGGGCCGTTTCCATTCCGCGACAACTCCCCCGAGTTTTCTGGCCATGTGAAGGTTGAGTGTAGGACGCGCTTCACAGTGGCGCCACCGTCGAGCCGGATGGCTTGATCTGGCACCTCCGATGGCGCGCGGCGTGGCCGTCGACGGAGAGGGGACCGGCGCGGTCGCGCACCCCGGCACCGCCCCGATACCCGCGCCCACGCCGCCCGCCCCCCGGCCGCAGGGGGCGAATCACGGCCGTCGGCCGGGCCCGGACCGGTCCCGGCACGTGGCTGACAGGCCATCAGATGCAGGTCGGAGCGGGTGTGTTGACTGTCCCGCGGCGTGCTGCCTACCCCCACATCACGCCATCCGTGGCCGCAGTGCGGCGTCAAGAGAACGTTCGAACTCCGCAAAGTAGTACCCGATGGTGCCAAGATCCTTGAACTGGTGCCGCGGCTGGGATCTACTCAAGGCCGCAGCAGGTGGCCGTCCCGCCGACACCGAGATCCGGTCATTATCGACTTTCTCGGGTCGACGCCATTCGGTGGCGGAACGTGGCCGACGTTCTTTGTACGCGTGCCATGAACGACGTGAATGCCTCCACGGTCGAGGGAGGCAATCACGCGAAACCAATCGGTGTACCAGCACGTCGACACGGGGGCATGATGGCGAATCAGGTCGAGGAATGCTCGGAACCCAAGACGGTCATATTCGGCAGACCCGCGGGAACCCCCTCGCACAGCCGCAGAAGCAGGGGAGCGGAGCAGCGGCGCGAACAGGTGCTCACCACGAACGTGGGTCTGCACATCCCCGCCGGACTCGCCTTCGAGGAGTGGGAGAACGCCGGACGCCAGCTCTCCGGGCTGCTCAACTCCTCGTCCTGGTGGCTGGGCGACTGGCTCGTGTACGGCAAGGCCCACTACGCCGACCGCTACGAGCGGGGCATCCGGGCCGCCGGCCTGCAATACCAGACACTGCGCAACTACGCCTGGGTCTCCCGGCGGTTCGACCTGGACCGGCGGCGCTCCGCCCTCAGTTTCCAGCACCACGCGGAGCTGGCC
The DNA here is from genome assembly GCF_044540565.1 of Streptomyces sp. NPDC085931. NCBI lineage: Bacteria > Bacillati > Actinomycetota > Actinomycetes > Kitasatosporales > Streptomycetaceae > Streptomyces > Streptomyces sp. NPDC085931. The sequence continues at coordinate 249,657 of NZ_JBITSK010000006.1, forward strand.
TCGCTGCCCGTCGAGGAGCAGGAGACCTGGCTGGACCGGGCCGAACACATGCGGTGGAGCACCAAGCAACTGCGCAACGCCATCCGCAGTGAACGCGAGGGCGCCTCGCCGCAGCCGGACGTCGCGGCGACGACGCGCCGGCTCGCCGTGCCCGACAACCGGCTGCAGTGGTGGCACAAGGCGGCGGTGCAGGCGGGCATCGAGTTGGAGGACTGGGTGATGGCCACGCTCGACGCGGCCGCCAGCCGGCTGCTGGAGGACCCCGCCCGGCGCCTGTCCCTGGAGTAGCGGCCCCCGCGGCCCGCGGACCGGCTCCGGCGCGCTGTCCCGTCGGCGGGACAGCGCCCTCCGCTCCCGCGACGGAACGCCCCGCCAAAACCCCGGACGCGCCCCCGACGAGCGCCGCCGCATTCGACGGCGATCGCGCTCCCCAGGTCCTTCCTGTGCTGCTTCACTGTGTCAGCCATTGCTGCAGGAAAGACGGGAGCGAAATGTCGCACACGCATGTGGAGAATGCCGCGGGCAGGGTCCGCGCCGCGTCGCCGCGCCGTTATCTGATGTGCCGCCCCACGCACTTCGACGTCACGTACTCGATCAATCCCTGGATGGATCCCGGCAGGCCCACCTCCACCGAGGTGGGCCTCGGCCAGTGGAAACGGCTGCACGACGTGTTCGTCGGCCTCGGGCACGAGGTGGAACTCATCGATCCGGTGCCCGGACTGCCGGACATGGTGTTCGCGGCCAACGGTGCCGTCGTCGTCGACGGCAAGGTCCTCGTCGCCCGGTTCCGGCACCCGCAGCGCACCGACGAGGCCCGGGCGTACCTGGAGTGGTTCGGCCGCGGCGACTGGTCCGAGGTCCGGCAGGCCGAGTACGTCAACGAGGGCGAGGGGGACTTCCTGTTCGCCGGCGGGGAGATCCTGGCGGGGACCGGCTTCCGGTCCGACCCCCGGGCCCACGACGAGGTGCGCGAGTTCTTCGGCCGCCCCGTGCTGAGTCTGACGCTCGTCGACCCGCGCTGGTACCACCTGGACACCGCGCTCGCCGTGCTCGACGACGGGCACGTCATGTACTACCCGGCGGCGTTCTCCGCGCAGAGCCGCGCGCTGCTGTCCGAGCGCTTCCCCGACGCCGTCCTGGCCGGCGAGCCCGACGCCGCCGTCTTCGGCCTCAACGCGCTGTCGGACGGCCGCAACGTCGTCCTGCCGCGCCAGGCCGTCGGGCTGGCGGCGCAACTGCGCGAGCACGGCTACACACCCGTCGGGGCCGACCTGACCGAGATGCTGAAGGCGGGCGGCAGCGTCAAGTGCTGCACGCTCGAACTGCGGACCCGCTAGGACGGCGGAAGCGTCCGAAGGGCCCGGCTCCCCGCGGGGAGCCGGGCCCTTCGGCGGGGCCGGACGGCCGGGGCGCCGGGTCCCGGCCGGTGCGCCTCAGAGCCCCGGGCGGGGCAGCCTGTCCATCAGGTCCGCCGTCTCCCGGTGCCGGCCGCACTCGCGCCCGCCGAAGGACTTCTGCACCCGCTCGCGCACGTCAGCGGGCTGCTCCTGGCTGAGTTTGAACATGCCCTGGGCGTCCGTCACCGCGATCCGGAAGGCGCCGACGCCGCCGACGATGCTGCGGAAGTAGTCGAGCGACTCCGACTGGTCCCAGCCGGCCCCGAAGCGGTCCTCGAAGGACAGCGCGGTGGCCCGCACGACGTCGAGCGTCTCCTCCAGCGAGTCGATCTTCTCGACCACGCCGCGCACATGGGCCGAGGTGAAGTTCCAGGTCGGAGCGGCCGGTGAGGTCTCGTACAGCGCCGGTGAGACATAGGCGTGGGGGCCGGTGAAGGCCAGCAGGACGACGTCCCCCGTGCTCAGCGCCCGCCAGTGGGGGTTGGCCCGGTTCATGTGCCCCAGCAGTGTGGCGCCCACCAGGTCGTCGGGCCAGTCGCGGGCCGTGGCGGGGTCGGGAATCACGGGAAGGTGCGTGGCGAAGGGACCTTCGTCGGCACTTCCGTTGATCACCGCCAGCGCCAGGGGATTCCGGCGGATCAGGTCGGCTATCCAGGAACCGTCCGGTTCGCGATAGTGACGGGGAACGAACACCCGGACATCACACTCCTCCGTGGTAGTTTTCCGGAAGCCGTTCCACGGTTTCCGGCTGTGGGCGCACCGTACGGGGACGGCGCATTTCCGAGTTCTTTCCGAGTTCTTTTCGAGGCCTTTCCGGGCCTTTTCGCGAAGGTGCTGCAGGAGCACGGCGGAGCGGCGGCGGCCCCGCCGCCTAGCAGTACTCGGCCTCCAGGACGGCAAGCACGGTCTGGGCCCCCCAGCTGCTGTTGTAGTTGACGGTGATCTGGTGGCCGCCGTCCTGGGTGGTGGCGGCCAGCGTGATCCAGCCCGGCATGCCCCCGTCGTGGTACCAGAACGGGACGCCGCAGTTCGTGGTGAAGCGTTCGATGCCGAGCCCGTAGGACGAGCCGGGGAAGTCGGGGTTGTCGACCGTGGTCCGCATCGCCTTCAACTGCCGCGGCGGCAGCAGCTTTCCGCTCATCAGGGCCCGGTAGAACCGGTTCAGGTCGCCGGCGCTGGAGATGATGTCGCCGTCGCCCCAGCCCTGGGATCCGTTCATCTCGGTCACGTCGTCGACCCGGTCGGGCTCCGAGGGGAAGAGCCGGGCGTAGCCGCGGCTGCTCGGCCGGGGCAGGGCGGCGTCCTCGCCGGGGTGGGACGTCGCCTTGAGCCCCAGCGGTTCGATGATCCGCTCGCGCACCTCGTCCTCGTAGGGCCGGCCCGCGACCTTCTCGACGATCAGCGCGGCCAGGATGTCGTTGGTGTGGGAGAACCAGTGCCGCGCGCCGGGCGGGAACGGCGCCTCGTGCGCCAGGGCCACCCTCACCCGCTGCTCGGGCGTCACCGTGTCGTAGCGGTGCCGCAGGAACCCCTCACCCGTCAGATACGTCGCGACGTACTGCTCGTCGGCGAGGTAGTCGAACAGGCCGCTGGTGTGGTTGAGCAGCTGCCGCACGGTGATGCGGCGGCCGTCGTTGCCGTTGCCGCGCACCAGTCCGGGCAGGTGGCGCTCGACGGTGTCGTCGAGGCGGAGCCGCCGCTCCGCCTCCATCTGCAGCAGGACGGTCGCCACGAACGTGTCGGTGATGGTGCCCACGCGGAACCGGTCGTGTCTGCCGCGCGGTGCGCCGGTCCTCAGGTCACCGACGCCGGCTGTCGAGGACCACACGCCGTCGGCGTCCCGCACCTGGGCGGTGACGCCGATGACACCGGCTGCCACGGCCGCGTCCAGTGCCCGCTGCGTGGCCTCGTGGCCGGCCGCCGCGGCAGGGGTGTCCTGCGACGCCCGGGCGGGAGCCGTGAAGGCGGTGGCCACCAGCACGGTGGCCGCCGCCAGGGCGACCGTGCCGGCCTTGAGGCGCTTGCGAATCGTCATGCGTGCTCCTGGAGTCGTTCGTCATCGGCTGTGCGGTGAGTCGCTCGACGGCGCCCGCGGGCGCCGGGCGGGGACCTCGGCGCGGGCGGGGGACCGGGCGGCGTGGCGGGGCGTCGGGGGCGGCTCGGGCGGCACCGGATCCCGGTGCGTCCACGGGGCACCGCCCGGCCCGCGTCCGCCGTCCCATCGGGTGCGGGGCGGGACCGCCCCCGGTCCGCCGTCCCGCCGGGCACACGGCAGGACCCCGACCGGGAGGCGCGCCCAAAAGGCGCTGGCGCCCTGGGCGGTGCCGTGCACGGACGGCTGCCGGCCGGCCGACGTGGCAGGCCCCGTGCGTTCGGCCGTGGGCGCCGGTGAGGGTTGGTGAGGGCCGGTGAGGGCCGGTCCCGTGGCCGGGACCGCCGGCGGCGGAGGGGAGGCACCGGCTTCGGCCGGCCGTCGTGCCGCCCCGGTGAGCGGCACCACGAGACCACACCCCGCCCCGCCCCGGCAACGGAATCGGGCCCGTCCGGCCACCGCGGCCCCGTCCCGCCGACGGGACACGCCACGGGGAAGGGAACCGGGCCGGGGGACGAGCCGCGACGCACGGCGCAAACGTCCGGCACGGGCGCGCCCCGCGCGGCCCGCGGTCGTCTTGACCGCCCGATCGGCCGTCCGTGACCGTGGTGGTGCTCCGCGGACGTCGCAGGGAGCGTGAGCGCGGGGGGAGACGGCGTGGGACACGAGGGCAGGGACACCGACGTGGTGATCGCGGGCGCCGGGCCGACCGGCCTGATGCTCGCCTGCGAACTGCGGCTGGCGGGCGTCGAGGTGACGGTGGTCGACCGGCTCGCGCGGCGCACGGGGGAGTCCCGGGCCGGCGGGATGCACTGCCGCACCCTGGAAGTGCTGGACCAGCGGGGCGTTCTGGACCGCTTCCTGGCAGCCGGTGAACTGACGCCGGTCGGCCATTTCTCCGGCCTCATGCTGGACTTCGACGGACTGGAATCCCGGCATCCGCTTCCGCTGATGATCCTTCAGTCGACGGTCGAGCGACTGCTGGAGGAGTGGGCGGCCGAACTCGGCGTCCGGGTGCGCTGGTCGGCCGAGGTGACCGGGGTGCAGCAGGACGGGGACGGCGTGAGCGTCGGGCTGCGCACGCCCGAGGCGGCGTCCGAACCGCTGCGCGCCCGCTACCTGGTGGGCTGCGACGGCGGCCGCAGCGCGGTGCGCAAACTGGTGGGCATCGCCTTCCCCGGCACTCCGGCGACCATGACCGCGATGATCGGCGACGTCGAACTCCCCGATCTGCCCGAGGAGTACGTCTGGGCGAGGCGCTGCGCGACCGGCGAGTACTCGGCGATCTCCTTCGAGCCCGGCTGGTACCGGGTGATCACGTCCGACTACGACCGTGTCGCCGACCGCGACGAACCCGCCACGTTCGAACAGCTCCGGCAGTCCCTGATCAAGCTGGCGGGTACCGACTACGGGATGCGCAACCCGCGCTGGATCTCCCGGTTCGGGGACGCCGCGCGGCAGGCCGCCCGTTACCGGTCCGGCCGCGTCCTGCTCGCGGGCGACGCGGCGCATATCCACTTCCCGGCCGGCGGCCAGGGCCTGAACACCGGCGTGCAGGACGCGGTCAACCTGGGCTGGAAACTCGCCGCGGTGGTGCACGGCCGCGCACCGGAGACCCTGCTGGACACCTACCACGCCGAACGCCATCCCGTGGGGGAGCGGGTCCTGCAGAACACCCGGGCGCAGGCGGCCCTGACCCGCCCGGGCGCCCAGACCGACGCGCTGCGCGAGGTGTTCGCCTCACTGCTGGTCTACGACGACGTCAACCGGCGGCTGCGGGACATGCTCACCGCCCTGGACATCCGCTACCCGGTCGGGGGCCGGCACCCGCTGGCGGGCCGCCGGGTGCCGGACGCCGGCCTGAAGACATCCGACGGTGCCACGCGCGTGTACGAGCTGCTGCACGCCGCCCGGCCGGTCCTGCTCGACCTGCGCGGCACCACCGGCCTCGGCGCGACCGGCCTCGGCGCGGCCGCGCGGGAGTGGGCCGACCGCGTCGACGTCGTCGAGGCGCGGTGCGAGGACGCGTACTGGGCCGTCCCGTCCCACGACGAGATCCCGGCTCCCGGTGCCCTGCTCATCCGCCCCGACGGGCACGTGGCCTGGGTGGCCGGGACCGAGACCGTCCCCGACACCGCCGCGCTGCGCACCGCTCTCACCACCTGGTGCGGTCCGCCCCGGCCCGGCCCCCACAGGCCGACGGCGATCCCGGGCCCGGCAGACGGCTGACGCAACCCGGCAGCCGCCGTACGCTCCGCACCCCACCGCGCGGCTTCGGCGGAGTCCCCCTCCCCGCAGCGCGGCTTCGGCGGAGTCCCCCTCCCCGCAGCGCGGCTTCGGCGGAGTCCCCCTCCCCGCAGCGCGGCCGGCCCGCCGTCGCGCCCCGGCGGACCCGAACCGCCGAGTAACGCCCGCGCCCGCAGCCGGTGATGCTGTAATGAGCGCGGGCCGCGGCGACACGCTCGGCCCGGCACCGCGCGCACCCGCGCCCCGGCTCTCGGCGCGGGGCGGGGCCGGGCGCGCGGGCGACGCCATACAGGGGGACTGAGCGGTCATGGAGAACTTGCGGTCCGGCGATCCCACGCAGGTCGGGGACTACCGGTTGCTCCGGCGCCTCGGGGCCGGGGGCATGGGGCAGGTGTACCTCGGGAGGTCGCAGCGAGGGCGCACGGTCGCCGTGAAGCTGGTCCACCCGCAGCTGGCGTACGACGCCGAGTTCCGCCGCCGGTTCCGCGCGGAGGTCGCCGCGGCGCGGCGGGTCGGCGGAGAGTGGACGGCCCCGGTCCTGGACGCCGACACCGAGGCGGACACGCCCTGGGTGGCCACCGGCTATGTCGCCGGACCCACGCTGCACCAGGCGGTGACCGAGATCTGCGGCCCGCTGCCGGAGCAGTCGGTGTGGCATCTGGCGTCCGGCCTGGCCCGAGCGCTGCAGAGCATCCACGCCTGCGGGCTGGTGCACCGGGACCTCAAACCGTCCAACGTCATGCTGACCGTCAACGGCCCCCGGGTGATCGACTTCGGGGTCGCCCGCGCCGCGGACGCCAGTGTGCTGACCCGCACCGGCGCGATGGTCGGCTCCCCGGGGTTCATGTCGCCCGAGCAGATCCTGGGCGGTGAGGTCACCGGGCAGAGCGACGTGTTCAGCCTCGGACTGGTGCTGGTGTTCGCCGCCACGGGCCGGCAGGCGTTCGGCAGCCCGGACAGCGGCGCCCACGCCGTCATGCTGCGGGTCACCGAGGACGAACCGGACCTGACGGGCGTACCCGCGTCGCTGGCCGCGTTCGTGACCCGCTGCCTCGCCAAGCGGCCCGAGGACCGGATCCCGCTGTCCGACATCGTCACGACGGCGCAGGCGGCCACGGCACAGGCCGACCCGGCCGCGTGGCTTCCGGGCGCCCTGATGATGGAGCTGGGCCGGCACGCCTCCGGCCTGCTGGACCTGGAGGAACCGCCGCCGACCCGCGTCGACCGGCCCTCCGGGGGCCGGGGCGGTGACGCCGTGCACGCGCTGCCGACCGCGCACGGCGTGGGCGTCCCGCCCCCGCCGCCGGGTGTGCCGACACCGGTGCCGATGCCCCCGGCGCCCACCCCGACCCCCGCGCCGCCGGGGCGGGCACCGGGGGCGACCCTCACCACACCGCCGATGCCGCCGGTACCGGGCGGCTTCCCGCCGGGCGGCCGCCGCCCGGGCCGGTCCGGCCGCGTGCTGGTCGTCTCGGCCGCCGTCGCCGTGCTCGCCGTCGTCCTGGCCGTGAACCTCACCGGCCTCGGAGGGGACGACGACCGCAACGGCTCCGGGACGTCCGGCGCGTCGGGGGGAACCTCCTCGGCGGGCTCCCCGAAGACCGACCCCGCCGCCTACGAGGGCCGCTGGACCGGCAACGTGCGCGAACCGGACGACGACCTCTACTCGATCGAGCTCGACTACAAGGGCGGGAAGATCGGCGACCAGGTGGCCACCGTCGAGTACCCGTCACTGGCGTGCAGCGGCCGCTGGATCCTCACCATGGACACCGGGCGCTCGGTCCAGGTCCGGGAGGAGATCACCGAGGAGAGCAGCCCGATGAACTGCGTCGACGAGGTCGACATCGTCCTGACCCCCGCGGGCGGCGACAGCCTGCGCTACGAGGTGAAGGGCGTGGGCGACAGCGGAACGCTGCGGCGCGGCCGATGACCTGACGAGGGACGGCCTCAGTCCGGCAACGGCAGCGGAGGGAGCTGCTGGTACTCCGAGCGGCCCCGGTTGAGCACGGAGATCGTCGCGGCGGTCAGCCAGGGCACGGTCGGCCCGGCCAGCCGCATCGGCTCCCACTGCTGGTAGTCGGTGAACAGCGCCCACTGGTCGAGCACCGGCAGGAAGCTGATGATCTCGTGGTGCCGCAGCGACACCCAGCGGTTCTCGGCCGCGACGTGCAGCAGCATCCGACGGTCGGTGAGGATCGCGCGGCACGGGGAGAAGTCGCGCCACTGCGCCTGCGCCATCGCCTGTGCCCGGTTGCGGGCGCTGCTGTTGGCGACCGCGTCCCCGACCAGACCGGCGGCGACGAACAGCGGCGAGCCGAAGTAGAAACCCGAACGCTGGTCGTAGCTCACGTTCATGCCGTAGAAGCGCGCGTAGTGCGCGGCCACGTCGCCGTACGCGACCTCACCCACTTCCAGCAGCACACCCGGAGTGGCGACAGGGGCCAACTCCCCTCCGTTGCGCAGGTGCCGGTGCAGCGAGCACGCGGCGTCCCAGCCCTGCCGGTGCAGGGCGTGCAGGTGATCGTCGGCCGGATTCTGACGTGGCACTGCCTCAGGCCCCCCTCGCGAAACGGCTGCCTCTCCGCCGCTCCCCCCATGGTGCCAGGTGAGGGACGGGACGGAAGCCGCCCGCGCGGGCACCGGCGCACCGGTGTGAGCCCTGGAACACCCGCGGACGGCTGACCGCTCCCGCGAACCGTTGTACGCTCCGAAGCACGCCCTTGACCTGCACAAAGCGGGCAGGGAGCAGACGAGTCGGGAGCTTCTCCATGCTGCGTACCATGTTCAAGTCGAAGATCCACCGCGCCATCGTCACCCAGGCCGACCTGCACTACGTGGGATCCGTGACGATCGACGCCGATCTGCTCGACGCCGCCGATCTGCTGCCCGGCGAACTCGTGCACATCGTGGACATCACCAACGGCGCCCGCCTGGAGACGTACGTCATCGCGGGCGAGCGCGGCTCCGGCGTGATCGGGATCAACGGGGCAGCGGCCCATCTCGTTCACCCCGGTGACCTCGTGATCATCATCAGCTACGCCCAGGTGACGGACGCCGAGGCGCGGGCACTCGCGCCGCGGGTCGTGCACGTGGACCGCGACAACCGGATCGTGGGCCTGGGCGCGGATCCGTCCGAGCCGGTGCCCGGCTCGGACCAGCAGCGCAGCCCGCAGGCCGTCGGGGCCTGAGGCGAGACGACAGGAGCAGGAGCGTTCCATGAGCGACCCGGAGATCCGTGACGACCGGGAGGCGGGCCGTCTGGAGGCGGTGGCCGACGGTGAAGTCCTCGGCCGCATCGAGTACTTCGTGCTCGACAGCCCCGAGCGCGCCCTCGTGCCCGTCCACACGATCGTGGAGCCGGCCCACGAGGGCAAGGGCATCGCGGGCTCACTGGCGCGCGAGCTGTACGCCATCGCCGCGCGCGAACGGAGCGCGGTCGCCCCGCTGTGCCCCTACGTCGCCAGGTGGGCCGAGCGCCACCCCGACGAGGCCCCGCCGGCGGGCGAGCCCCTGCTGGCGGCGGCGAAGGACTGGCTGCGGGCCCACCCCGGCCGTTTCTGACCATCCTCAGCACCGCCCCGGCCTCACGCCGGGGCGGGCCTCCTCCACGAGGCCGCGGCGTCCCCTGCCTCCACCTGGCCCTCTCCCGTCCCGCCCCGGAGTGACTGCCCCGGCGGGTGCCGGGTAGGCGGGGGAGTGATCCAGAGCCGGAGTCGTCCCACTGGCTGGAGGACATGATGACGAACCCGTATCCCGACCCCGTGCCGCCGGCACCGACACCGGGCCCGGATCCCCGGCCGCCCGAGCCGCCCGGCCCCGACCCGGTGCCGAACCCGCAGCCCCCGCCCGGCCCCGAGCCGACGCCGCCGCCCCCGTCACCCACCCCGCCCCCGGGCCCGACCCCGCCGCCCGGCCCCGACCCGGTGCCGAACCCGCAGCCCCCGCCGGGCCCCGACCCGTCCCCGATCCCTCCGGGACCGGACCCCGTGCCCAACCCGGAACCCGGGCCGCCGCTCTCCTGGACCACGGCGTGACCCCGGCATGACCCCGGCGTGACCCCGGCACGAGAACGGGGCCGGTGGACAGCCCCGCGAGGCGTCCGCCGGCCCCGGCCCGTACCCGGTCGGCGCGTGAGCGTTACGCCGTGACCTCCGAGCGGTCCTGGCCCCACAGCGTGTGGAACGACCCGTCCCGGTCCACCCTCCGGTAGGTGTGCGCACCGAAGTAGTCCCGCTGCCCCTGCGTCAGCGCCGCCGGCAGCCGCTCCGCCCGCAGGGCGTCGTAGTAGGCGAGCGCCGCGGCGAACCCGGGCGTCGGCACGCCCTGGCGGGTCGCGGCGACCAGCACCTCGCGCCAGTCGTCCTGGGCGTCCGCGATCTCCCGCGCGAACGTGTCGTCCGACAGCAGGCTCGGCAGGTCCGGCCGGGCGTCGTAGGCCGCGCGGATACGGTCCAGGAACGCGGCCCGGATGATGCAGCCGCCGCGCCACAGCGCCGACACCGCGCCGAGATCGATGTCCCAGCCGTACTCGCCCCGGGCCGCGTCGATCTCGTGGAAGCCCTGCGTGTACGACACGATCTTCGACGCGTACAGCGCCTGCTCCACCCGGTCGGCGAAGGCCCGGGCCTCCGCCTCGCCGAGCGGCTTCGCCTTCGGGCCGGCCAGCCCGCGCGAGGCCTCCCGCAGGGCGGCGTGGCCGGAGAGCGAGCGGGCGAAGACGGCCTCCGCGATGCCGGAGACCGGGACCCCGAGGTCGAGGGCGATCTGGACGGTCCAGCGTCCGGTGCCCTTCTGCTCGGCCTGGTCCACCACCACGTCCACGAACGGCTTGCCCGTCTCCGCGTCCACGTGGGACAGCACCTCGGCGGTGATCTCGATCAGGTAGGAGTCGAGACGCCCCTGGTTCCAGGTGCGGAAGATGTCGGCGATCTCGGCGGGGGAGTACCCGGCGACGTCCCGCAGCAGCTGGTACGCCTCGCCGATGAGCTGCATGTCCGCGTACTCGATGCCGTTGTGCACCATCTTCACGAAGTGCCCGGCGCCGTCCGGGCCGACGTGGGAGACGCACGGCGTGCCGTCCGCCGCCTTGGCGGAGATCTTCTCCAGCATCGGGCCCAGCGAGTCGTAGGACTCCTTGGGGCCGCCCGGCATGATGCTCGGGCCGTTCAGCGCGCCCTCCTCGCCGCCGGAGACGCCCATGCCGACGAAGTGGATGCCCTGCTCGCGCAGTTCCCGCTCCCGGCGCCGGGTGTCGGCGAAGTGCGCGTTGCCGCCGTCGATGATCATGTCGCCGGGCTCCAGCAGCGGCGCGAACTCCCGGATCACCGCGTCCGTCGGGTCACCGGCCTTCACCATCACGACCAGGCGGCGGGGCCGCTCCAGCGCGGCCACGAAGTCCTTCGCGCTCTCGCACGCGATGAACTCGCCCTCGCCGCCGAACTCCTCGACCAGCGCGTGGGTGCGCGAGGGCGTCCGGTTGTGCACCGCGACCGTGTAGCCGTTGCGGGCGAAGTTGCGGGCGAGGTTGCGGCCCATGACCGCAAGGCCCGTGACGCCGATCTGCGCTGTACTGCTCATTCGGTTCGCTCCTAAAGACCTCGGTACCGGTGCTGCCGGCGGGTACCCGCCGGCGTGACCCCCGCCGACCATCCTGGCGTGCCGCCACCCCGTCCGCACGCGCGGGTCGTACGACGTCGCGCAGGACGATACGCACGGCAGCCCCTCCCGCACTCAGCCGAGGTGCGCGTCCCCGCGCGCGCCGCACCCGCGCACCGCGTGGCGTACGCGATGCACCGCCGGGGCGCACGTCGCGCAACAGGGGCCCCATACCGGCCATGTGAACCCCCGGGCGGCCGATAGGCGTCTTGTTCTGGCCGGTTCGCAGCGCTTACTTTTGCCCCTCCTGACGCATGTCTAGGGGGGCTTTCGATGGCCGTACGCGGCCGGCACCGCCGGTATCAGCCGAACAGGATCAACCGCGCCTCACTCACGGTCACCGCGGGCGGCGCGGGCATGGCGCTCCCGTTCATGGGCGCCGGCACCGCCCAGGCGGCGGACGTCGACACCTGGAACAAGGTCGCCGCCTGCGAGTCGAGCAACGACTGGAACATCAACACCGGCAACGGGTTCTACGGCGGGCTGCAGTTCACCCAGTCCACCTGGGAGGCCTACGGCGGCCGGGCCTACGCGGCCCGCGCGGACCTGGCCACCAAGGACCAGCAGATCGCCGTCGCCGAGAAGGTGCTCGACGGGCAGGGACCGGGCGCCTGGCCGGTGTGCTCGGTGCGGGCCGGACTGACCCGGGGCGGCGGCGAGCCGGACATCAGGCCGGCCGCCGAGCGCACGAAGCAGCGCGAGACGAAGAAGAAGACCTCCATCGAGGAGGTCCGGCCGCAGTCCACACCGCAGTCCCGCGCGGGCAGCGCCGAGATGTACACGGTGGTTCACGGCGACACCCTCTCCGGCATCGCGGACGACCGCGAGATCCGGGGCGGCTGGCGCGGCCTGTACGCCGCCAACCGCGCGACGATAGGGGGCGACCCCGACCTCATCGTGCCCGGCCAGCGGCTCGCCCTGCGCGGCGCGGGTGCCACGAAGACGCGGCCCGAGCACCGCCCGGCCCCGTCGGCGAAGCCGGAGAGGCCGGCGAAGGAGCGCGCCGAGGGCCGGACGAAGGAGCGCGCCGGGGACCGTACGAAGGAGCGGGCCAAGGACCGGCCGAAGGAGGCGGGCAAGGAGCGGGCCGCCCGGTCCACGGCCACCCGGCAGGGTCTCGTCGCCCCCGTCAGCGCCTCCCTGGGCACGCCCTACCGCAAGGCGGGGTCGGCCTGGTCGAAGGGCTACCACACCGGCATCGACTTCCCCGTGCCCACCGGCACCTCCGTCAAGTCGGTCGCGGCGGGCAGCGTGGTCAGCGCCGGGTGGGGCGGCTCGTTCGGCTACCAGGTGGTGATCCGGCACGGCGACGGCCGCTACAGCCAGTACGCGCACCTGTCGGCGATCTCCGTGCGGGACGGGCAGACGGTGAGCGCCGGGCAGCGCATCGGCCGCTCGGGCTCCACGGGCAACAGCTCGGGCCCGCATCTGCACTTCGAGGTGCGGACGGGGCCCGGTTTCGGTTCGGACGTCGACCCGGTGGCGTACCTGAGGGCCGGCGGCGTCAGGATCTGATCCGTACCCGGTGCCGGTCCACGGCCGGCATCGGCACGTACGGGATGCCGTGGAAGGGCACGTAGGAGAGCGGGCGTTCGTCACCGGCGGGCACCGGCGGCACCCCGCTCTCGTACGCGCCGCCCGGGACGGCGGGCGCCCCCGGCACGAGCACGTCCTCCACGACGAGCACGTCGTCCACGAGGCCGCCCTTCGCGAGCACGTCGTCCACCAGCCCGTCCTTCACGAGCACGTCGCCCACGCGTTCCTGCCGGTGCAGGTCCAGGTCCAGGTTCACGTCCCGCTCGTTCCCGGTGCGGTCCTGCGCGAGCCGCTCCGTCGTCAGCAGGATCAGGCCGCCGGCGGCCACCACGCCACAGCCCAGGGCGAGCACGGTGCCCGCGGTGCCGTAGCGGAACGTCTCGCCGAACATCGTGATGCCGACCGCGGCGGCGACGACCGGATTCACCACCGTCAGCGTCGCCAGCGGCGCCGTCAGCCCGGCGCCCTTGTAGGAGGCCTGCGACAGCAGCATGCCCGCCGTCGCCAGGACACCGATCACGGCGAGGGACGGCAGGTCCGTCGCCGACACCCCGCCGGTCCAGTCGACGGCCACCGTCTTGGTGAACACCGAGGACATGCCGAACGCGATGCCGGACGCGGTGGCCAGCAGCATGCTGCGGACCGCCGGGTGCCGGTGCGCGGCCCGGGCGGCGATCATCAGCGCGACGACGACCCCCGCGGTGACCAGCGCGACGGCCACCCGCTCGGCCGCGTTCAGCGACTGCGCGTCGGACGCGGCGACCAAGGACAGCAGACCGGCGAGACCGACCGTCGCCATGATGGCGCCCCGCCACGCCGTGGCACCGGCCCTGCGGCCGACGAACAGCGCGGCCATGGGCAGGGCCACCACGATGGTCAGCGCGCCCAGCGGCTGCACCAGGCTCAGCGGGCCGTAGGCCAGCGCCACCACGTGCAGCAGACCGCCCGCGCCGTTCAGCGCGACCGCCGCCCACCAGCCCGGCCGGCGCAGCGGAGCGTACTGCTCGCCCGGCGAGGACTCCGCCACCCGCTCCTGCACGATCGCCCCGCCCGCGTAGGCGACCGCGGAGACGAGGGAGAGCACGACGGACAACGCGAGGGCGCTCATCGGCTGCTCCTCTGCGTCTGGCGGGGGCGCTCGGCCCGGCGCGGCGAATGGTCGGCTTTCATGTCCAACACCCTGCCGTGTCCGGGTCTTCCCGTCGTCGTCCCTGAGCACTCATTGGGTCCTACTGCCGATGGAGTACGAGGGGAACCCCGTCATCCCCAGGGTGGGCGACGAAAGTCAGGGGCCCCGGGTCGCTTCCCTTAGGGGCCTTGGTACTACTGCTGTTCGTGGACCTCGACCCCGGCCTCGCCGCGCTCCGCCCGCTCGGCGGCTTCTTCGTGCTGCGCACGGACGCGGTGGCGGCCGGGCCTCTTCCCACTCTCGCACAGGCCTACGCCTCCGGGGCACCGGATGTAGCCGGAAATCCCCTGATTTTCCGGGTTCGCAAGGTCGCCCACGCCCTGGGCACCCCGGAGCTGCGCGTGGCCGCCTCCGTGGCGCACCAGGGGCTCGCGGCCCGGCTGTGGTCGATCGCCCTGGGCTGCGCGGTGGTGTACGGCGGCCTGCCCGACCTGGACGCCCGGAACCTGCGCTGGGACCCCGACGGCAGCGCCCCCGACGACCTGTGGCTGACCGGCGTACGGCCGGTGCCCGCGGAGCCGGAGCGCCTGGCCGAGGTCGTCCTGGACGGGCACCTCGCCCCGCTGGCGACGGCCCTGCGCACCCAGCACCGCCTCGCCCCGGGCCTGCTGCGGGGCAACGCCGCCTCGGCGCTGGCGGGCGCCGCCCGGGAGCTGGACCGCTGGGCCGGGCGTCACGGCCGCCCCGGCAGCGCCGCCCGGGCCCGCTCCCTGGCCACGCGCCTCCTCGCCCACCCGCGGCTCACCGGCGCCGGGACGCTCACCGGCACGGCGTTCCGGCGCCGCAGCTGCTGCCTGTACTACCGGGTGCCCGGCGGGGGCGTCTGCGGCGACTGCTGCTTCCCGCGGCCGCCCCGCTCTTCCCCACGCGCCACTTCTGGGTGACCATGAAAGGGAACGGCCGTTGAGAGCAGGGAGTTGCGGGTGCGCGTCGGACTGCTGACCCGGGAGTACCCGCCGGACGTGTACGGCGGTGCCGGCGTCCACGTGGAGTTCCTGGCCCGGGAGCTCAGACCCCTGGTCGACCTGGACGTGCACTGCTGGGGCGAGGGCCGCGCCGACGGTGTGCTGCGCCACCGCTCCTGGTCCGTGCTCGACGGCGCCAACGACGCGCTGCGCACCTTCTCCGTCGACCTCGCGATGGCCGCCGCCCTCCAGGGCCGCGAGCTGGTCCACTCCCACACCTGGTACGCCAACCTCGGCGGCCACCTCGCCAAGCTGCTGTACGGCATCCCGCACGTGATGACCGCGCACTCCCTGGAGCCCCTGCGCCCCTGGAAGGCCGAGCAGCTCGGCGGCGGTTACGAGCTGTCCAGCTGGGCCGAGCGCACCGCGATCGAGGCCGCGGACGCGGTGATCGCCGTCTCGGGGGCCATGCGCGAGGACATCCTCGCCTGCTACCCGGCGCTGGACCCGGACAAGGTCCACGTCGTGCACAACGGCATCGACACGAGCCTGTACCGGCCCGACCACGGCACGGACGCCCTGGACCGGATCGGCCTGGACCGCTCCCGCCCCTACGTGCTGTTCGTCGGCCGCATCACCCGCCAGAAGGGCGTGCCGCACCTGCTGCGCGCGGTGCGGGACATCGACCCGGCCGCGCAGGTCGTGCTGTGCGCGGGCGCACCGGACACGCCGGAGATCGACCGGGAGTTCCGGGAGCTGTTCGCGGAGCTGAGCGAGGTCCGCGACGGTGTGTTCTGGATCCCGAAGATGCTGCCGCGCCCGGAGGTCATCCAGCTCCTCACGCACGCCGCGCTGTTCGTCTGCCCCTCGGTGTACGAGCCGCTGGGCATCGTGAACCTGGAGGCGATGGCCTGCGGCACGCCGGTGGTGGCCTCGGCGGTCGGCGGCATCCCCGAGGTCGTGGACGACGGCCGGACCGGTCTGCTCGTCCCGGCCGGCGACGGTTTCGAGGCGGGGCTCGCGCGGGCCATGGACACCGTGCTCGGCGATCCGCAGGCCGCCCGCCGGATGGGCGAGGCCGGGCGGGAGCGCGCGGTCGGCGAGTTCGGCTGGGACGCGGTGGCCCGCCGCACGGTCCGGCTCTACGAGGAGATCGTCAAACAGGCTTAGTGGGTACTGGTCAGGGGCAGGCATCGGGAAATCGGCGTGAGGGGAGCGGCCATGCGAGGTGGTGGTCCTTCGGTCCTGGGGATCGTGCTGGCGGGTGGTGAGGGCAAGCGGCTGATGCCCCTGACCGCGGACCGGGCCAAACCGGCGGTGACCTTCGGCGGCACGTACCGCCTGGTCGACTTCGTGCTGTCCAACCTGGTCAACGCCGACGTGCTGCGCATCTGCGTCCTGACGCAGTACAAGTCGCACTCGCTGGACCGGCACATCACCACCACCTGGCGGATGTCCAACCTGCTCGGCAACTACGTCACGCCCGTCCCCGCCCAGCAGCGCCTCGGCCCCCGCTGGTACCTGGGCAGCGCCGACGCGATCCTGCAGTCCCTGAACCTGATCTACGACGAGCGCCCCGAGTACGTCGCCGTCTTCGGCGCCGACCACGTCTACCGCATGGACCCGCGCCAGATGCTCGCCCAGCACATCGACAGCGGCGCGGGCGTGACGGTCGCCGGGATCCGGGTGCCGCGCACGGAGTCCTCGTCGTTCGGCGTGATCACGCCCGGCTCGGACGGGCAGACGGTGGAGCGCTTCCTGGAGAAGCCGTCCGCCCCACCCGGTCTCCCGGACGACCCGAACTGCGTCTTCGCCTCGATGGGCAACTACATCTTCACCACCAAGGCCCTCATCGAGGCGCTCAAGCGGGACGCCGAGGACGAGTCCTCCGTGCACGACATGGGCGGCTCGATCCTGCCCCAGCTCACCGACCGGGGCGAGGCCGCGCTGTACGACTTCAGCGCCAACCACGTGCCCGGCGAGACCACCCGCGACCAGGGCTACTGGCGGGACGTGGGCACGCTGGACGCCTACTACGAGGCCCACATGGACCTGATCGCGGAGCGGCCCGCGTTCAACCTGTACAACCGCAGCTGGCCGATCTACACGCACTCGTACCAGCTCTCGCCGGCGCGGTTCAACGCCGGCGGCATCGCCAGCGAATCCATCATCTCGGCCGGCTGCCTGATCCGGGGGCAGGTCACCCGGTCCGTGCTGTCGCCGGGCGTGGTGGTCGACCCGGGGGCGGTGGTGCAGGGGTCGGTGCTGCACGACAACGTGCACATCGGCCGGGGCGCGGTGGTGCGCGGCGCCGTGCTCGACAAGAACGTCGAGGTGCCGCCGGGCGCGACGATCGGCGTCAACCCCGAGCGGGACGCGGAGCTGTACACGGTGTCCAAGGGCGGCGTCATCGCCCTGGGCAAGGGGCAGCTGGTCACCTGACGAGACGCGGCCGGGGGACTTTGTCCTGCCTCTGGACGAAGCCCCCGATCCGTGCTGTCATGCCATCGTCTTGTACATGACAACGTTGGCATGGAGGTTCCGTGCGTCCCCGACGCCTCAGAAACCGCCTCGCGTTACTGCTCGCCGCACTCCTCGCCCTCACGGGCCTGAGCGCGGTCCCCGCGCTCGCGGACGACCCCGCCGAGATCCACGGCCTCAAGGGCGAGTACTACACCCACTCCGCCCCGGGCGCCTTCGACTTCCACACCCTCAAGGCGACGACCTTCGACCAGGACCTCGACTTCGACAACCTCGAACCGCGCCTGAACTTCACCACCGGACAGTCCGACGACGTCAGCGTCCGCTGGACCGGGAAGATCGTCCCGGACAAGACCGGGCCGCACACCTTCTCGGTCAGCGCCGACAACGGCTTCCGCCTCTGGATCGACGGCCGGCTCGCCATCGACCACTGGATCGACGACTGGGACCGCGAACAGACCGCCGAGCCCGTCGACCTGACCGCCGGCCGGGCCTACGACGTCAAGGTCGAGTACTTCGAGCACTACGGCGGCTCCAACTTCCACCTGCGCTGGACCCCGCCCGGCGCCGCCAAGGCCCCCGTCCCGCAGTCGGCGTTCCGCCTGCCCGAGGGCTTCGACTACGACGGTGCCCTCGCGGCCACCGTGCAGTCCACCGGCCGCACCCTGAAGCTCGACTTCGCCCAGCCTCTCGCCGCGCCCCCGGCGGACTTCACCGACCACTTGGCCGCCGTGATCGGCGGCGCTGCCTGGCCCCTCGGCGCGGCCCGCCCGGACCCGTCCGACCCCACCGCCCTCCTGGTCGCCCTCGACGAGCCGGTCGTCGGCAACAAGACGGGCACCGCACGCGGCAACGCCGACGTCCGCTACGACGGCGAGGGCGGCCTCACCGACACCGACGGCAACGTTGTCAGCGCGTTCTGGACGTCCGGCCCCAACCACTCGACCCACCAGCTGCGCACGCGCTGGGCCGACGAGGTCGGACCGGACAACGCCCTCCCGGAGTACCCGCGTCCGCAGCTGACCCGGGACGCCTGGAAGAACCTCAACGGCCGCTGGCAGTTCGCCGCCGCCGAGGAGGGCGAGCAGCCGCCCGTCGGGAGGACGCTGAAGGAGCGCATCCTGGTCCCGTACCCGGTGGAGTCCCAGCTCTCCGGCATCGAGCGGCACGAGGACCGCATGTGGTACCGCCGCACCTTCACCGTCCCGCGCGACTGGGACATCGGCTCGGGCCGCCGGCTCGAGCTCAACTTCGGCGCCGTCGACTGGCGCTCGGAGGTCTACGTCAACGGCACGAAGGTCGCCACGCACGAGGGCGGCTACGACAAGTTCAGCGCCGACATCACCGACGCGCTCGAGCCCGGCCGCACCCAGGAGCTGATCGTCGGCGTCTACGACCCGACCGACGCCGCCTCCGGCGAGAACCCGCCGCTCGGCAAGCAGCGCCTGGACCCCAGCGGCATCTGGTACACCCCCTCCTCCGGCATCTGGCAGACGGTCTGGCTGGAGCCGGTCGCCCGCGACCACGTCGACTCCCTCAAGATCACGCCCGACGTGGCCGGCGAGAAGGTCACCGTGGAGGTCCGGGGCGTCCGGGACGGCGTACCGGTCACGGCGACGGCGTACGACGGCCGGCGCAAGGTGGCCACCGCCGGCGGCCGCACCGGCGGCCCGCTGACGCTGACCGTCCGCGACCCGCACCTGTGGTCGCCGGACGATCCCTTCCTCTACACGCTGAAGGTGACGGTCGGAGCGGACCGGGTCGGCAGCTACTTCGGCATGCGCTCCATCGCCGTCGAGAAGGTGAACGGCGTCCCGCGCACGGTCCTCAACGGCGAGCCCGTCTTCATGATGGCCACCCTCGACCAGGGCTTCTGGCCCGACGGCCTGCACACCGCGCCCACCGACGAGGCCCTGGCCTACGACCTGAAGGCGCACAAGCAGCTCGGCTTCAACTCCGTCCGCAAGCACATCAAGGTCGAACCGGACCGCTGGTTCTACTGGGCCGACCGGCTCGGCCTGCTGGTCTGGCAGGACATGCCCGCGATGACGGCCGGGGTGAACCCGAGCGCCACCTCCCGCGCCCGCTACGAGCGCGAGCTGAAGGAGATGATCGACGAGCACAGCAGCAGTCCCTCGGTCGTCATGTGGGTCACCTTCAACGAGGGCTGGGGCCAGTACGACGTGGGCCGGATCGCCCAGCAGGCCAAGGCCTGGGACCCCACCCGCCTGGTCAACGGCCAGTCCGGGCTGAACCTCGGCGCCGACGGCGGCACCGGCGACATCATGGACGAGCACGGCTACCCGAGCCCGGCCCTGCCGCCCCGCCCCGACGGGCAGCGCGCCCTGGTCAGCGGCGAGTACGGCGGTCTCGGCCTCGCGGTGCCCGGCCACGCCTGGTCGGTGCAGCAGTCGTACGTCGACGTCGACCCGGCCACCTACACCGAGGACTACCTGGAGAAGCTGGACGAGGTCCGGGCGCTGGTCTGCAAGGGCAGCAACGGTGCCGTGTACACCCAGATCGCGGACGTCGAGGGCGAGCTGAACGGCTTCCTCACCTACGACCGCGCGGTGCTGAAACCCGACACGACCCAGCTGAAGGCCGCGCACGAGGCGCTGATCCGTGACGCCTCCCGGGTGACTCCCACGGGGTGCCCGGCGCCGCGACCTGTGCTGGACTGACGGCACATGCACCATGAGTCCCGCCCCTTCCACCGGGGCGGGACTTCATCCGCTGTTTACTGTACGTAGCGTGATCGTGCTTGACCGTAATCGGCTGGGAGCGATTGACTGCTGACCCACCCGTCGTCCACGCGAGGCAAGCTCTTGACTGCTGATCTGCTCGCCCCTCTCGACCTGGCGTTCTGGAACATCGAGTCCGCCGACCACCCGATGCACCTCGGCGCGCTCGGGATCTTCTCCGCGCACTCGCCCGCCGCGGGCGCTCACGCGGCGGACCTCCTCGCCGCCCGCGCCGCCGGTGTCCCGGGCTTGCGCATGCGGATCCGCGACGTGTGGCAGCCGCTGCCCTCCGCCCTGCGCCGCCCGCTCGCCTTCGGCGGGGCGGCACGCGAGCCGGACCCGGACTTCGACCCCCAGCACCACGTCCGGCTGCACGCCCCGGCCGCCGACTTCCACGCGGAGGCCGGACGGCTCATGGGGCGTCCGCTGGAACGCGGCCGGCCGCCCTGGGAGGCCCATGTGCTGCCCGGCCGGGACGGGGACTGCTTCGCGGTGCTGTTCAAGTTCCACCACGCCCTCGCCGACGGACTGCGGGCGCTGACCCTGGCCGCGGGCGTCATGGACCCGATGGACCTGCCCACGCCCCGGCCCCGCCCCGCCGCCCCGCCGCGCGGACCGCTGCCGGACGTGCGCGACCTGCCCGGCCTCATGCGCGGCGCCCTCTCCGACGCCGCCCGCGCCCTGGACATCGGCGCCTCCGTCGCCCGCTCCTCCCTCGACGTGCGCTCCACCCCCGCCCTCACCTGCGAACCGAGCGGCACCCGCCGCACCGCCGGAGCGGTCCTCGACCTCGACGACGTGCACCGGATCCGCAAGAGCGTCGGCGGCACCGTCAACGACGTCCTCATCGCCGTCGTCGCCGGCGCCCTGCGCCGCTGGCTCGACGAGCGCGGCGACGGCAGCGAGGGCGTCGCGCCCCGGGCCCTGATCCCGGTCTCCAAGCGCCGCCCGCGCACCGCCCACCCGCAGGGCAACCGGCTCTCCGGGTACCTGATACGGCTCCCGGTGGACGATGCGGACCCGCTGGCCCGCCTCGCCTCGGTCCGCACCGCCATGGACCGCAACAAGGACGCCGGCCCCAACCGGGGCGCCGGCGCCGTCGCCCTGCTCGCCGACCACGTCCCCGCCCTCGTCCACCGGCTGGGCGGACCCGTGGTCGGCCAGGCGGCCCGGCTCTGGTTCGACATCCTCGTGACCAGCGTGCCCCTGCCCAGCCTCGGCCTGAAGCTCGGCGGCCATCCCCTCACCGCCGTCTTCCCGCTGGCCCCGCTGGCCCCCGGCCACTCCCTCGCGGTCGCCGTCTCCACCTACCGCGGCGCCGTCCACTACGGCCTCGTGGCCGACGGCGAGGCGGTCCGCGACCTCGACCTGTTCGCGGCCGCCGTCTCCACCGAGGCGGCGACGCTGACCGAGGCCTGCCGGTCGTGAGCGCGCGGGTTTGGCGGTGCGGCCCGGCGCTGAAGTAAAATTCGCCGTTCGAAAGCGGGCGCGGCCGGCGCGCCACCAGGGCAGAGCAGGGAACACAGCGGCGATGACGGTGACAGAGGACGGCCCGCAGGCCATGGACGAGGCGAGCGGGCACTCGTACGGACCCGGCATCGACCCGGAGCGGCTGGCCGTCTGCCTGAGCGTGCTCGACGAGCTCGACAAGCTGGACGTCGACCACCCGGACGCCATCGCCGTGCGCCGGGCCACCGCGGGCATCTACCGCACGGTCAAGCAGCGCCGCCGCCAGGAGCGCCGGGCCGCCAAGACCGCCCACGACAAGGCGGTCACGGAGGCCACCGCGACCGGCTCCGCCCAGCGCATCGACGACGAGACCGAAGGCCTGCTGCCCTCCTCGCGCACCGAGGAGGGCCGGATCGCGGGAATACTCCAGCGCCCGCGCTCCTGCTACACGTGCAAGACGCGCTACGTGGAAGTCGACTACTTCTACCACCAGCTCTGTCCGGACTGCGCCCGCGTGAACCGCGAGAAGCGCGACGTCCGCGCCGACCTGACCGGCAAGCGCGCCCTGCTCACCGGCGGCCGCGCCAAGATCGGCATGTACATCGCGCTCAGGCTGCTGCGCGACGGCGCCCACACCACGATCACCACGCGCTTCCCCAAGGACGCCATCCGCCGTTTCAAGGCCATGGACGACTCCGCGGACTGGCTGCACCGCCTGGAGGTCGTCGGCATCGACCTGCGCGACCCGGCCCAGGCCGTGGCCCTCGCCGACCAGGTCGCCGCGGCCGGGCCGCTGGACATCCTGGTCAACAACGCGACCCAGACCGTCCGCCGCCTGCCCTCGGCCTACGCCGCCCTGGTCGAGGGCGAGAGCGCGCCGCTGCCCGCCGGGGAGCTGCCCGCCCACCACGTCATCGGCGCCTTCAACTCCGGTGCGGTGGACGGCCTCGCCGCGCTGCCGCTCGGCACCAGCGGTCTGGACGCGCAGCAGGTCGCCGACCTCGCCCTGGTCGCCGGCAACGCCAGCGTGGAGCGGCACCTGGACGGCACGGCGATCGACGCGGGCGGCCTGGTCCCCGACGTCGTCGACACCAACACCTGGGTGCAGACCATCGAGCAGATCTCCCCGGTGGAGCTGCTGGAGACCCAGCTGTGCAACTACACGGCCCCCTTCATCCTCATCAGCAAGCTGCGCCCGTCGATGGCCGAGGCGGCGAGGAAGGCGCGGAGCAAGCGCGCGTACGTCGTCAACGTCTCGGCGATGGAAGGGGTCTTCGGCCGCGGGTACAAGGGAGCCGGGCATCCCAACACCAACGCCGCGAAGGCCGCGATGAACATGGTCACGCGGACCAGCGCCCAGGAGATGTTCCAGACCGACGGCATCCTGATGACCTCGGTCGACACCGGGTGGATCACGGACGAGCGGCCCCACTACGACAAGTTGCGGCTCGCCGAGGCGGGTTTCCACGCGCCGCTCGACCTCGTCGACGGCGCGGCCCGGGTGTATGACCCGATCGTGCGGGGCGAGGCGGGGGAGGACCTGTACGGGGTCTTCCTGAAGGACTACGCGCCGGGGAAGTGGTAGGGCCCGGTCGTCACTCGACGGCGCCCAGGCGGGAGTTGCGCGCCGCCAGCAGCTCCAGCACGGTGCGCCAGTCCTCCAGCACCCCGGCGTCGAACCCGGCCGTGCGCCCCTCCTCGGCGGCCTGGCGCAGGGCGAGCAGGTCGTCGGCCGGGACGCCCCGGCCGGGACGGTCGCGCAGCAGCCGGGAGACCCGCTCGCCGAGCAGGGCGCGCACGGCGTCGGCGGTCCGTCCGGCCCGCCCGGCGGGGTCACCGGGCCACAGCAGCCGGCCGACCGGCCGCACCAGGCCCGCCACTTGGAGCTCCTTGTCGGCCGGGTGGGCGCGGCGGAGCAGGGCGGCGGTCCGCAGCGCGTGGTCGTGCGGGTCGACCGGCGGCCGGCCGGGCTCCGGGACGTCCCGGGCGCCCCGGCAGGCGTACAGCAGGTCCATCAGCTCCTCGACGCTGCGCAGTTCCATGCGTCCGTCCTCCCGCGCGTCAGCCGTTGCCGTACGGGCAGCAGACCATGGCCGGCTTGCGCCGCGGCCAACGGCACTTGAACGGCGCGACCGGCCGGAAAGCGCCGCCGCCTGCGTACTCCGAAAGAGTGATACGCAGAGTGCCTCTTTTGTGAACGAATCGGTGCGTAAACCCGAGTTGAACACCGGATGACGCGCGATCGTTACCGGTTGTTTCCAGCCCCATCGAGCGGCGCCCCGCTCATGTGGTTAACCTGATGCGGACGGACAGCCACACGGGGTCCTACCCACACCCACGTCCGTCATGGGACCAGCCGGTACACCACGGCCTGCTCTCCCGTGAGTCGACCGGCGCCACCGCGTCCGAACTGCACATGACACATAGCCCGAGCGGGCGTCAGGCGCAGCAGGACCGGCGCGTACGTCCCGAGGGTGACCGACACATAAGGAGTGCGCGGTGACACCGGAGAAGACGAATCGCGATCAGCGCCCCAAGGAACGCGGCGAGCGCGCCGGCCGACGGGTCGACGAGCTCGGCAGCCTCGACGTGTGGGCCCGGTCGGCCCCCATCCGCCTCGCGGGCTACGAGGAGGACCTCGCGGAGCCCCACATCCTGCCCAGCGTCGACTGACCGGACGCGGAACCCTCAGCGACCGCCGAGCATGGGCGTGCCACACTCGCACCCATGCTGATCAGGGAAGCAACGGCTGACGACTGGCCTCGCATCTGGCCGTTCTGGCACCGCATCGTCGCCGCGGGCGAGACCTACGCATGGGACCCGGGAACCTCCGAGGAGGAGGCCCGGGTCCTGTGGATGAACCCCGCGAAACGCGTCTACGTCGTCGAGGACGACGGCGGCACGGTCGTCGCCTCCGCCTACCTCACCCCCAACTACGGCGGCCCGGCGGCCCGTATCGCCAACGCCGGCTTCATGGTCGACCCCGGCCGGGGCGGCCGGGGCTACGGCAGGGCCCTCGCCGAGCACCTGCTCACCGAGGCCCGCGCCGCCGGCTACCGGGGGATGGTGTTCAACGCCGTCGTCGAGACCAACCCCGCCGTGCAGCTGTGGACCTCGCTCGGGTTCACGATCCTCGGCACGGTGCCGGAGGCGTTCGACCACCCCCGGCACGGCCCGGTGGGACTGCACATCATGTACCGGGCCCTGTAGGGCGGCGGTCCGCGGGGGCGGCGCGCCCGCCGCCCCCGACGGGGTCCCGAAGGGCGTCAGGGACGGGCGTAGGGCCGGGTCATGATCTCCATGTTGTGGCCGTCCGGGTCGGCGAAGTAGGCGCCGCGACCGCCGAAGAGGTCGTTGACCCGTCCGGGCTCGCTGTGGCGCGGGTCGGCGTAGTAGGTCACGCCGAGCGCCTCCAGGCGGGCGATCATCGTGTCGAACTGCTCCTCGGGCACGAGGAAGGCGTAGTGCTGCGGCTGGACCGGCTCGTCGCTCTTCTCGTAGTAGTCGAGGGTCACGCCGTTGCCCAGGTCGATCGGGAGGAACGGCCCGAAGGGCGCGCCGACCTTCAGGCCCAGCACGGTTGCCAGGAACTCGGCCGACAGCTGCCGGTCGGAGGCGTAGACGACCGTGTGGTCGAGCCGGGCGACGGCGGCCGGCGGTTCGGTGCTGTGTTCTGCGAGGGACATGACTGGATTCGTCTCCGGTTCACTGGTGATGAGGACGCGCCGCACGGGGCGCTGGACGAGGGAACGCGGAGACATCAGGCGGGGCGCGTGCCCGCTCCGGCTGTCGGCCGGGGCCGGGCGGGGTCACCCCCGCCGCCCTCATGCCGAGGCCGGGCGCCTCACTCGTGCATGGCCTACGGCCGACCCGGCAGTCACCCGGCCGACCCTAGCCGACCGGCGCCGTGCGCCGCCACGGCTTTCTGGCCTCCAACTGCCCTGCCACGGCCAGGAGTCTCTCTTCCGAGCCCGGGCGTCCCACCAGCTGCACGGCGCAGGGGGCGCCGGAGGGCAGGGTGCCGCAGGGGACGGCCAGGGCGGGCCAGCCGGTGAGGTTCCAGGCGGGCGTCAGGGGCGAGTAGGCGGTGTTGACCAGCAGATTGCTCAGCCAGCCCCGCTCGTGCCAGGGCCCGGCCTTCGGGGAGCGGCGGGCCAGCGCGGGGGTGAGCAGCACGTCGTACTCGGCGAAGAACGGCTCCAGCCGGTGCCGCAGCCGCTCCCGGGCCGCGCCGGTCCCGACGGTGCCCACGAAGGGCCGGCCGAGCCGGGCGTGCACCCGGGTGCGGCGGGTGAGCAGGCGGGGGTCGAGGGGCCGGGCGTCGGCCGCGGTGCCCGCCGTCCAGTGCAGGAGGGCGGTGGTGGCGAGGGACAGCGGGTAGGGCGGGTCGGCGCGCCGGACCCGGTGGCCCGCCCGCATGAGCACCCCGGCCGCGTCCCGCGCGGCCGCCGCGTACGGCCGGCTGACGGTGACACCGGCCAGCGGACTGCGCAGCGACACGGCCACCGCGAGGGCACCGGGGGCGGCCGGGGGCGCGGGTTCGGTGCCGGCGAGGACCGCCAGCATCAGACGGGCGTCCTCGACGGTCGTGGCGAGCGGCCCGTTCTCCGCCAGGCCGAACCAGTCGCTGTCCCCGGCCGGCACCACCCCGCGGCCCGGTTTGATGGTGACCAGGCCGCAGTTGGCCGCCGGTATGCGCAGCGAGCCCATGCCGTCGTTGCCGAGGGCGATCGGCACCATCCCGGCCGCGACGGCGGTGGCACTGCCGCCGGAGGAACCGCCCGCCGAGCGGGCCGGGTCCCAGGGGTTGCGGGCGGTGCCCAGCACGCCGTCCGTCGTGCCGAAGACGCACAGTTCGGGCACGTTCGTCAGGCCCACGACGACCGCGCCCGCGGCCCGCAGCCGGGCCACCGTCACATGGTCCCGCGCGGCCGGCGTGTCCGGGGTGGCCGCCGAACCGACGCGGCGGGACTCGCCGCGCACCGCGAGGTTGTCCTTGACGGCCACCGGCACTCCCGCCAGGGGCAGTTCGGCCAGGTCGCTCCGGGCGGCCACCTCGTCGGCCTCGGTCAGGGCCCGTTCGGCGCGCACCAGCCGGAAGGCGCCCAGCCGCCCGTCGAGCCGCCGGATCCGTTCGAGGTGCTCGGCGACCACCTCCCGGGGCGTGACCCGCTTCTCGCGGACGGCGGCGGAGATCTCGGCGGCGGTGCGGCCGGCCCAGGTGGTCACAGAGGCTCCTCGACAGGACGGGGGAGACGGGCTACCGGTGAGTACGTAGGGAGAACTGTGCACCGGCCGGGGGCGCACGTCGAGATCGCGAGCCGTATTGCGCGCCGGAACACGCCCTCGGGGTGCTCGGCACGGGCCTGCGGGCCTGCGGTGCTCGATGTGGGTCCTGAGGCGCTCGGCGCGGACCTGCGGTGCTCAGCGCAGGTGACGCGCGAAGAAGGCCTCCGTGACGTCCATCTCGGCCGCCCACCGGGCCCCGAACGTGTGGCCTTCACCGGCGACGGTGCGCAACTCCACGTCCTTGCCCGCCTCCCGGAACACCCGGGCGGCCTCCCGCGACCAGGCCGGGGGGCAGGTGTCGTCCGCGGTGCCGTGCTGGATCAGCAGCGGCTCGGTCAGGCGGTCGGCGTAGGTCAGGGGGGAGACACCGCGCCAGAACGCCGGGTTCTCCTCCGGTGTGCCGTGCCTCTCCTCGATCCTTGCCACGAGCGGGTCGCCGTCGGGCCGCTGGAAGTGGTCGATGTTCTCCTGCGGGCGGGCGCTCACCGGCGCGTACGCGACGGCCGCGTCGAACAGGCCGGGCGCCACGACCAGCGCGTTGTACACGACCCCGCCGCCCATGGACCGGCCGAACAGGCCGATCCGGTCGCCGTCGATCTCCGGGCGCCCGGAGCCGCGCAGGGCCAGGGCCGCGCCGATGACGTCCTCCGTGTAGCCGAGGCGCAGGTTCACGTCGTTGTCGGGGTCGTCGTCGGAGCGGGCGTGGTTGCGGTAGTCGGTGTGCAGGACGACGTAACCGCCGCGGGCCAGGCGGTCCTGCTCGCGCGGCATGCCCTGGCCGCTGAAGTAGGTGTCCGGGTCGATGTAGCCGTGCGCCAGCACCAGCGCGGGGAACGGGCCCTCGCCCCGGGGAATGTTCATGATCCCCGACACGGTCAGGCCGTTCACCTCGTACGTGACGGCGTAGCGGGTGTAGGCGGAGGTGCGGTCGAGCACCTCGCCGAGGCGCAGGCCGGAGCCGGTGTGCTCGCGCCGCATCAGGGCGGGGAGCGAGACCGGGTCGACGGGGCCGGGGGAGGGGGTGGCGCCGCGGGGGCTCGGGTCCGCGGGCGTGCTCGCGGTCACCGTACCGGTCGAGGGCGCGGCGGATCCGTCGCCGCCGGTGCAGCCGAGGGTGACGGCCAGCAGCAGCCCGGCGGCGGCACAGGCGATGCCCCGTAGGCGCATACCGTCCATTGTGACCCCCCGGCGCCCCGGCGGGCAGGGTGCCGCCTAGGACCTGCCCCGTGCCGGCCCGGTGCTGTCCCTCTCGATCAGGGCCGGGACCGGCACCCGTACCGTCCGTGCCGGGCCGCCGTCCAGCAGGGCGGTCAGCTCCCGTGCCGCCGTGCGGCCGAACTCGACGCTGTCCCGGGAGAGCGCGGACAGCCACGGTTTGACCAGCCGGCACAGGGCGGAGTCCTCCCAGGCCACCACCGACACGTCGGCCGGCACCGAGAAACCCAGCTCGGCCGCCGCGGCCACCCCGGCGACGGCCATCACGTCGTTGTCGTAGATCAGGGCCGTCGGGGCGCCGGGCCCGTCCAGCACCCGGCGGGTGACCGCCGCGCCCGCCGCGTCCGAGTAGTCGGTCGGCACCGACCGCACCGCGGTCAGGCCCCGCCGCTCGGCCTGCGCCCGCAGCGTGCGGATCCGGCGCTCGGTGTGGGCCAGCCCGGGCAGCCCGGCGATGTGCGCGATCCGCCGGTGGCCGAGCGCGTACAGCCCGTCCACCAGCGCCGCCATGGCGCCCGCGTCGTCCGCCCACACCGTCGACAGCCGGGGGTGCCGTTCGTCCGGGGCGCCGCCGATCACCACGGCGGGCAGCCCGAGTTCGTCGAGGAGACCGGGCCGGGGGTCGTCGGTGCGCGGGTCGACCACGAGCACGCCGTCCACCCGGTGCTCGGCCCACCACCGCCGGTACACGGCGCACTCGTCGTCGAGGTCCGCGGCGATCTGGAACAGCAGCCCGAGGTGCCGCTCGGCCAGCACCTCCTGGATGCCCGAGACGAGCTGCAGGAAGAACGAGTCCACGCCCAGCGTCCCGGCCGGGCGGGCCAGGACGAAGCCGACCGTCGCCGCGCCCTCCCCGGACAGGGCGCGCGCCGCCGTGCTGGGACGCCAGCCCAGTTGCTCGGCGACCCGGCGGACCCGGTCCCGGGTGACCTCGGAGACACCGGGCCTGCCGTTCAGCGCGAAGGACACCGCGCTCTCGGAGACGCCGGCCCGCCGGGCGATGTCCTTCATCGTCGGCCGCCGCGCCGGCGAGCGCTTTTCCGTCACGCCTGACCCTTCGTCGGTCGGTGCGCACTAATGCGCTTGAGCGACCTGACCCTAAAGCGCATTAGCGATCGAGCGCAAGGAGGGTCGGCGAACCCGTCTGACCTGCAACGTCATCCAGCTAATGACTTTAGCTGAGCGGAATCCATTGACTTTCACGAACGGCGCGATGCAAGGTCTGGCCCGGCGTCATTCCCGCCATCCTCCCCCTCCCGTTTCCCAAGGAGCCGGTCACCGTGCGCATCTCCCGCAGAGCCTTCGCCGCCGCTGCCGTCGCTGTCCTCCTGCCCCTCGGTGCCTGCGGCTCCGGGGGTGACGGCGGCGGTTCCGCCGACGCCTCCGGCAAGGTCGCAGGCGACATCACCTTCCAGACCTGGAACCTGCGCGCCAACTTCAAGCCCTACTTCGAGGGCCTGATCGCCGAGTTCGAGAAGAAGTACCCGGACACCGACGTGAAGTGGGTCGACCAGCCCGCCGAGGGCTACGCCGACAAGATCAGCGCCGACGCCGCCGGCGGCACCCTGCCCGACGTCGTCAACGTCTCCCCGGACCTGGTCGCCCCGCTCGCCAAGGCCGGTCTCGCCCTCGACCTGGACAAGGCCGCCCCGCAGTACCGCAAGGAGTACCTGCCCGGCGCCTGGGACGGCCACCGGATACCGGGCCTGCCCGGCACCTACGCCTTCCCCTGGTACCTCAACACCGGCCCGCTCTTCTACAACAAGACCCTGTTCCGGCAGGCCGGGCTCGACCCGGAGAAGCCCCCGAAGACGTACGGCGAACTCTTCTCGGCCGCCCTGCAACTCGCGAAGAAGAGCGACGGCAAGGTCGCTACCCTCGCCAACGTGCCCACCATCGAGGACTTCGGCCGCTACGGCGTCCCGCTGATGAACAAGGAGGGCACCGCCTTCACCTTCAACGACGCCAAGGGCGTCGAACTCCTCGCCGAGTACAAGAAGCTGTACGACGCGAAGGCCCTCGACCCGCAGGCGCTGACCGCCACGCCCGAGTCGTCCGGCAAGAAGTTCCTCACCGGGGCCGTCGCCATGAACCCCGGCAGCGCCCTCGACCTCGGCAACTTCAAGAAGCAGGCGCCGAGCCTGTACAAGAACATCGGCATCACCGACCAGATCACCAGCACCGGCCACGTCAACATGTACGTGATGGGCGTGATGGTGAACTCCCAGACGAAGCGCAAGCCCGCCGCAGTCGCCTTCGCGCACTTCGTCACCGACGCGGCCCACCAGATGTCCTTCGCCAAGAAGGTCGCCATCTTCCCCAGCACCGCCGGCTCGCTGGACGACCCGTACTTCACCGAGGAGGACGGCACCGACGAGACCCGCGTCCGGGTCGCCGCCGCCAAGTCCCTGAAGACGGCCGTCAACTACACGCCGGTGCTGTTCAGCGAGCAGATGAAGATCGCCCTGCGCAACGAGGTCGCCAAGGCGCTCCAGGGCAAGCAGAGCCCGAAGGAAGCCCTCGACAACGCTGTCAAGGAGTGCGACCGGCTTCTGAAGCAGCAGGGCTGACGCACCATGGCTCTCTCCGGCACCTCCCGGGTGCGGCGCCAACTGCCCACCAGCCCCTGGCTGTTCGCCGCCCCCGGTCTGCTCGTCATCGGCGCGTTCGTGCTCTACCCGTTCGTCTCCACGGTGGTGAACTCCTTCACCGACCGCCGCACCCTGATCCCCGGGCGGTTCGTGGGGCTGGCCAACTTCCGTGAGCTGCTGCACGACGACATGTTCTGGATCGGCCTGCGCAACAGCACCCTCTACGTCCTCGGGGTCGTCCCACTGCTGGTCGTCCTGCCGCTGCTGCTCGCCCTGCTGGTGCAGAAGAACATCCCCGGCATCGCCTTCTTCCGGTCCGCCTTCTACACCCCGGTCGTCGCCTCGATCGTCGTGGTCGGGCTGATCTGGGTGTGGCTGCTCGACGAGCGAGGGCTGGTCAACTCCCTGCTGGAGACGGTCGGAGCGGGCCGCGTCGGCTTCCTCAGCGACCAGTGGCTGCTCCTGCTCAGCGCGATGGCCGTGACGGTGTGGAAGGGCCTCGGCTACTACATGATCATCTATCTGGCGGCGCTCGGGAACGTGCCGCGCGAACTGCACGAGGCCGCCGCCGTGGACGGGGCGGGCGCGGTGCGCCGCTTCCTGACCGTCACCGTGCCCGCCGTGCGCTCCACCATGGTCCTGGTCGGCGCCCTCTCCTCGGTCGCCGCGTTCAAGGTGTTCTCCGAGGTGTACCTGCTGGCGGGCCCGAGCGGCGGACCGGCCGGCGAGGACACCACCCTGGTCATGCTCGTGCAGCGCACCGGCACCGGCCTGAGCGGCCGCGTCGGCTACGCCTCCGCGATCTCCGTCGTCGTCTTCGTCGTCACCGTCGCCCTGATGCTGCTGGTGCTGCGCGCCGACCGGAAGGAGGACGCGTGACCGTCCTGGAGAAGACCCGGGCTCCCGAGCGGCCCGGCGCGACGCGCGAGCCCCGGATCACCGACGAGCACGGCCGCCGCGTCCGGGTGTGGGAACTGGCCCTGCGCTACGTCCTGCTGCTCGCCGTCCTCGCCCTGACCATCGGCCCGTTCCTGTGGCAGCTGTCCACGTCCCTCAAGGGCCCCACCGAGGACATCTACAGCTCCCCGCCGACGTTCCTGCCGGGCGAGCCGACCCTGCACAACTACGAGCGGGTCGCCGACACCATCCCCGTGTGGGACTACGCCCTGAACTCGCTGAAGGTCGCCGCCGCCAACGTCGTCACCAACTGCGTCGGCGCGGCCCTGGCCGGCTACGCCCTGGCCCGGCTGCGCTACCGCGGCCGCCGCGCCGCCACCCTCGCCTTCATCCTCGCCATGCTCGTGCCGGTCGAGGGCATCATCATCGCCCAGTTCACGACCATGCGGGACCTCGGCCTGAACAACACCCTGATCGGCGTCGTCCTGCCCGGCTGCATCGGCGCGATGAACGTGCTGCTGATGCGCAACGCCTTCCTCAACCTGCCCTACGAGATCGAGGAAGCGGCCTTCGTCGACGGCGCCAACGTCTGGCAGCGCTTCCTGCGCATCGCCCTGCCGTCGGTCAAGGGCACCCTCGCCGTCGTCGCGATCTTCGCCTTCATGGGCGCCTGGGACGACTTCCTGTGGCCGCTGATCGTGCTGAGCGACCCGTCCAAGTTCACCCTCACCATCGGCCTCAACTACCTGCACGGCACCTTCGCCAACGACGAGCGCCTCGTCGCCGCGGGCACGATCATCGCCGTCGCGCCGCTGATCGCCCTCTTCGCCTGCCTCCAGCGGTACTTCTTCCGCGGTGTCGGCGAGGGCGCCGTCAAGGGCTGACAAGGGCTGACCCCGTACCTCCGTCACAAGGACCCGCATGCCTCCTGCCGTGCGCTTCGGCGTCAACTACACCCCCAGCGAAGGGTGGTTCCACCACTGGCTCGACTTCGACCTCGACTCGGTCCGCGCCGACCTGGACTCCATCGCCGCGCTCGGCCTCGACCACGTCCGCGTCTTCCCGCTCTGGCCGTACTTCCAGCCCAACCGCACCCTCATCCGGCCCCGCGCCGTGGAGCAGCTGGTCGCGCTGGCCGACGCCGCCGCCGAACGCGGCCTGGACGTCAACGTGGACGGCCTGCAAGGGCACCTGAGCAGCTTCGACTTCCTGCCCGCCTGGACCCGCACCTGGCACCGGCGCAACCTGTTCACCGACCCGGACGTGCTCGACGGCCAGGCGGACCTGCTGCGCACCCTCGCCGCCGCCCTCGCCGACCGGCCCAACTTCATCGGCATGACCCTCGGCAACGAGGTCAACCAGTTCTCGGCCGGACCTCACCCCGACCCCGACCGGGCCACCCCCGGCCAGATCGCCACCTGGCTCGAGCGCATGCTCGCCGCCTGCGAGGAGGGCGCCCCCGGCCGGCTGCACCTGCACGCCGAGTACGACGCCACCTGGTACCAGGACGACCAGCCCTTCACCCCGGGCCAGGCCGCCCGGCACGGCGCCGTCACGGCCGTGCACTCCTGGGTCTTCAACGGCACCGCCCAGCGCTACGGCCGCACCTCCGTGCCCAGCGAGCACCACGCGGCCTGGCTGATCGAGCTGAGCAAGGCCTGGGCCGATGACCCGCACCGGCCGGTCTGGCTCCAGGAGGTCGGCGCCCCCGCGCCCCTGGTTCCGCCCGAGCACGCCACCGCCTTCACCGAGGCGACCGTCGCGAACGCCCTGGACTGCCCGGACCTGTGGGGCATCACCTGGTGGTGCTCCCACGACGTCTCCCGCGACCTCGCCGACTTCCCCGAGCTGGAGTACGGACTCGGCCTGCTGACCAACGACCGCAAGCCCAAGGACACCGCCCTGGTGCTGGAACGGGCGGCGCGCGGCCCCTCGCCCACCCCGGCGGGCCGTACCACCGCGCTCGTCGTGCCCGCCGACCCGGCGGTCCGGTCGCGCTGCGCCCCGGGCGGGCCCGTCTTCGAGGCCTTCTTCCGGCTGGTCGCCGACGGGGCCCGGCCCACCACGGTCCTCGACACCCGGGCCGCCGACCCCGAGCACCTGGCCGCGCGCGGCATCACCGAGACCGTCACCCCCGACCAGGTCCTCGAAGGAGGCATCCGCTCGTGACCCCCACCCGACGCACGGTACTGATCGCCGGTGCGGCCGCCGCCCTGTCACCCGCCCTGCCCGCGACGGCCGCCCCGCGCACCGCCGCGGCGACCCCGCCCCTCGCGTCCTACTGGTACCCCGACTCCCTGCCCGAGGGCAGCCCGGGCCCCGGCATCACCTGGCGCGGCCTGAAGTCCTGGCGGGCCGAGACCGACCCCGACCTCGCCTTCAACGCGGCGTCCGTCCCCCTGGCCACGCGCTTCACCCCCGTCCCCGCCAACGCCACCGCCCGCGCGGGCCAGGCCCGCATCCAGTCGCTGGTCTCCTTCGGCCCGACCGCGGGCAACCCCTCCCAGGGCTCGGCGACCGCCGACTACTACGCCCTCACCCACTGGGCCTACATCGACGAACTCGTCTTCTGGGGCGGCTCCTCGGGCGAGGGCCTGATCCTGGCGCCCAACGCGCCGATCGTGGACGCCGCCCACCGGCACGGCGTGCCCGTCCTCGGCAACGTCTTCCTGCCGCCCGCGGCCTACGGCGGGCAACTGCGCTGGACCCGCGACCTCGTGCAGAAGGACGCCGCCGGGCGCCACCCGCTCGCCGAGCGGCTGGTGGCGGTCGCCGAGGCGTACGGCTTCGACGGCTGGTTCGTCAACGCCGAGACCGGGGGAGGGGACGCCGCCCTCGGCGCGGACATGCTGAGCTTCCTGCGCGAGCTGACGTCCCGCGCGTCGGCCAAGGGGCAGCGCGTCACCTGGTACGACGCGATGACCGTGAACGGCACGGTCAGCTGGCAGGGCGCGCTCAACGCACACAACGAGCCGTTCTTCCGCACCTGCGACGACATGTTCGTCGACTTCCGCTGGTCACCGGAGAGCCTGGTCTCCTCCGCGCGCAGGGCCGGGCAACTGGGCCGCAGCCGCTACGCGTTGTGGGCGGGCGTCGACGTCGAGGCGGCCGGCTGGAACACGCCCGTGCGCTGGGACGCGATCGTGCCGCAGGACCGGGCGCACCTCGCCTCGGTCGGCCTGTACCGGCCCGAGTGGACCCGCAACCACCTGCCCGCCGACCGGCGGGACCCGGCCTCCTTCCACGCCGCCGACGACCGGTTCTGGACCGGCCGCTCCCTGGACCCGTCCCGGCCCGACGGCACGGACGGCTGGCGGGCCCCGGCCCAGTCGGTCGCCGACCGCTCGACCGTCACCTCGGTGCCGTTCGCCAGCTCCTTCAACACCGGGCACGGACTGCGCTGGTACGAGGACGGCCAAGTCACGTCCGACACGCCCTGGAACCACCTGGGACTGCAGGACCGGCTGCCCTCCCGGCGCTGGGTCGTGCACACCGCCGGCAGCCGCCCGGCCGTGACCTTCGACTTCGCGGACGCGTGGCGGGGCGGGAGCAGCGTCCTCGTCGACGGCGACCTGTCCGCGCCGGCCGTGGTCGACCTGTACGCGACCCGGCTGCGCCTCACCCCGGACACGGTCGTCGAACTGACCCACCGGAGCGACGCCGGCCGGGTCCGCGTCGAGCTGGCCGTCGCCACCGGCGAACCGGACACGCCCGGCGGGACACCGCCGTACACCTGGTTCCCGGTCGAGTCCTCCGGCTCGTGGCGGACCTCGACCGTGCGGCTCGGCGGCCTGGACGGCACCGTCCGGGCGCTCGGTGTCCGGCTCACCCCGGTGGGCGGCGGTACGGTGCGGTGGCGGCTCGGCGGGATCGCCGTCCGGACCGCCTCCCGCCCCACCCCGGCCGCCCCCACGCGGCTGCGCGTCGGCGCCGCGTCCGGCGCGGACCTGCGCCTGCTGTGGAACCCCGCGCGCGGCCCGGTACGGCACTACACCCTGCACCGGGTCCTGCCCGACGGCACCCGCCGCTTCCTCGGCGGCACCGGTCAGCGCGCCTTCTTCGTCTCCGGTCTGCGGCCCGAACCGGGCGAACGGGCCGCACGGTTCGAACTGCGTGCCGTGGGGGAGCTGTACACCTCGTCGGCCCCCGTGACCCTGACCCACCCCTGGTAACCACCCCCTCTAGGGAGCACCCCGCATGCATGACGACCGCAGCCTGGTCGAAGCCCGCCTCAAGCGCGTCCTCGACGAGCGCGTCCGCCCCGCCGTGTACCCCGAGTCCGTGCCGCTGGAGGTGGCGGTGTGGCACGCGCCCGGTGAGCCCGTGCCGGTCGCCGAGGGACTCGCGGCCGAGCCCGAGCCGATCGAGGTGGGCGCCCGGTGGGGTGCTCCCTGGGGCACCAGCTGGTTCCGTGTGACCGGCACCGTCCCCGAGGCGTGGGCCGGCCGGACCGTCGAGGCGATCCTTGACCTCGGCTTCGACGAGAACATGCCCGGCTTCCAGTGCGAGGGCCTGGTCTACCGGCCCGACGGCACCCCCGTGAAGGGCCTCAACCCGCGCAACCAGTGGGTGCGCGTCGCCGCCCCCGCCGAGGGCGGCGAACAGGTCCGGCTGCACATCGAGGCCGCCTCCAACCCCGTCATCCTCGACTACCACCCCTTCCTGCCCACACAGCTGGGCGACAAGGAGACCGCCGGCAGCGAGCCGCAGTACACCCTCACCCGCATGGATCTCGCCGTCTTCGACGAGACCGTGTGGCAGCTCGTGATCGACTTGGAGGTGCTCGGCGAGCTGATGGCCGAGCTGCCCGTGGAGTCAGCCCGCCGCTGGGAGATCCTCCGGGCGGTCGACAAGGCGCTCGACGCCGTCGACCTGCAGAACGTCAACGCCACGGCCGCCGCGGCCCGTTCACGCCTGACCGGCGTCCTCGCCACGCCCGCCGCACCCTCCGCCCACCGCATCAGCGCCGTCGGGCACGCCCACATCGACTCGGCGTGGCTGTGGCCGCTGCGCGAGACCGTGCGCAAGGTGGCCCGGACGACCTCCAACATGACCGCGCTGCTCGACGACGAGCCCGAGTTCGTCTTCGCCATGTCGCAGGCCCAGCAGTGGGCGTGGGTGCGCGACCACCGGCCCGAGGTGTGGGCCCGGGTGAAGAAGGCCGTGGCCGACGGGCGGTTCGTGCCGGCCGGCGGCATGTGGGTGGAGTCCGACACCAACATGCCCGGCTCGGAGGCGATGGCCCGGCAGTTCGTGCACGGCAAGCGGTTCTTCCTGGACGAGTTCGGCATCGAGAACGACGAGGCCTGGCTGCCCGACACCTTCGGCTTCGCCGCCGGCCTGCCGCAGATCATCAAGGCCGCCGGCTCGAAGTACCTGCTGACGCAGAAGATCTCCTGGTCGCAGACGAACAAGTTCCCGCACCACACCTTCCAGTGGGAGGGCATCGACGGCACGCGGATCTTCACCCACTTCCCGCCCGTCGACACCTACAACTGCTCCATGAAGGGCAGCGAGATCGCCCACGCCGCCCGCAACTTCAAGGACAAGGGCGTCGCCCGCCACTCCCTGGCCCCGACCGGCTGGGGCGACGGAGGCGGCGGCACCACCCGCGAGATGGTCGCCAAGGCGGCCCGCCTGCGCGACCTCGAGGGCTCGGCGACCGTCACCTGGGAGACTCCGCGGGCCTTCTTCGACAGGGCCGCCGCCGAATACCCCGAACCGCCCGTCTGGGTCGGCGAGCTGTACCTGGAGCTGCACCGCGCCACCCTCACCAGCCAGGCCAGGACCAAGCAGGGCAACCGCCGCAGCGAGCACCTGCTGCGCGAGGCCGAGCTGTGGGCCGCGACAGCGGCCGTGCGCACCGGGTTCCCCTACCCGTACGAGGACCTGGACCGCATCTGGAAGACGGTCCTGCTGCACCAGTTCCACGACATCCTGCCCGGCTCCTCCATCGCCTGGGTGCACCGCGAGGCCCGCCGCACCTACGAGCGCGTCGCCGAGGAGCTGACCGCGATCGTCGAGGCCGCCCAGCGTGCCCTGGCCGGCGAGGGCGGCACGCCGCTCGTCTTCAACGCCGCCCCGCACGCCCGGGCCGGAGTCCCGGCCGGCGGCGCCCGCACCCCGGTTACGCCGGCCCGCACGGCCCTGACCGGCCGGCCCGGCGGCGGGCACGTCCTGGACAACGGCCTGCTCCGGGTGGAGATCGACGCCCGCGGGCTGGTCGTGTCCGCCTACGACATCGAGGCCGACCGCGAGACCGTCGCGCCGGGCCGGGCCGCGAACCTGCTCCAGCTGCACCCCGACTTCCCGAACATGTGGGACGCCTGGGACGTCGACGAGTTCTACCGCAACACGGTCACCGACCTGACCGACGCCGACGAGGTGGTCCCCGACGGGGACGGCGTGCGGATCGTCCGCAGCTTCGGCGCCTCCCGCGTCACGCAGCTGCTCTCGCTCGCCCCGGGGGAGCGGCGGCTGCTCGTGGACACGGAGGTCGACTGGCACGAGACGGAGAAGTTCCTCAAGCTCGCCTTCCCGCTCGACGTGCACGCCGAACGGTACGCCTCCGAGACCCAGTTCGGGCACTTCCACCGGCCCACCCACACCAACACCTCCTGGGAGGCGGCCAAGTTCGAGGCGTGCAACCACCGCTTCGTCCACCTGGAGGAGCCCGGCTGGGGCGTGGCGATCGTCAACGACTCGACGTACGGCCACGACGTCACCCGCACGGTCCGCACCGACGGCGACGGCGGCACGACCACCACGGTGCGCGTGTCGCTGCTGCGCGCCCCGCGCTTCCCCGACCCCGAGACCGACCAGGGCGTGCACCGCTTCCGGCACGCGCTGGTGCCGGGCGCCGGCATCGGCGACGCGGTGCGCGAGGGCTGGCGGATCAACCTGCCGGAACGGCGGCTGACCGGCGCCGGCGCGGTCGAGCCGCTGGTGACGTGCGACCGGGACGCGGTCGTGATCACGGCGGTCAAGCTCGCCGACGACGGCAGCGGGGACGTGGTCGTCCGGTTCCACGAGGCGTTCGGCGGGCGGGCCCGCGCCACGCTCACCGCCGGGTTCGAGGTGGCGGATGTCGCGGTCACGGACCTGCTGGAACGGCCGCTGGCCGACGCGCGGGCACCGCGGGCCGAGGACGGCCGGATCGCGCTGCGGCTGCGCCCGTTCGAACTGGTGACGCTCCGGCTGCGGCGCGCCTGAGGGAGGGCGGAGACACAGGTCACCTGCGGTGCGTGTCACATCGGGGTGAGCCGCCGGCTCTCAAGGGCGTCAGCACCGACAACGACGAAGGAGCTCACCATGAGCGCGCGTCTGGACGTCTTCGCCACCACCGGCGGCAGCAGGCTCGTCAAGCAGTTCACCGCCGTGGGGCGGCTGGTCGTGGAATCAGCGCTGCCGGCCGCCACACGGGAGCTGGTCTCGCTGCGGGTGAGCCAGATCAACGGGTGCGCGGTCTGCATCGACATGCACACCAAGGAGGCCGCGGCGGCGGGCGAGTCCGCCGTGCGCCTCCACCTGGTCGCGGGATGGCGGGAGGCCACGGTCTTCAGCGAGGCCGAACGCGCCGCGCTCGACCTGGCCGAGGAAGGCACCCGCATCGCGGACGGCGCCGGTGGCGTCCCGGACGAGGTGTGGGAGCGGGCGGCGAAGCACTACGACGAGGAGCAGCTCGTCGCGCTGGTGACCCTGATCGCCTTCATGAACACGGCGAACCGGTTGAACGTCATCCTCCGGCAGCCGGCCGGTGACTACCAGCCGGGACAGCTCGCCTAGGGCCTGTCTGACAGGCAGGCCCTAGCGGCGGCCGGGCCCCGGGGGCTCCCCGGGGCCGAGCCGCGCCCGCAGCCACTGCTCCACCTCGCCCACGTGCGCGGCCGCCGCCGCCCGGGCCGCCTCCGGATCGTGGGCGGCCAGGGCGCGGTGGATCGCCGCGTGCTCGCGGCGGGTGCGGGCGAGGGCACCCTCCTCCTGGTAGCCGCGCCAGACCCGGGCGCGGAAGGTGCGCGACGACAGGCCCTCCAGCATCGCCGCCATCGTCGCGTTGCCCGCGGCCACCGCGATCACCCGGTGGAACGCCAGGTCGTGGGCGATGATCTCCTCCGGATCGTCCGTGGCGTTCATCGCCGCCAGGTGCTCGCCCACCTCCGCCAGTTGGTCCTCGGTGATCCGCGCGGCGGCCAGCGCCGTCGCCGTCGACTCCAGGGTCCGCCGGATCTCCAGCAGTTCGACCAGACGCGGGCCGCGCGACAGGTCCGCCACGACCCCGAAGGTCTCCAGCAGGTCGCCGGCCTCCAGTTGCGTGACGTAGATGCCCGAGCCGTGCCGGGCCTGCAGCACCCCCAGCACCGTGAGCGCCCGGATCGCCTCCCGCATCGAACTGCGGGAGATGCCCAGCTGCGCGGCCAGGTCGCGCTCGGTCGGCAGCCGCTGGCCGGGCTCCAGCCTGCCCTGCGCGATCATCGCCTTGATCCGCTCGATGGCGCCCTGCGTCACGGTACCCCTGCGCGGGGCCGTCTCGTCGTCCACGCCACTCCTCCGATCACCGCGCT
This sequence comes from Streptomyces sp. NPDC085931, assembly GCF_044540565.1. Taxonomy (NCBI): domain Bacteria; kingdom Bacillati; phylum Actinomycetota; class Actinomycetes; order Kitasatosporales; family Streptomycetaceae; genus Streptomyces; species Streptomyces sp. NPDC085931. The sequence continues at coordinate 289,902 of NZ_JBITSK010000006.1, forward strand.
CCGGCGCAGTCTAGCCAGCAAAGTGGTCCGGCCAATACGAAAGCCGAAGCGAGCGTTGGCGGAGAATGAGGGTGTTCTGCCACTGGATTGGTCTGATAAGCATGCGGGCGTCTGCTGCGACCACCGGCCGCGCCCCGGGTCCGATTCCGCCCCGACCGACGAAAGGACCTCCGTGTCCCCGACGCCCGCCCGCATCACCGCGGTCGACACCCACGACATCCGCTTCCCCACCTCGCGCGAGCTCGACGGCTCCGACGCGATGAACCCCGACCCCGACTACTCGGCGGCCTACGTCGTGCTGCGCACCGACGCGGCCGACGGCCACGAGGGGCACGGGTTCGCCTTCACCATCGGGCGGGGCAACGAGGTGCAGGTCGCCGCGATCGACGCGCTGCGCGGACACCTCCTCGGCCGCGACCTGGCCGGGCTGTGCGCGGACCCCGCCACCTTGAACCGCGACCTGATCGGCGACAGCCAACTGCGCTGGCTCGGACCCGAGAAGGGCGTGATGCACATGGCGATCGGCGCCGTCGTCAACGCCGTGTGGGACCTCGCCGCCAAGCGCGCCGGGCTTCCGCTGTGGCGGCTGCTCGCCGAGGCCGAGCCGGAATGGCTCGTGGGCCAGATCGACTTCCGCTACCTCACCGACGCCCTCACCCCCGAGGAGGCCCTGGCCCTGCTCCGCAGCGGCCGGGAGGGCGCCGGGGAGCGCACGGCCCGGCTGCTGGAGCGCGGCTACCCCGCCTACACCACCTCGCCCGGCTGGCTCGGCTACGACGACGACAAGCTCACCCGGCTCGCCGCCCGGGCGGTCAGCGACGGCTTCACCCAGATCAAGCTCAAGGTGGGCGCCGACCTCGACGACGACATCCGCCGCTGCCGCGTGGCCCGTTCGGTCATCGGGCCGGACGTGCGGCTGGCCGTCGACGCCAACCAGCGCTGGGACGTCGACGAGGCGATCCGCTGGACGAGGGCCCTCGCCGCGTTCGACCCGTACTGGATCGAGGAACCCACCAGCCCCGACGACATCCTCGGGCACGCGGCGATCCGCCGGGCCGTCGCCCCCGTGAAGGTCGCCACCGGCGAGCACGCGCACAACCGCGTCGTCTTCAAGCAGCTCCTCCAGGCGGGCGCGCTCGACGTCGTCCAGATCGACGCGGCCCGGGTCGGCGGCGTCCCGGAGAACCTCGCGATCCTGCTGCTCGCGGCCAAGTTCGGCGTGCCGGTGTGCCCGCACGCGGGCGGGGCCGGCCTGTGCGAACTCGTCCAGCACCTGTCGATGTTCGACTACGTGGCCGTGACCGGCACGACCGAGAACCGCGTCATCGAATACGTCGACCATCTGCACGACCACTTCCTCGACCCGGTGGTGATCCGGCAGGGTCACTACACGGCACCCACCGCGCCGGGGTTCTCGGCCGCCCTGCGGCCCGAGGCGCTGGCGCGCTACACGTACCCGGGCGGCGAGTTCTGGGCCGCCGACCTCGACGCGACGAAGAAGGGGCACGCCGCATGAGCGACTTCGAGGGCCTCCGGGCCCTGGTGACGGGCGGTGCGTCCGGCATCGGCCGGGCCACCGCCGACCTGCTGGCCGAGCGCGGCGCACAGGTCGCCGTCCTCGACCGGGACCCGTCCCCGGTCGGCAAGCCACTCCTCGGCCACCGCGCCGACGTCAGCGACGACACCTCCGTGCGCGCGGCCGTCACGGCGGCGGTCGCCGAACTCGGCGGCCTGGACGTCCTGGTGAACAACGCGGGCATCGGCGCCCAGGGCACCGTCGAGGACAACCCCGACGAGGAGTGGCACCGCGTCTGGGACGTCAACGTCGTCGGCATGGTCCGCACCACCCGCGCCTGCCTGCCCCACCTGAGGGCCTCCGCGCACGCCGCGATCGTCAACACCTGCTCCGTCGCCGCCACCGCGGGCCTGCCCGAGCGCGCCCTGTACAGCGCCACCAAGGGCGCCGTGCACGCCCTGACCCTCGCCATGGCCGCCGACCACGTCCGCGAGGGCATCCGCGTCAACTGCGTCGACCCCGGCACGGTCGACACCCCGTGGGTGGGCCGCCTGCTCGACGCCGCCCCCGACCCGGCCGCCGAACGCGCGGCCCTCGAAGCCCGCCAGCCCACCGGGCGGCTGGTCTCCCCGGCCGAGGTCGCGGGCGCCATCGCCTACCTGGCGAGCCCTTCGTCCGGCGCCACCACGGGTACCGCGCTCGCCGTCGACGGCGGCATGCAGGGCCTGCGGCCGCGCCCGGTGGCCCGGTGAACCGGCTCGGTGGCAGCGGCGTCGAGGTCAGCGCCCTGTCCTTCGGCGCCGCCGCCATCGCCAACCTGTACACCGAGGTCGGCGAGGAGCAGGCCCACGAGGCCGTGGAAGCCGCCTGGCAGCGCGGCATCCGCTACTTCGACACCGCCCCGCACTACGGCCTCGGCCTCTCCGAACGCCGGCTCGGCGCCGCCCTGCGCGACCACCCCCGCGAGGAGTACACGCTCTCCACCAAGGTGGGCCGCCGCCTCGAACCCGCCGACGGCACCGGCGACGACCTGGACCACGGCTTCGCCGTACCGGCCACCCACCGGCGCGTGTGGGACTTCAGCGCCGACGGCATCCGCCGCACCCTGGAGTCCAGCCTGGAACGCCTCGGCCTCGACCGGGTCGACGTCGTCTACCTCCACGACCCCGACGAACACGCCGAAGCGGCCTTCCGGGAGGGCTACCCGGCCCTGGAGAAGCTGCGCGCCGAAGGCGTGGTGGGCGCGATCGGCGCCGGGATGAACCAGTCGGCGATGCTCACCCGCTTCGTCCGCGACACCGACGTGGACGTGGTGCTCTGCGCCGGCCGCTACACCCTGCTCGACCAGAGCGCCCTCACCGACCTGCTGCCCGCGGCCCTGGAGCGCGGCACGTCCGTGGTCATCGGCGGCGCCTTCAACTCCGGCCTGCTGGCCAACCCCGAGCCGGGCGCCCGCTACAACTACACCGCCGCCCCGTCCGAGCTGGTCGAGCGGGCCCTGCGCCTGAAGTCGGTCGCCGACCGCCACGGCACCACGCTGCGCGCTGTCGCGCTGGCCTTCTGCGCCGCCCACCCGGCCGTCGCCAGTGTCCTCGTCGGGGCCCGATCGGCGCACGAAGTCCGCGACTGTGCCCACCAGTTCGCCGCCCGGGTGCCGGGCGCGGTGTGGCGGGACCTGCGCGCCGAGGGCCTGCTGCCGGCCGGGGCCCCCGTCCCCGGTGAGGCGTCCGGGGAGGAGCCCTCATGACGAACGAGCCGCCGGCATGACCGTGACCGACGCCCACCACCACGTCTGGGACCTGTCCGTGCGCGACCAGGACTGGATCACCGGACCCGTACTGCGGCCGCTGCGCCGCAACTTCACCCTGAAGGACCTCGAACCCGAGGCGAGAGCCGCCGGAGTCGGCCGCACGGTCCTCGTCCAGACGGTCACCGTGCCCGAGGAGACCCCGGAACTCCTGGCCCTGGCCGAGGAGCACGACCTGGTCGCGGGCGTCGTCGGCTGGATTGACCTGACCCGCCCCGGCGTCGCCGACGCACTCGCCCGGCTGCGCGAACTGCCCGGCGGCCGCTACCTCAAGGGCATCCGCCACCAGGTCCAGAACGAGCCCGACCCCGAGTGGCTGCTGCGCCCGGACGTCCTGCGCGGGCTGGCCGCCGTCGCCGCCGCCGGACTGGTCTACGACCTCGTCGTGCTGCCCGGACAGCTCCCCGCCTGTGTCCGGGCGGCCGCCGCCCTGCCCGGTCTCACCTTCGTCCTGGACCACCTCGGCAAACCGCCCGTCGCCGCCGGCACCCTCGAACCCTGGGCGTCGCGGCTGCGGGCCCTGGCGGCCCTGCCCAACACCGTCGCCAAGCTCTCCGGCCTGGCCACCGAGGCCGACCCCGCCCACCGGACCGTCGAGGACCTGCGTCCGTACGCCGAAGCGGCCCTGGAGGCGTTCGGGCCCGCCCGGCTGATGTACGGATCGGACTGGCCGGTGTGCACCCTGGCGGGGACCTACGGCGGCGTCCTGGACGCCGCGCGCCGGCTGACCGCCCCGCCCGACCACGCGCAGATCCTCGACGCCACCGCCGCCCGCGTCTACGGCCTGTGAGAAGGCTCCGCGAGCCGGGTCGGCGGCAGGTACTCCCGCACGTACGTCCGCTGCCAGCAGGCGCCGGTCTCCCGCAGCTCGCGCCAGGTCGTGTACCGGTAGCGGAACAGCCGGGCGCGCACGAACCGCGGCGGCTCGTCCGGCGGGAACGGCGAGCGGCGCAGCAGCCTCAGCGTGTCCCGGTCGTTCTCCAGCAGCCGCTCCACCAGCCTGCCGAACCAGGGGTCGGCGTAGGCGGGGGAGAGGGCCGCGAACCACATCAGCCAGTCCAGGCGCAGATGGTAGGGCGCGAACTGGCGCGGCCACCGCCGCGGATCACCCGGCTTGCCCCTGAACTCGTACTCCCGCCAGTCCGAGTCCGCGCGCGGCCGGTCGTCCGCGGTGCCCTCGACCACGACCTCGTACCGCACCCGGCTCACGCTGCCGAACGCGCCGTAGGTGTTGACCAGGTGCAGGGGATCGAAGGAGCGGTTCATCACCTGGCGGCGGGAGAGCATGTTGCGCACCGGCCGGTGGCCGAGGCCCGCCAGCAGCAGCGACACGGCGAGCACCAGCACGACGTACCACAGCGGCGCGTCCGGCACCTCGGGCGCGTCGGCCGGGAGGCGCACCGCCGACAGCGCCAGCACGATCGTGATCCAGTTCAGCCAGGAGAAGTTGCCCGACAGCACCAGCCACAGCTGGGTGGCGATCATCAGGGCGGCGGCTGCCGTCGCCACCGGCTGCGGGGTGAACAGCGCGAACGGCACCACCAGTTGCGTGACGTGGTTGGCGGCCGCCTCTGCCCGGTGCAGGGGCCGGGGCAGGTGGTGGAAGAACCAGCTCAGCGGGCCCGGCATGGGCTGGGTCTCGTGATGGTGGTCCAGGCAGGTGAGCTCGCGCCAGCACGCGTCGCCGCGCATCTTGATCAGCCCGGCCCCGAACTCCACCCGGAACAGCACCCACCGCAGCAGGAACAGCACCACGAGCGGTGGCGCCACCTCGTCGTTGCCGAGGAACACGGCGAGGAAGCCCACCTCCAGCAGCAGCGACTCCCAGCCGAACGCGTACCAGGTCTGCCCGACGTTGACGATCGACAGGTACAGCACCCACGGCACCAGCCACAGCAGCATGCCGCCCCACAGCGGCAGCAGTGAGGCCAGCCCGGCCAGCAGGCCCGCCGACACCGCGCAGCCCGCCCAGGCGCAGAACGCGAAGAAGCGGTCCGAGTAGTGCAGCTGGAACAGGCTCGGCGCCCGCCGGAACGGCACCCGCTCGACGAACCGCGGCACCGGCAGCATGCCGCGCCGCCCGATCAGCGCCCGGAACTGCAGCGCCGCCGTCAGGAACGCCACCAGGTAGACGGCGGCCAGCGCCCGCTGGAAGACCAGCCGGGTCAGCCAGTAGTCGGATGCGGTGAACCAGTCCACGGCCGTGCGCTCCTCCCCGTGACAGCCGGACGGCGGCGTCACGCTCCGCGTACCACTGCTCCGGTTGCGTAACCCGAGTGAGCCCGGCAAACAATAGTGACGAACTGCCCGGAACGGGCCGAGGTGAGCGGGAGGACGAGGTGCGGACACCCACCGGGGCCTTCACCGCGGCCTGCGCGCTCTCCGCCGCGCTCCTGCTCTCGGCGTGCGGCGCCGACGGCGGCGAGGGCGCCCCCACGACGGCCGCGGCGCTCGTCCTCCAGCCGGCCGCCGACCCCGGCCCGGACCCCTTCACGCCGTCCACGGCCGTCGCGGGCCCCGCCCCGTCCCCCGCGGGGCCCGCACCGCGCACGGCGGACGGCGCCGTGCGCGTCTCCACCGGCCCGCGCTCCCTGTCCGGGGCGACCCCCGGCCTCTACGGCGGCACCGAGCGGACCGGCAGCTGCGCCATCGGCCGGCAGATCGGCCACCTCACCCGCGACCGCGCGGCGGGCCGCGCCTTCGCCCGGGTCGCCGGCGTGCCCCAGGAGGCCGTCCCGGACTACGTGCGGGCCCTCACCCCCGTCGTGCTGCGCGCCGACACCCGCGTCACCGGCCACGGGCACCGGGCCGGCCGGGTCGCCGGCTACCAGGCCGTCCTCCAGGCGGGCACCGCCGTCCTGGTCGACGACCGGGGTGTGCCGCGCGTCCGCTGCGCCTGCGGCAATCCGCTGCGCCCGCCGCGCGCCCTGCGCGGCACGCCCCCGACCCGGGGCACGCCCTGGCCCGGCTACCGGCCCGGCGAGGTGATCGCCGTGACCCCCGCGCCGCGCGCCGTCACCGACTTCACGATCGTCGACCTGGCCGCCCGGACCTGGATCGAACGGCGGCCCGGGCACGACGTGCGCCACGACCGGGCCCTGCCGCCGCCCGTGTGGGCGACCCGGCCCCCGTCCGCGCCGCCCGTCCCCCCGGACGCTTCCCGCACCGACCCCGGAGCGGACCCGCCCGCCGACGCCGCCCTGCCCCCGGCGGGCCGCGTCGCGCAGCCGCCCCCCGGCGAACCGGCGTCCCGGGAGGCCGGCGCACCGCAGCCGCCGGACCCGGCCGCACCGGACGAGGCCGGCGTCGAGGCCGAACCGGACGAGATCGGCCCCGAGGCCGTACCGGACGGCCCCGATCTGCCCGACGGGGGTGGGCGGCTTCCCGGCGAACCGGCCGACGACAGCATCTTCGGCAGCCCCACCGACGTCTTCGGCGACTGAGGGCCGGTCGAGCGGAGTGGTCCGTACACTCGGCACATCCGGTCGAAGAATCGGACGAATCCTGGCAAGGTGGGCCCATGGCTGATCGGGGAGCGAGCGGCGCCCTGTCCCTCCCGGACGACTGGCCCGCCCACCCGGATCCGATCCTCGCGCTCAACCGGATGGGCAGCTTCGACTGGGACCTGGACACCGGCCTGATGCAGATGGACGCGCAGGCCCACGACGTGTTCGACGTGCGCCCCGACGAGTACGACGACCGCCCCGAGAGCCTCGCCGAGCGCGTCCCGCCCGGCGAGGCGCGCCGCCTCGACACCGCGGTCTCCCAGGCCCTGAAGGACGGCAGCGAGAACTACGGCGCGTACTTCCGCGTCCGCCGCCGCGACGGCAGCCTGCGCTGGACCCACACCCAGGGCTACATCCGGCGCGACGAGACCGGCCGGCCCCGCCGCATCATCGGCATCGTCCGGGACGCCACCCGCGAGCTCGGCGAGATCGACGCCCGCCGCGACCAGGCCGACCGGGACGAGGCCCGCCGCGAACAGGCCAGCGTCGTCGAGCTGGCCACGGCCGCCCTCGCCCACGCCCGCACCGTCCAGGACGTCATCGACGTCCTCAAGGACACCCACGGCCTCATCCACCTGGGCGCCACCAGCCTGGTGATGGGCCTGGTCGAGGCCGGCCGGATCCGCCTGGTCGCCGAGGGACCCGAGGACGCCTTCGTGCCCGGCACCCGCGTCACCCGCATCGACGAGCCCTACCCGATGAGCGAGGTCGTGCGGACCCTCGCCCCGTGCTTCATCGAATCGCCCGAGGAGTTCGCCGAGCGCTACCCGATCCTCTGGCCGCACATCACCGACCTGAACATCACCTCGGCCGCCTATCTGCCGCTCATCGTCCAGGCCCGCCCGATCGGCGCGATGGGCCTGCTCTACAGCGACCGGCGCGGCTTCACCACCGAGGAGCGCGACATCCTCGTCGCCCTCGGCAGCAGCATCGCGCAGAGCCTGCAGCGCGCCATGTTCTACGAGCAGGAGATGGACCTCGCCCAGGGCCTGCAGCAGGCCATGCTGCCCCGGACCATCCCCAGCGTGCCCGGCGCCGACGTCGCCGTGCGCTACCGCGCCGCCACCATCGGCGGCTCCGTCGGCCGGGACATCGGCGGCGACTGGTACGACCTGATCCCGCTGCCCGGCGGCCGGGTCGGCGCCGTCATCGGCGACGTCCAGGGCCACGACACGCACGCCGCCGCCGTCATGGGCCAGTTGCGCATCGTGCTGCGCGCCTACGCCGCCGAGGGCCACCCGCCGGCCACCGTGATGGCCCGCGCCTCGGTCTTCCTGCACGAGCTGGACACCGACCGCTCCGCGACCTGCCTCTACGCGGAGGCCGACCTGAACACCGGCGTGCTCCAGGTGGTCCGCGCCGGGCACATCGACCCGCTCGTCCGGCTCACCGACGGCTCCTGCCGCCGCGTCGCCGTCCCGGGCGGCCTGCCGCTCGGCCTGTCCGCCGAGTTCGGCCGTCTGGACTACCCGGTGGGCACGGTGGAGCTGGATCCGGGCGACACGCTGGTGCTGTGCACCGACGGCCTGGTGGAGCAGCCCGGCGCCGACCTCGACGACGGCATGCGCACCCTCACCGCTCTGGTCGCCACCGGCCCCGAGGACGTGCGCGACCTCGCCGACCGGCTCATCGACGTGGCCGACGAACGCGGCGGCGACGACGACGTCGCCCTGCTCCTGCTGCGCCGGCGCGGCCCCGAGGGCCCGCACGCCGGCCGCCGCCTGCAGCGCCAGGTGGCGCCCGGCGACCCGGCCGCCCTCTCCGAGGCCCGGCACATGATCCGCACCGCGGTCGCCGCCTGGGGCGCCGGGGACCGCGCCGACGAGATCGAGCTCGTCGCCGACGAGCTGGTCACCAACGCCCTGATGCACACGGAGGGCTCGGCGACCCTCACCCTGCGGGTCCTCACGGGCTCCGACCGCCGGCTGCGCGTCGAGGTCGAGGACTCCTCCAGCGCCCTGCCCCGCCGCCGCGAGGCGGGCGACTCGGGCGTCTCCGGGCGGGGCCTGCTGCTGGTCGAGCTGCTCACCGACGTGTGGGGCGTGGAGGCCCGGGGCGGCGGCAAGGCCGTCTGGTGCGAGTTCGTGGTGCCCGACCAGGACTGACCCGGCGTGGCACTCTGGACCTATGCCGGAACTCCCCGAGGTCGAGGCGCTCAAGGACTTCCTGACCGAGCACCTGGTCGGCCACGAGATCGTACGGGTGCTGCCCGTGGCGATCAGCGTCCTGAAGACCTACGACCCGCCGCTGTCCGCGCTGGAGGGCCACGAGGTCACCGCCGTGCACCGCCACGGCAAGTTCCTCGACCTGGCCACCGCCGACGGCCCGCACCTGGTGACGCACCTGGCCCGCGCGGGCTGGCTGCACTGGAAGGACCGCCTCCCCGACGGCCCGCCCCGCCCCGGCAAGGGCCCCCTCGCGCTGCGCGTGGCCCTGGAGACCGGCGCGGGCTTCGACCTGACCGAGGCCGGCACGCAAAAGCGCCTCGCGGTGTACGTCGTCGGCGACCCGCGGGAGGTGCCGGGGGTGAACCGGCTCGGCCCGGACCCGCTCGCCGACGACTTCGACGAACGGCGCCTGGCGGAGCTGCTGGCCGGTGAACGGCGCCGCCTGAAGGGCGCGTTGCGCGACCAGAGCCTGATCGCGGGCGTCGGCAACGCCTACAGCGACGAGATCCTGCACGCGGCGAGGATGTCGCCCTTCAAGCTGGCCGCGTCGCTCACCGAGGAGGAGACCGGGCGGCTGTACGCGGCCCTGCGCGACACGCTCACCGAGGCGGTCGAACGCTCCCGCGGCGTGGCGGCCGGGCGGCTGAAGGCCGAGAAGAAGAGCGGCCTGCGCGTGCACGGCCGCACCGGCGAGCCCTGCCCGGTGTGCGGGGACACCATCCGCGAGGTGTCCTTCAGCGACTCCTCGCTCCAGTACTGCCCCACCTGCCAGACGGGCGGCAAGCCGCTGGCCGACCGCAGGATGTCCCGCCTGCTGAGGTGAGCGGCCCGGCCCGTCACCGGGAGGGCGGGTTCCACTCGAACATCAGGATGGTCGCGTCGTCGCGCAGCCGGCTGGTGGGCGAGTCCAGGATGGAGTGGATGAGCCGCCGCAGCGTCTCGGGCGCCAGTTCGCCCGCCGCCGTCGCCCGGATGATGTAGTCGGCGAACTGCTCCAGGCCGAACTCACCGCCGTCGCTGCCCCGGGCCTCGGTCACCCCGTCGGTGTACATCAGCACCCGGTCGCCCGGCTGCAGCGCGATCTCGTGGGTCTGCCGCTGCCGCCCGGCGAGCAGCGACGGCAGGCCCATCGGCGGATCCGCCTCGCGCCGCATGGCGTCCACGAGCAGCCGCTCCTCGCGGATGAGCAGCGGGGTGGGGTGTCCGCAGTTGCACCACCGCAGCATCCCCGAGGCCAGGTCGAGCTGGGCCAGGACGCCGGTGCAGAACTGGTCGGGCAGCCAGTGGGCCAGCGCGTCGTCGACGCACTCCACGAGTTCGGGCAGGTCGGCGCCGGTCCGCCGGGCGTTGCGGCACGCGGCCAGCGACACGGCCGTGGTGAGCCCGGAGGCCAGGTCGTGTCCCATGGCGTCCAGGACGGTGGCGTGCAGGGTCGTCTCCGTCAGGGCGTGGTCGAAGGCGTCGCCGCCGATCTCGTAGGCCGGTTCCAGCACGGCCGTGGAGACCACGTGGGCGGTGCCGATCGTGCGGGGCGGCAGGAAGGCCCGCAGCATCTCGGCCGGCAGCCGCATGGGTTCGGTGCGGGTGCGCCGGACGAAGAAGTCCTTGTAGGCGCGCTTCGACGTGATCGTCATGGCGAGCAGGGTGGCGAGGGCCCGGCCGCGGCGCAGCACGGCCGGGGTGAGCGCGGGGGCGAGGACGGCCAGCACACCGAGCCGCTCGGCGCCGTCCAGCAGCGGGAACCACGCCGTCATGCCGCCCGCCTCGGACTCCTCCACCCGCAGGGACTGGGTGCGGTAGGTCCAGCCGGCGAGCGAGTCGTCCACGGGCAGCGGCGGGCTCACGTCGGTGAGCGGGACCAGGCGGCGCTGCTGGATGTCGGCGAGGTACACCACGGAGTGCCGCAGGCCCAGGGCCCTGGTGCAGCGGGCGACGGTGGTGGTCAGGTCCAGCGCGGCGTTCGCCGGGTCGGCGAGGAACTCCTCCAGACGGTTCTCGCCGGTCTCTGCCGTCGCCACCTGCTCTCCCCTCGCCGGGACCGCGGGCACCCCGGACGGGTTCCGGAGCGCGTCGTCAGCAGTCTCACACCGGGGCGCACGGGCCGCCCGGCGGCCGGGGCGGACGGATGGTCAGCTCGGTTCGAGCCGCACCAGGACCTCCCCGGACGCGGAGCGGATCTCGTACCGGACGATCTCGTCGGGGTGCAGGGACGAACTGGCCATCATCGTGTGGGGTTCGGCGGCGTCCCCGTGCCCGTGCCAGCTGGTGGCGGTCTCCTCGGTGCCGTCCCGGCCGAAGATGACCAGGTGGCAGGCGCGCTCGGCGACGTCCTTCACCTTCAGCTCGACGTGGCTGCCCGAGGCCTCGTCCGCCGTCGTGACCTGGGCCCACACCCCGGTGCGCACATCGGTCGCCGCGACCGTCAGGGCCTTCTCGCCGTTCCCCCCGGCCATCACCGCCACGCCGGGCACCGACACCGCGAGGACGACCGAGGCGGCCAGCGCGAACACCATGCGCCGGCGGCCGGCCCGGCGGCGGGTCGCCACCTCGGCCAGCAGCCGGTCCAGCAGGTGCGGGCCGGGCTGGGCCGCCGGGTGCACCGGCCGGGGCGTCGCCCGCCGGTACAGCATCAACTGCCGTGTCGTCGGGCCGAACTCCGTCACCTCTGCAGCGCACCTGGGGCACTCCATGAGGTGGTCCTCGAAGCGGAAGGCCTCCGCCTCGTCCAGCACGCCGAGCGCGTAGGCGCCGACGTCGCGATGCCTTTCCAGGGACCTCATGCCGAATCCTCGTGCCGTTGGGTGCGGGTGGGGTTACTCCTTGCTCCCACCGGTACGGACCAGGCAGCGGAATCACTCAAGCCGGTGACACAATCGCAACCAAAGGATTCGGAGCCCTCCGGCCCGCGGATTGGTCGCCGGCCGAGAAAATTCAGAAAAGATGGATCGCGAGGTGTCCCAGGGGCAGTCCGAGCTGCCAGGCGGGCGTCCAGACCTTCGGTCCCTCGTCCTCCCCGACCACCGGAGCACCGCCCGGCACCGCGTTCAGGTCGGGCGCGAGCAGCTCCGTCTCCTGCAGCCAGCGCCAGGCCTCCTCGGCGAGGTCCAGGTCCGGGGCGGGCCGGTCCGACGCCGCCGCCTCGGCGGTGAGTTCCGCCAGCCGCTCGCGCACCCACTCCTGCCAGGGCTGGTCGTAGGCGGTCAGCGACAGCCACGTCTCCAGCTGGGTCACCACCCGGATGCCCGACAGCTCACCGTCCGCGTCGGAGAGGAAGACGGTCAGCGCCAGGGCGTCGCGCCCGGCGCGGAACTCGAAGGACGTCGGCGGCATCAGATCGCCGGTCCGCAGCAGCTCGTCGGCGATGTACTCCGCGTACAACCACGCCATGGGGACGGTCAGTTCGCCGTCCGAACCGTCCGTGCTCTCGTGACCTCTGTGCAGCATCCCTTCCTGCCTTCCTCCGGTACGTGCGCGTCGGCCGACACCGGGTCCCGGGGCGTTGTCGGCCCCCTCCGGAACACGGATAGGAACACCCGATTACTCAACCGGGGTCCTCAGCAAGGCGCTTTACGGAGGCTTGACTCGGCCATGGGTTTCACCGCAGGTCGGCGGCGTAACCCGGAAGCACCCGGCGCAGGGCGCGCAGCGCGTAGTACGCGCGGGACTTCACGGTACCGGGCGGGATCCCGAGGGTCGCCGCGGCTTCCGCCACACTCGCCCCCTGGAAGTACACGAGCACCAGGACTTCACGGTGTTCCGGAGTGAGTGTCTTCACAGCCCGGCGCACGTCGAGCATCGCCGCGGCCCGCTCGGCGTGGTCGGAGCCGACCCGCGCGTTCTCCAGCACCGCGTCGCCGACCTCGGGCGGGCGGGCCTGCCGGGCGCGCCGGGCGTCGATCGCGAGCCGCCGCCCGACGGTCATCAGCCAGGGCCGTACGGAGTCGAAGTCGTCGGCGCGCAGGGCCTCCGGGTGCTGCCAGGCGCGCACCAGTGTCTCCTGGACCAGGTCCTCCGCGCGCTGCCGGTCTCCGTCGCACAGGCGCAGCAGGAGCGCGAAGAGGGGCCGGCCGTGCTCCCGCTGCAGTGCGGCGAGCTCGTGCTCGGCGGTCGTCCCGTTCGTGAGAGTGGATCCGGCCGTCATGGCCGTATGCCACCGCAGGGTGCCGCCCGGGCACAGGGCACGTACCCGGCTGTGCGACGGACGGTCGATCGCGTCGACGAACGGTTCGACGAACGGTCGGGCCGCTCCACCGGGCGGGTGCCGGTCGGGCCGATGAGCGTGTCGGAGCCGCGTGGGGCGCCCCGGGCCTTCTTTCCTGTTGCTGCGTAAATATGACCACAACGCCCACCGTGGGGTGAATGGATGATCGCACGCAGCCGACAGGTGGCCCTGGCCCTCACCGTCGTCCTCGCCGCAGGCGCCGCCTGCCAGGCCCGCAGCCACCCACCGTCCGGCCCCGGCCGCCCGGCACCCTCCGCCGCCGGGCCCCGCGGTTTCACCCTCGTCGCCTCCGGCGACGTCCTCCCGCACGACACGATCATCGACCGGGCCCGCTTCGACGCCGGCGGCACCGGCTACGACTTCCGCCCCATGCTCGACGGGATCCGCCCCGTCGTCTCCGGCGCCGACGTCGCCCTGTGCCACATGGAGACCGTCTACGGCGCGAACGGCGACTACACCGGCTACCCCGCCTTCAAGTCCCCGCCCGAGATCGCCCGCGCCCTCGCCGCCACCGGCTACGACGGCTGCTCCACCGCCTCCAACCACAGCCTCGACGACGGCGCCGACGGCATCCGCCGCACCCTCGACGCCCTCGACCGGGCGGGCGTCCGGCACGCCGGCTCGTCCCGCACCGAGGAGGAGGCCCGCACCGTGACCGTCCTCCAGGCCGGCCAGGCGAAGATCGCCCACCTCGCCTACACCTACGACACCAACGGCATCCCGCTGCCCGAAGGACAGCCCTGGGCCGTCGACCTCATCGACGAGGCCCGGATCATCGCCGACGCCCGGGCCGCGCGCGGGGCCGGCGCCGACGTGGTCGTCGTCTCGATGCACTGGGGCACCGAATGGCAGGACGCCCCCGACGAGCGGCAGCTGGCCCTGGCCCGCGGCCTCACCGGCGCCCGCACCGGGGGCCGCCCCGACATCGACCTGATCCTCGGCACCCACGCCCACGTCCCGCAGGCTTACGAGAAGGTCAACGGCACCTGGGTGATCTACGGCATGGGCGACCAGATCGCCGGCCTGATGACCAACTCCGAGGGCGCCAAGGACCCGCGCGGCAACCAGTCCACCCTCGGCCGGTTCACCTTCGCCCCGCCCGCCCGGCCGGGCGGCCGCTGGGAGGTGACCCGGGCCGAGTTCGTCCCGCAGCTGTTCGACGTCGACGCCGGCCGGGTCGTCGACCTCAACCGGGCGCTGGCCCAGGGCGCCGACGTCCGGGCCGTCCGCGACCGCATCCGCGAGGTCGTCCTGAGCCGGGGCGCGGCGCAGGACGGGCTGGTGATGGGGGAGTAGCCCTCACCCCGTCCGCTCCGGCCGGCGCCCGGCGAGCTTCGAGTGCCGGTAGGAGTAGGCGAAGTACACGACGAGCCCCAGCGCGAACCAGACGGCGAACCGCACCCAGGTCTGCCACTGCAGGAACGTGATCAGCCAGATGGAGAACACGATCCCCACCGCGGGCACCACCGGCATCCACGGCGTGCGGAACGTCCGCGGCAGATCCGGCCGCCGGTAGCGCAGCACGATCACCGCCGCGCACACCACGACGAACGCCAGCAGGATCCCGATGTTGGTCAGCTCGGCCGCCTCGCCGATCGGCAGGAACCCGGCGATGACGGCCGACGCCACGCCCACGATCCAGGTGACGCGGGTCGGCACGTGCCGCGTGGGGTGGGTCTTCGCGAACCACTGGGGCAGCAGCCCGTCCCGGGACATCGAGAACCACACCCGGGTGACGCCCAGCATGAACGTGAACATGACCGTGAGGATGCCGATGATCGCGCCGACCGCGATCACGTCGGCCAGACCGCTCAGCCCCACCGACTTGAACGCCGTCGAGAAGCCGCTCTCCTTGTCGATGTCCCGGTAGTCCTGCATCCCGGTCAGGACCAGGCACGCCGCCACGTACAGCACCATCGAGATCACCAGCGAGTAGATGATCGCCTTCGGCATGTGCCGCTGGGCGTCCTTGGACTCCTCGGCCGCCGTCGACATGGCGTCGTAGCCGAACACCGCGAAGAACACCGTCGCCGCGCCCGTGAACGCGCCGCCCACCCCGTACGGGAAGAACGGGTCGTAGTGCGCCGTGTCGATGTGGAACACGCCGACGGCGATCACCAGCAGCACGACCAGGACCTTCAGGATCACCACGACCGTCTCGAACCGGGCGGCGTTCCTGATCCCGAGGGTCAGCAGATACGCGATGAGCAGGCACAGCAGCGCCGCGAACAGGTCGACCCGGTGCCCGTCACCGGTCCCGGGCGCCCCCAGCATCCAGGCGGGCAGGTCGGCGCCCATCTCGCCCACCAGGAAGCTGAAGTAGCCGGAGATGCCGATGGCGACCACCGCCACGATCGCCGTGTACTCCAGCAGCAGGTCCCAGCCGATGAACCAGCCGGCCAGCTCGCCCAGCACCGCGTAACCGTAGGTGTAGGCCGAACCGGCCTTCGGGATGAGCCCGGCGAACTCGGCGTAGGACAGCGCGGCCGCGGCGGACGCGACCCCCGCGATCAGGAACGACACCAGCACGGCCGGGCCCGCCGTACCGTTGGCCACCGTGCCGGCCAGCGTGAAGATCCCCGCACCGATGATCCCGCCGACCCCGATGGCGGTCAGCTGCCACAGCCCCAGGGACCGCTCCAGGCGCGTCCCCTCGCCCGCTTCCGTCTCCTCGATCCGCTCGATGGGTTTGCGGCGGAGAATCCCTTCGCCCGTCCGGAGCCCGGCCATGCGCCTCACCTCTTCACGAGTGGCAAACGGCTGACAGCCGATCATGATGGCCCAGGCCCCCGCCCGGCGGAAGACACCACGCAGGGATCGGCACGGAACCGCGGACGCCCTACGGCACCACCGTCACCGGCCACCGCCCGGCCTTCACCAGCCGCACCGCCACCGACCCGACGATCCGGTGGCCCGCCTGCTCCGACGCGCCCACGACCACCGCGTCCGCCTTGAGTTCGTCGGCCGCCTTCACCAGGCCGCTGTACGGGTCGCCGTGGAAGGTGTGGAACTCCCAGCGGACCTCGAATATCCCCTTGAGCTGGCGGGCCGCGTCCCGGATCTGCGCCACCAGGTCCTCGGCGATCTCGTCGGTCGTCCCGGCCACCGGCACCCCCAGCGCCGCCCCCGCCGCCAGCACGGGCTGGACGTAGACCACGGCGAGCAGCGCGTGCTGCCGCCGGGCGAGCCCCGCGGCGTAGGCCGCGGCCCGCCAGGAGGAGTCGGAGCCGTCCACCCCGACCACGATCACCTTCGGCCCGTCCGTGCCCCGTTCGAACTGAGGGGAGTGCTGTTCCGTCACGCCGTGAGGCTATCGGAGGCCGCGCGTCCGGCCGCTCCCAGGGAGCTTCGAGGGGCGGGAAGGGGCCGCTGTTCCTAGAGTCGATACATGAGTGCCATCGCGGACACCGGGGCGGCAGGGAAGGTCCCGGCGGGCCCGCTACCCCCGCCGCACCGGGCCCCCGGCCTGACGGCCCGGGTGCCGCAGGGGTTCGCGGTCGTCCTCGGCGCCCTCGCAGGGCTCTGCGCCCTGCTCGCGCTCCTCCCGCCGCTGCGCACCGGGCTGCGCCCCCTCGTCCGCTTCCTCGACCTGCTGCTCGTCCCGGTCAGCGCCAACCTCGCCTACGCGGTCTTCCTGTTCCTGCTCGCCGCCGCCACCGCCGCCCGCAAGAGGATCGCCTGGTGGCTGGTGGTCGTCTACCTGGGGCTGCTGGTCCTGACCGACGTCCTCGGCATGGCCGGCGGCGAGTTCACCGACTCCGTCCCGTCCTTCGTGGTGTGCGGAGCGGCTCTGATCCTGCTGATCGTCGCCCGCCGCGAGTTCTACGCCGCGTCCCGCCGCGCCGCCGTCCGCCGGGCCCTCGCCGTCCTGCTGGCCGGGCTGGTCCTGGCCGTCCTCGCCGGCTGGGGTCTGGTCGAGGCCTTCCCCGGCACGCTGCCCGCCGGCGAACGGCTCGCCTGGGCCGCCAACCGGGTCTGCGGCGGCCTCGTCCCCGCCGGCAGCTTCGACGGCCGCCCGCCGCACGCCCTGTTCTTCCTGCTCGGCCTGTTCGGCGCGCTCGCCCTGCTGAACGCCGCCGCCGCCCTCTTCCGCTCCCAGCGCCTGCGGGCCGCCCTCCACGACGACGAGGAGACCCGCATCCGCGCCCTCCTCGGCCGCTACGGCGACCAGGACTCCCTCGGCTACTTCGCCACCCGCCGCGACAAGGCCGTCGTCTTCTCACCCAGCGGCAAAGCCGCCGTCACCTACCGCGTCGAGGCCGGCGTGTGCCTGGCCAGCGGCGACCCGGTGGGCGACCGGGAGGCCTGGCCGCACGCCATCGCCGCCTGGCAGGAGGTGGCCCGCCGCCACGCCTGGGTCCCGGCCGTGATGGGCGCCTCCGAGGAGGGCGCCCGGGCCTTCGGGCGCGCCGGGCTCGGCGCCCTCCAGCTCGGCGACGAGGCGATCCTGCACGTGCTCGACTTCGACCTCGACGGCCGTGACATGCGCGTCACCCGCCAGGCCGTCAACCGGGTCCGCCGCCTCGGCGTGACCTGCCGGGTCCGCCGCCACTCCACCCTCACCGAGGAGGAGATGCGCCGGCTCGTCGAACGGGCCGACGCCTGGCGCGACACCGAGAGCGAACGCGGCTTCTCCATGGCCCTGGACCGCCTCGGCGACCCCGCCGACGGCGACTGCCTCCTCGTCGAGGCCGTGGCCGGGGACGGCCGCCTCCTCGCCGTCCAGTCCTTCGTGCCCTGGGGCAGGGACGGCGTCTCGCTGGACCTGATGCGCCGTGACCGCACCGCCCCCAACGGCGTCATGGAGTTCATGGTGGCCGAACTGTGCGCGGCCGCCCCGAAGCTGGGCGTGCGCAGGGTGTCGCTGAACTTCGCCGTGTTCCGCTCCGTGTTCGAGGAGGGCGCCCGCATCGGCGCGGGGCCGGTGCTCCGCCTCTGGCGCCGTCTGCTGCTGTTCTTCTCCAGGTGGTGGCAGCTGGAGGCCCTGTACCGCTCCAACGCCAAGTACCGGCCCGAGTGGTACCCGCGCTTCCTGTGCTACGCGGAGGCCGCCTCCCTCGCCCGGGTCGGTCTCGCCTCCGGCATCGCCGAGGGCTTCGTCTCCGTACCGTCGATGCGAAAGTTGTGGGGAAACGGGCACCCGAAAGGCGGACAGCGGCCCGCCACCACGGCAGGGCTGCCGTCGTTGGCGGCGCTCGGCCTCGACGGAGGGGACGGGACCGAGCCCGCCGACCCCCTCGCCGGCCTGCCCGACCAGGTCCGCGTCCGGCACCGCAAGCTCGACCGGCTGCGCGCCGCCGGCACCGACCCCTACCCGGTGGACGTCCCGGCCCGCACCCACACCCTCGCCGAGGTCGAACAGGGCCACGACGTCACCGTCGCCGGACGCGTCATGCTGGTCCGCGACTTCGGCGGCATCGTCTTCGCCGTCCTGCGCGACTGGTCGGGCGACCACCAACTCGCCCTCACCCGCGACCGCTGCGGGCCCGCCCTGGACCGCTTCACCGCCGACGCCGACATCGGCGACCACATCACCGCCACCGGCCACGCCGGCCGGAGCGACAAGGGCGAGCCGACCGTCTTCGTCACCTCCTGGCAGCTCACCGGCAAGTGCCTGCGCCCGCTGCCCGACAAACACCGGGGCCTGACCGACCCCGAGGCCAGGGTGCGCATGCGCTACCTGGACCTCGCCGCCAGTCCCGCCGCCCGCGACGTCGTCCGCGCCCGCTCCACCGCCGTCCAGGCCGTGCGCCAGGGCCTGCTGGCACGCGGCTACCTGGAGGTCGAGACGCCGGTGCTCCAGCAGATCCACGGTGGCGCCAACGCCCGCCCCTTCACCACCCACATCAACGCCTACGACCTGGACCTCTACCTGCGCATCGCCCCCGAGCTGTACCTCAAGCGGCTGTGCGTGGGCGGCATGGAGAAGGTCTTCGAGATGGGCCGCACCTTCCGCAACGAGGGCACCGACCACAAGCACAACCCCGAGTTCACCATCCTGGAGGCCTACCAGGCGTACGCCGACTACGAGGTGATGCTCGACCTCGTCCGCGAACTGGTCCAGGAGGCCGCCACCGCCGCCTTCGGCAGGCCCGTCGCCCACCGGGACGGCCGGGAGTACGACATCTCCGGCCCGTGGCCCGTCAGGACCGTCTACGGTGCCGTCGGCGAGGCCCTCGGCGAGGAGATCGACCCCGGCACCGGCGTCGGCACCCTCAAGCGCCTGTGCGACCGCGCCGGCGTGCCCTACGTGGCCGACGACGGCCACGGCGACATCGTCCTGGAGATGTACGAGCGGCTGGTGGAGGAGCGCACCGGACCGCCCACCTTCTACAAGGACTTCCCCACCGAGGTCTCCCCGCTGACCCGGCAGCACCGCACCGACCCGCGGCTGGCCGAACGCTGGGACCTCGTCGCCTTCGGCACCGAACTGGGCACCGCCTACTCGGAACTCACCGACCCCGTCGAGCAGCGCCGCCGCCTCACCGAGCAGTCCCTGCTCGCCGCCGGGGGCGACCCCGAGGCGATGGAACTCGACGAGGACTTCCTCGACGCCCTCGCATACGCCATGCCGCCCACCGGCGGCCTCGGCATCGGCGTCGACCGGCTGGTCATGTTCCTCACCGGCCTGACCATCCGCGAGACCCTGCCCTTCCCCCTGGTGCGCCGCCGCTGACCCGTCCGCGTGGGCCGTCCGGGTGAAACCGTGCCGCCGCCCCGGTGATGCTCAGGTGCGCCGGTCTTCCGCCGGGCGACTGATGAGTCATGAAGAAGGATCAGTTGCTCACCCGACGCGCGGCGTTGTTCGCGGGCGCCGGCGCCGTGGGAGCGGCCGCCGCGGCCGGTGTGCTCACGGCGGTCACCGGAGAGGGGCCCGCCCGGCCCGCCGCCCCGGCGGCCGGCGCCCAGGCCGCCCGCCGCCCGCCCCGCGCCTCCGCGTACCGTCTGCAGCCCCTCACCGGCTACGCCCCGCCGCGCGCCGCGCCCCGCCGCACCCTGGTGCGCAGTGCACCGCTGCTGCGGGTGCCCGCCCGCGGCCGGACCATGGTGCTGACCTTCGACGACGGCCCCGACCCCCGCTACACCCCGGCCGTCCTGGACGTCCTGGCCGAGTACGAGGTCCGCGCGATGTTCTTCGTGTGCGGGGAGATGATCGCCGGCGGCCGGGAGGCGCTGGCCCGGATGGCCGAGGAGGGCCATGTCGTGGGCAACCACACCTGGTCCCACCCCCTGCTCACCCGTCTGACCCGCCGTCAGATCCGCTCCGAGATGGAACGCACCAGCGACGCCGTCGAGGAGGCCTGCGGCGAGCGCCCCGCATGGTTCCGCGCCCCCTACGGGGCGTGGAACCGCGCCGCCCTGCGGATCGGCGCCGACCTCGGCATGGAACCGCTCGGCTGGACGCTCGACACGCTCGACTGGACCACCCCGGGCGTGCGCTCCATCGTGCGGCGGGTCGAGAACGGCGCCGCCCCCGGCGTGGTGGTGCTCTCCCACGACGCCGGGGGCGACCGTGCGCAGAGCGTGCGGGCCCTGCGGCGCTATCTGCCCGGACTGCTGGACTCCGGCTACCACGTCACCGTGCCGGTGCGGCCCGGCACGTAGCCGCCGCGGCGGCCCTCGCCCGCCTTGCGGGGAGCGCTCAGCGCACCTCGACCAGGCGGGCGAAGGCCACGACGTTGCCCGCGTACCCCTCCTGCTCGGAGAAGCCGCCGCCGCAGGTGATGACCCGCAGCTCCGCGGCGCCCTTGGAGCCGTAGACGCGGTCGCCGGGGAAGTCGTCCTTCTCGAACACCTCCACGCCGTAGATCTCGAACACCGCGGTCCTGCCGTCCTGGCGGGCGACCTCGACGCGATTGCCGGGCTTCAGGGATCCGAGGCCGTAGAAGACGGCGGGGCCCTGCTGGTTGTCGACATGGCCCACGACGACCGCGGTGCCCTTCTCGCCCGGGGTGACCGCACCGGTGAACCAGCCCGCCAGGTTGGGGTCCTCCGGCGGTGGGGCGCCGACCCAGCCGTCCGGGTCGAGGCCCACGGGGATCATCGGCGCGTCGACCTGGATCGCCGGGATCCTGACCCGGTCCGGCAGGGCGTAGGGCAGGGGGCGCACGGAACCGGCGAAGGCGGCGCCGGGCACGTGGTTGTCCGCCGCTGCCGCCCTGGCCGGCTGCGGCGGGCCCTCGTCGAATTCCCCCGAACCGTTCCGGATGAGCGCGAGGCCGGTCAGCAGAACAAGCGCTATCACGCCCCACGGGGCGCGCTTCCTCGGCCGTGCCTCCTCTTCCGCCTGGGCCAGCTCGGACGCAGACATTCGCCATCCCCTCTCGACGCGGCCGTCGCCGGGTCAATCGCGCATGCCACGACGCTAAGTGCCGGGCGCGAAACCGGCGACGGGGCGGGAGCGAACGGGTGGCCCGGGCACACCAGGGGGCGCCCGCAGGCCTGTCGGGGCGTCAGGTGCGCCATCCGAGTTGCCGCCCCGAGGAAATTTCCGACGGTCCGTGACCTGCGGTGATGGCCCTCGGTGCCGCGGTGCCGCGGGGTCCTTGATCACCAGGACGGACCATTCCCGAAATGCGGCTTCCGGCACGGCAACTGACTGTCTTCCTGGGAGGCGCTTTCTCGCCGATCAACCGGGGAACGGGCCCCGGGGCGCCTTCCGCGGAGGTTCACATGCGTAACACTCGTGCCCTGGCGGTCGCCGGCGCCGCGGTCGCCGCCCTCGGCCTCTCGGCCCCCGCGGCCGTCGCGTGGGACACACCCAGCAACATCACCGCCCTGCCCAGCGTCATCGCCCGCGGCGGCCAGCTCACCATCACGGTCGACGGCTGCAAGCACGGCGGTACGGCGACGTCCAACGCCTTCTCGCCGACGACCCTCTCGCCCGTCCACGGCGGGTACAACGAGAAGGCGAAGGGCACCGCCACCATCAACCGCAACGCCCGCCCGGGTCCGTACGACATCACGGTCACCTGCAACGGCCGGTCCCTGACCAAGCCGCACGCGTTCTCCGTCATCGGCGGGGTCCGCGGCGGCATCGGCGGCAGCAGCACCACGGGCGCGACCCCGACCGACGTGGCCATCGGCGGCGGTCTCGTGGCCGCCGCGGTCGTCGGCGGTGGCGTGTTCTGGATGCGCCGGCGCGCCGAGCGGCGCATCTGACCCCCGGTTCACCCGCAGGACCGGGCCGTCGCCTCGCACGTGAACGGTCCTCGCCCCGGGTCCCCCCGCACGGGGGCCCGGGGCGACGACGGGGTGCACGGCGCCGGTCAGCCGGCGTCCTCGTCGGGGCGGCGGCGTGCGAAGTGGCAGGCGGCACCCAGCGAACCGGCGATGAGCGCGGCGCCCAGCCCGATCTCCCTCAGGTCGAAACCGGCGAGCGTGCCGCCCTCACCGGCGTGCGCTCCCTTGTGGGGGTGGTGCGTCGGGTGGTGGGTGGGGTGGTGCGTCGGCTGGCCGCCGGCGATCGTCAGGCGCGCGGTGCCGCTCGACTCGTCGCAGGCGAATCGCACGTCGTAGACGGCGCCGGGCTTGGCGTCCCGGTCGACGACGGCGGTCGCCCACGACTCCCGCGGCGGGATGACGACCACGTCGAAGACGGGTGACTCGACCGCCGCCTCCCCCCGGCACGCCTCGTTGCGCTCCACCCGCAGCGTGACCTTCCCGCCCGGCGCGACGGTGGAGGGCTCCACGCCGAAGCCGAAGTCGGTCCGGATCGCCGCACCGGCGGCGGGCACGCAGGAGGTGAGGGCGCCGGCCAGCAGTACGGCCGAAGCGACGCGTATCGCGCGCATGGTGAATCCTCCGGGTCCCGAGGAGCAGTCGCGGACCTGTTCCGCTTGCGGCACACATGCACCTCGATGCCCGAAACGCTAAGAAGCCGGACCCGGTGGCGCGATCGCAGTAGTGCGAACGGGTCATACCGGTGGGCCGCCCGGGGGAACATCGGTACCGCGACCGGGGGACGGCGACGGCGTATCGCGGTCCCCCGGCCGGGATGCGTGGTGGCCGGACCGGAGGCCTGGTGCCCGGACCCGAGGCGTGGTGCCCGGGCCCGGAGGCGTGGTGCCTCGGGCTCGTCAGTCCCGGACGCCCGGGAAGAGGTTCAGGAACGGGTCCGCCGACGCCGCCACGCCCCTGCTGTAGGGCGAGTCGAAGTCCCAGATGAGGAACAGCAGGAAGGCGATCAGCGCGGAGAACAGACCGGCCAGGATCAGTTCGCGCGTCGTTCTGCGGATCTGCAGGGCGAAGATCATGCCGATGGTGATCACGGCCCCGGCCATCAGCCCGAACCAGACCACGCCGGGCATGGTCTCCCCGGTCGACTCCGCCCGGCCGATCCGCGCCTGGCTCGCCGCGGTCACCTGGTCGAGGAGCGGCTGGTAGGCCTGCGCCTCGAAGTCCGACTTCGGCTGGTAGTCGGTGACGTCCGCGCGGATCCGCTCGAAGAGGCGGCCGCCGCGCTCGGTGACCTCGCCCCGGTCGGCCATGCTGTCCCACTCGGTGGTCACGACATGGTTCACGTAGAGGCGGATGTCGTCGCGGATCCGGTCGCGTTCCTCGGCGGGGTAGACCCGCACCCGCTCGGAGATCTCGTGCAGCGCGGTGGCCTCGGCCTGGACGTGGTCCTGGGCGGCGCTGCGTCCCTCCCAGACACCGGCGATCGCCAGACCCAGGACGATGGCGTACACCACGCCGATCCACATCGTCATGTACTCGATGACGTCAGGGGTCTCGCTGGGGTCCTCGTCCTCGGGCGCCCTGCGGTGCCGTACGACGGTGATGACGACCACGACGGCGCAGGCGGCCAGCATCGCGAGGGTGAGAACAAGCCATTCCGGCAAGAGGTGCCTCCAGGGATTCGAAGATCAGCGCGCGCGCAGCGCGGCGACGGCGACCACCGCGGGCACCGTGACGAGCAGGACGAAGGTGAGCGGCGACAGCGTGCCGCCGGTCCGCCGGGGCCGGGGTGGCATGGCGCGGTAGCGCGGGTAGTGCACGGCCTTGGCGGACGGGCCCGGTGCGGGCGTCGCCGAGGGCTTCGGAGACGGGGACGGGGGCGGCGGGGGCACCGGTCGGGGCGCCGGCCGGGGCGGGGGTTCGACCGGGCGGGGCGCGGGCGGCGGGGGTGGTGCCGGCGGCGCGGGGCGGGCCGTCGGGGCCGGTTTCGGCGGCGGGGGAGGGGGCGGGGGCTCGGGAGACGGCGGTGGTGGTGGCGGCGGGTCCGGGCTCGGCGTCGGCGTCGGCGTAGGCGTGGGGGGCGGGGGCTTCGGGGGCGGCGGGCAGTCCGGGGGCGGTGGCGGTGGCGGGCACGGCGACCCGGTCGGCCAGGTCATGCTGCCGGCGACCGCCACCGCCTCGGTGCCGTCCGGTCCCGTCGAGGCGTACGCGCAGGCGTCGGCCACCGCCACCTGGGCCGGTGCTCCGACGAGCGCCCAGGTGAGCGTCGCCAGCGCCAAGGCCCGTGCGGCGTGGGCGGATTGAGTCGATACGGGTCCATGCACGACGAAGATCATGAGCCCTGTGCGGCCGGGACGTGCCGGGGCGCAAGGGGATTGCCCCGAAAGGGGGATGTTCCGGTGCCGCCGGTTTGCCGCGCGGTCCCCCGTGGGGCGTGGGAGGCGCACCTGTGTGCGGGTGCTGTGCAGGGGGTGGGCGGCGGATGCCGCGGGTCGCCGGAAAGAAATTTCGCCGGCCGTTGAACGCACCGGCCGCCCCCGTGCGTACTCATGGCCGTGCGGCGGCGCAGCAGGGCGCTGCAACACCCTTGCGATTATGGGGAGTTGACGATGAAGACCTCCTGGCGGAGCGCCTCACTCGTGGCGAGCGCCGCGGCGGTCCTGGCGCTGACGACGGCGTGCGGTCAGGACAGCCCACCGGCGGCCAGCCAGAACGTGGGCGCCACGGCCGCGCCCGGGGACTACGGCAGCATCGGCTCCGGCACGAACGGCGCGGCCGGCACGCCGAGCCAGCCGGCCGCCCCGAGCGCCCTCAGCCCGTCGAACCCCGCGGGCAAGCTGTCCGTCTCCACCGCCGAGATCGGCAAGGTGGTCACCGACAGTCTCGGCCTCACCCTGTACCGGTTCGACCAGGACACGGACCAGCCGCCCAAGTCGAACTGCGACGGCGACTGCGCCAAGACGTGGCCGCCGGTCCCCGCGGATGACGCCGAGGCCGGCGAGGGCATCGACAAGTCGCTGCTCGGTTCGGTCACCCGGGCCGACGGCACCAAGCAGCTCACGGTGGGCGGCTGGCCGGCCTACCGCTACGCCAAGGACGTCAACGCCGGTGACGTCAAGGGCCAGGGCGTGGGCGGCAAGTGGTACGCGCTCGCCCCCGACGGCAAGAAGGTGCAGGAGGGCGCGGGCGGAGCCGGCGGTGCCGGGAACGCCGAGGACCTCGGACTGTCCACCCGCAAGGACCCCAAGCTCGGTGAGATCGTCGTCGACAGGAACGGCATGACGGTCTACCGGTTCAAGAAGGACGAGGCGTGGCCCAAGCCGGTCTCCAACTGCCTCGGCGCCTGCCTGGAGAAGTGGCCGATCGTGGAGCCCGTCGACTTCGCCGACACCAAGGGCATCCAGAAGAAGGGCTACATGGTCTTCGAGCGGACCGACGGCAAGGGCAGGCAGCAGACGATCAACTGCTCGCCGATCTACACCTTCGCCGGCGACAAGGCCCCCGGCGACACCAACGGCCAGGGCGTCGGCGGCACCTGGTACGCCGTGCGGCCCGACGGCAAGCTGGTCGGCGCTTCGGAATAGCGGAGCGACCTCCCCAGGGTTCATCCCGTCACCCGACGGCGCCGATCCGGTCCGCCCCTCCGTGCTCGCACGGAGGGGCGGACCGTCGTGCCGTCCTGCCCCCGAACGCGGCGGATCTCCGGCACTCCCGGCCTGGCGGACCGGAACTCTCCGGAACGCCCCGGGCACTGATCGTCATATGTTCGAAGGGCAGGTGGAGGGGTATCAATTCGGCACGTGCCGCAGGCAGTGACCGGGAACGGATGGTCAATTTCCGTTTCGGGTCGCTCCCTTGGCGGGCGATCAGTAGCCTCTGCTCGAACACCGGATCGCCTACGCCTTGGAGAGATCGATGGAGCGTCCCGCCTGGGCCCCGCGGAGCATCGACATATCGGTGCCCAGCGTCTCCCGGATGTACGACTACTACCTGGGCGGATCGCACAACTTCGAGGTCGACCGGGAAGCGGCCCGCCGGGCCATGGAGTTCATGCCGGGGCTCCCCAAGATCATGCAGGCGAACCGGGCGTTCATGCGCCGCGCCGTGCGTTACGCGGCCGGTGAGGGCATAGGCCAGTTCCTCGACATCGGCTCCGGCATTCCCACGTTCGGCAATGTGCACGAGGTGGCGCAGAGCGCCTGCCCCGGCGCGCGCGTGGTGTACGTGGACCACGACCCGGTGGCCGTGGCGCACAGCGAGGCGGTCTTGGACGGCAACGCGGACGCGGCCGTCGTGGCCGGGGACCTGCGCAAGCCGCGGGACATCCTGAGCAGCCCCGAGGTGGAGCGGCTGATCGACCTGAATCAGCCAGTGGCCCTGCTCCTCGTTGCCATACTGCACTTCGTGGAAGACGAGGACGACCCGTACGGGGCGGTGGCGGAGCTGGGCGCGGCGCTCGCGCCCGGCAGCCTGCTCGTGCTCACCCACGCCTCCTACGAGGGGATCCCGCTGCCGCCGGAGCGGGCCGGGGGCGCGGTGGACGTGTACGAGGACATCCGCAACCCGCTGATCATGCGCTCGCGCGAGGAGATCGCGCGGTTCTTCGAGGGGTACGACATGGTGGAACCCGGACTGGTGGCGATGCCGTGCTGGCGGCCCGACACCGCACCGGAGGACGAGGATCCGTACGCGTTCTCCGGCTTCGCGGGCGTGGGGCGTACGGCGTGATCGCGGAACCGGACGGGCCGGAGGACAGACTCCGCCGGTTCGCGACGATCTGGAGCCGGGCGGTCTTCCCGGTGACCTCGACGTCGTCGACCCGGCCCGAGTTCGAGGAACTGCTGCTGCCGCTGGCCCGGCGGCTGAGCGAGGCACTGCGGGCCCGGGCCTTCGACGCCGGCACGGGCAAGGCGGTCGGCGCCGCCCTCGTCGACGCGCACTGCACCGACCCCGAGGCGCTCAGCCGCACGCTGGACTGCGTGGACGCCTACCTGGTGCTGTACTGCGGCGGCGACGGCGACCCCGAGGACCTGCGGGCGCGGTGCGCGCGCCTGCAGCACGCCATGGCCGCCGGCTTCGCCCGGGCGCTGCGCGAGCGGACCCTGGCCGAACAGGAGGCCATCGCGCAGGCGGCCCTCCAGGCGCAGGGCGTGGTCGCCCAGGCCCTGCACGCGAGCGAGGCCCGTTTCCGCGCCGTCTTCGAGGGCGCGGCCATAGGCATCGGCATCGCCGACCTGGACGGCAACATCCTGCAGGTCAACGGCGCGTTGCTGCGCATGTTCGGCATCTCCGACCAGACGCTGCGCAGCCGCAACGTCCGGGAGTGGACCCACCCCGACGACGCCCCGCAGACCTGGCGGCTCTACGACGAACTCGTGCGCGGCGAGCGGGAGCACTACCACCTGGAGAAGGCGTTCTACCGTCCCGACGGGACGGTCCTGTGGACCAATCTGACGGTCTCGCTGCTGCGCGACGCCGACGGCAACCCGCAGTACCAGCTCGCGCTCATGGAGGACACCACCGAGCGGCGGCTGCTCAATCTGCGGCTGCGCTACGAGGCCACGCACGACGCCCTCACGGGCCTGCCCAACCGCACCTTCTTCTTCGAGCGCCTGGAGAAGGCGCTGAGTGCGGGCGAAGGCCAGCGGTTCGGGCTGTGCTACCTGGACCTGGACGGGTTCAAGACCGTCAACGACAGCCTCGGTCACGCGGCCGGCGACCGGCTGCTCGTGGAGGTCGCCGACCGGCTGCAGTCCTGCGCCACCGCGCCCGGCGAGATGGTCGCACGGCTCGGCGGCGACGAGTTCGTGGCGCTGACCACCGGCCCCGACACCCAGCGCGAGGTCGACGAGCTCGCCGCCCGCATCATGAACGCGCTGCTCGCGCCGATCAGCGTCGACGGCCGGGAACTGACCGTGCGCGGCAGCATCGGCATCGTCGAGGGACCGGCCGGGGAGCGCAGCCCCGCCGAGGTGCTGCGCAGCGCCGACATCACCATGTACCGGGCCAAGTCGGCGGGCGGCAACCGCTTCGAGCTGGCCGACCCGGAGGCGGACGCCCGCGCCATCACCCGCCACGGGCTGACGACCGCGCTGCCGACGGCGCTGGAGCGGGGCGAGTTCTTCATCGAGTACCAGCCGCTGGTGCACCTCGGCGACGGCAGCGTCCGGGGTGCCGAGGCCCTGGTGCGCTGGCTGCACCCGCAGCACGGCGTTCTCGGGCCGGACCGGTTCATCCCGCTCGCCGAGCACACCGGGCTGATCGTGCCGCTGGGCCGGTGGGTGCTGGAGCAGTCGGTGCGCCAGGCCCGCGAGTGGCGGGAGCTGCACGGGGGCGTGGACGCGGGGCCGCTGCGCATCAACGTGAACCTGTCGCCGTGCCAGCTGACCCATCCCGGGCTGGTCCAGGACACGGTCGAGATCCTGGAGCGGACGGGTGTCGCGCCGGACGCGCTGTGCCTGGAGGTCACCGAGTCGGCGCTCATCGGGGCGGACGACGACCTGCTGAAGCCGCTGCGCCGGCTGGCGGAGATGGGCGTCGACATCGCCCTCGACGACTTCGGGACGGGGTACTCCAACCTGGCCAACCTGCGGCGGCTGCCGGTCAGCATCCTGAAACTGGACCGGTCCTTCACGCAGAGCATGCAGCAGTTCCCGGCCGATCCGGTCGACGTGAAGATCGTCGAGGGGATCGTCTCGCTGGCGCACAGCCTGGACCTCGCGGTCACGGTCGAGGGCGTGGAGACCGGTGCCCAGGCCGAGCAACTGCGGATACTCGGCTGCGACACGGCCCAGGGCTGGTACTACGCCCGCCCGGGCCCGCCGGAGCGGCTGCACGAACTGGCCCTGGTGGACGCGCGGGGATGAGTTCCCCGGGGCGCCCTGGCGCCGTCGCGGCGCAACGCGCCGCCCCGGCCCGGTGCAGGCCGCGCCGCCCCGGGGCGGACGGCATGCCCGGGTCGCCGGGCACTGCACCGCCTGCGGTGCGCCGAGGCCGGTGATGCGGTCCCCCCGTCGGCCGCTCGCGTTCACCGCTCCAGCAGCATCCGCTGCAGCTCGCGGGCCGCGCGGGGCGGCGCCACGTCGCTGCGGTGGGCCAGGGCGATCGTGCGGTGCAGGCCCGGCCGGGCCAGCGGGGTCACCCGCAGTCCGCGGCCCGACCGCGCCGCCACCATCCGCGGGACGACGGCGACGCCCAGTCCGGCCCGGACGAAACCGAGCACCGCGTCCATCTCCCCGCCCTCCACCGCGAAGTCCGGCTCGAAGCCCTCCGCGCGGCACGCGGCGACCGTCAGTTCGCGCAGGTCGTAGCCGTGGCGGAACATCACCAGCCGTTCGCCCTCCAGGTCGGCGACCCGTACCGTGCGCCGCCCCCGGCCCGGCTTCGGCGCGTCGGGGGAAGAGACCACGACCAGGTCCTCCCGCAGCAGTTCCACCGTCGTCAGCGCGGGCGACGGCGTCGGCAGCGGCAGCACGATCAGCGCCAGGTCCAGCGCCCCGCGGGCCAGCTCCCGCACCAGGTCGTGCGAGCCGCCCTCCTCGATCAGCAGCCGGATGCCGGGGTAGCGGTCGTGGAAGGCGCGCAGCACGTCCGGCAGCAGGCCCGTGCACAGGCTGGGCGTGGCGCCGAGCCGCACCCGGCCCCGCCGCAGCTGCACCAGCTCCTGCACCTCGTGCCGGGCCGTGTCCGCGTCGGCCAGGATGCGGCGGGCCAGCGGGAGCAGGGCCTCCCCGGCGTCCGTGAGCGTGATGTTGCCCCGCGCGCGCAGGAACAGATCCGCGCCGAGCTCCCGCTCCAGCGCCTTGATCTGCTGCGAGAGCGACGGCTGCGCGACATGGACCAGATCGGCGGCCCGGGTGAAGTGCCGGGTCTCCGCGACGGCCACGAAGTACTGGAGCTGCTGGAACTGCATGCACCTACGATAGCCCCGGCCTATGGAATCAAGCCGGACCATGTCTTGGACCGATCGGCCCGGCGTCCGTAGCGTGCTGTCCATGGCTCTGGCAACGCGGACGGACCGACGGCCGTCCATGGCACGCACCGTGTGGGACTCCACCGTCGGGAAGAAGACCGTGATGGCGGTCAGCGGTCTGATCATGCTGCTGTACCTGGTCGTCCACATGATCGGAAACCTGAAGATCTTCTTCGGCGCGGGCGAGTTCAACCACTACGCGCACTGGCTGCGCACCGTCGGCGAGCCGTTCATGCACTACGAGTGGACCCTGTGGCTGGTCCGCGTCGTGCTGGTGGTCGCCGTG
This sequence comes from Streptomyces sp. NPDC085931, assembly GCF_044540565.1. Taxonomy (NCBI): domain Bacteria; kingdom Bacillati; phylum Actinomycetota; class Actinomycetes; order Kitasatosporales; family Streptomycetaceae; genus Streptomyces; species Streptomyces sp. NPDC085931. The sequence goes on from NZ_JBITSK010000006.1 coordinate 320,559, forward strand.
GTCGCGCACGCGGTCTCCGCCTACCAGCTCAGCCGCCGCGACATCAGGGCGCGGCCCAGCAAGTACGTGCACAGCAAGCCCCGCGCCTCCTACGCCACGCGCACCATGCGCTGGGGCGGGATCATCCTCGGCCTGTTCATCGTCTGGCACATCCTCGACCTGACGACCGGCACCGTGCACCCCGGCTTCGAGGCGGGCCGCCCGTACCAGAACGTCGTGGACACCTTCTCCACCTGGTACGGCAACGTCGTCTACATCGTCGCGATGCTCGCGCTCGGCCTGCACGTGCGGCACGGCTTCTGGAGCGCCGCCCAGACCCTCGGCGCCGGCAGCCGCACCCGCGACCGCGCCCTGAAGACCGTCGCGAACGTCCTCGCGCTGCTGCTCACGGCCGGCTTCATCGCCGTACCCGTGGCCGTCATGACCGGAGTGGTGAGCTGACATGACCTCGTACACGGACTACGTCACCGGTGAGCCGGCCGTCGACACCAAGGCGCCCTCGGGGCCGATCCACGAGCGGTGGGACAAGCGCCGGTTCGAGGCGAAGCTCGTCAACCCGGCCAACCGGCGCAAGCACACCGTCATCGTCGTGGGCACCGGGCTGGCCGGCGGCTCCGCCGGGGCCACCCTGGCCGAACAGGGCTACCACGTCGTCCAGTTCTGCTACCAGGACTCCCCGCGCCGTGCCCACTCCATCGCCGCGCAAGGAGGCATCAACGCGGCGAAGAACTACCGCAACGACGGCGACTCGGTCCACCGGCTGTTCTACGACACCGTCAAGGGCGGCGACTTCCGGGCCCGCGAGTCCAACGTCCACCGGCTCGCCCAGATCTCCGTGGAGATCATCGACCAGTGCGTGGCCCAGGGCGTGCCCTTCGCCCGCGAGTACGGCGGCCTGCTCGACACCCGCTCCTTCGGCGGAGTCCAGGTCTCGCGCACCTTCTACGCCCGCGGCCAGACGGGCCAGCAGCTCCTCCTCGGTGCCTACCAGGCGCTCAGCCGGCAGATCGCCGCTGGCAACGTCGAGATGCACCCGCGCACCGAGATGCTCGACCTGATCGTCGTCGACGGGCGGGCACGCGGCATCGTGGCCCGGGACCTGATCACCGGGAAGATCGACACGTACTTCGCGGATGCCGTCGTCCTCGCCTCCGGCGGCTACGGCAACGTGTTCTACCTGTCGACCAACGCCATGAACTCCAACGCCACCGCGATCTGGCGGGCCCACCGGCGCGGCGCCTGGTTCGCCAACCCCTGCTTCACCCAGATCCACCCCACCTGCATCCCGCGCACCGGCGACCACCAGTCCAAGCTGACGCTGATGAGCGAGTCGCTGCGCAACGACGGCCGCATCTGGGTGCCGAAGGCCAAGGGCGACACCCGGCCGCCGAACGAGATCCCCGAGGACGAGCGCGACTACTACCTGGAGCGCGTCTACCCGTCCTTCGGCAACCTCGTGCCGCGCGACATCGCCTCCCGCGCCGCGAAGAACGTCTGCGACGAGGGCAGGGGAGTGGGCCCCGGCGGCCAGGGCGTCTACCTCGACTTCGCCGACGCCATCCGGCGCATGGGCCGCAAGGCGGTCGAGGCCAAGTACGGCAACCTCTTCGACATGTACCAGCGGATCACCGACGAGGATCCGTACGAGGTGCCGATGCGCATCTACCCGGCCGTGCACTACACGATGGGCGGCCTGTGGGTCGACTACGACCTGCAGACCACCATCCCCGGCCTGTTCGCGATCGGCGAGGCCAACTTCTCCGACCACGGCGCCAACCGGCTCGGCGCCTCCGCGCTGATGCAGGGCCTCGCCGACGGGTACTTCGTGCTCCCGGCCACCATCAACGACTACCTGGCCCGCACCCCCCGCCACGACGAGGTCACCGACGAACACCCCGTCGTGCAGGAGGCCCTCGCCGAGACGCAGGACCGGCTCAACCTGCTGCTGTCCGTCGACGGCGACCGCACCCCCGACTCCTTCCACCGCGAACTCGGCGAACTCATGTGGGAGTTCTGCGGCATGGCCCGCAGCGAGTCCGGACTGCGCAAGGCACTGGAGCGGATCCCGCAGATCCGCGAGGAGTTCTGGCGGCGCATCAAGGTGCCCGGCACCGGCGAGGAGTTCAACCAGTCGCTGGAGAAGGCCAACCGCATCGTCGACTACCTGGAACTGGCCGAGCTGATGTGCCTCGACGCGCTGCACCGCTCGGAGTCCTGCGGCGGCCACTTCCGCGAGGAGTCCCAGACACCGGACGGCGAGGCCGCCCGCAAGGACGAGGAGTTCGCCTACGCGGCCGCCTGGGAGTTCACCGGCACCGGCGAGGCTCCCGTCCTGCACAAGGAAGACCTGGTCTTCGAGTACGTCCACCCCACCCAGCGGAGCTACGCATGAAGCTCACCCTGCGCGTCTGGCGCCAGAAGAACGCCGACGCCGAAGGCAGCATGTCCACGTACGAGGTGGACGGGATCTCCGAGGACATGTCGTTCCTGGAGATGCTCGACACCCTCAACGAGGAACTCATCCTCAAGGGCGAGGACCCGGTCGCCTTCGACCACGACTGCCGGGAGGGCATCTGCGGGGCGTGCTCGCTGGTCATCAACGGCGATGCCCACGGCCCCGAGCGGACCACCACCTGCCAGCTGCACATGCGGTCCTTCAAGGACGGCGACACGATCGACATCGAGCCGTGGCGGGCGGCCGCGTTCCCGGTCATCAAGGACCTGGTCGTCGACCGGTCGGCGTTCGACCGGATCATCCAGGCCGGCGGGTACATCACCGCCCCCACCGGGTCGGCCCCCGAGGCGCACGCGACGCCGGTGCCCAAGCCGGACGCCGACCTCGCCTTCGAGCACGCCGAGTGCATCGGGTGCGGCGCGTGCGTGGCGGCCTGCCCCAACGGCGCGGCCATGCTGTTCACCTCCGCCAAGGTCAACCACCTGAACGTGCTGCCGCAGGGTGCGCCCGAGCGGGAGACCCGCGTACTGGACATGGTGGCGCAGATGGACGAGGAGGGGTTCGGCGGGTGCACGCTCACCGGGGAGTGCGCCACGGCCTGCCCCAAGGGCATCCCGCTGATGTCCATCACCCGCATGAACAAGGAGTGGCTGCGGGCCACCCGGAAGGTCGCCAAGCAGTAGTTCAACCGGCGCACATCCTTCCTCCCGGCGCTCGTCACGCGGTGGACAGGCGGCATGGGCACAACAGGGGGCGGCGGCACCGCTCGCCGCCCCCGGCCCGTGACCAGGAGAGAGCCATGACCGGCGTACTGACCGTCGACCGTCCCGCGCAGCCCACGGCCCCCACCCGCTACACCGTCACCCTCGCCCGCACCGAGGAGGACGTCCGCGCCGCGCAGCGGCTGCGGCACGACGTCTTCGCCGGGGAGATGGGCGCCCTGCTCACCGGCGCCGAGCCGGGCCTCGACGCCGACCCGCTCGACGCCTACTGCGACCACCTCCTCGTCCGCGAGGAGACCACCGGCCAGGTCGTCGGCACCTACCGGCTGCTGCCGCCCGAGCGCGCCGCCGTCGCCGGACGGCTCTACTCCGAGGGCGAGTTCGACCTCACCGCGCTGGACGCGATCCGGCCGCAGCTCGTCGAGGTCGGCCGCTCCTGCGTGCACCCCGCCCACCGCGACGGCGCGGTCATCGGCCTCATCTGGGCCGGCATCGCCCGCTACATGGTCGACCGCGGCCACGAATGGCTCGCCGGCTGCTGCTCCGTCCCGCTCGCCGACGGCGGCGCGCTCGCCTCCGCCACCTGGGACCGGGTGCGCGCCCGGCACCTGTCGCCCGAGGAGTACCGCGTCCGGCCGCTGCTGCCCTGGGTGCCGGGCCCCGCGCCCGCCGCCCGCGTCGAACTGCCCGCCCTGCTCCGCGGCTACCTGCGCCTGGGTGCCTGGGTGTGCGGCGAGCCGGCCCACGACCCGGACTTCGGCGTCGCCGACCTGTACGTGCTGCTGCCGATGAGCCGGGTCAACGCCCGCTACCTGCGGCACTTCCTCTCCCTCGTGCCGGCCTGATGAGCGCCTGGCTGCCCACCGCGCCCTGCACGCCGCGGGCCTGCGTCGGGACACCGGAGGCGGTGCCCGCGCGGGCCGCGGCGCGCGCCGTGCTGCGGCTGACCGGCGTCGCCGTGCTGCTGCTCGCCGGGATCGCGCTGCTGCCGTTCGGATCCCGGATACCGGCGGCCCTCGTGCGGCGGTGGTGCCGGTGGATCGTGCGGGCCGCCGGGGTCCGGGTCCGCGTCACCGGCACCGCCGCCCCGGCCGGGGGGCTGCTGCTGGTCGCCAACCACATCTCCTGGCTGGACGTACCGCTGCTCGCCGCCGTGCGCCCCGCCCGGATGCTCGCCAAGAGCGAGGTGCGGCGCTGGCCCGTCGCCGGGCCGCTGGCCGCGCGCGGCGGCGTGCTGTTCATCGACCGGGACCGGCTGCGCGCCCTGCCCGACACCGTCGCCCGGATCGCCCGCGCCCTGCGCGAGGGCACGGCCGTCGCCGCCTTCCCCGAGGGCAGCACCTGGTGCGGCCGGGCCCAGGGCCCCTTCCGCCGGGCCGTCTTCCAGGCCGCGCTGGACGCCGGGGTGCCCGTCCAGCCGGTGCGCATCGGCTACCGGCTCACCGGGGGAGCGCCCGGCACCGCCGCCGCGTTCGTCGGCGACGACACCCTGCTCGCCTCGCTGTGGCGGGTGGCGACGGCCCGGGGGCTGCTCGCGGAGGTCGAGGTCCGCGCCCCCATCCCGCCGGGCACCCACCCCGACCGCCGTTCCCTCGCCGGTTCCGCCCAGCCCCGCGAGGCGGCCCCGGCCTGGACGCACACGGCGCTCGTGGCGTGACGCGAGCCCCCTGCCGTCCGGGCCGGGCCACGGGGCCCGCCCACCGGACGGGCGCACGGACCCCGGCGGACGTGCCGCCGGCTCAGCGGATGCCGGACAGCGTGCGGGACAGGTACGGCGCCGTCCGGCTCTCCGCCGAGCGGGCCACCCGCTCGGGCGGTCCCTCCGCCACGATGCGGCCGCCCTCGTCCCCGCCGCCGGGACCGAGGTCGATCACCCAGTCCGCGCCCGCGACGACGGACATGTCGTGCTCGACGACGATCACGGTGTTCCCGGCGTCGACCAGGCCGTGCAACTGGCGCATCAGGACGTCCACGTCGGCCGGGTGCAGACCGGTCGTCGGCTCGTCCAGGAGGTACAGGGTGGGTCCGCGCCGGCCGCGCTGCAGTTCGCTCGCCAGCTTGATCCGCTGCGCCTCGCCGCCCGACAGCTCCGTCGCGGGCTGGCCCAGCCGCAGGTAGCCGAGGCCCACGTCGAGCAGGGTGGCCAGGCTGCGCGCCACGGCCGGGGTGTCCGCGAAGAACTCCGCCGCGCTCTCCACCGTCAGGTCCAGCACCTGCGCGATGTTCCGCCCCCGGTACGTCACCTCCAGCGTCCCGGCGTTGTACCGGGCCCCGCCGCAGTCCGGGCAGGGCGCGTACGTGCTCGGCAGGAACAGCAGCTCCACGCTGACGAACCCCTCGCCCTGGCACGTCTCGCACCGTCCCCCGGCCACGTTGAAGGAGAACCGGCCGGCGCCGAAGCCGCGTTCCCGGGCCGGGCCGGTCGCCGCGAACACCTTGCGCACCACGTCGAACAGGCCGGTGTAGGTGGCGAGATTCGAGCGCGGCGTGCGGCCGATGGGCTTCTGGTCGACCGAGACCAGCCGGCCCACCCCCGCGGTCTCCCCGGTGATCTCGCCGATGAGCGTGGACTTGCCGGAGCCGGACACGCCGGTGACCGCGGTGAACACGCCGAGCGGGAACGCGGCGCTCACCCCGCGCAGGTTGTGCCGGGTGACCGGGCCGGTCTTCAGCCACCCGGTCGGGGTGCGGACCTCCCGGGCGGGCGCGGGGGAGCGGTCGAAGAGGTAGCGGGCCGTCGCCGACTCCGCGACACCGGCCAGGGCGGCCACGGGGCCGCTGTGCAGCACCCGCCCGCCGTGCTCGCCCGCGCCGGGGCCGACGTCCACCAGCCAGTCGGCACCGCGTACGACGTCCAGGTGGTGCTCCACGACGAACACCGAGTTCCCGGCCCGCTTCAGCCGCTCCAGCACCGTGACCAGTGCCTCGGTGTCCGCCGGGTGCAGCCCGGCCGACGGCTCGTCCAGGACGTAGACCACGCCGAACAGGCCGGAGCGCAGCTGGGTGGCCAGGCGCAGGCGCTGCAGTTCGCCCGCCGAGAGGGTGGGGGTGGGGCGGTCGAGGCTGAGGTAGCCCAGACCCAGTTCCACGACCGGTGCGATACGGGACTTCAGGTCCTCGGTCAGGACCCGGGCCGCCTCCGACGTCGCGTCGAGGCGGGCGGCCAGCTCCACCAGCGGCACGGCCGCCAGCTCGGCGATGGTCCGGCCGCCGAAGGTCACCGCCAGGGCCTCCGGCCGCAGCCGGCTGCCGCCGCAGACCGGACAGGGGGCACTGGTGAGGAACCGCTCGGCCTTCGCCCGCAGGGTGGCGCTCTTCGACTCCGCGAAGGTCTTCATCACATAGCGCCGGGCGCTCGTGTACGTGCCCTGGTAGGGCCGCTGGATGCGGTCGGCGTCCCGCACCGGGTGGACGGTGACCACCGGCTGCTCGTCCGTGAACAGGATCCACTCGCGCTGCTCGGCGGGCAGCTCCCGCCACGGCCGGTCCACGTCGTACCCGAGCGCGTCCAGGACGTCCCGCAGGTTCTTGCCCTGCCAGGCGCCCGGCCACGCGGCGATCGCGCCCTCGCGGATCGACAGCGACGGGTCGGGCACCAGCGACTCCTCGGTGGTGCGGTGCACCCGCCCGAGCCCGTGGCACTCCGGGCAGGCCCCGGCCGCCGTGTTGGGCGAGAAGGCGTCGGAGTCGAGCCGCCGGGCGCCGGGCGGATAGGCGCCGGCCCGGGAGAACAGCATGCGCAGCGAGTTGGAGAGGTTGGTGACCGTACCGACCGAGGAGCGCGAGGTGGGTGCCGTGCGCCGCTGCTGGAGCGACACGGCCGGGGGCAGACCGGTGATCTCCCCGACCTTCGGCGCGCCGACCTGATGGATCAGCCGGCGCGCGTACGGCGCCACCGACTCGAAGTAGCGCCGCTGCGCCTCGGCGTAGACCGTGCCGAACGCCAGGGACGACTTCCCCGAGCCGGACACACCGGTGAACACGGCCAGGGCGTTCCGCGGGACGTCGACGTCCACCCCGCGCAGGTTGTGTTCGCGGGCTCCGCGGACACGGACGTACGGGTCGGGGGCGTCATCGGGGTCGTGCATGGGCACCGACTCTAACCGGAGGTGATCGCGGCCAGCCGCCGGTAGGAGTCCAGCAGGGCCGCGCGGTCGTAGGTGCTGGTGGTGACGAGGACCTCCTGCGCCCCCGTCTCCTTCAGCAGCGTCCGCAGCTCGTGCGCGACCTGCTCCTCGGTGCCCGCGATGTGGCCGGTGAGCCCGGCCTCGTAGACGTCGCGCTCCTTGCCGGTCAGGGTGAGCGCCTCGACGCGCTCGGCGGGCGGCAGGGGCGGGAAGGTGCCGTGCGTGCGCGCGTGCGCCATCGACCAGGCCTCGGGGATCAGCAGCCGCCGGGCCTCCTCGGGGGTGGCGGCCACGGCGACCGTGCCGGAGACGACGACGTACGGTTCCGGTGCCCAGGGCGAGGGGCGGAAGTGTTCGCGGTAGTGGTCGATGCCGTGCCGCATCCTCTCCCGGTTCCTGAGGTCGCCGATCACCAGGGGCAGGCCGAGGCGGGCCGCGATGCCGGCGCCCTCGCCGATGGCCAGGACGAACGGCGGCACGGTCAGCCCCTCGGCCGGGCGGGCGCGCACCCCGGTGGGGGAGGTGCCCAGGAACCAGCCCAGCAGTTCCCGCAGCTGCGCCTCGAAGTCCTCGGCGTCGCCCTTGTCGCGGCCGAGGGCCTTGCGCACCCCGTCCGTGAAGCCGACGGAGCGGCCGAGGCCCATGTCGATCCGCCCGGGAAAGAGCGACTCCAGCACGCCGAACTGCTCGGCCACGACCAGCGGCCGGTGGTTGGGCAGCATCACCCCGCCCGTGCCGACCCGGATCGTGCCGGTGGCGGCCGCCACCGCCGCGGCCAGCACGGTCGGCGCGGAACCGGCGACCCCGGGCACGCCGTGGTGCTCCGAGACCCAGATCCGGTGGTAGCCGAGGGCCTCGAGCTCCCGCGCCAGCCGCACCGTGTCGCGCAGCGCCTCGGGGTGGGTGTGCCCCTCGCGGGTGCGGGAGCGGTCGAGGACGGACAGGCGCACGGGTTCCATACGAGGTTCTACGCCGCGCGGGGCCGCCGGTATTCCGTCGCCGCGGCGGTCGGGCGCCCCGCCGGTAATTCGGATGACCGGTTTCGTCCGGGTCACGACAATGTCCGGGTACCCGCAAGCGAAAGGCGGCCGCCCGTGACCGTCCCCAACGTCCTGCTCAGCGGCATCGTCGGATCGACCGCCTACGGACTCGCCCGCGAGGGCTCCGACATCGACCGCCTCGGTCTGTTCGCCGCGCCCACGGCACAGCTGCACGGCCTGCACCGGCCCAAGGAGTCCCACGTCGGCACGGCACCCGACCGCACGCTGCACGAGGCCGCCAAGTGGTGCCGGCTGGCGCTGGGCGGCAACCCGACGGCCATGGAGCTGGTGTGGCTCCCGGAGGACCTGTACGAGGTGCGGACCCCGCTCGGCGACGAGCTGATCGGCATACGGACCGCGTTCCTGTCCGCCCGGCGCGTCCGGGACGCCTATCTCGGCTACGCCACCCAGCAGTTCCGTCGGCTGGAGGCCCGCGCCGGCGGCTCGGTCTGCGCGGACTCCCGCGGGCGCACCGCGAAACACGCCCGGCACCTCAAACGGCTGTGCGAGCAGGGCCTGCGGCTGTACACCACCGGGCGGCTGACGATCCGCGTCGACGACCCGGAGGAGTACCACGCCTTCGGCGAGCGCGTCGCCGCCGATCCGGCGGCCGCCGAGCCGCTGCTGCGGCGGTACGAGGACGCCTTCCGGGCGGGCCCGACCGTGCTGCCGGACGAGCCCGACGAGGCTCCCGTCGAGGCCTGGCTGCACCGGGTCCGGGCGCGGTTCTACACGGCGGCGGACTCAGCCCTCGGGGCGTAGCAGACCGCGCTCGTAGGCCCGGACCAGGTGCTGCGGGACCAGGTGCCGGACGCCGTCGACGGTGACCGGGACCAGCGTCGGCGTCGCCGCCTTCCACTGGGCGCGGCGGTGACGGGTGTTGCTGCGGGACATCTTCCGCTTGGGGACGGCCATGGGACTCCTCCTCGGTGGACGGTGGACGGCACCGAGGACGCTACATGAAAATGGATCCCATTAACAATGTGCGTCCCGGTGCCGCCCCGCCGCCGTCCCCGGGCGGTGCCCGGGTCAGTCGCCGGCGCCCACGAGCATCCGCACCTCGAACGCCTCGCGCGTCCCGGCCTCTTCCGCCGGCCCCTTGTCGAGCACCGTGCCGAGCCAGCCCAGGAGGAAGCCGGCGGGGATGGAGACGATGCCCGGGTTCTGCAGCGGGAACCAGGCGAAGTCCGCGTCCGGGTAGAACGAGCCCGGGGCGGCGGAGACCACCGGGGAGAACACCGCCAGCAGCACGGAGCAGAGCAGGCCGCCGTAGAGGCTGAGCAGGGCTCCGCCGGCCGAGAAGCGCCGCCAGAACAGGGTGTAGACGATCGTCGGCAGGATCGCGGACGCGGCGATGGCGAAGGCCAGGAAGGCGAGCGTCGCGGTGTTGGCGCCCCAGGCGACCAGGGCGAGCAGGATCCCGAGGATCCCGATGACCGCCCCGGACAGCCGGGCCACCGTCAGTTCCTCCGTCTCGGTCGCGCGGCCCTTGCGGATCACCTCGCTGTACAGGTCGTGCGCCAGGGACGAGGCCGCGGCCAGGGTGAGACCGACCGCCACGGCCAGCAGGGTCAGATACGCCAGACAGGTCAGCAGCGCGGTGAGCACACTGCCGCCCAGCTCGTGGGCGAGCAGCAGTACGGCGGAGTTGCCGGTGCGGTCGGTGCTCACGAGGGTCTCCCGGCCGAGCAGCGCGGTGGCGCCGAGGCCGAGGATGCCGGCGCCGAAGCAGACCGCGCCGACCAGGCCGACGGCCCACAGCACGGAGGAGCGCAGCACACCGCTCCGGCGCGGGGCGAGCAGGCGCATCAGCACGTGCGGAAGGGCGGCCAGCCCGAGGACGATGGCCAGTTCCAGGCTGAGGAAGTCCAGCTTGTTGCCGACCGTGCCGCCGTAGCGCAGTCCGGGTTCCAGGAACAGCGGCCCGGAGCCGCTGCGCTCGGACGCCCTCTCCAGCAGGGCGTTCGGGTTCCAGCGGAAGTGGTACAGCACCCAGCCCGCGGTGAACAGCACGCCCACCACCAGCATCACGGCCTTGATGATCTGGATGACCGTCGCGCCGGGCATGCCGCCGAGGGAGGCGTACAGGATCACGAAGGTGCCGATCACGACCACGCACAGGGTGCGGGTGGTGCCGCTCGGCACACCGGTGAACTGCGTCAGCAGCGCGACGCTGCCGACGAGTTGGGCCACCAGGTAGAGCGTCGCGATCGCCAGGATGCACACGGCCAGGGCGATCCGCACCGGGCGCTGCCGCCGGGGCAGGCGCAGCGCGACCGTGTCGCCGAGCGTGAACCGGCCCGTGCGGTGCAGGGGTTCGGCGATCAGCAGCAGCACCATCATCCACGCCACGGTGGTGCCGCCCAGGTACATCAGCCCGTCGTACCCCGTCAGGGCGACCAGCCCGGTGCTGCCCAGCAGCGTCGCCGCGGAGAGGTAGTCGCCGCACATGGCCAGGCCGTTGCGCAGCGGCGACATGGCGCGGTCGCCGAGGTAGAACTCGCTGATCTCGTCCCGCTGCGGCGCCGTCAGCAGCGCCGTGAACAGGGTGATCACGACCACGGTCAGGAACAGCACGAACGTCAGCTGCAGGCTGCGGTCGTCGATGGCGGCGGCGGTCACCACGTGCGGAACCCCCCGGCGCCCGGCTGGAGGGGCCGGCCGGTGGCGTCGGTGCGCGCGGCGGACCGGGCACGGCTGTGGCTCTCGTGCTGCAGACGGGAGCGCAGGCCGCGGGCGAGCGGATCGACCCGGGTGCGCATGTGCCGGACGTAGCACCACGCGGTCACGCCCATGACGGCGAACTGCCCGAGGCCGAGGCCGAGTCCGATCGTGAGACGGCCGAACAGGGGCTGGTTCATCACCGCGGGGACGAAACTCGACAGCAGCACGTACAGCAGGAATCCGCCGACCGAAAAGAGTGTCGCCCGGATGCCGAACCGGCGCTGTGCGCGACGCAGGGAGTGGAATTCCGGGAGGTCGGATATGCGGGACGGCGGAGTATGTTCGATGTGCGAATGCGGAAAGGGGGGATTGTGGTCCCGCCGCGGTGGGAATTCGGGCACAGGCGCACCTTCTTCGCTGCTTCGTGCCCCGCACTCGACCCCGTCGGATCAGTGTCGCGCCCGGCTTTCGCGCAGGGTGGAGGGATGCCGGGGACACTGTGGGGGTGCGGGCTCTGTGGGGGGTTCGTGCAACCGGGACGGCTCGCTGCCCGGAAACACGGATACGGCCCGGGGCTCGGTGTGGAGATCCCCGACCAGCCCCGGCCACGGGTGGTGGCGGGGCTGGAAGCGGAGTATGTCAGTGCCGTGCTTGAGGCATCAACCGTGCGGATCAACGGCCCCGCGCCCATGGCTCGTTCACGTCTGGTCGCGCGACGGACGGGCCGACGACGGCCTGCGGGAAAAGGCCGGGCGGAGCATCGTCCGGGCCTTTTCCCCGGCCAGGCTGGCCGAAATGCGCCGCCGACGCGCCCGTGCGCCTCGTGAGGCTTCCGTGCGGCTCGTGAGGCCTTCGTGCGCTTCGTGCGGACCGACGCGGCCGGCGGGCCGGAAAGGGCGGGGCAGGCGGGACTTCACGGACACGGCCTAGGCTGGGCCGCGTGAGCGACGATCGCAGCAAGGCCCCGCTGGCCGTCTTCGACCTGGACAACACCCTCGCCGACACCGCGCACCGGCAGCGGTTCCTGGAGCGCAGGCCGAAGGACTGGGACGCGTTCTTCGCCGCGGCGCCGCAGGACGGGCCGCTGGCCGAGGGCATCGCCCTGGTCTCGGACAGCGCCCGGGAGTGCGAGATCGTCTACCTCACCGGGCGGCCCGAGCGCTGCCGGCGCGACACGCTGGACTGGCTGGCCGCCCACGGGCTGCCCGAGGGCCGTGTGTACATGCGGCGGGACGCCGACCGGCGGCCCGCCCGGTTCACCAAGCTGGAGATCCTCAAGCGGCTCGCCCGCACGCGCGAGGTCCGCGTCCTCGTCGACGACGACGAACTGGTCTGCGCGGACGCCCGGCGCGCGGGCTTCACCGTCGTACGGGCCGACTGGGCGGACCGGTCCGCCGAGATGAAGGCGGCGCAGGAGCGCGAAGGGCGTACCTGAGACCCGGACCGGTGCGCTGGACCGGCTCCGCTACTCGGACCCCTCCAGCCTGAAGCCCACCTTGAGACCCACCTGCCAGTGCGCGATCCGGCCCTCCTCCAGCTGGCCGCGCACCTGCGTCACCTCGAACCAGTCCAGGTTGCGCAGGGTCTGGGAGGCCCGGTCGATGCCGTTGCGGATGGCCTGGTCGACGCCGTCGGGCGAGGTGCCGACGATCTCCGTGACCCGGTAGGTGTGGTTCGACATGCCGCTGCTCCTCCGTGAGTGACCGGTGTGCCACGCGTCACTCCACCGTGCCCCACGCGGCGGCGAAGCGCGAGACGTCGTCTCCGCCCCGCCGCCGTCCAGGGGCCGTCCGGTGTCAGCGCGCCACGCTCAGCGAGAGTGCGAACCGGCCGGCGCCGTCCGTCCACCAGTGGGCCAGGTCCAGCCCCGCAGCGGACAGTTCGGCCCGCACGCCCTCGTGCCGGAACTTCGCCGAGATCTCGGTGCGCAGGTCCTCGCCCGCCGCGAAGTCGACGGCGAGGCCGAGCGCCGGCACCTTCACCGTCTGCGCCGTACGGGAGCGCAGCCGCATCTCGATCCACTCGTGCTCGGCGTCCCACCGGGCCACGTGGTCGAAGGCGCCGGGCTCGAAGTCGGCGCCCAGCTCCCGGTTGATCACGGTCAGCACGTTCTTGTTGAACGCGGCCGTCACCCCGGCCGCGTCGTCGTAGGCACGGACCAGCACCTCCTCGTCCTTGACCAGGTCCGTGCCGAGCAGCAGGGCGTCGCCCGGGGTGAGCAGGGCACGCACGGAGGCCAGGAACGCGGCGCGCTCGGCGGGCAGCAGGTTGCCGATGGTGCCGCCGAGGAACGCCACCAGCCGGGGCCCCGGCGTGTCCGGCAGCGTCAGCTCCGCCGTGAAGTCGGCGATCAGCGCGTGCACGTCCAGCCCGGGCCGCTCGGCGGCGAGCGCCTGCCCGGCCTGGGTGAGGGCGCTGCCGCTGACGTCGACCGGGACGTAGGTGCGCAGGTCCGTCAGGGCGTCCAGCAGGTGCCGCGTCTTGTCGGAGGAGCCGGAGCCCAGCTCGACCAGGGTGCGGGCGCCGGTCGCCGCGGCGATGTCGCCGGAGCGGGCCAGGAGGATCTCCCGTTCGGCGCGGGTCGGGTAGTACTCGGGCAGTTCGGTGATCCGCTCGAACAGGTCGCTGCCGTGCGCGTCGTAGAACCACTTGGGCGGCAGCGTCTTGGGGCGGCCGGTCAGACCCCGGTGGACGTCGGCGCGCAGCGCCGCCTCCGTGGCGTCCCCGGCGAGGGTGCGGGTGAGGTGGAACGGGCTCACGTACGGGGCTCCTTCGAGGGTGGCGCGAGGGGCTCGGCCGGCTCCTTCAGCGGGGTGAGCAGCACGTCCGTGCGGCTCGCCGCGAGGAGCGTGCGGTCGGGGACCTGCTGCCAGTGCGGGTCGTCGTCGTAGGGCTCGGAGGCCACGACGGTGCCGCCGCCGGGGCGGGTGAGGTACCACAGGGTGTCGCCCCAGGCGGTGGCGGTGATCGTGTCGCCGTTGGTGAGCAGCAGGTTGAGGCGGGAGCCGGGGGCCGCCGCCGCGACCTCCAGCACCGTGTCGGCCAGCGCCTGGCCTTCCTCGTCACCGCCGCGCAGCCGCGCCAGGACCAGCGCCCACACGAGCGCCGAGTCGTTGCGGGCCTCCAGCGACAGCAGGTCCTCGGGCGGCAGCGTGCGGGAGACGGCGGCCAGGGAGCCGGGCCAGCCCGGGACCGCGCCGTTGTGGCTGAACAGCCAGGTTCCCGCCGCGAAGGGGGCCGCGGCGGCCTCCGCGTCCGCGCCCGACAGGGTCGCGTCGCGCACCGCGGCGAGCAGCGCGGTGGTCCGCACGACCCGGGCGAGGTCGGCGAACGACAGGTCCGCCCAGATCGGCCCGGCCCGCCGGTAGCGGGCCGGCACCGGGTCCCCGTGCGCGTACCAGCCGACACCGAAGCCGTCGGCGTTGACCGTCCCGTACCGCTGGTGCCGGGGCGCCCACGACTGCCGGTACAGCGCGTGCCCGGGCTCCACCAGGAGGCGGCCGAGTGCCTCCGGCGGCCCCACGTAGGCGAGGTGACGGCACATCAGGCGTCCTGCGAGCGGGCCGTGCGGAACCCGGAGAAGATCTGCCGGCGGATCGGGTAGTCCCAGTTGCGGAAGGTGCCCCGGCAGGCCACCGCGTCCACGGCGAACGAACCACCGCGCAGCACCTTGTGCTCGGACCCGAAGAACACCTCCGAGTACTCCTTGTACGGGAACGCCCTGAAGCCCGGGTAGGGCAGGAAGTCGCTCGCCGTCCACTCCCAGACGTCGCCGATCAACTGGCGTACGCCGAGCGGCGACTCACCGGCCGGGTAGCTGCCGGCCGGGGCCGGGCGCAGATGCCGCTGGCCGAGGTTGGCGTGTTCGGGGCCCGGGTCGGCGTCGCCCCAGGGATAGCGCCGGGAACGGCCGGCGGCCGGGTCGTGGCGGGCCGCCTTCTCCCACTCGGCCTCGGTAGGCAGCCGGCGTCCGGCCCAGCGGGCGTAGGCGTCCGCCTCGTACCAGCACACGTGCACCACGGGCTCGTCGGGCGGGACGACCTCCGTGACGCCGAAGCGGCGCCGCAGCCACTGCCCGCCGTCCCGCCGCCAGAACAGCGGGGCGCCGATGCCGTGTGTGCGGATGTGCGCCCAGCCCTTCGGCGCCCACCAGCGGGGGTCGGTGTAGCCGCCGTCTTCGATGAACGCCTGGTAGGCGGCGTTCGTCACCGGCGTGGTGTCGATGAAGAACGGCGCCACCTCGCGCCGGTGCGCGGGGCGTTCGTTGTCCAGGGCCCACGGCTCGTCGCTGGTGCCCATCGTGAACGGCCCGCCCGGCACGAGGACTTCGGACGGGCCGGTGAACAGCGGCACCGGCTCGGGGTCCGGGGCGGTCAGCGCCGCGGGGCCGGTGCGCAGCTGATGGGTGATCAGCATGGTCTCGTCGTGCTGCTGTTCGTGCTGGGCGATCATCCCGAACGCGAAGGCGGCCTCGGTCAGCCGCGTCCCGTGCAAGGCGGCCCGCTCCAGCACGTCCAGCGCCCGGGCCCGGACGTCGGCCGCGTAGCCGCGCGCCTCGGTGGGCGACAGCAGGGGCAGTTTCGGCCGCTCGGCGCGCGGGTGCTCGAAGGCGTCGTAGAGGCTGTCTATCTCGGGCCGTATCGCCTCCTGCCCGGCGACGGCCCGCAGCAGCCACTGCTCCTCCTGGTTGCCGATGTGGGCGAGGTCCCACACCAGCGGCGACATCAGGGGCGAGTGCTGCGCGGTCAGGTCGGGCTCCTCGACGCAACCGGTCAGCAGCGTGGTGCGCTCGCGCGCGACGACGAGCGAGGTGAGCGCGCGCGCACGCAGTGCCTCGGGATCGGCGGTGCCGCCGTCCGTGGCGGCGGCGGTGGAGAGGTCGGTCATGGGCGGAAGTCCTTCTCGTCGGCGCGGCCGTCCGTGCCGCGCTGTCGGTCGAGCAGGTCGTCGGCGGGGCAGCGGCCCGGGACGACGTGGCGGTCCCGGTAGGCCGTGACGGCCTCGACGACCGAGGGGGCGGCGCCGAGCCGGGGCAGGGCCTCCAGCGCGGTGGTGAAGCACGTGACGGCCACCTCGCGCAGTTCGGCGTCGGCCAGTCCGGAGCGGGCCGCGTCCCGCCACAGCGGGTTGTGCGGCGCGGGCAGCCCCAGGGTCCGTTCGGCCAGCGGCTTCACGGCCCGGTAGGCCGTCTCGGCGGCCTCCGGGTCGTCGAAGAGCGCCGCCACCACCGCCAGCGGCACGATCCAGCCGTCGTCGCCGGGCTGCGCGTCGATCATGCGCAGTTCGAGATGGCCGCGCGGCCTGACCGGCGGGAACAGCGTGCTGACGTGGTAGTCGAGGTCCTCCCGGGTGGGCGGCCGGGGCACGCCGGTACGGATCCACTCGCGGAAGGTGAGCCCGTCGGGGACCTCCCAGGGCGCGCCGTCGTGCCGTACGCACATCACGGGGGCGTCCAGCACGTGCCGGGCCCAGGCGCCGCGCGGGTCGGCGTCCAGTGGCGGACCGCCCGCCCGGCCGGCGCCGATCTCGGTCCACAGCAGCTGCCGGGTGGACAGCCAGCCGGTCGGCCGGTGGCCGGCGAGCGGGGAGTTGGCGAACGCCGCCACCAGGACCGCGCCCAGGTGGTGGGCGAGCCACCAGCGCCGCACGTGGCCGAGCGGGCCGGGCTCCTCGTGACCGGCGTCCAGGCACACCTGCACGGAGGCCGAGGTGCACATCATGGCGCGGCCGGCGGGACCGTCGCGGTCCAGGCAGGCCTCCATGGCGTCGTAGCGCGGCTCGTGCAGGAACCGGCGGGGTTCCTGCCAGGGGTCGTGGCCGAGGCCGACGAGGGCGAGACCGTCCTCGCGCAGGACGGCGCGGACGGCGTCCAGATCGGCGGAGACGGTGCGGACGAGCTCCGTCAGGGAGGCGGCGGGGGGCGAGCTCAGCTCCAGCTGGCCGCCGGGCTCCACGGTGAGCGCCGACCTCAGGGGCAGGGTCCGCAGTGCGGCGTAGGCCGCTTCGAGTCGTTCGTGCGGGACGGGGAGCTGCGGGGCGCGCAGCTCGTGGACGAGCCATTCCACCTCGACACCGAGGCGGCGTGGCGGGCCGGTCTTGAAGCAGATGCCGCGGACCAGGGCCTCGACGTCTGCCTCGGACAACAGGGTGCGTGGCTCGGTACAGCCACTTACCGAATCGGACATGTCGGGATCCTCCTGAGATTCCACCATGCCACCGGTCCGGGCCTTCCGACGGCCCGGCCGGGACCGCTCGTTCCACCCAAGACGTTCGAGCCGCTCGGCACAAGGGGGCGAATCGGGACGTTCTGGTTTGGTCATCCGGGGCGGCCGTGTGTTCCCCGGTGCTTTCCCCGCTGTTTCCAGGCGGCGGAAATCGCGTTGCGCCGGGGTCCGGGGTCGGCCACGATGCCGGACGTGAGCACGACAGGAACGGCCGCGCGGCGCGTGGTCACGGCGCGCACGGGGGTGGCGCCGTGACCGCGCGGCCGCGCGGTACCGAGCGGGGGAACGGGGGGATCCTCGCGACGGGAGCCCGGCGCCCCGGACGGGCGCTGGGTTCTCCCCCGCGGGCCCGGGTTCTCCTCGCGGGCCCGGGTTCTCCCTCGCGGCTCGGCGGGGGCGGGTGGTCCGCGCGTGCGGGCGGCTCGTGAGGCGCGCGGGTGCGCGGGCCGGACCGGTCCCGGTGCCGCCGTCCGGGTGACGCGCACCCTGGCCGAGGCGCTTGCGGGCCCCGGCCTCGGCCTCGTCGGCGACCGCGGCCGTCAGCTCCAGCCGTAGCGCTCCTGCAGCCGGCGCCTGACCGCGTTGAACCGCATGCGGTCCAGCGCGCAGGCCTCCCGGCGCATGCCGCGCTCGTGCAGGCGCAGCACCCGGTCGACGTCGACCCACGAGTCGCGGCCCGACCGGTCCCAGGGGCCGCTGCCGATCGGCACCCACTCCCGGTCGCCGTCGTGCCGCTTGCTGGACAGCTGCACGGCGAGGAACGTCCCGGCCGGCTCGCGGGCGACGACCAGCACGGGCCGGTCCTTGCCCCGCCCGTCGTTCTCCTCGAACGGCACCCACGTCCAGACGATCTCGCCCGGGTCGGGGTCGCCGTCGTGGGCGGGCGAGTACTCCGTGCGCACCCGGCCCACCTCGCGCGGGTCGGCCTGCACGGTTGCGGAGGGGCCGTGGCGGCCGGGGACGTTCTCATCCGTTGTCGCGGTCACGGGGGCACCCTAGGCCGTGTCCGTAAAGTCCCGCCCGCCCCGCGGGTCGCTCGTCATCCGTCGGTGTCTTCCCGGCCCGTGCCGAGCGGCACCCGGCACCCGGCGCCCGTGGGCGCTCAGGCCGCGGCGGAGGGGACCGTGACCGGCGGCGACGGCCACTTCTCGGACCAGCGCAGCTCCGCCTCCAGCTGGGCGGCGACCTGCACCAGCAGCGGCTCGCTGTTCGCCGGGCCGAGCAACTGGGCCCCCACGGGCAGCCCGTCCGGCGTGAAGCCGGCCGGCACGTTGACCCCCGGCCAGCCCAGCACGTTCCACGGCCAGGCGTAGGGGCAGGCCGCGATCATGGCCCGGTCGGTGGCGAATCCGCTGAGTTCCACCAGCGCGCCGATGCGGGGCGGGGGAGCGGCGGTGGTGGGCGCGAGGACGAGGTCGTACGAGTCGAAGAACGCGCCGATACGGCGGTGCAGCACGGCCTCCGCCCGCCGTGCCGCCCTGAGCGGGGCCCCGCCGAGGAGCCGGCCCAGCCGGGCCGCGTCCCGGGTGCGCCGGTCCAGCAGCGCGGGGAAGGGAGCCTCGCCCACCCGCTCGGCGATCCCGGCCGTCGCGCGCGGGACGAACGTCAGCCCGATCCGTCCGTAGGGCGGGTCGGCCTCCTCGACCCGGTGCCCCGCGGCGGCGAGGTGCTCGGCGAGCGCGACGACCCGGGCGCGCACCTCCGGCAGCAGGCGCGCGGGCACCGCCGTGAACGGCGGCTTGAGGGAGAACGCGATGCGCAGCCGCCCGGGGTCCCGGCCCACGGCGCCCGACACGTCCAGGGCCGGGGGGCGGTGCGGGTCCCGGGCGTGGTTGCCGCTCGCCGCGTCCAGCAGCAGGGCCGCGTCGGCGACCGAGCGGGCGAGGGTGCCGTTGACGGTGATGCCCTGGAAGGACTCGCCGCGCGGCCAGGTGGAGATGCGGCCGCGCTGCGGCTTGATGCCCACCAGATGGGTCCACGCTGCCGGGATCCGCACCGAGCCGGCGCCGTCCGAACCGAGCGCGGCGGGCACCAGCCCGGCGGCGACCGCCGCCGCCGAGCCGCCCGAGGAGCCGCCGGGGGTGTGCTCCGGGCTCCACGGGTTGCGGGTGGCGCCGAAGGCGGGCCCCTCGGTGAAGGGCCACTGCCCGAACTCGCACGTGTTGGTCTTGCCGACGATCACGGCCCCGGCCGCGCGCAGCCGCCGTACCGCCTCGCCGTCCTCGGCGACCGGCGGGAACTCGCCGCAGCAGCCGAACGCGGTCGGCTCACCGGCCACGTCCATGTCGTCCTTCACCGCCACCGGCACACCGAGCAGCGGTCTGCGGATCCCGGCGGCCAGTTCCCGGTCGGCCGCCTCGGCCTCCGCGAGCGCCGCCCGGGTCCGCACGATCCGGAAGGCGTTGAGGTCGCCCTGGGTCGCCTCGACGCGCGCCAGGGTGCGCTCCACCAGCGCCCGGGACGTCACCTCCCCGGCGGCCAGCGCACGAGCGGTCTCCGCCAGGCCTGCGGCACGGTCGAGCGTCATGCGGTCACCTCCGGAAGCGGCTTGTCTACCGAACGGTAACGTCCGGTGGCCGGTGGGGGAACGCCCCTGCCGGGAGCGGACGTTCACCCGCGGGCCACATCCTCCTCACTGGGCTCGTCCGCCGCTGTTCAAACCATTGACGGCCGTGCGCCCGGCCCCTACGTTCTGAGCCCCCACTCACTGATCGACGTGCCGAACTCCGTTCGACATATCGAACTCGTTGTCCGAGGGAGAGCCCCGTGACTCCACACCCCGCCGCCCCGTCCCGCCGTGCCCTGCTGCGCGCCCTGGCCGCCGCGCCCGCCTCGGCCGCGCTGCTGGGCGGGGCGCCCGGACTGCTCGGCAGCGCCCTGGCGGCGGCTCCCCCGAGCGGCTCGGCCACGCGCTACACGATCGTGCCGTTCCTCGACAGCGACGACGGCACGGTCGACGTCTACCAGTCGGACGACGCCACCGACTTCCGGCTCCTGCGCGCCTCCGCGTACACACCGCCGGCCGGCCGGATCCGCGACGCGAGCGTGCTCCGGCACACCGACGGCCACTACTACGTCACCTACACCACGCGCACCTGGCAGGACACCAGCACGACCATCGGCTTCGCCCGCAGCGCCGACCGCGTCGAGTGGACCTTCCTGTACGACTACACCGTTCCCCTGCCCGGGCTCTCCCGGGCCTGGGCGCCCGAGTGGTTCGTCGACGGCGACGGCAGCGTGCACCTCGTCGTCTCCTGCTCCACCACCGACAACGAGTGGATCTTCACGCCGTACCTGATGCGGGCGGCCGACTCGGCCCTCACGGCGTGGACTTCACCGGTCGCCCTGGCCGGCATCGGCGCCAACCACATCGACACCTTCATCGTGCGGACCGGCTCGACCTACCACGCCTTCCCCAAGAACGAGACGACGAAGTACATCGAGTACGCCACCGCCTCGCACCTCGCCGGCCCCTACACGATCCGCCGGACCGGCGACTGGGCCGGCTGGGGCGGCTATCGCGAGGGCCCGGCGCTGGTGCAGCTCGACAACGGGACCTGGCGGATGTTCTTCGACGGCTACGGCGACGGGACCTACTACTACAGCGACAGCCGCGACACCTTCGCCACCTGGACGACACCGGCCGCACTGCCCGCGATCTCCGGCAGGGCCCGGCACTTCAGCGTCGTCAAGGAGACCGTGGCGGGCGGACCGAGCCTGGCCCGGAACGTCACCCGCTCCTTCCGCTCCGCCAACTACCCGACCCGCTCCTGGCAGCAGCAGTCCTCGCTGCTGAACCTGCCGGTCGTCAGCGGCTCCAGCACCGCCGCGCAGAGGCAGGCCGCCACCTTCACGGTCGTCGCCGGTCTCGCCGACGGCGGCGGCTTTTCCTTCCGCGACGCGTCCGGTGCCTACCTGCGCCACCGGGACTTCCGTGCGCGCTTCGACGTGAACGACGGCACCAGGACGTTCGCCGAGGACGCCACGTTCGTCCTGCGCGCCGGCGCCACGGCGGGCTCCGTCCGCTTCGAGTCGTACAACCACCCCGGCCACTACCTGCGCCACTACGCCTACCAGCTCCGCGTCGAACGCGCGAACGGCACGGACCTGTTCCGCCAGGACAGCTCGTTCCTGCCGGTGACGGCCTGGGCCTGACCGGCCGCTCCACGGTTCCCGGGCCCGGGCCCGGACCTGGCCGGGGGGGCCCCGCGCGGCGGGGGGGGGGGGGGGGGGGGGGGGGGGGGGGGGGGGGGTGGGCGCGCCCGGGGGGGGGGGGGGCCGGGCC
>NZ_JBITSK010000006.1:342085-455897 GCF_044540565.1 Streptomyces sp. NPDC085931
GTCCCCCCTGTCCTGGGCGTGCTGGCGGTGTTCGCGGGGGGCCTCCCGGGCCTCTCCGCGGGGGCCGGGGCCGGGGCGCGGGGGGGGCGGGCCCCCCCGGGGGGGGGGGGCGGGGGGGCCCGGCCGGCGGGGGATCAGCGGGTGAAGGTCACCCGGTGTTCCTTCAGGGCGCCGCAGTTGGAGCCGTACACCTGTACGTAGGTGTTGGCGATGCTGCCGCCCCAGTCGACGCAGTGGCCCTTGCCGTAGACGTAGGTCGGCCCGGCGTACGACGTGAACACGCCCTCGTCGTAGTGGCTCTCCTCGGTGTCCGGGACGAAGATCCAGGCCGACATGTTCACGGCCGTGCCCGGGTTGTTGCGGATGGTCGCGACGCAGTTCTGGCCGTTGGCGGCGTTGTAGGTCAGGTAGACCGTCCCCAGTGAGCCGACGGCCGCCGAGTTGACCGTCTTGTAGCCGCTGCCACAGACCTTCTGCGGCGTGGTGTTGGGTGCGGCGGAGGCCGGCGCGGCCAGGGCGGTCATGGTCCCCAGTGACAACGCCGCCACGGCGGACGCGGACAGGATGGAACGGGCGAATCTCATATTTCCCCCTTGCAACTCTTCGAGGTGGTTGCTCCTGCCTGGTGTGACCCGCCGGGGGTGCAAAGGGTTGTGCCCCATGTGCCGGGAAAAACAAGCCAGTTGGTGTCCTGGCATCGGGCGCGCCGGTGCCGGGCGGCCGAGGATGCCCGGATTCCGCCCGGTTCACTCACCGGTCACCCGCACCACACGGGAGATCCAGAGGATCTGTGCAGGGGCGACACACAGGCTGCACACGGACCGTTCGAAGTCTCGTTAGCGTTACGGCTCGATCCCACGTGCGAACGTGACCAGGCGCGGCTCGCGAGCCGCAGGAACAGCCAGATCGGGAACACCACACATGGACTACTGCTCCTCGTGCCGCCGGCACCTCAACGGCGCCCTGGTCTGCCCGGGGTGCGGCGCCTACGCCCCGGACATCGACCCCACCGCCGGCGGCGGCCGCACCGGCCCGGCCTCCGCGACCGCGGGCGCACCGGCCGTACGGGAGTACCCCGCCGCCACCGGCACCTGGCACGACGGCACCCTGTGGGACGAGACCCCGGCGGGCACCCCGGAGGTTCCCCGCGCCGGGAACGGCAGCGACGAGTCCCCCGGCACCGGCCCGGCCGACGCGCGCGAGACCCCGGACCCCGCCCTGCCCGACGGGTACGCGGCACTCCCGCAGGGGCGCGCGGCCCGGCGGCGCCGGCTGGCCCGCTGGAAGAAGAACCAGCGCCGGGCCGTGATCGCCACCGCCGTCGCGCTCGTCGGCGGCGGCCTCACCGTCACCGCCATGAACGGCAACGCGACGCCCGGAGTGCGGGCGGCCACCGCCCCCGAGGACACCCCCATGGGCGGCGCCGAGGGCGAGGCGCCGGCGGACACCGGGCCCGCGGCGGGCCGGCACACCGCCCCGCGCACCTCGCCCACCACCCCGCCGCACACCGGCCGCGTCTCGCGCCACCAGCAGCCCCGTGCGGCCGATCCCCGCACCACGCCGGCGGGCACCCGGGCGGACACGGCCGCCACGCCGCGCGAGCTGCCGCTGACGACCCCGCCGCGCCGCACCACCGCCCCGAGCGCCGCCGACCCGGCCGGCGGCTCCACGGGCTCCTCCGGCTCCGCCGGGCCGGGCGCCACCGAGCCGACGGCACCCCCCGCCGCCGGCTCCGGCGCCCAGCAGCCGGCGCCCCCGGCGAGCGACCCGCCCGCGACGAGCCCCGCCTCGCCCACGGCACCGCCGTCCGACCCGCAGCCGGACGAGCTGTGCCTCCTCGTCATCTGCCTCGGCTGACTCCCCGCCACCCGCCGCTCTCGGGCGCCCAACTCGCCTTGCGCGTAAGCTGATTGGAGTCCGTGCGGGATGCGTCCCGACGGATCACGGCGGGAACTCGCGTGCGGCGCGGGGCGTCCCCGGCGCGGGCCGCGCCGCCTCCGCACGAAGCGGAATCCGCCCGTACAATCCTGGCGACCAAATCGGGGGCGTCATCAGCGGGGGAGTCCGCGTGGAAACCATCATCGTGCAGTTGCCCGGTCCGTCGCAGTGGGGCGAGGACGACCCGGGCAGTCCCGAACTGATCCACCTGGGACCGGGGGACGTCGCGGACTTCGGCCGCGGGGGATCGGGGGTGCGCATCGTGCTGACCGACCCCGGCATCTCGCGCCGGGCCGGGCAACTGGAAGCGGCCGGGGACTACTGGCGGCTGTCCAACTTCAGCCGCAGCGTGTCCTACGTGGTGGAGAACCTGGAGGGTGCCGGTGAGTACATCACCGTCGCGCCGGGGCGGCTCGGCGCACCCGTGCCCTTCGAGTTCTCCCGGGTGGTGCTCCCGGCCCTGTCCGGCACCGCCACCTTCAAGGTGTTCGCGCCCCAGCACGCCTACCTCGGGGAGCAGTCGATGCCGGGCGGCGGCGAACAGACCGTCCACCCCTTCGCCCTGGACCCCACGTCGAAGTACTTCCTCGTCCTGGTGGCTCTGTGCGAGCCCCGGCTGCGCGACCCCTCCGACTCGGCGCTGCCCGGCGTGGGGCAGATCGTGGAGCGGCTGCGGCCCCTGGAGTCCTGCCGGGACCTGACCCGCTCCGCCGTCAACTACCACATCGACTACCTCGCCTTCGCCAAACTCCGCCTCGACCTCGGCGAGGACACCGCGACCGGCGCCAAGCGCACCCGGCTCGCCTCCGTCGCCCTGCGCTTCGGCCTGGTCCGCGAAGAGCACCTCGCCCTGCTGCCGCCGCGCAACGCCGGCCGCCTCACCCCGCAGGAGGCCGGCACATGACCTCCGGACGGGACACCCACGAGGACGACCTGGAGACACCCCGGCCCCGCCTTCCGGAGGGCTTTTGCATCCAGGACTGGACCGTGGGCGCGGTCATCGGCTCCGGCGGCTGGGGAACCGTCTACGAGGCCCGTGCGGTCGCCGACGGCACGCCCGTGGCGGTGAAGGTGCTGCCGACCGGTTCGCTCGGCCCCGGGCAGCGCGCCGCGCTCGGCGAACTGGTGGCCCGCGAGGTCCGCTTCAGCGCGGAGGCCGACCACCCGCACCTGGTGCGCACCCACGCCGTGTGCACCGTGGAGGCACCGGAACTGCCCGCCCTGGACGGGGCGATCGCGCTCGTCATGGACCGGGCCGAGGCCAGCCTCAAGGACGTCCTCGACGCGGCCGTCACGGGCGGGCCCATCGACGACGCCGCCCGCGTCCTGCGCGGCGTCGCCGCCGGACTCGCCCACATGCACGCCGCCGGCTGGGTGCACGGAGACCTCAAACCCGCCAACGTCCTGCTGGGCGCGGACGGCCAGGTGTGGCTGGCGGACTTCGGGCTGGCCGCCGAACTCGACGGCACCCACGCCCACCTGCCGCCGCTCGGCACGCTGGACCACCTGCCGCCCGAGTGGTGGTCCCAGCGCACCGGCACCGAGGGCGCCGTCGTCAGGCCCACCGCCGACATCTGGGCCTTCGGCGTGCTCGCCCACCAGGTCCTCACCGGCGGCCTGCACCCCTTCCCGGGCGCCACCGCCCGGGCCCGCTCCCTCGCCGCCCAGAGCTACGCCCGCGGCACCGCGCCCCTGCGGCTCGACGCCGGTCTCGACGAGGACCTGCGGCGGCTGATCGCCGACTGCCTGGCCCCCGACCACACCGCCCGCCTCCCGCACACGGCTCCCAGCGTCGCCGGCCGCGTCGAGCAGATCACCGGCGGCCCGGCGCGCCGCCGAAGACGCCTGGTGCCGGCCGTCGCGGCCGGGCTCGCGATCGCGACCGCCGCCGCACTGGGCGCGGTCGCCCTGCTGGGCGCGGACGGCGAGGACCGCGCCGGCGGCACCCCCGCCCCCACCCCCACGGCCACCGGCCCGAGCACCCTTCCGCCCGGGGAGATCCCCGCGGACTCCGACGTGCCCGAGGCGCTGCGGCCCGTCATCACCCGCGCCGCGCACCGCTGCACCGACGAGGAGATCACCCCCGTCCTGCTCGCCGCGATGATCAAGGCCGAGAGCGGCTTCGACCCGAAGGCCTCCCGTCCGGAGAGCGACGAGTACGGCATCGCCATGTGGACGCCGGGGGTGTTCAACGCGTGGGCCGTGGACGGGGACGAGGACGGCGACAAGGACCACATGTCGCCGCCGGACGCGATCTCCACCATGAGCGGCTACGTGTGCTGGCTCGACCAGCGCTTCAAGCAGGCCGGGCTGCCGAAGAAGGACCTGCCCGCCCTGGTCGCGGCCGGCTACCGCACCAGCGACCGCACCGTCATCGAGGAGGGCGGCGTCCCCGAGCGGGTCCGGCCGCACGTCGACAAGGTGCTCGGCTACCTCGCCGAGTACCAGCGCTGAGACACGAAGACGCGAGCGGGGGGCGGAGCCTCGGCCCCGCCCCCCGCTCGTCCCCCGTTCCCGTCGCGGACCGCTACTCGGCACACTCCGGGACGTTCGGCAGCCGGTTGTCCGGCGAACTGATGTAGATGTTGGAGATGTAGCCCTTGTACTGGGGAAGGTAGGCCCACCAGTCGTTGGAGTAGGGCGGCACGTTGACCACCTGGCCGCGCACCTGGCAGCCCACCAGCACCTCGACCCCGGCCGGCAACTGGGTGATCCGGTCGTGACCGGTGGTCGGGCCCTTGCGGACGTTCACGAACTCGCTCCAGGTGCCGAACCACGTCCCCGCGGGCCGCACCCCGCCCGGCACGTTCAGCGAGCGGGTCAGCCGTCCGATGTCGGTGTACGCCTTCCCGTAGGACGTGCCGACCGGGTGGGTGGTCAGCACGGCCACGATCGACCGGTCGTCGGCTCCCACCGTGCCGGTGCTGTGCAGGGCGGGACGGCTGAGATCCAGCTCCGCCGCACCCCGCGCGGCGGGCCTCGCGGCCTCCCCGGCCCCCTCGCCCGTCGCGGCCCGGGCGGCGCCCGCCGCGCCCTGCGGACCGCAGGTGCCGTCCGCGTACTTGCCGGCCCAGCCCTGCTTCACCGCCCACGGCCGGTCGAACGCCCCGGCGATGCCGAAGTGCTGGTCGAACTTGTCGGAGGCGCAGCGCGTGGAGGCCCGCAGGTTGTCCATGATGAAGGTGCGCACGGGCGCGGGCGCCTTCTCCAGGATGTACCGGTAGATCGTCACCGTGTCCCGGGCCGACACGGCGGTGTAGCCCCAGTAGCCCGGGTAGCCGGCGGGCGGCCCCTGGGTGTCGCGCAGGTCGAGCCGGTCGGGGTGGGCCATCCGGTCGATGATCGCCGAGCCGCCGTAGGTCGACCAGTAGTAGTTCGCGGCGGCGTCGTTGCTGCTGCGCAGCATCGGCTCCAGGCGGGCCCGGTCGGCCGCCGGGATGGTGTAGTCGGGCCCGCGGTCCCACAGGAAGTCCAGGGCCAGCAGCAGTTTCACCACCGAGGCCGACCGGAACTGCGCGCTCTCGTTGACCTGTTCGGTGAAGGCGCCGGCGTGACGGTCGTAGACGGCGACGCCGGCCGTGACGCCCGGCGGGATCTGGGCGGCCGCCGCCCGGGTGGTGCCGGCGGGCTTCTCCGGTCGTGGCTGTGCCGTCGCGCCGCTCGTGAGCGACGCGACCGAGACGACGGCCGCGAGTGCGGCGCCGCCGCGCAGGAGCATGCGCATGGTTGCCCTTCCTGGTCTGCCGGTGGTCTGCCGGTGGTCCGCGGGGAACCTCGGCCCCGTGGCCGACACAGTAGGAGCCGCGGCGGCGGGGCGGTCCTGACGGATGTCAGGGGCCCTGCGACCCGCAGCGGCCCGCGGGACCGGGCAGCCGTGGCGTCCGCCCACCACTGCGAACGGGTCGCGAGACGGGCGGAGTTGGTCGTGGGCTCCCGGCGCAGGCTCACGTCGGTGGCCCAGACGCAGACGTCGGTCAGCGTCGGGTCGCCGCCGTCGGCGACGGCCGGGGCCGCCTGCGCGGAGGTGGCCAGACCGCCCACGGCGAGCGCGGTCGCGGCGAGGCCGAGCGCGGTGCGGCTGATCAGCCGCTTCATGTGTTGTCCCCCGCAGGACCAGTGGTTGACGGTGCGGGCGGTGCGCGTGGTGCGGGCGGCGTGCTCCGTGCGGTCCGTGCGGTCCGGCGTGGTCACGCGTGATGCCGTAGCCGGTGCCCGGGCCCCGGCGTCCGAGCACGGCGAGCGCTCCGGCGCCGACGAGCGCGGCCTCGGCGAAGAGACGAACGGACGTGACGAGAGCCCCCTGATGGTGTGTCCGACGCTCAGCACCGTAGGGAGATCCGCGCCGGAGGGCGTCGGGACACGGCTGAAAACCGCTCGACGACCGTGCTCGACCCTGTCTACGATCCACGGCGCGGCATCGCGTGCCGGTCACCGGCCGGGTGAGGCATGGAGGCGCCGTGGAGATGCCCGTGGAGGCATTGACCGTGTCAGTCGAGTTCAACCACACCATCGTCCTGTCCCGTGACCGGGAGAAGTCCGCCCGGTTCCTCGCGGAGATCCTCGGCCTGGAGGTCGGGGCACCGACCGGGGTGTTCCTGCCGGTGACCACCGCCAACGGCGTCACGCTGGACTTCCTCACCATCGACGCCGACATCCCCATGCAGCACTACGCGTTCCTCGTCTCCGAGGACGAGTTCGACGCGGCCCTCGCCCGCCTCGTCGAGGCCCGGATCCCGATCCAGGCCGATCCGCACGGCAACCACCCGCGCCGGATCAACCGCAACGACGGCGGCCGGGGCGTGTACTTCCTCGACCCGTCCGGCCACGGCCTGGAGATCATCACCCGCCCGTACGGCACCGATCCCGCCTCGCCGCTGAACGGGGTCACGGAGGACGTCGCCGGAGCGGTCTGAGCCGGCCTCGGGAGCCGGACGGCGGCTGAACCGCCGTTCAGCCGCCGTCCGGCTCCAGCGCCCCGGGGCACCGACTCCGCGGGACTCTCCCGGCCGTCAGGCGTCGACGCGCACCGCGCACGACCAGCCGTAGGGATCGGGCCCGATCCGCAACTGGTCCCACGCGACCGCGCGCGGGACCGCCCCGGTGATCTCCACGTCCGCGAGGGCGGTGACCGCCAGCCGGACGTCCAGACCGCCGTCGGCCTCGTCCGCCTCCACGTCGACCGGCACCTGGCCGTACGCCTCCAGCCGGTAGATGACCTCGTCCAGCAGCGCCGCGAGCAGATCGTCGTCGCTGGCCTCGCCCAGCCGCACCCGGTCCACGGCCGTGGGCCGCACCCCGGACAGGTCCGCGAAGCACTCCACCATCGCCAGGACGGCCTCCGCCAGACAGTGCTCCCGGCACGCGGCCCAGGCCTCGATCCGGATGTCGCCCGGGTGCGGCACCGCCCGGTGCCCGCTCGCGCCCGGCTGCCGTACCTGCCCGCCGTCTCCCGTGTGACCGCCCATGGACATCGCCTGCCCGAAGGTCGCCTTCCCATGCGGCGCGGTGCGGGCCGTGGGTCAGAGGGGCTCGTCCGCGAGGTAGGGCGGGGCCGGGTCGTACTGGAGGTAACGGCGCACCGCGCGCGCGTGGTCCCGGCCGTGCAGCCGCCCCACCAGCCACAGGGCGCTGTCGATACCGGCCGAGACGCCCTGGCTGGTGACCAGGGTGCCGTCGACCACGTAGCGGACGTCCCGGACCACCGTGACGTCGCCGCGCGCCTGGAGGGCGTCCTCGTGGCTCCGGTGCGTCGCCACCCGCCGTCCGCGGGCGGGCCCGGCCGCGTGCAGCAGGAACGCGCCGGTGCACACGCCGTGCACCCACGCGGCCCGCTCGGCCGTCCGCCCGATCCAGCCGGTCACCACCGGGTTGTGCACCTGCACCTCCCGGGCGCCGCGGCCGCCCGGCACGTGCAGCACGTCCAGCGGCGGATGGTCGTCGAGCGTGTGGTCGGGCAGGACGCGCAGCCCCTTGTTGCAGCGCACCGGGCCGGGGTGTTCGGCCAGGAGCACGGCCCGGTCGGCCCCGTCGCGCAGCCGTGCGGAGACGGTGAAGACCTCCCAGGGGCCGACGAAGTCCAGCTCCTCGGCTTCCTCGAAGACCAGCAGGCCGTAGGTCGTCATACGGGTCGTCCCTCCTCCGGAACGGGGTGGGCGCCGGCGGGTCCCGCCGTGGAGCGGAACCGGGCGCGGTAGTCCGACGGCGCGACGCCGAGCCGGCGGTGGAAGGTGCGGCGGAGTGTCTCGGCGCTGGCGAAGCCGCAGCCGCGG
Source organism: Streptomyces sp. NPDC085931 (assembly GCF_044540565.1). Classification (NCBI taxonomy): domain Bacteria; kingdom Bacillati; phylum Actinomycetota; class Actinomycetes; order Kitasatosporales; family Streptomycetaceae; genus Streptomyces; species Streptomyces sp. NPDC085931. Next base: position 350,293 of record NZ_JBITSK010000006.1, read on the forward strand.
GCGATCGCCTCCACCGGTTCGTCCCCCTCGCTGAGCGCGCGCCGGGCCGCCTCGACCCGCACCCGTTCGACGTACGCGGCGGGCGGCACGCCCAGTTCGGCGGTGAAACGGCGCTGGAGGTGGCGCGGGCTCAGCCCGGCGCGCGCGGCGAGAGCGGCGATGTCGTGCCGGGCGCCCGGATCGGCGTGGACGGCGGCGACGGCGGCCCGCACCGGGTCCGTCGCGGGCTGCCGCGACCACAGCGCCACGCTGAACTGCGACTGGCCGCCGGGCCGGCGCAGGAACAGCACCAGCCGGCGCGCCACCGCGTGCGCGACGTCCCGGCCGCGGTCGTCCTCCACCAGGGCGAGCGCCAGATCCATCCCGGCGCTCACCCCGGCCGACGTCCACACCGGCCCGTCCCGGACGAAGACCGGGTCGCAGTCCACCCGCACCCCCGGATGCTCCCGGGCCAGCTGCTCCCCGCGGGCCCAGTGCGTGGTCACCCGGCGCCCTTCCAGCAGCCCCGCGGCCGCCAGCAGGAACACGCCGCTGCACACCGAGGCGACACGGCGGGCACCGGCCGCCGCGGCCGCCACCCAGGAGACCAGCTCCACGTCCCGGCAGGCCCGGTCCACACCACGGCCGCCGACCACCACGAGGGTGTCCGCCCCGGCCGGATCGAGGTCCGCCACGCCGTGCCCGGCGTGCACCAGCAGCCCGCTCGACGACGGCACCGGCCCCGCCCGGGGCCCGACGACCTGGCAGACGTAACCGCCCGCGCCGTCGAACACCTCGTGCGGGCCGGTGAGATCGAGCGGCTGGAAGCCGTCGAAGACGACGAAGACGACACGGGGATCGCTCACCCCTCCACGCTCCACCGGCCCGGATCACGGCGTCAACGACGGGCACCCCACACATCGCGCCATGGGACGTGCGCGCGCCGTGGCGTCCGCCGCTGCCGGGGTACCACGGAAGCCGGGGGAGAGGAGGCTCCCGATGGACTCCCAGACGGTCACCGTGCCCGTCGGCGGCGCGGCCCTCACCGGTGATCTCACCGTGCCGCCGGGCGCCCGCGCGGTCGTGCTGTTCGCGCACGGCAGCGGCAGCTCCCGGCACAGTCCGCGCAACCGCGAGGTCGCCGCCGGCCTGCGCACCGCCCGGCTCGGCACCCTGCTCATCGACCTGCTCACCGAGGAGGAGGAGCGGCACGACGCGCGTACCGCCGCCCTCCGCTTCGACATCCCGCTGCTGGGCCGGCGGCTGGTCGCCGCCGTCGACGAACTGGCCCGGTGGCCCGGCACCCGCGGCCTGCCCGTGGTCCTGTTCGGGGCCAGTACCGGCGCGGGCGCGGCCCTGCTCGCCGCCGCGGAACGGCCCGGCCGGGTGCAGGCGGTCGTCTCCCGCGGCGGGCGGCCCGACCTGGCGGGCGAGGCCCTGGCCGCCGTCCGCGCCCCGGTGCTGCTCATCGTGGGCGGCCAGGACCGGCACGTGCTGTGGCTGAACGAGGAGGCGGCCCGCCGGCTGCACGTCCCGCACACCCTCCACGTGGTGCCCGGCGCGACCCATCTGTTCGAGGAGCCGGGCGCACTGGACCAGGTCACCGAGACGGTCCGGCGATGGTGCGTCGAACAGCTGCGCACCGTGGCGGGCTGACGGCCGCCGACGCACCGCGCGCCGTCGGGTGCGCGCATCGTCCGGCGGGCCGCGGGTACGCGGGTGCCCGACCGGGCCGGGGGCCTCACCGTGCGGAAGCGGGGGTGACCGAGATGCGGTTCCGTGATCGCCGGCAGGCCGGCGTCGAACTGGCCGGGGCGCTGCGCGCCCGGCAGCAGGCGGGTGCCCTGCCGGATCCGGTGGTCCTGGCGCTGCCGCGCGGCGGCGTCGCCGTGGCCCGGGAGGTCGCCGCGGCCCTGCACGCCCCGCTCGACGTGCTCGTCGTCCGCAAGATCGGGGCCCCCTTCCAGGAGGAGCTCGGTGTCGGCGCGATGGCCGGTGACGAGGTGCCCCTGCTCGACGAGGACGCCCTGCGCCACCTGCGCATCGGTGAGACCGCCCTGGCCCCCGTCATCGAGCGGGAGCGCGCGGAACTGCGCCGCCGCGAACGGCTGTACCGGCAGGGCCGCCCCGCGCCGGACCTGCGGGGGCGGACCGTGATCGTGGTCGACGACGGCCTGGCCACCGGCTCCACCGCCCGGGCCGCGCTGCGCTCCGTACGCCGTCAAGACCCCGGGCGGGTGGTGCTGGCCGCGCCGGTGTGCTCCCGGGAGGCGGCAGAACTGATGCGCGCCGAGGCGGACGAGGTGGTCAGCCTCCACGTACCGGCCGCGTTCATGGCCGTGGGCCTGTGGTACGAGGACTTCGGCCAGCTGACGGACGAGGACGTCCTGGAGGCGCTCCACGTGCACTGAGGACGCCGGCCCACCTCTTGCGCCGGTCTTTCGCCGAGACCCTGCGGGGCAGGCCGGGCCGGGCCCGGTCAGACGACGCCGTCCGCGCGCAGCGCCGCCACCTCCTGCTCGGTGCGGCCGAGTTCGGCCAGGATCGCCGCGGTGTGCTCGCCCACGGCCGGTACGGGATCCATGCGCGCGGGCAGGCCGGCGAGGTCGGCCGGCGGGAGCAGGGCCTCCACCGTGGCGCCGGGCACGCCGATCTCGGTCCACCGGCCGCGGGCCGCCAGCACGGGGTGGTCCAGGAACGCGGCGACGTCGTTGACGCCCGCGCAGGCGATGCCGATCCGCTCCAGGTCCCGGAGGATCTCCCCGGACGGGGAGCGGGCGCAGCGGCCGGCGATGACGGCGTCGAGCTCCTCGCGGTGGGACACGCGGTCGGAGGCGGTGGCGAAGCGCGGATCGCCGACGAGCTCCGGCCGGCCGAGGAACCCGGCGCACAGGGCCGCCCACTCCCGCTCGTTCTGGATGGAGAACAGCACCTCCTTGCCGTCGGCGGCCGGATACGTCCCGTAGGGCGCGATGGTGGCGTGGGCGGTGCCCAGGCGCGGGGGCTGGGTGCCGCCGTGCCGGGTGTAGTAGGCGGGCTGGCCCATCCACTCGGCGAGCGCCTCGAACAGGGACACCTCCACGGGGTGTGCCTCTCCCGTGACGGCGCGGGTGTACAGGGCCGTGAGGACGCCGCTGTAGGCGTACATCCCCGCGGCGATGTCGGCCACGGAGATCCCCGTCCGGGCCGTCGCCTCCGGGGTTCCCGTCAGGGACACCAGTCCGGTCTGGCACTGCACGAGCAGGTCGTAGGCCTTGCGGTCGGCCCACGGGCCGGTCGTGCCCCAGCCGCTGATCGTGCACGGGATCAGCCGGGGGCGGCGGCTCGTGACGGCGGCGGCGTCCAGGCCGAGGCGGCCGGCGGCGCCGGGGGCGAGGTTGTGCACGAACACGTCCGCGCCGTCGAGGAGTTCGTGCAGGATCTCCCGGCCGCGCGGGTCCTTGAGGTCGAGGGTGAGGGACTCCTTCGAGCGGTTGATCCACACGAAGTAGCTGGAGTGGCCGTGCACGGTCGTGTCGTAGCGGCGGGCGAAGTCACCGTCGCCCGGGCGCTCCACCTTGATGACCCGGGCGCCGAGGTCGGCGAGCTGCCGGGTGGCGTAGGGCGCGGCCACGGCCTGCTCCACGCTGACCACCGTGACCCCGGACAGGGGATACCGCTGCACGCTCATGCCTCAGGCTCCTGAACCTCGTACGGGAGGACGCCCCGACAGTGAATCACTGCGGAAAAGCACGGCGCCGGACAGGGCGGCCCGGCTCGGCCGGCCGCCGACGAGGCCATCGGCCGGCGACCGCGGACGACGCGCGCGCCACCGCCCGCATCCCCCCGCCCGGCTGCCGCGCGGCAGGCCCGGCGGCACGCGCTCAGCCCCCGCCGAGGCCCTCAGCGCCCGGGGCCCCCACCCGCAGCGCGTCCATGACCAGGTCCAGCAGACGCGTCGCGCGGGGCTGCCAGTCGTCGTGCGGGTCGATCGTCCAGAGGCCGCCGATGGCGAGGAACAGGTCGTCCGCGGTGATGCCCGGGCGGATGCTGCCGGCCTTCTCGGCGGCGCGCAGCAGCAGTTCGGCCGCCTCGGTCACCGGCGTGTGCCCCGGCTTCTGCGGCTTGCCCGGCGCGCTCGTGGCCTGGCGGATCGCGTCGGCCAGGCCCGCCTTGGTCATCGCGAACCGGGCGAGGCGGTCCATCCACTCGCGCAGCGCCCGGTCCGGTTCCCGGCACTCGAGCAGGGGCGCCGCCGACTCGGCGACCTGCCGCATCTCGTGGCGGTAGATCTCCATGACGAGCGCCTCACGGCTCGGGAAGTGGCGGTAGAACGTCCCCTGCCCGACGCCCGCCTTCTTGGCGATGGCGCTCAGCGGCGTGTCCGCCGAGCGCGTCAGCTCGACCAGGGCCACCTCCAGGATGCGCTCGCGGTTGCGCTGCGCGTCCGAGCGCAGGGGAGCGTCCTTCTGCTGCCGCACTCGCCCTCCTCCCGATCGGTGGCTGAAACCCGTCCTTGTTAAGCGGACAGCTGTCCGTTACGTTTCCTGGTAGCGGACAACTGTCCGCTTGTCTCATCGTACCGGCGTGCCCGCCCCGCGGACATCCCGTACCGGCTCCGTCACGGCCGGTCCGCCCCCGCATCCTGCCCGGGCGGGAACCGGCGCCGCCACCCCTCCGCCCCCTCCGCCTGACCTCGCGATGTGAGAAAGAAGGCTTCCATGCCCCCATCGACGTCCAGCGACCTCACCCTGTCCGTCAACGGCGAGAAGTACACGCTGACCGTCGACCACCGCACCACCTTGCTCGACGCGCTGCGCGAACGACTGGACCTGACCGGCACCAAGAAGGGCTGCGACCAGGGACAGTGCGGCGCCTGCACCGTCCTCGTCGACGGCCGCCGCAGCGTGGCCTGCCTGCACCTGGCCGTCGCCGCCGAAGGACGCGAGATCACCACCATCGAGGGCGTGGCCCGGGGCGAGCAACTGCACCCCGTGCAGCAGGCGTTCCTCGACCTCGACGGCTTCCAGTGCGGCTACTGCACCCCGGGCCAGATCTGCTCGGCCATCGCCGTGATCGAGGAGCACGCGGCCGGCTGGCCGAGCGCGGTCACCGGCGACGTGCGCCCCGAGGCCGGGCCGCCCGCACTGACCCCCGAGGAGATACGGGAACGGATGAGCGGAAACCTGTGCCGCTGCGGCGCCTACGTGTCGATCGTCCAGGCCGTCGCCCGGGCCGCCGAGTCCGAGGGAGCGGCCGCATGAGGGAGTTCGGCTACCAGCGGGCCCACGACGTCGTGGGCGCGGTGGCGCTGCTCGACGGCGACCCCGACGCGCGCTTCCTGGGCGGCGGCACCAACCTGGTCGACCTGATGAAGACCGGCGTCGAACGGCCCGCCCGCCTCGTCGACGTCCGCGAACTGCCCCTGGACGACATCGAGCCGACCGCCGACGGCGGCCTGCGCATCGGCGCCACCGTCACCAACAGCGACCTGGCCGCCCACCCGGAGGTCCGGCGCCGCTACCCGGCCCTGGCGCAGGCCGTGCTGGCCGGGGCCTCCGGGCAGCTGCGCAACATGGCCACCGTCGGCGGCAACCTGCTCCAGCGCACCCGCTGCGGCTACTTCGCCGACGTCAGCTCCCCCTGCAACAAGCGCGAACCCGGCAGCGGTTGCCCCGCCCTCACCGGCGAGCACCACAACCACGCCGTCCTGGGCGCCTCCGACCACTGCGTGGCGACCCACCCCTCCGACATGGGCGTGGCGCTGGCCGCCTTCGACGCCGTCGTGTCCTACGAGACGGCGGACGGGCCGGGCCAGGCGGCGCTGGCCGACTTCTACCTGCCGGTGGGGGAGACCCCGCACCGGGAGACCGCCCTGCCGCCGGGCGCGCTGATCACCGGCGTCACCCTGCCGCCCGCCCCGGTGGCGGCCCACTCCCGCTACCGCAAGGTGCGCGAGCGGGCGTCGTACGCCTTCGCCATCGGGTCCGTCGCCGCCGCCCTGGACGTCCGGGACGGCCTCGTCCACGACGTGCGCCTGGCGTTCGGCGCCGTCGCCTCCCGCCCCTGGCGGGCCCGGGCGGCCGAGCGCGCCCTGACCGGCGCCCCCGCGCACGCCGACAGCTTCGCGGCCGCCGCGGACGCCGAACTGGCCGCCGCCCGGCCGCTGCCCCACAACGGATACAAGGTGATCCTGATGCGCAACCTCGTCGTGGCCGTCCTGAGCGAACTCGCCGAGGAGGCCGCCCGATGACGACCGCCACGAGGGGAGCCGTCGGCACCGCGCACACCCGCGTGGAGGGCCGCGACAAGGTGACCGGGGCGGCCCGCTACGCGGGCGAGATCCCCTTCGCCGACCTCGCGCACGGCTGGCTTGTGCTGTCCACCGTCGCCCGCGGCCGCATCCGCTCCCTCGACACCGAGGCCGTCCTCGCCATGCCCGGCGTCCTCACCGTCCTGCACCACCACAACGCCCCGCGCGTCACCACCGACTACGTCAGCCTGCTCGGCGTCCCGCCGGACCCGACCGTCGCCCTCTTCCAGCACGACCGGGTGGCCCACCGGGGCTGGCCGGTGGCGCTGGTCGTCGCCGAGACGTCCGAGCAGGCGCGGGAGGCCGCCGAAGCGCTCGTCGTCCACTACGACCCCGAACCGCACGACGTCGCCTTCTCCGCCGAGCGCGACGCCGAGGCCTACGCGGCCGACGGGCACCTGCCGGCCGTGGTGGAGAAGGGCGACCTGGAGGCGGGGCTCGCGGCGTCCGCCGTCGTGGTGGACGAGCGGTACACCACGCCCGAGGAGCACCACAACCCGATGGAGCCGCACGCGGCGACCGCCCGCTGGGAGGGCGGCCGGCTGGAGGTCGTCGACTCCAACCAGGGCACCAACTGGGTCGCCGGTGAACTCGCCGGACTGTTCTCCCTCGACCCGGCCGCCGTGCGGGTGCGCTCCGAGCACGTCGGCGGCGGCTTCGGCAGCAAGGGCGTGCGCGCCCACCAGGTGGCCGCCGTGATGGCGGCGACGGTGCTGCAGCGCCCTGTGCGGGTGGTGATGACCCGCCGGCAGATGTTCTCGCTGGCCGGGTACCGCAGCCCCACCGCGCAGCGGGTCAGGCTCGGCGCCGATCCGGACGGGCGGCTGCGGGCGCTGGAGCACCGCTCGCTCAACCTCACCTCGGCCGTGTACGAGTTCGTCGAGCCGAGCGCGGCGGCCGGACGGTCGATGTACGCCGCCGACGCCCACCACACGGCCAGCCGCGTCGTGCGGCTCGACGTGCCGTCGCCGACGTGGATGCGCGCACCCGGCGAGGCCCCGGGCTCTTTCGCGCTGGAGTCGGCGCTCGACGAGCTGGCCGAGCGGCTCGGCCTCGACCCGATCGAGCTGCGCCTGCGCAACGAACCCGCGGTGGGACCGGTCTCCGGGCTGCCCTTCGGCAGCCGCAACCTGATCGCCTGCTTCCGGGAGGGCGCCCGCCGGTTCGGCTGGGCCGGGCGCGACCCGCGGCCCGGGGTGCGCCGGGAGGGGCGCTGGCTGCTCGGCACGGGCACCGCGGCCGCCTCCTTCCCGACCACGGCCATGCCGTCCACCGCGGCCGTCACCGCCGAGGCCGACGGCACCTACACCGTGCGGATCAACGCGGCGGACATCGGCACCGGCGCCCGTACCGCGCTCACCCTGGTCGCCGCCGACGCGCTCGAGGTCCCCACGGACCGGATCCGGGTGCGGCTCGGCGACAGCGACCTCGGGCCGGCGATCATCGCGGGCGGCTCCATGGGCACCCGCTCCTGGGCATGGGCCGTCACGGCCGCCGCCGACGAGCTGCGCCGCGGCCTCGTGCCGGGCGCCGACATCCCGCCGGAGGGCATCACCGCGCGGTCGGACACGGCCGAGGCCGTCGCCGCCCTGGCGCAGAAGGAACGGCACTCCTTCGGGGCGCAGTTCGCCGAGGTCGCCGTGGACCCGGCCACCGGCGAGGTGCGCGTCCGCCGCATGCTGGGCATCTTCGCGGCCGGCCGCATCGTCAACCCGCTCACCGCCCGCAACCAGCTGCTCGGCGGCATGATCTGGGGCCTGTCCATGGCCCTGCACGAGGAGGCCGTGCGGGACCCGTCCAGCGGCGGCCTGTACGGCGCCGACCTCGCGGGCTACCACGTCGCCGCGCACGCCGACGTCCCGCACATCGAGGCCGACTGGGTCGACGACCCCGACCCGGACGACCCGGTCGGCATCAAGGGCCTCGGCGAGGTCGGCATCGTCGGCGCCGCGGCGGCGGTCGCCAACGCGGTGTGGCACGCGACGGGCGTCCGCCACCGCAGCCTGCCGATCCGCCCCGACCGCGTCCTGCTGGCGGGCGGCGATGCTTGATCTCGCCGGCCCGCTGCGGGAATGGATCGAGGAGGGCCGCGAGTTCGCCGTCGCCACGGTGGTCGCCGTCGGCGGCAGCGCCCCGCGCCCGCCGGGCGCCGCGCTGGCCGTCGCCGGCGACGGCACCGCGATCGGCTCGGTCTCCGGGGGCTGTGTGGAGGGCGCGGTGTACGAGCTGTGCGTCCAGGCCCTCGACGACGGCGAGACACGGGTGGAGCGGTTCGGCTACAGCGACGAGGACGCCTTCGCGGTCGGCCTGACCTGCGGCGGCACGATCGACATCATGATCACCCCGTTCACGGCGGACCGCCCGGACGAGTCGCCCGGGACGCCACCGGTACGGACGCCGTCGCCCGGGACGCCACCGGTACGGACGCCGTCAGCCGCGGCTGCGCCGGTGGGGACACCGCCGGTCGGGGTACCGCCGGCGCCGACCCCGCCGGCCGCGCTGCCGCTGGTGCCCCGGCCCCCGCGGGCCGCCACCGCGTTCGCCGCCGTGTCGGCCGCCGGGCGCGGCGAGCCCGTCGCGCTGGCCCGCGTGGTCCGCGGACCGGCGGAACTGCTCGGCGGCGCACTGCTCGTACGCCCCGACGGCGCGCCCGAGGGCGGTCTGGGCGGCCACCCGGCCCTGGACCGCACCCTGGCCGCCGAGGCCCGTGCCCTGCTGGAGTCCGGCCGCACCGGCACGGTCGAGCTGTCCGAGGACGGGTCGCACTGCCCGGGCGGTCTCACCCTGCTCGTGGAGTCGGCCGTACCGCCGCCGCGCATGATCGTCTTCGGCGCGATCGACTTCGCGTCGGCGCTGGTGGGCGCGGGCAAGTTCCTCGGCTACCACGTCACCGTCTGCGACGCGCGCCCGGTCTTCGCGACCCGGGCCCGCTTTCCGGACGCGGACGAGATCGTCGTGGACTGGCCCGACCGCTACCTGCGCGGCACCCCGACCGACCGGCGGACGGTGCTGTGCGTGCTCACCCATGACGCGAAGTTCGACGTGCCGCTGCTGAAGGAGGCACTGCGGCTGCCGGTCGCGTACGTCGGGGCCATGGGCTCGCGCCGCACGCACGAGGACCGCGCCCGGCGGTTGCGCGAGGAGGGCGTGAGCGCGTCGGAGCTGGCCCGGCTGAGGTCCCCGATCGGCCTCGACCTGGGTGCCCGGACGCCGGAGGAGACCGCGGTGTCCATCGCGGCGGAGATCATCGCCGCCCGCCACGGCGCCACGGGCACCCCCCTGACGGACACGGACCGGCCGATCCACACCCCCCGAGCGGCCTGACGGCCCCCGCGCCGCTCACCCTCAGGGGCGCGGGGAACTGCGCGACCGGCCACAACGGACCCGCGCCCGGCGTACCCGCTCAGACGGCCGCTCGGTGGACCGACCAGAGCGCCCCGGGCGGTTTACCGGCCCTCGGGGCGCTCACCTTCAGGGGCGCGGGGAACTGCGCGACCGGCCACGACGGACCCGCACTCGGCGTACCCGCTCAGACGGCCGCTCGGTGGACCGACCGGATCGCCCCGGGCGGTTTATCGACCCGCGGGCCGCCCGCCCTCAGGGGCGCGGGGAACTGCGCGACCAGCCACAACGGACCCGCACCCGGCGTACCCGCTCAGACGGCCGCTCGGTGGACCGACCAGAGCGCCCCGGGCGGTTTATCGACCCGCGGGCCGCTCACCCTCAGGGGCGCGGGGAACTGCGCGACCGGCCACAACGGACCCGCACCCGGCGTACCCGCTCAGACGGCCGCTCGGTGGACCGACCAGAGCGCCCCGGGCGGTTTATCGACCCCCGGGACGCTCACCCTCGGGGGCGCGGGGAACTGCGCGACCGGCCACGACGGACCCGCGCCCGGCGTGAATTCGACACGGCCCCGACCCTCGGCATGGCCCCGCGGCCGCCCGCGGGCACGCCGGAGGGGCCGCAGCCGAAACCGGCGGCGGCCCCTCCGCGGGCGACGACCCCGTCCCGCTCAGGCGGCAGCCGGCGCCGTCGCGTGGCCGTGCAGACGCGCGATGACCTCCGTCAGCTGCGCCGCGACCTCGGCGTCGTCCGACGGGTGCGTCTCCGCGAAGCGGGTCAGCGAGCCCGGGATGGACAGCTTGACGTCCTCGAGCACCTTGCCGCCGGCGATGCCCACGGCCTTGCGGGTCTCGTCGTGGGCCCAGACACCGCCGTACTGGCCGAACGCGGTGCCGACCACGACGACCGGCTTGCCGGTGAGCGCGCCGGCGCCGTACGGCCGGGACAGCCAGTCGATGGCGTTCTTCAGGACGGCCGGAATGGTGCCGTTGTACTCCGGCGTGAAGAGGATCAGGCCGTCCGCGGCGTTCGCCGCCTCACGCAGCCGCTCGGCGGCGGCCGGCACGCTGCCCTCGACGTCGATGTCCTCGTTGTAGAACGGGATGTCGGCGAGCCCCTCGAAGAGGTTCACCTCGGCACCCTCCGGGGCGAGCTTGACCGCGGCCTCGGCGAGCTGGCGGTTGTGCGAACCGGCGCGAAGGCTGCCGACGAGGGCGAGGATACGAACAGACATGCTGACTCCCACGTAGAGAAAACTGCAGTGAAACACTGCCGTCACAATCCGGACCGAGGTCCGTTTATTGTTGTAGCACCCTAACCGGACCGCGGTCCAGTTTTGTTCCCGATGCTTTACGCTGGCTGCATGTCCACCGTCCCGCCACCGTTCCCGACGCCCCAGGAGCCCGTCGACCACCCCGAGCTGCTCCAGCTCGGCACCGCCCTGGAGGCGGACGAGCCGTGCCTGCGCGCCGACGCCGCCCGCAACCGCGCCCGCCTGCTGGAGGCCGCCGCGCGGCTGGTCGCCGAGCGCGGCGCCGAGGGCGTCACGATGGAGGCGGTGGCCGCGGCGGCCTGCGTCGGCAAGGGCACGGTGTTCCGCCGGTTCGGCGACCGCACGGGCCTGCTGACGGCGCTGCTGGACCACTCCGAGAAGAAGTTCCAGGCCGCCTTCCTCGGCGGCCCGCCGCCGCTCGGCCCCGGCGCGCCGCCCGTGGAGCGGCTGCGGGCGTTCGGCCTCGCGATGCTGCGCCGCTCGACCGACGACCTGGAGCTTCAGCTGGCCGCGGAGCCCGGGGCGAACCGCCGTTACATCTCCCCGGCCCGCCGGGTGCTGCGCCACCACATCGAGGTGCTCCTGCGGCAGGCGGTCCCCGAGGCGGACTGCGAACTGCTCTCCCACGCGCTGCTGGGCCAGCTCGACCCGGCCCTGGTGCACCACCTGACCAAGCAGTGCGGGCTGCCCCTGGCCCGGCTGGAGGACGCGTGGATCGACCTGGTCGACCGGGTCACGGGGGCCGGCCGCCCGGACTGAGGGCCCGCCCCGGCCGTGAACGCTCACGGCGCCCTCACAACTCCCCCGCCGAAAGCGCGCGTTGAGGCTTCTGCCAAGATTCCGTCGTCATGGTGCAGATACCGAAAACGCCCGCGCCCCCCGCGCTGTCGCGCTCCGTGCCCACGAGCGCCGACGTGGCCCGTCTGGCCGGCGTCTCGCGCGCGACCGTCTCCTACGTCCTGAACAACACCAGCGCCGTACGGATCAGCGAGCCCACCCGCCGCCGCGTCCACGAGGCCGCGCGCGAACTCGGGTACGTCCCGCACGCGGCCGCCCGCAGCCTGCGCGCCGGGCACAGCCGCATGGTCCTGATCCCCGCGCCGACCTTCCCCGTCGGCCCGCTCTACAGCCGCTTCCTCAGCGATCTCCAGGGCGCCCTCGCCGCCCTGGACTACACGGTCGTACAGCACGGCACCGGGGGCCCGCACGGCGACGAGGCCGCCCGGGCCTGGGCCGAGCTGCGGCCGGTCGCCGTCCTCGTCCCCGGCTCCGGGCTCGGCCCCCGCGGCGTCGCGGTGCTCAAGCGCTCCGGCGCCCGGGCCGTGGTCACCCTCGGCCCCGAGACCATCGAGGGCGCCCACGCCCTGCTCATGGACCACGACGCCGTCGGCCACAGCGCGGGCGCCCACCTCTACGACCGCGGCCGCCGCCGCATCGGCGTGGTCGTCCCGCAGGAGCCCGGCCTCGACGCGTTCTCCGCGCCCCGGCTCGACGGCGTCCGCCAGTCCGTGCGCGGCACCGGCGCCACGGTCACCGAGCTGCCCCTCGCCTACGACGAACAGGCCGCGGCCCGCCTCGCCGCCCGCTGGCGCGACCTGGGCCTGGACGCCGTGTTCACCTACAACGACGAGTACGCGATGCTGCTGATGCGGGCCCTGCAGGACGAGGGCGTACGCATCCCCGAGGAGACCGCCGTGATCGGCGCGGACGACCTCATGCTGGGCCGGCTGCTGCGGCCGCGCCTGAGCACCGTGCACCTGGAGCTGCCCTCCGGCCGGGAACTCGCCGAACTCGTCGATCGCGCGGTGCGCGCCCCGGGTACCCGGCCCGAGACCCACAAGGCGCTGGGGGCGACGGTGCTGCACCGGGAGTCCAGCTGACCGGGCGCGACGCCGCTGCGGACGGCCGGTGACCGGGTCTCCGCGGCGCCGCCCGGCTAGGATGTTGCACGCTCAACAACATAGGGGCGTGCGGGCACGCGGACCGCGATGCACCCGAGCGCGACCGGGCCGCGCGCGCCGCCCCGTGACCGCCGAACCGGCCACGCACCCACGGGACGTCCCGCCCGTCAGCCGGTGACCGATCGATCGGAGAGCCGTCATGCCGTTGCTCGACGCCAGCACCTGGCAGCCCCGCACCCTCACGGGGCCCGGGTACACCGTCACCGAGCCCGCCACCGGCCAGGCCCTCGGCAGCCTCGCCCTGGCCCGCCCCGAGGACGTCGCGAGCGCCGCCGCGCGGGCCGCCGAGGCCCAGCGCGCCTGGGCGGCCGCCCCGCACTTCGCCCGGGCCGCCGTGCTCCGCAAGGCCGGTGACCTGTTCGCCGAGCACGCCGCGGAACTGCGTGACTGGCTCGTCCGCGAGTCCGGCTCCGTCCCCGGCAAGGCCGACTTCGAACTGCACGTCGCCGCCCAGGAGTGCTACGAGGCCGCCGCGCTCGCCTCCCGCCCGGCCGGACAGGTGCTCCCCAGCGAGGCGCCCCGGCTGTCGTACACCCGCCGTGTCCCGGCCGGGGTGGTGGGGGTCATCGCCCCGTTCAACGCGCCGCTGATCCTGTCCATCCGGTCCGTCGCGCCCGCCCTGGCGCTGGGCAACGCGGTGCTGCTCAAGCCCGATCCGCGCACGGCCGTCTGCGGCGGGCTGGCCCTCGCCGCGGTGTTCGCCGCCGCGGGCCTGCCCCAGGACCTGCTGCACGTACTGCCCGGCGGTCCCGACGCCGGCCAGGCCCTGGTCGCCGACCCGCGCGTGCCCATCGTCTCCTTCACCGGCTCCACCGCCGCCGGACGGGCCGTGGGCGAGGCCGCCGGGCGCCACCTGAAGCGGGCGCATCTGGAGCTGGGCGGGAACTCCGCCATGATCGTGCTGGAGGACGCCGACCTCGACGCGGTGATCTCCACGGCCGCCTGGGGCTCGTTCTTCCACCAGGGCCAGATCTGCATGACCACCGGACGCCACCTGGTGCACGCGTCCCTGTACGACGAGTACGTCGAGCGGCTGGCCGCCAAGGCGGACTCGCTCGCCGTGGGCGACCCCTACCGGGACCAGGTCCACCTCGGCCCCGTCATCGACGCGCACCAGCTCGCCAAGATCAGCGGTCTGGTCGACTCCAGCCGGGCCGCGGGCGCGAAGATCGCCGCCGGCGGCACCCACGAGGAGCTGTTCTACCGCCCGACGGTCCTGGCCCACGTCGACGACCGCACCCCGGCCTACACCGAGGAGGTCTTCGGCCCCGTGGCGCCCGTCCGCTCCTTCACCACGGCGGACGAGGCGGCGGCCCTGGCCGCGCAGAGCCCCTACGGACTGTCCCTGGGCATCGTCACCCGGGACCCGGCCCGCGGCCTGGACCTCGCCGAGCGCATCCCCACCGGCATCGTCCACATCAACGACCAGACGGTGAACGACGAGGCCGTGGCGCCCTTCGGCGGAGTGGCCGCCTCCGGCACCGGCGCCCGCTTCGGCGGCGAGGCCAACCTGGAGGCCTTCACCGAACTGCGCTGGACGACGGTACGCGGAGACGTGGCTCCGTACCCCTTCTAGGCACTGCCCCCGCGGGCCCGCGTCACCGCGGCCGTCACTCGGCGGACTGCCGCGGCTGCTGAGCCTGCTGCTCGGCGATCGCCTTGCGGACCTCGTCCATGTCCAGGTTCCGGGCCTGCCCGATGACGTCCGTCAGAGCGGCCTCGGGCAGCGCGCCCGGCTGGGCGAACACGGCGACCTGGTCCCGCACGATCATCAGCGTGGGGATCGACTGGATACCGAAGGCCGCGGCCAGCTCCGGCTGCGCCTCGGTGTCCACCTTGCCGAACACCAGGTCCGGGTTCTCCTCCGCCGCCTTCTCGTAGACCGGCGCGAACTGCCTGCACGGCCCGCACCAGGACGCCCAGAAGTCGATCAGGACGAACTCGTTGTCCGTGACCGTCTGGTCGAAGTTCTCCTTGGTGAGCTCCACGGTGCTGCTCATGGCGTACATCCCTCTTCCTGGGTGGGGTCAAGCCGTCGGCACAACACGGCCGGCCGGGCACGTATTCCGCGCCCCTACCCGTGTGGCCAGGGCGCACACCACCCACCAGACTGACCCCATGACGGAAACGGAAACCAACGCGTACGACGTCGTGGTGCTCGGGGCCGGGCCCGTGGGGGAGAACGTCGCCGACCGCACCCGCGCGGCCGGCCTGACCACCGCGGTCGTGGAGAGCGAACTGGTCGGCGGCGAGTGCTCCTACTGGGCGTGCATGCCCAGCAAGGCCCTGCTGCGGCCGGTCATCGCCCGCGCGGACGCCCGCCGCGTGCCGGGCCTGAGCCAGGCGGTGCAGGGCCCCCTCGACGCGGCCGCGGTCCTCGCCCACCGCGACTACTACACCTCGAACTGGACCGACGACGGACAGGTCGGCTGGCTCGACTCCATCGGCGCCGACCTCCACCGCGGCCACGGGCGGCTCACCGGCCCCCGCACGGTCACGGTCACCGGCCCGGACGGCGCCGAACGCGTCCTGACCGCGCGGCACGCGGTGGCGGTCTGCACCGGCAGCCGCGCCGCCCTGCCCCCGCTGCCCGGGCTCGACGCCGTCCAGCCGTGGACCAGCCGGGAGGCCACCAGCGCCAAGACCGTGCCCGGCCGGCTGATCGTCGTCGGCGGTGGCGTCGTCGCCACCGAGATGGCCACCGTCTGGCAGGCCCTCGGCTCGCGCGTCACCCTGCTGGCGCGGGGCAAGGGCCTGCTGCCCAGGATGGAGCCGTTCGCCGGGGAGCTGATCGCCGAGGCGCTCACCGAGGCGGGCGCCGACGTCCGCACCGGTACGTCGGTGGAGTCGGTGACGCGCGAGAACGGCACGGTCGTGGCGGTCACGGACGGCGGCGACCGCATCGAGGCCGACGAGATCCTCTTCGCCACCGGCCGCGCCCCGCGCACCGACGACATCGGCCTGGAGACGATCGGCCTCGACCCGGGCTCCTGGCTGCCGGTCGATGACAGCCTCCGGGTGACCGGCCACGACTGGCTCTACGCGGTCGGCGACGTCAACCACCGCGCCCTCCTCACCCACCAGGGCAAGTACCAGGCACGCATCGCGGGCGCCGCCATCGCCGCCCGGGCCACCGGCGAGGACCTCGCCGCCCAGCCCTGGGGCGCGCACGCCGCCACCGCCGACCACGCCGCCGTCCCGCAGGTCGTCTTCACCGACCCGGAGGCCGCGGCCGTCGGACTGTCCCTCGCCGAGGCCGAGCAGGCCGGACACCGGGTGAAGGCCGTCGACGTGGACCTGTCCTCCGTCGCCGGGGCCGGCCTGTACGCCGACGGCTACCGGGGCCGCGCCCGGATGGTGGTCGACGTCGAGGACGAGATCCTGCGCGGCGTGACCCTCGTCGGCCCCGGCGTCGGCGAACTCATCCACTCCGCGACGATCGCCGTCGCCGGGCAGGTCCCGATCGGCCGCCTCTGGCACGCCGTCCCCTCCTACCCGACGATCAGCGAGGTGTGGCTGCGCCTGCTGGAGGCGTACCGGGACAGCTGAGCCGGGGCCTCGACCCCGGCGCGGTGCGGGTCACCGGGCTCGGCGGGGAGCGGCACGCCCGCGGCGCGGCCCACCGGGCCGGCCCCGTGGGCCGCGCCGGTCTTCTCACCCGCCCCGGAAGGGAAGCGCCCGCCGAATGCCTCCCGGTTCCGCGGCGGCCGGCGTCACGGCAGCTCGAAGCCGAGTGCCCGCGCGGCCTCCTCCGGCGTCGGCTGAGCCCAGCGCTCCGTCACCGCCCGGTTCGACGACAGCGAACGCGGCTCGGCACGGTCCAGATACAGGACCCCGTCGAGATGGTCCGTCTCGTGCTGCACGATCCGCGCGGGCCAGCCCGTGAACACCTCGTCCAGCGCGTGCCCGCGTTCGTCCTGCCCGGTCAGCCGCACCCGGGCGGGCCGCGCCACCACCGCCTGCCAGCCGGGCACGCTCAGGCAGCCCTCGAAGAACGCGGCCCGCTCGTCGCCGACGGGTGTGCAGGCGGGGTTGACCAGCACCCGGAACGGCTGCGGCACCCGCCCCCGCGCGAGCCGCACCTCCTCCGGCACCGGCGCCGGATCCTCGATCACCGCGATCCGCAGCTCCACCCCCACCTGCGGCGCCGCGAGGCCGACCCCGGGCGCCGCGCGCATCGTGACCCGCAGCGCCTCGACGAACCGGGCCAGCAGGGCGGGCCCCAACTGGCCGTCGTACGGCTCGGTGCCGCGCCGCAGCACCGGATCACCCGCCGCCACGATGGGCAACGGGCCCTCACCGGTGAGGAGTTCCTCGACCCGTTCGGCCAGGGGTGCGGCTTCGCTCGGAGTTCCCATCGCGTCAGGATGACACGGACCGGCCGCCGCCGTGTGGCGCACGACACACCCGCACTCCGGGAACCGGACGGCCCCGCGCTCCGACTCCTGCACCGCAACGGCCCAGAAGACGTCCCCCGGAGAAGCCCGCCGATGACCACCGCTCCCTCGACCACCACGGACGAGGCCCCGCAGTCCGCCACCCCGGCCCCGCCGAGGAGCAGTTGGGCGCCCCTGCGCCCGCTGGTCCTCCGTCTGCACTTCTACGCCGGTGTGCTGGTGGCGCCGTTCCTCCTCGTCGCCGCCGTCACCGGCCTGCTGTACGCCGCCTCGTTCCAGGCCGAGAAGATCGTGTACGACCACGAACTCACCGTCCCCGTCGGCCGGGAGAAGCTGCCCGTCGGCGAGCAGGTCGCCGCCGCCCGCAAGGCCCACCCCGAGGGCACGGTCTCCGCCGTACGGCCCTCGCCCGAGGCCGGCGCGACGACCAGGGTGATGCTGTCCGGCGTCCCGGGCGTCGACGAGGACTACACGCTCGCCGTGTTCGTGGACCCGTACACCGCCGAGGTGCGCGGCGCCCTCGAACAGTACGGCTCGACCGGTGCGCTGCCCCTGCGCACCTGGATCGACAAGTTCCACCGGGACCTGCACCTGGGGGAGAGCGGGCGGCTGTACAGCGAACTGGCGGCCAGCTGGCTGTGGGTGATCTCGGTCGGCGGGCTGGTGCTGTGGTTCTCCCGCCGCCGGGCCCGGCGCAGGCTGCGGGGCACGACGGGGCGGCGCCGCACCCTCGGACTGCACGGCAGCGTCGGCGTCTGGGCGGCGGCCGGGTTCTTCTTCCTCTCGGCCACCGGTCTCACCTGGTCCGCCTACGCCGGTGCCACCATCGACGAACTGCGCACCTCTCTGGGCCAGGCCACCCCCTCGGTGTCGGCGGCGGGCGGCGAGCACTCCGGCCACGGCGCCGCCGCCGGGCGGGCCGGGGACGCCGCGCACGGCGTGGGCCTGGACAAGGTCCTGGCGGCGGCGCGGGCCGAGGGCCTGGGCGACCCGGTGGAGATCGTGCCGCCGGCCGACGCGGACTCGGCGTACGTCGTCCGGCAGGTGCAGCGCAGCTGGCCCACCAAGCAGGACGCCGTCGCGGTCGACCCGGCGAGCGGCGAGGTCACCGACGTCGTGCGGTTCGCGGACTTCCCGGTGCTCGCGAAGCTGACCCGCTGGGGCATCGACCTGCACACGGGCATCCTGTTCGGCCCGGTCAACCAGATCCTGCTCATGGGGCTCGCGCTCTGCCTCGTCCTGCTGATCGTCTGGGGCTACCGCATGTGGTGGCAGCGCGGCCGCGGCGGCGCCTTCGGGCGGCCGGTGCCGCGCGGCGCCTGGCAGCACGTGCCGCCGCAGCTCCTGGTGCCGCTGCTGGCGGGGGTGGCCGTCCTGGGATACTTCCTGCCGCTGTTCGGCATCCCGCTGGCGGTGTTCCTCGCCGTCGACATCCTGCTGGGCGAGATCGCCCACCGGCGGGGGCGGCGGACGTACGGGAGCGGAACCCCGGCGCGCTAGGTCGTCGCGCACGCGCGGGTGCCCGGCTCCCACGGAGGGAGCCGGGCACCCGTGGTGGTGTCCGTGCCGGTCAGAGCCCGGCGAAGTCACCGGCGAGCGCGGCGGCGACCCGCAGGTGCGGCTCGGCCTCCTCGTGCCGGCTCTGCCGCTGGAGCGTCCGGCCGAGCATCAGCCGGGCGTAGTGCTCGACCGGGTCCTGCTCGACGATCGTCCGCAACTCGGCCTCGGCACGGCGCAGTTGCGCCGAGTGGTAGTAGGAGCGGGCCAGCAGCAGCCGCGGCCCGGTCTGCTCGGGCGCCTCCTCGACCAGCCCGACGAGGACGCGCGCGGCGGCGGCGTAGTCCTGGGCGTCGAAGAACAGCTGCGCGCGCTCCCAGCGCTCCGCCGGAGTTCCGTGGTCGTAGTAGGCCGGCTCGTAGGTCGTGTTCACTGGTGACCTCCTTCGAGGACGTCAACCGAGCCTGTTGGTTCAATATTCCACTACTGGTCGGCGGTGCCTGTCAGGGCGGCGGGACGTCGTCGGCGCGGCCGGGTGACACGCTGACGCGGAGGCGTCCCCCGCACTAGGTTGAGCGCCATGAGCAATCTCGAGCGGGAGACGGCTCCCGCCGTGTACGGGGGCCGGGGCTTCGTGGTGGCGGAGCCGGTCCGTGAACTCCTCAGCCCCCGGAACGTCCGGCTCGGCGAGTCCAGCGAGGTCCGCCGGCTGCTGCCCAACCTGGGGCGCCGGATGGTCGGCGCCTGGTGCTTCGTCGACCACTACGGCCCGGACGACATCGCCGACGAGCCCGGCATGCAGGTGCCCCCGCACCCCCACATGGGGCTGCAGACGGTGAGCTGGCTGCACGAGGGGGAGGTGCTGCACCGCGACTCCACCGGCAGCCTCCAGACCATCCGGCCGCGCGAACTGGGCCTGATGACCTCGGGCCGGGCGATCAGCCACTCCGAGGAGAGCCCTCGCTCGCACGCCCGCTTCCTGCACGGCGCGCAGCTGTGGGTGGCCCTGCCCGACAGCCACCGCCACACCGAACCGCGCTTCGAGCACCATGCCGGCCTGCCGCTCGTCACGGCGCCCGGCCTGACCGCCACGCCGATCCTGGGCACCCCGGACGGCGTGACCTCGCCGGGCACGGCCTACACCCCGATCGTCGGTGCCGACCTGGCCCTGACCCGGGGCGCGGACGTGCGCCTGCCCCTGGAACCGGACTTCGAGTACGCGGTGCTCTCCATGTCCGGCGAGGCTCACGTCGACGGCGTCCCGGTGCTGCCCGGCTCGATGCTCTACCTGGGCTGCGGACGCCGCGAACTGCCCCTGCGGGCGGAGTCGGACGCGGGCCTGATGCTCCTCGGCGGTGAGCCGTTCGACGAGGAGCTGATCATGTTCTGGAACTGGATCGGCCGCTCCCAGGAGGAGATCGAACAGGCGCGCCAGGACTGGATGGAAGGCTCCCGGTTCGGTGAGGTGAAGGGGTACGACGGGGATCCGCTGCCCGCTCCCGAACTGCCGGCGGCACCGCTGCGGCGTCGGGGCAGGGTGCGCTGAGACGCGGACCGGGTCACTGATCGCCCGGCGCGGTGGCCCGCTGGTCCACCTCGACGTCCCGGCGCCGCACCCCGGCGAACCGGGTGGGTCTGAACGGCCGCAGGAGGTCCTGCTCCCGGCCGCTCGTGATCTCCGCCGCGGCCAGCCGTCCCAGCAGCGGCGCCAGCGTGATCCCGCTGTGCGACACGAGGCAGTAGACCCGGGAGCGGGCCGAGGCGGGGCCGGCGACGGTGTGACCGTCCGCCGGCAGGGAGCGCAGGCCGACGCGCAGGTCGATCCGCGGCGCCGGGCCGGGAGCGGGCAGCAGCGCGCGGAACCGGCGGGCGAGGGTGGCGGCGATCTCCCCGTCCGGGGACGGAGGGGCCGCCGGGTCGACGAGCGCGTTCACGTCGAGGGCCTGCACGACGGTCTGCCCGCCCGCCGCGGGGCGGAGGTTGAGGCCGGGGCCGTGGATCACGCAGCGCAGGCCGAGCGCCGGTGAGCGGACGTAGCCGAGCAGGCCCACCGGCTGCGATCCGCGGGCGGTGTCCGTCACCATCGGGACGGCGATCCCGACCCGTGCGGCCAGCCGCTCCGTCCAGCGGCCCGCCGCCAGGACGACCCGGTCGCCCCGGACGACTCCGCCTCCGGCGAGGGCCACGGACACTCCGCCCGGCCCGTCGTCGATGTCCACGACCTCACCCGGCGCGAACCGCGTGCCGTGCCGCTCGGCGTCCGACAGCAGGTTCGCCAGGAAGAGGTCCGGCAGCACGTAGCCCTCGCCGGGGAAGTGCGCGACGGCCGTGACGGTCGCCGGGACGCGCACGCCGCCGGCGATCCGCCCGGCTTCCTCCCGCGTGACCGGGTGCGCCGGGTAGCCGAGGGACCGCAGCCGGGCCACATCGCCCGCCAGCCGCTCCTCGCCCGCCTCGTCCGCCCAGACCAGCGCCCCGCTCGGGACGTAGGACCGCGGCCCCGGCAGCCGCTCGGCGAGCCTGGCGTGCTCCGCCATCCCGGCGACGTTCAGCCGGTGGTAGTCCAGGTCGTGCTTGCGGTGGGAGTTGACCCAGGCGAACGTCGTCGCGCTCGTGCCCGTCCCGGCCCCCCGGTGATCCAGCAGCAGGACCTCCGCGCCGGCGACGGACAGGTGCCTCGCGGCACTCACGCCCAGCACACCGGCACCGACGACGATGATCCTCATGGTCGTGCGTCTCCCTTCGTCGATCTTGCAATTCCGGGCGAACACCGCTGCCGCACGGGTCACTATGGGAGGACCGGTGTGAGGAGGCTGTGGTGCTCGGAAGGTGCGCGCGGTGGCTCGTGGGCGTGATGACCGTCGTCTGCATGGCGCTCGTCGGCCCCAGTGCGCCGAGCGGTGCCCTGCTCGGCGCGTCCCTGCCCGTGGGAGCCGTCAAGGACGTTGTACCGAACCGGGTCGCGACGTGGAACATCTGCAACCCGTGCGATGCGGGCAACGCCGACCGGGCCGCCGAGATCGCCGCGTACGCCCCGCAGGTCATCGGCATGCAGGAGGCCTGCGTCCGTGATGTCGAGGCCATCCGGGAGCACTTGAGGAACCTGCACGGGCTGGTCTACCACGTCGAGTACGGGTCGGTGCTGCGCAAGTGGGGCCGGTGCGGGGGAGCGCCGTGGAGCCCGGGCGCCTTCGGCCAGGCGATCCTCTCCGCGGCCCCGATGACCGACGCCGTCAACGTCGAGTACCCCGACGGCGGCTCCGAGGACCGCGGATACATGGCCGTGACCACCACCGTGGACGGTGAACGCGTGCGCGTCTTCAACACCCACCTCGCCCAGCGACGCCAGGAGTCGGTCCGGGCCGCACAGGTCCGGGTCCTGGCCGCGGCCGCCGCCCGGCACGAACGCGCCGTCCTCATCGGCGACTTCAACGCCGTCCCCGACGCCCCCGAACTCACCCCGCTGCAGCAGCTGGCGGTGGAGGCGGACACCCGGTGCCGCCCCGCCGCCGGCGGCTGCGAGCCGACCACCGACTGGCAGCTCAGGTTCGACTACGTCTTCCTGCGCGGCATCACCCCCCTCGGCCACCGGGTGCATCCCAGCCCGTACTCGGACCACCACCTGGTGTACGCCGACCTGGACACCGCGTAGCGCGAGCCCTCCGTCCGCCGGTGGGGCGGGGTGCAAGGGGCCTGCTCCCCGTGCGCCCGGGACGTGAAGCCCCGGTGAAAACCCTGTGGAAGCGCTGTCGTAGGTGCCGTTTATGCTGCTCCGGACGATCACGCGGGACCAGGGGAGGGCGCGGCATGTTCGGCAGGCTGTTCGGCAGGGGCCAGGAGAGACCCGCGGGGGATCCGCACGCCCTTCCCGTCCCGCGCAGGCGGAAGGACGGGACGTACCCGCTGCGCGCGCTCGGCGACGCCCGGGTGCTCGCCCTGGTGGAGGCGGCCGACGCGGGCGACTGGCAGGCCGTCAAGGCGGCGCTGGCCCCCTTCGACCTCGGCCGCGACCACCAGGTCCTGGGCGAACTCGCCGACCTGGACGGGGTGCAGGACTGGATCGTCCGGGCCGTGGAGGAGGACAAGGAGCACCGGGCGACCGCCCTGCTCATCTCCGGCACACGCCATGTGAGCTGGGGCTGGGAGGCCCGCACCGCCGCGCGCGCCGTGGACGTCACGCCGGAGCAGTGGCGGATCTTCCACGAGCGGCTCCGCATCGCCGAGGAGCACCTGCTGGAGGCCGCCGAGCTGCGCCCCGACTG
Organism: Streptomyces sp. NPDC085931; assembly: GCF_044540565.1. Lineage (NCBI taxonomy): Bacteria > Bacillati > Actinomycetota > Actinomycetes > Kitasatosporales > Streptomycetaceae > Streptomyces > Streptomyces sp. NPDC085931. The sequence goes on from NZ_JBITSK010000006.1 coordinate 373,299, forward strand.
GGTCACGCCGTGGCGCCGGCTCCTCACCTCGGGCCGCGGGATGTCGCTGGGCCCCGCCGTCACCGAGGCCCGGCTCGACGCGGCCCTGCGCCGCGACCCGCTGGACCTGGAGACGCATCTGGAGTGGCTGTCGCAGTTGCAGCCCCGCTGGGGCGGCGAACCGGGCCAGGCGCTGGCGTACGCCCAGGAGGTGTGCTCCCGCGCCCCGCACGGACACCGTCTCGGCTGTCTGATCGCCATGGCGTACATCGAGGAGTGGGTCGAGGCGGACCGCGGGGACCACCTCCAGACCGACGAGATCCGGGCGCAGTTGCGCGAGGCCGCCGACCACAGCATCCTCCACCCCGCGTACGTGTGGCGCCCGGGCTGGCAGCACGACTTCAACATGTTCGCCATGGCCCTGTCGCTGGCCGGTGAGCGGCACACCGTCCGGCGGGTCTTCCGGACCCTGGACGGCGCCTACACCGCGTGGCCGTGGACGTACTTCGCGGAACCCGAGAAGCAGTTCGCCCGCCACCACCGCAAGGCCTGAGCGGGCCCGGTCGCCGGGGTCGACCCCATGGCGGCGGCCGCAAGGCCCGCCCCGCCCCGCCCCGGTCACGCGGGCTGCCCCGCCACCACGGCGAGGACGGACCTCCGCCCCACGGCGAGGTCAGACCTCCGACCACGGGGGGGTCCGGCTCTCCGCCCACCGCCTGGTCAGGTCTCCGCCCCACCGCCAGGTCCGGCCCTCCGCCCCACCGCCAGGTCCGGCCCCACCGCAAGGCCCGCCCCACGAACTCCACCCCCCACCGAGCTCCTGGTACGGCTCTCCCGCCGCACGCGACTGCCCGGCGGGCCGCCGGCGCACCGCGCACCGGCCCGGAGCCCGAACGACCGCCGGACCCGTCCGGGTCCGCGCGGCGCCCCCCTCGTCACCCCGTCCGTCTCCCACCCCGGAACCGCCCGATGACTCTTCCCGACACCCCGGCGACCCCGGCCGGCGCCGACCGCACCTTCCAGGTGGATCTGCGCGGCCTCGTCGACCTCCTCTCCCACCACCTCTACTCCAGCCCCCGCGTCTATCTGCGCGAACTCCTGCAGAACGCGGTGGACGCGCTGACCGCCCGGCACACCCTCGAACCCGACGCCCCCACCGGCGCGTTCGGCGTGCGCCTGTACGCCGACGGCGCCGTGGTCCGCGTCGAGGACGACGGCGCCGGACTCACCGAGGCCGACGTCCACCGCTTCCTCGCCACCATCGGCCGCAGCAGCAAGCGCGCCGAGGGCATAGCCGAGCAGCGCGGCGACTTCATCGGCCAGTTCGGCATCGGCCTGCTCTCCTGCTTCCTGGTCGCCGACGAGATCCATGTCCTCAGCCGCTCCGCCCGCACCCCCGACGCCCCGGCCGTGGAGTGGCGCGGGCGCGGCGACGGCAGCTACACCGTCCGCACCCTGCCCGCCTCCGCCCGCCCCCGGCCCGGCACCACGGTCACGCTGACCCCCCGCGCCGACGCGGGCGAGTGGACCCGCCCGGCGCAGGTGCACGCCCTGGCCCGCCACTTCGGCTCCCTGCTGCGCCACCCGGTGACCTTCGACGACGGCACGGCCGGACCCGGCGCCCCGGGCACGTCCGTCAACCCCGAGCCCGCCCCCTGGGCGCGCACCCACCCCACGCCGGGAGCCCGCTCCCGCGCCCTGGCCGCGTACGGCGAGGAGGTCTTCGGCTTCACACCGCTGGACACCATCGAGCTGGACCTGCCGGCCGTCGGCCTGAAGGGCATCGCCTGCGTGCTGCCCGAGACGGTCCCGGCCGGACGCCGCCACGGCCACCGCGTGCACGTCAAGGGCATGCTGCTGTCCGAGCAGGCCGAGGAGATCCTGCCCGACTGGGCGTTCTTCGTCCGCTGCGTCGTCGACGCCGAGAGCCTGCGCCCGACGGCGTCCCGCGAGTCCCTGTACGAGGACGACACCCTCGCCGCCGTGCGCGACGCCCTCGCCGAGCGGCTGCGCGACTGGATCGCCCGGGCCGCCGCCAGCGACCCGGACCTGCTGCACCGCTTCCTCCAGGCCCACCACCTGGCCGTCAAGTCGCTCGCCGTGCACGACGACGAGATCCTGCGGATGCTGCTGCCCTGGCTGCCGTTCGAGACCACCGACGGGCACACCACCCTCGACGAGTTCGCGCGCACCCACCGCACGGTGCTCGTGACGTCGAGCGTGGAGGAGTTCCGGCAGGTCGCCGCCATCGCCTCGGCCGCCGGACTCGGCGTCGTCAACGGCGGATACACCTACGACCGCGAACTGGTCCACCGGCTCCCCGAGATCAGGCCCGAGGCCACCGTCGCCGACCTCGACCCGGCCACCCTCACCGCCCACCTCGACCCCGTCGACCGCGAGACGGAACTCGCCGCCGCGGCCTACCTCGCCCAGGCGCGCGACGCGCTCGCCGTCTTCGACTGCGACGTCGCGCTGCGCACCTTCCAGCCGGCTTCGGCGCCCGCGCTCCTCGTCGACAGCCGCGAGGCCCGGCACGAGCGCACCCGCTCCCGCCTCGCCCGGGAACAGGAGGGCGGCCTGTGGGGCGACATCCTCGGCGCCCTGCGCCAGGAGGCCCCGCGGGCCCAGCTGATCCTCAACCAGCTGAACCCGCTGGTGCGCACCGCCGTCACCATCGACGAGCCCGAGCTGGCCCGCACCAGCGCCGAAGCCCTCTACGGGCAGGCCGCGATGCTGTCCCGCCGCCCGCTCCGGCCCGCCGAGTCGAGCCTGATCAACCGCTCCTTCCTCGACCTTCTCGCCCACGCCCTGCGCAAGGACAGCTGACGATGCCGACCACGCCCCAGACCACCGACGAGCTGTACCAGGCGCTCCAGGACAACGACCAGCGCCCCTACGGCCGCACCCGGACCGTCACCGCCGAGGAACTCGTCGACGCCGCCGAGCAGTTCGACGAGCCCGTGCCGCTCGTCCACGCCCTGCTCGAACTCCAGGAGGCCTACACCTACGGCTCCGAGCCCCGGAAGTCCCCCGTCGTCTTCGCCCGGCTGCTCACCCTCTTCGACGAGCAGCCCGACGTCTTCGACGAGCGCCTGCGCCACCAGCTGTTCTGGCGGTTCAAGTGGGTGGCCCACGCCCTGCGCCAGCTGCCCGAGATACCACTGGCGAGCCTGCGCCAGTGGCTGACGGAGATGCGCGACCGGTACGAGAAGGAAGGACTCGGGCTCCAGCCCTACTACGGGCAGGCCTACCAGCTCGCCGCCCACGTCGGTGAGGACACCACCCTCGCCTACGAGCTGTGGGCGGCTCGCGCCCGCACCCGGCTCAGCGACTGCGAGGCCTGCGAGACGTGCCAGCGGGCCCTGTACCACCTCGCCGCGGGCGACGACGAACGGGCGCTGCGCGTCTGGGAGCCCGTCCTCGCCGGCAAGGAGTCCTGCCAGGAGGAACCGGCGCGTTCCGTCTCGCACGCCCTGCTGCCCCTGCTGCGCACCGGCCGCGCCGACCGGGCCCGCGAACTGCACCTGGCCGGCTACCGCGGCTGCCGCCGCAACCCCTCGATGTCGGCGGAGGTCGGCCGGCACCTGGAGTTCTGCGCGCTCACCGGCAACGAGGCGCGCGGCCTGGAACTGCTCGCCGAGAACCGCAACCTGTTCGACGAGGTCGACTCGCCGCTGGACCAGCTCGACTTCCTCACCGGCGTGGAGGTCCTCCTGCGGCGCGTCGAGTCGCTCGGCCACGGCGACCTGCCCGCCGCCGGATACGCGGGCCGCATCTGGACGGTCGCCGGCCTGCGCGCCGAGGCCGGCGGCCGCGCCGACGACCTCGCCGCCCGCTTCGACGCCCGCAACGGCACCACCACCCACGCCGACCGCCGCCGCACCCGGCTCGACCGCGCCCCTGTCCTGGACGCGCTCGAACTGACCCTGCGCACCCGCGCCCTGGACGAACTGGCCCCGGCCGCCCCGGCGGCCGCGCCCACCGCCCCCGCGGCCGACGCCGTCCCCGAGGCGCTGCCCGACCTCATCCGCAGGGCCCGCGAACTGGACGAGCTGGGGCACCCGGACGCCCGGGCCTGCTGGGCGAGGCTGCGCACCCGCGTCGCCGACCGCGCCTACGTCCATCCCGACGACGCGACCGTCGGACCGCTCGTCCGGCTGCGCGCGGACCTGCTGGACGACGAGGCGGGCCGCGCGGGGGAGCGGGACGAGTACGCCGACGCCGCCGCCCTGCACGAGGAGGCCGCGGCCCTGTACGAGGACGCCGGACGGCCGGGCGACGCGGCGATCTCCCGCGCCTGCGCCCTGCTCGCCACCGCCGAACTCCCCGCGGACGGCGACGGCGACGGCGCGAGCGAGGCCAAGGCCGCCGCGCTGACCGCCGCCCACGCGTCGATCGTGCGCCTGCACGAGCAGACCCCCGGCCTCAGCCCGCACCAGGAGGCCCGCCTGCTGCGGCTGCGCGTGACCGCGCTCGCCCTGCGCCTGCAGACCACGGGCGGCGACGAGCACGCCGCGCCCGTCCTCGCCGAGGCGGACCTGCTGCTGGCGTTCGCCGGCCGGCACGGCATCATCGGGCAGGTCTCCGGCGCCCTGCTGCTGCGGGCCAGCACGTTCGCCATGTCCGGCGACCTGCCCGCCGCCGTCACCGAGACCGACGCCCTCCTCGACCGGCTCAGGGCCCAGGGACCCGCCTGGCACCTGCCCCGCACGCTCAGCCTGCGCGGCCGGCTCCGGCTCGGCCTCGGGGACGCCGAGGGGGCGCACGCCGACCTCTCCGAGGGCCTGCGCCTGGCCGCCGAGTGGCCCGCCGACGCGATCGACACGGCCCGCCTCCACGGCGACCTGGCCGAGGCCTGCATGCGCCTGGGCCGCCCCGACGACGCCCTGCGGCACCTGACCCGCTCGGCGGAGCTGGAACTGCGGCGCGGCAGCCGGACGGACGCCTACTGCGCCTACAGCAACGCCGCCCAGCTCAGCCTCGACCTCGGCCGGGTCGAGGACTGCATCGCGCTGCTCGACTCGCTGCTCGCCGAACCGGCCGTCGCCGCCGGGGAACTGGACGAGCGGCTCGTCGCCCAACTGCGCCTGACCCGCGCCCGCGCGCTGCACGCGGGGGAGGACCTCAAGGCCGCCACGGCGGAGTTCGCCGCCCTCGCGGCCGAGTCGGCCGGCTGGGACGACGACCCCGGCAGCCACGCCATGATCGCCGCCGAGACGGCCGTACTCCTCGGCGAGTCCGGCGAGTTCGACCGGGCCCGGGAGGCCGCCGGCCAGGCGCTCGCCGCCCACGCCCGGGACCCGCGCTACGAACTGCTCAGCAACTGCCTGCGCGAACTCGCCCGGCTCCAGGCCCAGCAGCAGGGTCCCGAAGGTCTCGCCGGCGCCCGCGCCTTCCTCGCCGACGCCGGCCGCGTCGCCGACGAGGCCCGCGCCGCCGGGTACGAGGCGCACGGCCGTCCCCTGGACACGGCCCTGGCCTACGAGCACGGCCGGGTCAACGCCTACGCCGGTGCCCACGAGGAGTCGCTGGCCGCCCTGGAGCAGGCCCTCGCCCTGCTCGGCGAGCCCGGCACCGACGGCGACCGGGCCGGCGAATGGGCCGAGTGCGTGCGCCTGGCGGGCGCCGTTGAGGGCATCTACCTGGAGCGCCCCGCCCCCGCCCTCGCCCGCCTCGACGCGGCGGTCGCCCGGCTGACCGCCCTGGGACACACGGAGGAGACCGAGGCGCTGACCGCCCTGGCGGCCCGCCTGCGCGACGAGCGGTGACCCGGCGCCCGCGGTGCCGGTGGCGGTGGCACGCTCCCGGCCCGCGGGGACCGGCCTCTTGACGCGCCGTCGCCACGGCCCGACACTCCGTAGAGGAATCCTAGGGAATCGGTAGGGAAATCATGGGCGCAGCGGACCTCGGGAGCGACGCCGTCCGTCTCGTCCTGCGGTCACTGCCCCGGCTGACGTCACGCCGGCACATCGACCTGGTGCGGGTGTGCAGTGCGGCGAGTCGCACGCACGCGGCGCCCGTCCGCCGCGCGCCGACACCGTCGTCCGTCCGTGACCGAGCCCTCAGGGAGACGCATGTCCGCCACCTTCCCGACCGCCGAGCCGACCTTCCGGAGCAGGATCGGCCGTGACGCGCGCAGCGGCTACTACGCCGCGTCCCGCCGCTACCGGCTGCACCTCGTCCTGTCGTGTCCCCACTCCGTGCAGATCGCCGTCGCGCACGGCCTGCTCGGCCTCGACGACGCCGTCCCGGTGACGCTGCTGCCGGCCGTGCCCGACGCACCCGGCGGGGGACACCGGGCCCTGCGCCCGCTGTACGAGGCCAGCGCCCACCAGCACCCCGGGCCGGCCGCCGCGCCCGTGCTCAGCGACGGCTGGACCGGACGGATCGTCAGCACCCACGCCCCCGACATCCTGCGCGACCTCGCCCGGCGGTTCGGCGGCGACGGACCCGAGCTTCTTCCGTGCGGCGCCGAAGAGGCGGTCGAAGAGGTGGCCCTGCTCTGCGAGCGGGGCATCGCCGCGGCGGCCCAGCGCGCCGGGCGGTGGGACGGCGACCCCGCCGACCGCGCCACCGCGCTGGCCACGCTGCTGGACGCGCTGGACGAGCTGGAGCGGCGGCTCGACGGGCGGGAGTACCTCCTGGGCGACGGGCTCACCCTCGCCGACGTGCAGGCGTGGACCACCCTGCTGCAGCTGGACACCGTGCACCGCCACCACCTGGACGCCGCCGCGGTCCACCGGATCACCGGCCACCCCCGCCTGTGGGCCTACGCACGCCGGCTGGCCGCCCACCCCGCCTTCGGCTCCCGGATCGACCTGGAGGGCATCGCCCGCAGGCACCACGCCCACTGCCGGGGCCGCGAGGCCGCCGGCGCGGCCGTGCCGATCGTGGACTGGGCGGCGTACGCCTGACGGCCTGTCCGGGCGGCGGCCGCCGATGAGAGGGTGGCCCCATGCCCGCCTCGACGGCCGCGCGCCGTGCCCCGCTCGCCACCACCCTGGCCCTCGCCGGGGCCCTGGCCCTCACCGGATGCGGTGAGCTGCGCGCCCCGGACGCACGGCCCGGGGCCGCCCCCGGCGGGCCGCCCTCCTCCACCGCCCCGGGTGCTTCGCCGTACGTGGAACCCGGGGCCGGTGACGGCGCCCCGCACCACGGCGAGAACAACGCCCACCGCCGGCCGGGCGCGATGTCCCCCGGGCACGCGCGGGACGCCGAGCGGGAGGCGGACCGGATCAGGCCGGTGCTGCGGCGGCTGTGGGAGCAGCGGCGGTGGGACCCGGCCACCGTGAAGACGGCCCTGCTCCGGCTCGGCTACGAGGAGGAGCGCGTCGGCGCGGACGGCACCCGGCTCGGCGGCACCCTCACCGTCACGGCGATGCTCTCGCGCTACGAGGACGGCCGGTACGTCACGCCCGAGGGGGCGCGCGTCGCGCTGCGCGTCCACGACGACGCCTGCGTCACCGCGTTCGTGCAGCCGCCGAACGTCGACGCGCGGGCCAACGGCCCCTACCGGGAGACCGGCTGCTTCGCGCCGCCCGTCGGCCACTGAATCGCCGGTCGCGCGCCTCACCCGTCCGTACGCGCCGGGCAGGGCGCGTGCGGGAGGCGGCCGCCACGATGAGAGGCATGACCGACACCGACAGGACCGGGACCTCCACGGCCGGGACCTCCCCGGCCGGAACCTCCCCGGGCGGGGCCTCCGCGGCCGTGACCGGCAACGACCGGCCCGCACCGCACCCCGCGCCGGCCTCCGCCGTGACCGACCTGCGGCGTGTCGGGGCGAACCCGGACTACTGGTATCCGGTCGCACGCTCGCGCAGTGTGCGGCGCGGGCGGGTGCGGGCGACCTCCTTCGCCGGGGAGCGCATCGCGCTCTTCCGCGGACGCAGTGGCACCGTCCACGCGCTGGAGGACCGGTGCGCCCACCGGCAGGTGCCGCTGAGCATGGGCGTCGTGGAGGGCGAGACGCTGCGCTGCTGCTACCACGCCTGGGCCTACCGCGGCGACGGCCGCATCTCGCAGATCCCGTACCTGTCCAAGGGCGACCGCAGACCGCCGCGCGGCGTGCGCGGTTACCCCGTGCGCGAGGCGTACGGCCTGGTGTTCGTCTTCCCGGGCGACCCGGCCCGGGCGGCCGGGACACCGCTGCCCGAGCTGCCGGCCTTCGGCTCACCCCGCTATCTGACCCTGACCTACGCGCGGACCGTGCGCTGCCACTACTCGTTCATGCACGAGAACCTGCTCGACATGAACCACCAGTTCCTGCACCGGGGCGTCGTCGGCAGGCTCCACCCGCAACTGCTGGACCACCGCACCGACGCCCGGTCGGTGGAGGCCAGGTACCTGTTCACCCACACCGGCGGGAAGCGGAACCGGGGCGCCAGTCTGCTGGCCGCCGAGGGCATCGGCGGCGGCGACTCCCGCGACGTCATGACCATCCGCACCGAGTACCCCTACCAGACGCTCGACCTGGTCCCGGAGAACGCCGAACGCCCCGCCTTCCGCCTCTGGGTCGCCTATGTGCCCGAGGACGCCGAGCAGCGCAGGTGCCACACCTACGGGCTGCTCATGATCGAGAAACCGCGCGTCCCCGCCGCCCTGCACCTGGCCCGGCCGCTCATCCGGCGGTTCACCGAGCGGGTGTTCGCCGAGGACCGCATGGCCGTGGAGGCCGAGCAGCGGGCCTGGGACGAGCAAGGGGAGGACCGCAACCAGGAGGTGTTCTCCCTGATCCTGGACGTCCGCGAGGTACTGCGCAGCAACGGTGTCCCCCCCGGGGCCGGGCCCCGCGCCGCCGGCTGCGGCCTGGCGGGCGGGTGCGAGGGCCGGTGAGGCCCGCCGCTCACGGCCGGGGGTCGGTGCGGTGCCAGCGGGGCCGGGCGTCCGGACCGCGGCGGCCGGCCACGGAGGCGCAGCGCGGGCACTGGCGGCGCACCCGGTCCGCCGCGCCGCCGGACTCCGGGAAGGTGTCCGGCCAGCCGACATGAGGAAAGCGCAGGAGCCGGGACCGGCTCAGGGACAGCCCGCAGACGGTCTCGTTCCGGCCCGGCTCCCAGGCGTGCACCTCCCCGGCGGGCAGACGGCGCCGGCCCTCCTCCTCGTCGGTCCACTGCCCGGACGCCGCGACGGCGTACTGCTTGGCCCGTGCCACGGCGATCAGTCCGCCGTGCGTCCGACGCCCCGCCGCACCTGTTCCTCCAGGCGCCGGACCCGGAGCCAGTGCGGGGCGTCCGGCAGCCAGGTGTCCGGCCGGCCCACGTCCGAGGCCCGGCCGGAGACGTGCTCGGACTGGGCGGGCATCGTGCGGGAACGCTCGTACTCGGTCATCGCGGCACCCTCGGCTCGGGGACGTACAGCGCACCGCGTTCCCGGATCGCCCCGACCCAACCGCGCGATCCGCCGGGCCGCCCCGCCCGTGGCCGGGCCGCCACCGCCTCCGCCCGTGGCCGGGCCGCCACCGCCCCCGCCCATGGCCGGGCCGCCACCGCCTGGCCCTCACTCCGGGCCGTCACCGCCGGCCCGGCGCGGCGGCCCGGATGGCGAGCCGTGCCCGGTCGATCCTGCCGTCGTGCCGGAAGGCGGTGGGCAGCCGGGGGTGGAACATCACCGAGCCGATACGGCGGGCCTGCGGGTGGTCGGCGAGGGCCGCGCGCAGGGCGCCGACCACCGCGTCCCTGCGTGCCGTGCGCTCGGGTTCGACGCAGAGCACCGCCCGCTGCCTCCCGGCGGGGCCGACGCCCACCAGGGCGGTGCGGCGGACCCCGGCGGCGGTGTCGGCGACGGCCTCGATGTCCTCGGTGGTGAGCGTGAAGTCCTCGCCGGTGACGACGTCTTCCTCGCGGCCCAGGTACCACAGGCGGCCCTCGTCGTCGAGGCGCCCCAGGTCGCCGGTGCGGTACCAGAGGGTGCCGTCCGCCTCGGCCCGGGCGGCGCCCGCGGGCCGGGCGTGGTGGCCGGGGCCGGCCGCCGGCCCGGCCACGGAGATCTCGCCCAGGCCGGTGGCGTCGGCGTCCAGCACGCGCGCCTCGATGCCGGGCAGCGGCCGGCCCAGACACGTGCCCGCGTGCCCCGGCGGCGGCTGGATCCGCGGGGTGCCCGGCCGCCCGGCGTCGACGGCCGCGACGGGCAGGCACTCCCCGGTGCCGTGGACGGCGACGATCTCCGCCCCGGCGGGCAGGGCCTTGGCGAGGGCTTCGGTCAGGCGCGGGCGCAACGGCGCGCCGAAGGACAGCACGCGGCGCACCGAGGGCAGCGTCAGGCCGTGGCGGGCGCAGTGCCCGGCGATCAGGCCGAGGACCACCGGTGAACCGAGCAGCACGGTCGCCCGGTGGTGCAGCAGGGGGCCGACGAGGTGTGCCGGCGGCGTGCGCGCGGGGGCCAGGTGGTCGACCTGCGGAGCGACCGTGGTCACGCCGAGCAGCGGGCCCAGCGCGGCGAACGGCAGGAAGCAGGAGAGCAGGACGTCGTCCGCCTCGGCCCGCAGCACGGCGTCCAGGGCGGTGAGCTGCCCGGCGAGGGTGGCGGGCGCGTACTCCACGCCCTGGGGCCGCCCGGTGGAGCCGGACGTGAAGCCGATCATCGCCAGGTCCTCGGGCCGGGGCCCCGGCCCGCGCGGGGCCCAACCGGTGCCGGCCGGCCCGGCCGGCGGCAGGTGCCGCCCGAGGGGGTGCGCCTGCCCGGGCACGCCGCGGCCGGTGACCAGGGCCGTACGGACATGGCCGCGGCCCCACCCCAGGGCACGGCGCGCCGTGTGCGCCGGCGGCTGCCCGAGGAACACGCCGGGGACGATCTCGTCCAGGTGGCGCCGCACCCCGGCGTGCGGCTCGACCAGCACGGGAACGGCGCCGAGCGAGGTCAGGGCGTAGAGGCGGACGACGAGCTGGTAGGCGTCCCGGGTCGTCACCACGGCCTTGTCGCCGGAGCGCACCCCGGCCGCCCGCAGGGCGTCGGCGATCCGGCGGCAGCCGTCGAGGAGCTGGCCCGCCGTCACGTCCTCGGCGGAGACGGGTCCGCTGCAGCGGACGATGACGGGCGAACGCGGGTGCTCGCCGAGCCGGGCCAGCCGGGCGGAGACGCTGTCCGATGCGGTGGTCATCGCTGTCCTCGCAGGGGTTCGCGGAGCGGGAAGTCGCGGACGGGGCAGCCAAGTTCGTCCCCGGCGCCGTCCCCGGCCGGATGTCCGGTGCGGGGGATGCCGCGGACGACGGCGTGCGGGTGGCGGCGGGTCCACACGGCGGGGGTCCGCGCCGTGAGCACCGGATCGCGTCTGCCCGTGACGTCCGCCGGGAGACCGGGCGGCGTGGGGCAGGGGCCTGCGGCGGCGGGGATGCCGGCTCGGATCTCCGCCGTGACCCACAGCCGGGACGGCAGGCGGACGGCGACGGGTGTCAAGCGGGCACGCGGGACGATGAGCACCGCGCCACCGTAACGGCCGATTACGCACCGTGACGTGGCGTTCACTCGTGTGGCCGTGCGGTGTCACGCCCACGGGTGAAACGGACCCGGGCGGTGTTTCCCGTGCCCCGTCCGGCGAACACGGCCTCGTGGACGGGCAGTTCGTCGCCGTGGGCCGTCTCCCCGTCGGGGAGGAGACGGCCCGCGGCGTCACACCGTCTCGGCCTGCCCGGCCGTGTCGTCGAGGAAGCCGCCCGACTGGTGCTGCCACAGCTTGGCGTACGCGCCGCCCAGCGCGAGCAGCTCCTGGTGGCTGCCCTGCTCGACGATCCGGCCCCGGTCGAGGACGACGAGCTGGTCCATGGTGGCGACCGTGCTCAGCCGGTGCGCCACGACGAGCGCGGTCCGCCCCTCCATGAGCCGCCACAACGCCTCCTGGACGAGCAGTTCGCTCTCGGAGTCCAGGGCGCTGGTGGCCTCGTCGAGGAGCAGGATCGGCGCGTCGCGCAGGATCGCCCGGGCCAGGGCGACGCGCTGGCGCTGCCCGCCGGACAGCTTCACGCCCCGCTCACCCACCATGGTGTCGAAGCCGTCCGGCAGCGTGTCGGCGAACTCCGTGACGTGCGCCGCCTCGGCCGCCCGGCGGATCTCCTCCTCGGTCGCCTCCGGCCGGGCGAACGCGATGTTGTCCCGCAGGGTGCGGTGGAACATCGCCGGGTCCTGCGGGACGTAGGCGAGCTGCCCGCGCAGGTCGGCCTGGCGCAGCCGGCTGATGTCCTGGCCGCCGATCAGGATGCGGCCGCCGTCGATGTCCGTCATCCGCAGCAGCAGCCGGGTGAGCGTGGTCTTGCCGCCGCCCGACCGGCCCACCAGGCCGAGCTTCGACCCGCTCGGCACGTCCAGGTCGAGCCCGTCGAACAGCGGGCGCCCGCCCCGGTGGGCGAAGGTGACCTTCTCGAAGCGGACGTCGGCGCCCCGGGGGCGCAGCGGCTCCGGCTGCGGCGGGTCGAGCACCGTCGGCGGCGTCAGCAGCAGCTCGGTGAACTGCGCGGCCTCCGTCATCGAACTCTCCAGCCGACGGTAGATCTGGTTGAAGTCGAACATGATGCGGGTCGCGTTGGTGTAGTACGTGAAGGCGACCACGATCGCCTCCACCCCGTGCGCGCCCCCGGCGAGCGTCACCGCGAGCAGCAGGCCCACCGCGTTGGTCACCACGGACATCGGGGCGACGAGCGTGTCGATGCGCAGATTGCCGTAGTCCCACGAGCGCAGGGTGAGCCGGCGCGACGCGGCGACCCGGGAGCGGTGCTCGGCGGCCTCGCGCTCCTCGGCGGCGAAGGCCCGCACGGTGTCCATGTTCATCAGGCTGTCGGCGACATGGCCCGACACCCGGGCGATCGCCTCCTCGCGCTCGTCGACCAGCCGCTGCCGCCGGCGGATCAGCGGCACGACCAGCACCGCCGTCAGCGCGATCATGAACAGCAGGCCGACCACGAGCAGCGGCTCGTAGCGCCACAGCACCACCGCGCCGAACGTCAGCGGCACGAAGCTGCCCACGATCTGGAAGGTCAGCGTGTCCACGAACGGCTCGAAACGGGAGGCGAAGCTGAGGACCCGCTTGGTCAGCGAGCCGGCGAAGTTGTCGTGGAAGAACGCGGCGTCCTTGGCGAACAGCTCGTCCATCCCGATGACGTACAGATGCTCGATGCCCAGGGCGTCGAGACGGTTCAGGCAGTGCAGCGCGATCCGCCACAGCGCCTCCGCGACCAACAGCACACCGGCGAAGCCGAGCACGTACGGCAGCGCCGAGCCGGCCGTGACGTCCCGGTCGCCGGCGAGGTCGCCGACCAGCTTGGCGACGATCAGCGGCGCGATGTAGTAGATGCCGATGTTGCCCAGCGCCGAGAGCGACATGGCGGGAGCCGTCCACCGGCGCAGCCGGGACAACTCCCTCCCGTAGTACCGAAGTGCCAGAAGGACCGAGCGCTTGCCCGGCTGAACCCTGCGTGATCCAGGCGTTTCCATCCCACCCCTGTGTCGTCCTGCGGCCGCCCGTCCCGCGCGCGTGCGGGCAGGGGCCGTCACCGCAACGGATGTGTGGAGTTTCGGGTCGAGTCCGGAAGTGTCCCGCGGCCGCGACCGCGCAGTCCAAGCGTTTTCCGGCCGGGCGGTGGTGTGCGGGGAGCGCCAGGAGGCACGGCGGGCGGACACGGGGGCGAGGCCGCCCGCCCGCACCGGCCGCGCGAGCCCTCCGTCCCTCGGCGCGCGCCCGCGGTGGCCGAGCGCGAGCCCGCCACCCCCCGGGTCACACCGCGGGAGGGTCCGGGAGCAGGGTGAAGACGCGGTCCAGGCCGACGAGGGTGAGGACCCGCATCAGATTGGGCGGTACGGCGGCCAGCGCGATGTCGGCCCCGGCGGCCAGGGCGTGCTGGCGGGCGGCGAGCAGGGCGGTGATGCCGGAGGAGTCGCAGAACGTGAGGCCGGACAGGTCCATCACCAGGCACTGTCCGGGCTCCACGGTGAGCTGGTCGATGTGCCGGCGCAGCTCGGGGGTCCGGTCGAAGTCGAGGTCGCCCGCCACGCGCAGCACGGGGCCGGCCGGCGTGGGGTGAAGACCGATGGTCAGCGGATTCATGGCAGGCGGCTCGTCGAGGGGCGTACGGCGGGGGAGGGGGCCCCGAGGGCGAGCAGGGCGGTGTCGTCGTCGAGCCCGTCGCCGAAGCCCTCCAGCAGCCCGGTCAGCGCGCTGATCACCGCGGCGGGCGCGGCGGGCGCGAGGCCGGCGCCGAAGGCGAGCAGGGCGTCCTCCCCGTACCGGTCGTCGCCGCCGGGCCCGGTGCGGGCCTCGGTCAGACCGTCCGTGTACAGCACGAGCGTGTCGCCGGGGTGCAGGACGGTCGAGGCGGTGCCGATCGGCGCGTCGGTCAGCACCCCGACGAGCAGGCCGCCCGGGGTCGGCAGGTACGCGGCGCTGCCGTCGGAGCGCAGGACGAGAGCCGGCGGGTGTCCGCCGGAAGCGAGCCGCACCAGCGCCGGGCCGTGCTCGCCCGCCGGCTCGACGATGCCGAAGATGCACGTGCAGTACCGGGGGTTTCCGTCGCCCGTGTACCGCTCGTGCAGCACGGCGTTGAGCGTGGCCAGGGCCGACGCGGGCTCGGGGTCGTGGTGCGCCGCGGCCCGCAGGGTGTAGCGCGTCAGCGAGGTGAGGGAGGCGGCCTCCGGCCCCTTGCCGCACACGTCGCCGAGGAAGAACGCCCACCGGTCGCCGGCCACCGGGAACAGGTCGTAGAAGTCGCCGCCCAGCCGGTCCGGCGAGGCCGTGTGGTAATGGACGGCCGTCTCCAGGCCCGGCACGGCCGGCAGCGAGTCCGGCACCAGGGACTGCTGCAGGACGGCGAGCGCGGCGGCCAGCCGGGCCCGGTCGGCCTCGGCCTGCCGCCGGGCCGCCTCGGCCTCGGCCCGGGCCCGTTCCGCCTCGGCCCGGGCCCGTTCCGCCTCGGCCCGGGCCCGCTCGGCCTCCTCACGGCGGCGCAGCAGTTCCTCCTCGTAGGCACGGCGGTCGGAGGCGTCGAAGACCGTGGTGCGGATCAGCAGCGGCTCGCCCTCGGTGCCGCGCTTGACCACGGCGGACACCAGCACCGGCAGCCGGCCGCCGCCCTCGCGCCGCAGCTCCAGGGCGATCCCGCGCAGTTCGCCCTGCATGCGCAGCAGCGGCGCGAAGTGCGTCTCGTGGTACAGCCGGCCGCCGACGGTGAGCAGGTCCGCGAAACGCTTGCGCCCCACCACGGCCTCGCGGTCCAGCCCAAGCCAGTCCAGCAACGTCGCGTTGATCTTGGCGATGGTGCCGTCCATCAGCGTGGACAGATAGCCGCAGGGGGCCGACTCGTACAGGTCCTCGGCGCTGTCCTCCAGCAGGGCGGTGAAGGCCGCGTCCGTGCTCGTCCCGTCCCCGGCCCCGGTGGGCTCCGGCAGACCACCCGTGCGGCACATCACTTGAGGGACTCCAGGAAGTCGAGGATCGCCTCGGCGGTGGCCTCGGGCGCGCTCAGCTGCGGGCAGTGCCCGGTGGCGTCCAGCGTGACCAGACGGGAGGAGGGAATCGCCGCGTGGACGTACGCGCCGACCTCGCGGGGCGCGATGGCGTCCTGCTCGCACTCCAGCACCAGGGTCGGCACATCGACGCCCTTGAGGTCGTCGCGGCTGTCGGTCAGGAACGTCGTACGGGCGAAGACGCGGGCGATGTCCGGGTCGGTGGCGCAGAAGCTGTTGGTCAGTTCCCGGCCCAGCTCCGGGCGGTCCGGGTTGCCCATGATCACCGGGGCCATGGCGGAGGACCAGCCCAGGTAGTTGGCCTCCAGGGAGGCCAGCAGCTCGTCGATGTCCTCGGTGCTGAAGCCGCCGCGGTAGTCCCCGCTGTCGATGTAGCAGGGCGAGGGCGTCACCATCACCAGGGCCCCGATCCGCTCGGGCGCGGCCTGCGCGGCGAGCACGCCCACCATGGCGCTGACCGAGTGCCCCACGAACACCGCCTGCCGCAGCCCGAGCTCCTCGCAGACCTCCACGACGTCGCGGGCGTAGCCGTGCAGCGAGGAGTATCGCTCCTCGCTCCACGCCGCCAGGTCCGACTTGCCCGAGCCGACGTAGTCGAACAGCACCACGCGGTAGCGCTCGGCCAGCACCGGCGCCACCAGACGCCACATGTTCTGGTCACAGCCGAACCCGTGTGCCAGGAGAAGCACCGGGGCGTCCTCGGGACCGGTGACGTTCACGTGGTTCCTGCGGCGGATGTCCATACCGGCCATGCTCCCACCTCGTCCGGAAAGGATCGACGGCGGCCCTCGCAACAGGCGTTTTCAGCCGAGGAACAGCGGGAGGCGGCCGGCCAGCTCCCCGAGCGCGGCCCGCTCCGCCTCGGCCGGCGCCCGCCTCCCCGTGCCGATCAGCAGCGCGTCCACGTCGGAGAACGAGGCGGGGAAGGCGCCGCCCGCGATCCGCTCCAGCAGCTCGCGGGCCCGCGTGAGCGTCGCCGCCGGGGGCTGCCGGGGGTCCGGGAGGTGGGCGATCAGGTCCAGGTGGTGCAGCGTCCACTCCAGCACGTACACCGAGAGGTAGTCGGCCACCGTGAGGACCTCGTCGCGGGTGCCGACCCGGCCGGCCGGATCGGCGAGCCGGGCGGCGCGGCCGGCGGCGGAGCCCACGTCGTCCAGGTGGAACTTCAGCAGGTGCGGCTCCTGGTAGGCGGCGGCCAGCCGCACCGTCAGCGCGTCGAGCGGGTCCTCGCCGGTCGGCGGGGTGTCGGAGACCTCCCAGTAGGTCACCGCGTCCCGGGTCGGCTCCCGGTCGGACGGGGTGGCGAGGGTGATCAGGACGTCCTGCGCGTCGATGACCAGGTGGCACACCAGGTCCCGCACCAGCCAGCCGGCGCAGCCGGACGGCCGGGTGAAGTCCTCGTCGGTCAGGTCGGCGACGGCCGCGCGCAGCGCCGCCCAGGAGGTCGAGAAAGGATCCACCTCGGCAACGTAGTGAAGTGCCCGAAGGCGGGCAACCGTATTGCACGGCCGGCCCGCCCGCGCGGGTGCCGGAGCCCCCGTGCGACGGCTGAGGGCACACTCCGGCGGGCCGCCCCGCGCCGTGCCACAGCGCGGCGTGCCACCGAAGCGTGCGACCGGAAGAGTGGTGAGCATGGCGGTCACAGAGAGCCCCGGTACGGTCACCGCCGCCGACGCGGCCGTGCAGCACCCCGCCCCGGCCGGCCCCGGCGCGCAGGACCTGGCCCGGCCGGTCAACTCGCACAACGAGTGGGATCCGCTGGAGGAGATCATCGTCGGGCGTCTGGAGGGCGCGACGATCCCCTCCGGCCACCCGGTGGTCACCTGCAACGTGCCGCCCTGGGCCGGGCGCCTGCAGGGGCTCGCCGCGGGGCTGCGCTATCCGCGGCTGCTGGTCGAGCAGGCCCAGCAGGAGATCGACGCCTTCGTCGCCCTGCTGGAATCCCTCGGGGTCACGGTCCGCCGTCCGGACGCGGTCGACCACAAGCGCCGCTTCGGCACACCCGACTGGTCCTCACGCGGCTTCTGCAACACCTGCCCGCGGGACAGCATGCTGGTGATCGGTGACGAGATCATCGAGACGCCCATGGCCTGGCCGTGCCGCTACTTCGAGACGCACTCCTACCGGCCGATCCTCAAGGACTACTTCCGGCGCGGCGCGCGCTGGACGGCGGCGCCCAAACCGCAGCTGACGGACGAGCTGTTCGATCCGGACTTCCGGGTCCCGCAGGACGGCGAACCGATGCGGTACATCCTCACCGAGTTCGAGCCCGTCTTCGACGCGGCGGACTTCGTCCGGGCCGGGCGCGATCTGTTCGTGACGCGCAGCAACGTCACCAACGCGATGGGCATCGACTGGCTGCGCCGCCACCTCGGCCCCGAGTACCGCATCCACGAGATCCCCAGCCGCTGCCGTACGCCCATGCACATCGACACCACGTTCGTGCTGCTCGCCCCCGGCAAGGTGCTGATCAACCCCGAGTACATCGACCCCGACCACCTCCCCGACGTCCTCGACTCCTGGGACGTGCTGGTCGCGCCCGAACCGGACCCGATCGACGAGCGGCTGCTCAAGGTCACCTCGATGTGCGGCAAGTGGCTCAGCATGAACGTGCTCATGGTCGACGAGAAGCGGGTCATCGCCGAACGGCACCACACCGGCATGCTGCGCGCCCTGGAGCAGTGGGGCTTCGAGCCGATCCCCTGCGACCTGCTGCACTACGCACCCTTCGGCGGCTCGTTCCACTGCGCGACCCTGGACGTGCGGCGCCGCGGCACGCTCCAGTCCTACTTCGACTGACCGCGCCGGGACACCACGCCCGGGGCCCCGGCCGCCCCCGGCCGCCCGGTGGCCAGGGCGGCGAGTTCGGCGGGCGTGCGCGGCCCCGGGTCCGTGCCGGCCAGCAACCCCTGGGCGCGCAGCAGTTCGGCCGCGGCGGCGCCCCACGGCAGCCGCAGCCCCGCCGCGCGCAGCAGGTCCGTGCGGGCCAGCACCGTGGGCGCGGGGCCGGTGCGGACGCCGGACGGGGTGAGCAGCGCCGCGTCGTCGGCCCAGGCCAGCGCGAGATCCACGTCGTGGGTGGCCATCACCACCGTGGTGCCGGTGGCGCGGAGCCCGTCGAGCGTGGCGAGGAGCCGTTCCTGCCCGTCGGGGTCGAGTCCGGCCGTCGGCTCGTCGAGGATCAGGACCCGGGGCCGCATGGCGACCGCGCCCGCGATGGCCGTGCGCTTGCGCTGCCCGTAGGAGAGCAGGTGCGTGGGGCGGTCGGCCAGGGCGGTGATGTCCAGGGCGGCGAGCGCCTCCGCCACCCGCGCCCGCACCCGGGCGTGGTCCAGGCCGAGATTGAGCGGACCGAACGACACGTCCTGCTCGACCGAGGCGGCGAACAGCTGGTCGTCCGGGTCCTGCACCACCAGCTGCACGGTCGTGCGCAGCCGGGTCAGGCCCTTGCGGTCGTACGTCACCGGCTGCCCGTCGACCGTCAGCCGGCCCTCGTGCGGCCTCAGTCCGCCGCTCAGCAGGCGCATCAGGGTCGTCTTGCCGCTGCCGTTGCGGCCGAGCAGCGCCAGCGCGCGCCCCTCACGGATGTCGAAGTCGAGGCCGCTGAGCACGGGCGGGCCGTCCTCGTAGCCGAAGGACGCGCCGCGCAGGGCGACGAGGGCGGGCTCGCTCATGTCAGCGGCCTTTCCAGGACGAAGGTCAGGACGGTCAGCGCCACGAGCAGGGCACCACCGGCGGCCGTGAAGCGGGCGGAGACCCGGGCCTGCGGCACCAGCACGCGCAGGGTGCCGTCGTAGCCGCGCCCGGCGAGTCCGGCCTGCAGGCGGGCGGCACGGTCGAAGGCCCGCACGAACGCGGTGGCGCCCAGACCGGCCAGGGAGCGCCATTCCGCGGCCCGGCTGGTGTGGCCGAGCCGCGCGGCCTGGGCCTCCCGGACGCGGCGCACGGTGTCCAGCAGCAGGAAGCTCATCCGGTACGTCACCAGCGCCACGTCGACGACCGGCGCGGGCACCCCGGCCCGGACCAGCCGCGGCAGCAGATCGGACAGGGGGGTGGTGAAGGCGAACAGCAGCACGCCCAGGGAGGCCGCCGAGGTGCGCAGCAGCAACTCCCCGGCCCGCACGGGACCGTCACCGGCGAGGGAGACGAAACCGTCCGGGCCGCCGATCCGGACCAGCAGCGGGAGCGCGCCGGTGACGCAGAAGCCCAGCGGCACCCGGTAGGCCCGCCACAGCCGCCGGCCCGGCACGCCCGCCGGCCCCAGCAGCAGCGCCAGGGCCGTCACCAGCACCAGCGCCGCGCCCGGCCAGGGCGGCAGCGAGATCGCGAGCACGGTGAGACCGAGCCCGAGCACGGCCTTGTCCACGGGGTGGCGGCGGCGCCAGCGGCTGCTGTGCGCCGCCGCGTCGATCGGCAGCACCCGGGCTCAGTCCCGGCCGTCGGCGGGCTTCCCGGCCGCGCCGGCGGGCGCGCTCCCGGCTTCCCGCTCCAGCGCGCGCTGTTCGCCCTGGCGCCGTCCCCGGCGCAGGCCGAAGTAGTAGGCGAGGACACCGGCGCCGAGCGCGGCCTGGAGGGAGAACAGGGCCGACTCGATCTCCCCGGACGGCGGTTCGTACAGCGGGGAGAACCACGGCTCGTAGTCCGGCTCGATCTCGGTGATCGCGGTCTCGGCCTCGCCGTCGGCGCCCGCGAACGGCTCGTCCTTGTGGTCGCCGAGGCCGAGGGCCAGCGGCAGCACCGCCAGGGCGGCCACGACGAGCAGCAGCAGCAGGTTGATCCTCGTGTTCCGGCTCATCGCGCCACCGCCTCCGTCCGGGCCTCGCGCGCGCCGGACAGCACGCCCAGCCGGGACAGTTCACCCTTGCTGGACTGCACCAGCAGCCGCATCACGAGCACCGTCAGCAGCCCTTCGCTGACCGCGAGGGGGAGCTGGGTGACGGCGAAGATGGACCCGAACTTGCCGAGCGCGCCCAGGAATCCGCTGCCCGGGTCGGGGAAGGCGAGCGCCAGCTGCACGCTGGTGACGCAGTAGGTGGACAGGTCGGCGACGAACGCCCCGCAGAACACGGTCACCATGAGCGGCACGCCGTAGCGGCGCAGCAGCCGGTAGACGGCGTAGCCGGCCCAGGGCCCGACGATCGCCATGGAGAAGACGTTGGCGCCGAGCGTGGTGAGCCCGCCGTGCGCCAGCAGCAGCGCCTGGAACAGCAGGGTGATGGTGCCCAGCACCGCCATCACGGGCGGCCGGAACAGGATGGCCCCCAGACCGGTGCCCGTGGGGTGCGAGCAACTGCCGGTGACGGACGGCAGTTTCAGCGCCGACAGGACGAACGTGAAGGCACCGGAGGCTCCGAGGAGCAGGGTGCTCTCGGGGTGCTCGCGCACTTCACGGGTGAGTGACCGGACTCCGTGGACGACGAACGGCGCCGACGCGACGCCCCAGGCGGCCGCGTGCACCGGAGGCAGAAAACCCTCGGCTATGTGCATGGCTCAGCAGACCCTCTCCAGCACCTCGTGGATGGTTGACGCGCCTTGGCCGGTCTCCTGGCTGACGGGTACCACCGCCCGGACTCCGCCTTCCCGGGTCACGAGGACCCAGTGGCTGCCCGCGAGGGCCGGAGCCGGACTTCCCGATTCACAGTGGCGAGGGCCGCACCGGCATCACACCGGATTTCCCGTTCACCAAGGCGTGGTGACAATAAGGCCGCCGTAAGGGCGATGACAAGCCGCCCCAGGGGGCGCGCGAGGGGGCGCCCGCTCGCACACCGGCGCAGGCCCGCTCAGTCGTCTCCCTCGGCACCGTCGTCGTCCGCGTCCTCCCCGCCGTCCGCCGGGACCTGCGCAGGCCGCTGCCCCGGCTGCTCCACCTGTTCCACGCCGCCCGCGCCCGGCTCCCGTGCCGGGCTCGACGGGCCGGGCGTCGGCTCGGCCGGGCCCGGGGCGGCGGGCGCCTCGGGGGACGGGGTGACATCGCCCACGGTGCCGGCGGCCGGCGTCGCGCCGCTCCCCGCGGTGGACGTCACCGGTCCGGCGGAGGCCGCGGACCTCGGCTCCGCGGGGGCCGCCGGACTGCTCGCGGACGGGGAGGCGTCGGGTTCGGTGCCCTTCGTCGCGGTGTCCTCGGGCGCGAACCACACCATGCCGAGGTACATCGCCGCGAGGAACAGGGCCGCGGCGGCGGCCGTGACCGCCAGACGCGACCGGCCGTCCGAGCCGCCCCGCGCACGGTTGGCCGCCCCGCCCCGCGCCCGACTGCCCGTCCCGCCCAGGGCGCGGGTGCCCGGCCCGCCCTGCGGACCGCTGCCCGTCCCGCCGCGCGGCGCCGCGCGGCGGGCCCGCCCGCCCGGGGCGGTGCGCGACCCCGTGGGCAGCGCGTACGTGACCGGGGCGCCGGTCCCGGCCGGTGCGTGGGCCCCCGGGACCGGGGACGGCGCCGGGGAGGTCGCCGGGGACGCGGCCGCCGGCAGCGGCTCGGGCCGGCCCTGCCAGGCACCGCCGGCGAACCACTCGGCGGCCTGCTGGGCCGACGGCCGGTCCTCGGGCTGCTTGGCGAGCAGCCCCAGCAGGTAGTTCTCGAACGCCGGCGGCAGACCGGCGACGCCGAGCTCGCGGGGCGGCACGGGGGCGGCGTCGAGATGCTGGTGCAGGAGCGCGACGGCGGTGTCGGCCTCGAACGGCGGGCGGCCGCTGAGCAACTGGTAGAGCACGCAGCCCAGGGAGTACATGTCGGAGGCGGGGCCGGCCGGCTTGCCCAGGGCGCGCTCCGGCGCGAGGTAGAGGCCGGTGCCGACGATCTGCCCGGTCGCGGTGAGCGCGGCGCCGGGGTCGTCGAGGAAGCGGGCGATGCCGAAGTCGCCGATCTTCAGGGTGCCGTGGTGGTCCAGCAGGAGGTTGGCGGGCTTGATGTCGCGGTGCACGATGCCCTGCCCGTGCGCGGCGGCGAGCCCCGCGGCGGCCTGGGCGGCGAGGTCGGCCACCCGGCCGGCCGGGAGCGCGCCCGACGCGGCCAGCACCCCGGCGAGGCTGTCGCCCTCGACCAGCTCCATCACCAGGTACAGCCGGTTGTCGTACTCGCCGAAGTCGAGCACGCCGACCAGGTTCGGGTGGTTGAGACGCCCGGCGGTCTGGGCCTCCAGGCGGAACCGGGAGGCCGCCGTGGCGTCGGTGTCCTGGGGCAGCAGCAGCTTGACGGCCACCGCTCGGGCGAGCGTCTCGTCGTAGGCCCGCCAGACCTCCCCCATTCCACCGCGCCCGATCTCAACATCCAGCCGGTAGCGGCCCGCTAGCAGCACTCGTCCTCGTCTCATGCAGGTGGGAAGTTCGTTGCCGCGGCCCGAACTCCCCGTGGTCGCACGGGGATTGGTGGGGTGCCACAGCCGACCCAGGATACTGGCGCCGGATGATCATTGTGCTCAGCGGCGGTGACCACCCACGGTACGGCCCCTCAAGAGCCGGGGCGCGCGCGACGTATCCCTCCGCGCCGGCGCGGAGGCGCTGCGTGACCGCATCATCCGGGAAGCCACGCCGGACGACACATGTGCGCACGACAGGCAAGCGGCGCGCGGGCCCCTCACCCCTCGGCCGGGGTGAGCAGCACGAAGTCCGCGTTCGCCGGGTCCAGGCAGACGGCCAGGCGGCCCACGCCCTCCGCGTCCTCCGGCCCCATCTGCACGCTGCCGCCGTTCTCCTCGACCCTCGCCACGGCGGCGTCGCAGTCGTCCACGGCGAAGACGGGGTGCCAGTACGGCCGTCCGCCCGCGAGCGCGAGGGCCTCCCGGTCCACCTTCATCAGGCCGCCGTGCATGCGCTCCTCGGGGAGCCCCGCGGGGGTGATGAGGGTGTAGGTGCCTCCGCCGCCCGGCAGCGGCATGTCACCGAACTGCCAGCCGAAGAGGCCGCCGTAGAACTCCTTCGCGGCGGCGGCGTCACTCGTGTACAGCTCCGTCCACGACAGCGAACCCGGCTGGTCCACCAGTTCCAGGCCCGTGCTCGTCCCCGGCTGCCAGACGGCGAACTGGCCGCCCAGCGGGTCGCTGAACTGCGCCATCCGGCCCCACTCGTCGAGGTCCCTCGGCGCCACCCGCACCGTGCCGCCCGCCTGTTGCACGGCCTGGGCCGCCGCGTCCGCGTCGGTGACCTGGTAGTAGAGCATCCAGGCCGAGCGGGCGCCCTCCTCGGTGAGTCTGCCGAGGCCGGCGACGATCTTGCCGTCCTTGCGGAACATGCCGCCTTCGAAGTCCTCGCTCTCGCCCATGGACTCGTACTCCCATCCGAGCACGGCGCCGTAGAAGGCCGCGGCGGCCCGGACGTCCGGAGCGCCGAGGTCGAGCCAGCAGGGGGAACCGGGGGCGTACTCCGTGGTGATCATGGCGATGCTTCCCTTTCGCAGGTCCTGTGCCCAGCCTGACACCGGGCACCGGCCCGCGCCCGTCGGCGCATCCGCCGCGCGGGCGGCCGTGACGGCGGGCGGCCGTGACGGCCGGGCAGCCGTGTCGGCCGGGCAGCCGTGACGGCCGGGTAGCCGGTGACGGCCCGGCGGCCGCGGGAGCCTCGCCTAGTGGACGGACAGGCCGCCGTCCACGAAGAGGGAGTGCCCGGTGATGTAGGCCGACGCCGGGCTCGCCAGGAACACGGCCGCGCCCGCGAAGTCCTCGGCCAGGCCGTTGCGTCCGATGAGCGTGCGCGCGGCGAGGCCGGCCACCGTCTCCGGGTCCGACGACAGCCGTGCGTTGAGCGGCGTCATGACGAAACCGGGCACCAGGACGTTGCAGGTGACACCCCGCGGCGACCACGCCTCGGCCTGGGAGCGGGTCAGCGCCTCCAGCCCGCCCTTGGACGCGCCGTAGGCACCGCTGTGCACGAACGCCCGGTGCGCCTGCTGCGAGCTGATGTTCAGGATCCGCCCGTACCCGCGCTCCGCCATGCCGGGGCCGAAGCGCTGTCCGAGCAGGAAGGGAGCCTCCAGGTTGACGGCCATCGTGGCGTCCCAGACGTCCTCGGTGAGCTCGTCCAGATGCGGACGGAGGTTGATCCCGGCGCAGTTGACGAGGATGTCGGGCTCACCGAACGCCTCGACCGCCCGCTCGGCGGCCGTCCGCACGCCTTCGCGCGTGCCGAGGTCCGCACTGACCGGGGCCGCGCGGCAGCCCTCGGCGGTCAGTTCCCCGACCGTCGCCTTCAGGGCCGACTCCGTGCGGGCCACGACCACGACGCTCGCCCCGGCGTGCGCGAGGGCGCCGGCGATGGCCCGGCCGATGCCGGAGCTGCCGCCGGTCACCACCGCGACCCGGCCCTCCAGGGAGAACAGTGAAGAGAGGTAGTCCCGCGCGGGCCGGCCGATCCGCCGTGCCTGATCCGCCTGATCTGCCTGATCCGCCTGGTCCACCTGATCTGCCTGGTCCGCTTGCCGTGCCTGCTCCGCCGCCGGGTTCGTCGTCATGCCGAGCACCCTAAGCGGCCCGGCCGGGGGGCCGGGAACGTCGAGAAGCCGGGACGTCCGCGGCCGGGACCGTGCTGTGACATGGTTCACACGGGGTCGGTTGAGTGCCCGGCCCCGTCGATGTCCGTACTCAGGGGTGTTCACGCGGGGCCGGAGTGCGAGGATGAGGCGCCATGACGGCTGGGTGGGGAGTGCGCGCGATGCGGGCCGCGGTGTTCGCGGCCGTCTGCGTCGTGCTCGCCGCCCTGGGCCACGTCATGATGTCCGGCGATCACGTACCCGTACCGGTCCTGCTGGCCGGCTGGGCCGTGACCGGGGCCGCGGGCTGGTGCCTGGCCGGACGTGAGCGCGGGCTCGGGCTCGTCGTCGCGATCGCCGTGGTGGTGCAGACGGCACTGCACTCGGCCTTCTCGCTGGCGCCCGGGACAGCGGCCCCGACTCCGGCGGCGCCCGGCACGAGTTCCCTGCACTCCCTGCCGGCGACCATGCCGATGCCCCTGCACACGGGCATGGGGCACGCGGGGCACATGGAGCACG
The DNA here is from genome assembly GCF_044540565.1 of Streptomyces sp. NPDC085931. Classification (NCBI taxonomy): domain Bacteria; kingdom Bacillati; phylum Actinomycetota; class Actinomycetes; order Kitasatosporales; family Streptomycetaceae; genus Streptomyces; species Streptomyces sp. NPDC085931. The sequence goes on from NZ_JBITSK010000006.1 coordinate 398,701, forward strand.
CCGCCGGCGGTGACTCCTCCCTCGGCATGCTCGCCGCCCATCTGCTGGCCGCCCTGCTCTGCGGGCTGTGGCTGGGCCACGGGGAGCGCGCCGTCTTCCGGCTCCTGCGCGCCGTGGGCAGCCGGTTGGCCGCGCCGCTGCGGCTGCTGCTGCTCGCCCGGCCCGCGCCGCCGCCCCCGCCCGCGCGCGTACGGCGGCCGTCGTCCGACCGTGCCCCGCGCCTGCTTCTCCTCGTCCACGCGATCACCTCTCGCGGTCCGCCCGTGGGGACCGCTGCCGCCTGACGGCAGCCGGCACCACCGGGGCGGCTCCGCGCGCTCCGGTCACTCACGGCCGTACCGCGGGTACGCCGGTGCCCCGGGCGTCCTGCCTGCCCGGAGCGGGCGCGCCGCACGGGCACGGCCGTGTCCCCCCTCAGCTCACCGGACCGCGCGGCCCCGCGCGCACGCCCCGGCACCCGTGTGCCGCCGTGCCTGCCGTGCCCGTCCGCGGCCCGGAAGACCCGAAGGACCTCAGGTGATCACTCCTGCCCTGCCCCACGCGCACGCGAGAACGGCTTCCGCCGACGCGTCGATAACCGCCTGGGCGCTGGCCGCCCGCGGCGGCGACCCCGCGGCCGTCGACCGGTTCGTGCGCGCCCTGCACCGAGACGTCATCCGGTACGTCGCCCACCTGTGCGCCGACCCGCAGGCCGTGGACGACCTGGCGCAGGACACGTTCCTGCGGGCGCTCGGCAGCCTGCACCGGTTCGAGGGCCGCTCCTCGGCCCGCGTCTGGCTGCTGGCCATCGCCCGGCGCGCGGTCGCCGACAGCATCCGGTACACCGCCGCACGCCCCCGCCGGGCCGACCTGCCGGACTGGGAACCGGCGGCCGAACTCGCCCAGCCGCGCGGTCTGCCCGGCTTCGACGACGGTGTCGCGCTGCAGGAGCTGCTGGCCGCGCTGCCGGAGGAGCGGCGCGAGGCGTTCGTCCTCACGCAGCTGCTCGGGCTGCCGTACGCGGAAGCCGCCGCGGTGAGCGACTGCCCGGTCGGCACCGTCCGCTCCCGGGTGGCCCGCGCCCGGGCGACGCTCCTGGCCCAGCTCGCCGAGGCGGAGAAACCGGCGTCGCCCCCGGAGCCGACCCTGGCCGCGGCCTGACGGCCCGCCGTCCGCCGTCTGCGGTCCGCTGGGGCGAATCGATGGGTGGTGGCGTCGACGGCCGGGCCGCGCCGCCCGACCGGGCCGTCGGTCGGCGGGCCGTGCCCGGCTCGGTCGCGGACTGCCGTCTGCGGTCCGCTAAGCGAACTGACGGGTGGTGGCGTCGGCGGCCGGGCCGCGCGTCTGACCGACCGCCGGCCGGCAGGCGGGGCCCGACCTGGCCGCCGCCTGACAGCCCGCTCGTCGCGCACCGTTCGCTGTCCGCCCTCCGCCGTCTATCGCCCGCGGGGCGAACCGGTGGGCGAGGACAGCGACAACCAGGCCGCGCCGTCCGACCCGGCCGCCGCCCGGCAGGCCGCGCCCGGCCCGGCGGCGGCCTGACGGCCCGCCCGCCCGCCGTCCACCGCCCGCTGTCCGCCGTCCACCGCCCGCTCTCCGCCGCCTGCCGTCCGCCGCGACGAACCGATGGGCGGCGGCGCCGGTGTGCCGGGCCGCGCCGTCCGGCACCGGGCCGCCGCTCGGCACACCGCGTCCGGCCCGGCCGCCCGGCACACCGCGCCCAACCCGGCCACCACCGTGCCCCCCCGGCCGCCCTCCCCGGGGGGCACGCCCCGGGCCGGCCGCCCCCGGGGGGGGCCACGCCCCCGGCACGCCGCCCCCCGCACGCCGTCCCCAGCCGCCGCGCCGTGCCCAGTCGCCCCGCCCGCGGGGTCTCCTCACGCCGCGCCCGGTACCGCGTGCCGCGTCCCCCGGCGGCGCCCGCGGAAGCGGGCTGCGGCCCTGCACGTCGCGTAGAGCGTGAACGAGATCGTCGTGACATAGGGGCTGATCGGAAGGCTGCCGCCCAGGGCGAGGAGGATGCCGCCCTCGATCGACGCCACGGCGAACAGCACGCTCAGCACGGGCAGCAGGACGGGTGAGGCGGTGACCCGGGCCGCTGCCGCCGCCGGGGTGACGACCAGGGACAGCACCAGCAGCGCCCCCACGACTTGCACCGACAGCGCGACGGCGAGTCCGAGGACGAGCATGAACGCGAAGGACAGCCCCCGTACCGGCACCCCGCGCGCCTCGGCCACGTCCGGGTCCGTGCTCGCGAAGGCCAGCGGACGCCACAGGAACGCCAGCGCGACCAGCACCACCCCGGACGTGCCGAGCAGCCACGCCGTCCGCGGGGTGTCCACGGCGACGATCTGCCCGGTCAGCAACCCGAACTTGTCGGCCGCGCGGCCCCGGTACAGGGCCAGGCAGAGCACCCCGAGCCCCAGCCCGAACGGCATGATGATGCCGATCACCGAGTTCCGGTCCCGGGCCCGTGTCCCCAGCGCACCGATCGCCCCGGCCGCGAGCAGCGAACCCGCGATCGAGCCGGCCACGACGTTCACCCCCGCGAGCAGCGCGGCCGAGGCGCCCGCGAAGGACAGTTCACTGATGCCGTGCACCGCGAACGGCAGGTCCCGCATCAGCACGAACACCCCGGCCAGCCCGCCCACGAGCCCGAGCGCCGCACCCGCGACGAGGGAGTTGCGGACCAGGGCCAGCAGCGCGCCGTAGTCGGTGAAGTCGAAGATCCGGTGCCAGATCCCGCCCGCGAGCATCATGCGCGCACCCCGTCCGTCTCGTGCGGCCGTCCGGGATGGTGCGGCGGCGCGGCGGTCTCGTCGGGTGCTCCCGCGACCAGCACCCGGCCGCGCACCCGGACGACGTCGACCCGCGTGCCGTAGAGGCGGGACAGCGACGCGGACGTGAGCACCTCGTCGGGGGTGCCGACGCGATGGCGGCCGCGGGCCAGGTACAGCACCCGGTCGGCCAGACCCAGCACCGGGTTGATCTCGTGCGTCACGAACACCACCGCCGTGCCGTGGGAGCGGCGCCGGGCGTCGATCAGCGCGGTGACGGCCCGCTGGTGGTGCAGGTCGAGCGAGAGCAGCGGCTCGTCGCACAGCAGGATCCGCGGGTCGCTCGCCAGCGCCTGCCCGATGCGCACGCGCTGCCGTTCACCGCCGGAGAGCGTGCCGAGCGGCACGTCGGCGCAGTGCAGGGCGCCGACCGACGCCAGGATGTCCTCCACCTGCCGGCGGACCCCGGCGCGGCGCGGCCAGGGGCCGAAGCGGTGCCCGTCGATGCCGAACCGCACCAGGTCCCGGGCCCGCAGCGGAGCCTGCGCGGACAGCGCCGCCTGCTGCGGGACGTAGCCGAGGTGCCGGGCGGCCGCGCGCGCCGGACGGTCCAGGACGGTCAGCGTCCCGGCGGACAGCGGCTGACGGCCCAGCAGGGCTCGCACCAAGCTCGTCTTGCCCGCGCCGTTCGGGCCGAGCACGGCCAGGAACTCCCCGGGCCGCACGTCGAGATCGAGACCGCTCCACACCCGGCGGCCGCCGTAGGACACGGCCGCGCCGCGCAGCCGGACGACGGGCGCGGCGGCGTCCCGCCCCGGGGCCGCGGTCACCGGGCCAGCGCGCCGGCGAGCGCGCGGACGTTGGCCGTCATCCAGCCGAGGTAGTCCTCGCCCTTCGGCAAGGTTTCGGTCACCGGCACGACCGGGATGCCGGCCGCCCGGGCCGCCACCTCGGCCTCGGCGGTCTGCGGCCCGGAGGTCTGCTCGTTGCAGACGAGCGCCCTCACCTTCCGCTCGGTGAACAGGGCCAGGCTCTCGCGCAGGACGCGCGGGGCGACGTCGTCCCCCTCCTCGACGGCCTCGCTGAACGCCGGGGGAGTGCGGTCGACCAGACCGCTCGCGCCGGTCAGGTACAGCGGCACCGGCTCGGTGATCGCGATGCCCTCGCCGCCGTGCTCCTTCCTGATCCGTGCCTCGCCGGCCTCCAAGGGGGCGAGACCGGCCCTGAAGTCGGTGGCGTTGCGCGCGAAGGCGCGCGCGTGGCCGGGGTCGGCCGCGGCGAGGGCGGCGGCGATCCGGTCGGCGACCCTGGCGACGGTGGGGAAGTCGTACCAGACGTGCTCGTTGAGCCGGCCGCCCCGGGGAGCGGTCCGGCCGGACACCGCGACCGCGTCGACCAGGTGGGCGGAGTCGTTGTGGCCGGCCCGGAGCATGCGCCCGACGAAGTCGTCGTAGCCGCCGCCGTTCTCGATGACGACCTTCGCCCGGGACAGCGCCAACTGGTTCTGCGGGTCCGCCTCGTAGGAGTGCGGGTCCTGGCCGGGGTCGTTGATGATCGAGGTGACGTCGACCCGGTCGCCGCCGATGTGCCGGGCGATGTCGCCGTAGACGTTCGTCGAGGCCACCACCGCCACACGACCCGGCGCTGACGCGTCCGGCTGCCCTGCCCGCGGGCTGCCGCAGCCCGTGAGCAGGGCGGCCAGACACGCGCCGGTCAGCAGCGTCAGGCGACGGGACGGGGGCAGGGGCATGACTCCTCCAGGACAGATGTGCTCGGGGGTGATCGGCAGCCGATCGGCAGGCGTCACGCTAGACGGAAATGAATATCAAAGGCACTTAGCGGCCGAAGTCATGTGCAAGCCATTGCCGATCGTTGGGAAATGCTGGACGGTCTATCCAGAAGCTGGATTCCTGGTCTAGGGTGGGGGAGTGGAGAGGAGAGACATGGCCCCCGCACCGGACGCCGAACGGGACGCGATCCTCGCGGCGCTGACACCGGTGGTCCACGGCATCGCCGCGACCTTCGGCCCCGTCTGCGAGGTCGTGCTGCACGACTACCGCAACCCGGAGAACTCGGTCGTCGCCGTGGCCGGATCGGTGACCGGCCGGACGGTGGGCGGTGCGATGAGCGAGATCGGCATGGAGGTCCTGGCCCACGGCGACGAGGCGGCCGACCAGCTGAACTACCTCACCCGCGCCCGGAACGGGACGGTGGTCAAGTCCTCCACGATGGTGCTGCGCGACTCCGCGGGAGCCGTCTTCGGCGCCCTCTGCGTCAACGTGGACGTCAGTGCCGTCACCAAGGTGCGCGATCTGCTCGGCGCGCTCGCCGGAGCCGGCCCCGCCCTCGCCGGGACCGGCCCCGCCCCGGCCGAGCTGCCCGTCACGACCTTCGGCAACGACATCGACTCCGTGGTCGACGCCCTCGTCGACGCCCACCGGACCCGGCAGCGGGGCAGCTGGCCCGAACTGGACCGCGAGGAGCGCCTGGAGCTGTTCGGCGGGCTGGACGCGCGCGGTGTCTTCGCCGTGCGCGGCGCGGTCGAGCAGGTCGCCGCACGGCTCGGCATCTCCCGCGCCTCCGCCTACCACTACCTCGCCCGGGCCCGGGCGGCCCGCGCCCCGTCCCCTGACACGTCCCCCGGAGGACACTCGTGACGACCACCACCCCGCCGGTCACCGCCGACGACGTCCGGGACGCCGCGGCCCGGCTCGCGGGCGTCGCCCACCGCACCCCCGTGCTGCGCTCGCGCACCCTCGACGCCCTCGTCGGCGCCGAGGTCCACCTCAAGTGCGAGAACTTCCAGCGTGCCGGCGCCTTCAAGTTCCGCGGCGCCTACAACGCCGCCTGTCGCCTCGGCCCCGAGCAGCTGTCCCGGGGCATCGCCGCCTACTCCTCCGGCAACCACGCCCAGGCCGTCGCCCTGGCCGCCCGCGAGCTGGGCAGCACGGCCGTGATCGTCATGCCCGAGGACGCCCCGCCGTCCAAGCGCGCGGCCACCGCCGGCTACGGCGCCGAGATCGTCACCTACGACCGCTACACCGGCGACCGCGTCGCCCTCGCCGAGGCCCTGGCGGCCGAGCGGGGCCTCGCCCTCGTCCCGCCCTACGAGCACCCGCACGTCATGGCCGGGCAGGGCACCGCCGCGCTGGAACTCCTGGAGGAGGTGGGCGAGTTGGACGCGCTGCTGACGCCGGTCGGCGGTGGCGGGCTGATGGCCGGCAGCGCCACGATCGCCAAGGCCCTGCACCCGGGCATCCGGATGATCGGCGTCGAACCGGAGGCGGGGGACGACACCAAGCGCTCGCTGGAGGCGGGCCGGCGCGTCAGCATCCCGGTCCCGCGCACCATCGCCGACGGCCAGGCCCTGCACACGCCCGGCGAGCTGACCTTCTCCGTCAACCGGCGCCTCGTCGACGGGATCACGCTGGTCGGCGACGACGGGATCAGGGACGCGATGCGGTTCGCCTTCGAGCGTCTGAAGATCGTCGTCGAGCCGAGCGGCGCCACACCCCTGGCCGCCCTGCTCGCCGGCCGCGTGGACCCGCTGCCCCGGCGGATCGGCGTGATCGTCTCCGGCGGGAACGTCGACGCGGAACGCTTCGCGGCGCTGTGCGGGCCGGGCCCTGCCTGAATGGCGTCGCCCGTTCGCCGGACGGACGATAGAGGTAAACCCCTCACCGAGGAGGAGCGTCATGCTTGAGGTGAAGACGCTCGACAAGCCGGACGAACGGCGCGACTACCCCCGGGGTCACCTCGAAGCCGTCCACATGACCGGACTGGACTTCGCCGTGGCCACGTTCGAACCGGGCTGGCGCTGGTCCGAGTCGGTGGCCCCGATCGCCGGGACCGACAGCTGCCGGATCCACCACAACGGCTATGTCGTCTCGGGCCGTCTGCACATCCGCATGGACGACGGCGCGGAGACCGAGGTGGGACCCGGGGACGTGTTCGTCTGCGCGCCTGGACACGATGCCTGGGTCGTGGGCGACGAGCAGTGCGTGGTCCACGACTTCGCGGGCAGCATGGCCAAGGAGTACGCCAAGAAGGACTAGCGCCCCCGCCGGTACCCGCGGCTCGCCCCGCCCGGTACCCGCGGCTCGCCCCCGCCCGGTCACACCGGCAGCAGCCGCGCCACCAGCGCGCTCAGCTGCCGGGCGGTGCGGCACTCGTGCATCTCGACCAGCTCGGCGTAGGCGGGGGCGACCGAGTCGCCGGTACCCCAGCGGGAGCGCTGCTCCGGGTTCAGCCAGTAGACGCGGCGGGCGCGTTCGGCGATGTGCCGGACGGCCGGCAGGTTGGGGTCGCCGCCGTTCGTGCGGGCGTCGCCGAGCACGAACACGGTGGTGCGCGGACCGGCCGCGTCCGCGTGGCGCTCGGCGAACTCGCCCAGGGCCATGCCGTAGTCGCTGCTGCCGTGCCAGCCCGTGATCGCCGCCTCCGCCCGGATGCGGGCGCCCAGTCCTTCCGGATCGGCCCTGCCGTGCTCCAGCAGACCGGTCACCTCGTCGATCCGGTTGACGAAGGCGAACACGCGCACCTTGCCGAACTGGTCGTGCAGCGCCTGCACCAGCAGCATCGTGAAGTCCGAGAACCCGGACACCGAGCCCGACACGTCGCACAGCAGCACCAGCTCCGGCCGGGCCGGACGCCGCCGGCGCAGGACCGGCCGCATCGGCACCCCGCCCGTCGACAGCGAACCGCGCAGGGTGCGCCGCAAGTCGATGCTGCCCCGGGCGGCGCGGCGGCGCCGGGCCGCCAGCCGGGTCGCGAGCTTACGGGCGAGCGGCTGCACGGTCCTGCGCAGCTCGGCCAGCCGGTCCTTGCCCGCGAACAGGAAGTCGACCCGGTCGGCGGTCGGGGCGACCGCCCGCCGGGCGATCTCGTCCCGGCCGCGCCGCTCGGCGACCCGGCGGCGCGCCTCCGCCGCCACCAGCGCCCGGAAGACCTCGATGCGCCGCCGGACCTCGTCCTCCAGCAGCCGGTCCGTGAAGCCGGAACTCCCGCCCGCCGCGCGCACCTCGTCCCGGACCCGGGCCATCAGCGTCTGCGGACGCAGCCGTTCCAGCGTCTGGTACGAGGACCAGCCGTCCGACTCCGGCGAGGAGCCGTAGCCGCCGAAGCCGTCCACCGCCTCGATCGCCAGCCGGCCCAGCATCGCCCGGTCGTCGGCGGCCAGGGCGGCCGTCAGCCGGTCGCGCAGCTCCTGCCGTCCGGCCGGTTCCCGCCCGGGCGCGCCGACCCCGCGCGGGAAGTAGAGGTCGAAGACCGCGTCGAACACCTGGCGCTGCCCGGTGCCGTGCAGCAGGGTCGCCGCGAGTCCCTCGCGCAGCAACTCCCGGTCCGCCAGGCCGAGTTCCCCGACCGCCCGCGCGGCGTCCACCGTCTCGCCGGTGCCGATCCGCACCCCGTGCGCCCGCAGCGCCCCGACCAGGGACGTCAGCCGCTCGGCGACGCCCGCCGCCGTGGCCGCCGAGGTCACAGGGCGTCCAGGTCGAGCTTGGCCGATGCCTTCAGGACGTCGTCCTGGTGCTTGAGGAGCACCCCGAGGGTGGCCCGCACGACCGTCTCGTCCAGCGTGCCGGCACCGAGCGCGAGCAGGGTGCGCGCCCAGTCGATCGTCTCGGCGACCGACGGCACCTTGCGCAGGTCCATCGCCCGCAGCGCGCCCACGACCCGCACCACGGAACCCGCGAGCACCTCGTCGAGCCCCGGCACCTTCAGCCGTACGATCCGGCGCTCCAGCTCCTGGTCGGGGAAGCCGATGTGCAGGAAGAGACAGCGGCGGCGCAGCGCCTCGGACAGCTCCCGGCTGGCGTTGGAGGTGAGCACGACGAAGGGGCGGCGCGTGGCGGTGATCGTGCCGAGTTCGGGGACCGTGACCTGGAAGTCGCCGAGCACCTCCAGCAGCAGGCCCTCCACCTCGACGTCCGCCTTGTCGGTCTCGTCGATCAGCAGCACCTTCGGGTCGTCGCCCCGGATGGCCGTCAGCAGCGGCCGGGTGAGCAGGAACTCCTCGCTGAAGATGTCGGTGCGGGTCTCGTCCCACGTCTCGTCGCGCCCGGCGCTGATGCGCAGCAGTTGCTTGGCGTGGTTCCACTCGTACAGCGCGCGGGACTCGTCGACCCCCTCGTAGCACTGCAGCCGGACGAGACGCGCTCCGGTGACCTCGGCGACGGCCTTGGCGAGTTCCGTCTTGCCGACGCCGGCCGGGCCCTCCACGAGGAGCGGCTTGCCCAGCCGGTCGGCGAGGAACACGGTCGTGGCGACCGCCGGCGAGGCGAGGTAACCGGTCTCGGCCAGACGGGCGGAGACGTCGTCGACGGACGTGAACACCGGGGCCTCCAGGTCGGGTGGCGGGCGGGGTGGGGCGGTCGGGACAACCCACGGGACACCTATCTAAGCGCTTGTTCAGTGCTCCTGTCACGGGGTCGCGCCCGCCGGGGGCCGACCGCCCGGGCCCCCGGCAGCACCGCCCGCCGCGTCACGCCGCCGTCGCCACGGCCCGGACCGCCGGAGTGCGCAGCACCCGGCGCGCCGTCGCCAGGCCGGTGCCCACCGTCACCGCCGCCGCGACCGCCACCACCGCGAGCCACACGCCCAGCAGCGGACCGGGCAGCACCCCGTCGGTGCGCACGATCGTGAACGGCACGATCCCCGCCAGCGCCGCCAGCGTGCCGAAGCAGACCCCGGTCACCGTCAGGACCAGCCCCTCGGCCCTCACCATGCCCAGCACCTGCCCGGGAGTCGCCCCGGCGAGGCGCTGCTGCCCGAACTCCCGCTCGCGGTACGAGGTCGCCGCGTACAGGGAGTTGACGAGCATGACGCAGACGAAGACCACGATGATGCCGACGACCGTGAAGTTGAGCGTCTCCAGGGTCTTCGCGTCGACCGACTTCACCGCCCCCGAGGCCCTGACGGCGTCGCTCTCCACCGCCTGCATGGTCAGCGTCGCCGTCGCGACGGCCGTGAACAGGATCAGCGACATCAGGATCCCGGCGAGCTGCCCGGCCCGCTCGCGCAGGTTCCGCACCGCCAGCCACCCGCTCGCCCCACCGGGCGGCAGCCGGTCCAGCACCGCCGACAGCAGCCGCGGCGCCCGCAGCGCGCACCCGACGGAGAGCAGGATCGCCCCGTAGGCGGGCGCCGCCATCAGCGCGGCGTCCGTCGCCGAGAACGCGAACGTCGACGTGGCCGCCGCGGCCCCGGCCACCAGCGCCGCCCAGGCCAGGACCGTCCGTGCCCGGCCCCGCCGTTGGCGGCCGCCCGCCATGGCGCGCCGCACCGCCAGGAGCGCGGCGCCCGCCGCGGCCGCCAGTGTGATGCCGACGCCGGTCGCACCGGCCACCGTCCCGAAGGCGAAGCCGACGGACTCCGCGACCTGACCGCTGTCCTGGAACATCTCCAGCAGCGCCCGGCCGCCGAGCATCGCCGGGCCGATCGCCAGCGCGGCGCCCACCAGCGCCACCACCGCCGCCTCGCCCACGACCATCCGCTTCAGCTGCGCCGGAGTCGCCCCCGAGCAGCGCAGCAGCTCCAGCTCGGCGGCCCGCTGGCGCACGTTCACCGTCAGTGTCGAGGCGACCGCGAAGAACACCAGCAGCGTCCCGTAGCCGCCGACGACGCCCGCCGCCGTCGAGAGGGTCTCCGAGCTGACCGGGTCCACGCCCGGCTGCCCGGCCGTGTCGTGCATCGAGTGGAACGTCATGATGATCGCCGCGCCCAGGAAGGCGGACAGCAGCGTCGCGAGGAACCGCCCGGGCCGCTGCCGGACCGAGCGCATCGCCAGCACGAACATCGCTCACACCCCCGTCGGCACGTCGTCGCCCAGGTGCGCCAGCCGCTCGGCGACCGCGTCCACCGTCGGGGCGTCCAGCCGGCCCGCCAGCCGGCCGTCGGCGAGGAACAGCACCGTGTCGGCGTAGGAGGCGGCGACCGGGTCGTGCGTCACCATCACCACCGTGCGGCCGTGCACCCGGACCGACTGCCGCAGCAGCTCCAGCACGTCCCGCGCGCTGCGCGAGTCGAGGGCTCCCGTCGGTTCGTCCGCGAAGATCACCCGGGGCTCGGCGACCAGGGCCCGGGCGATCGCCACCCGCTGGCGCTGCCCGCCGGAGAGCTGGTCCGGCCGGTGCCCCAGCCGGTCGCCGAGCCCCAGGGACGTCAGCACCTCCCGCACCCGCCGCCGGTCCACACGCCGGCCGGCCAGCTTCAGCGGCAGCACCGTGTTCTGCGCGACGGTCAGCGTGTCCAGCAGGTTGTACTGCTGGAACACGAAGCCGATCCGGCCCCGCCGGAAGCGCGTCAGCTCGGCCTCGCCGCCGCCCGTCAGTTCGGTGCCGTCCACCCGGACGATCCCGCTGTCGGGCCGGTCCAGGCCCGCGGCGCACTGCAGCAGCGTCGACTTGCCGGAACCGGACGGCCCCATCACCGCCGTGAACGTGCCGTGCCCCAGCCCGAGCGTCACCCCGTCCAGGGCGGTCACGGCGCTGTCGGCGCTCCCGTACGTCTTGGTGACCTTGACCAGCCGCAGTGCCTCCGCGGCGGATTCCGGGTCCCGGTGCTGTCGTGGTCCGGTGCGGAACATTCCCTCGTCCCCCTTCGTGCGACACGCCCTGTGTCTCGCCGTCGACGCTACGGAGAGGCGGCCGTGACCACACTGGCCGCAGAACCCGTATCGCGGGGTGTACTCAGCGACACCCCCCGGGTACTCGATCAACTCCCGTACGGAAAGGGCTGACTCGGCATGCACATCGATCTCAAGGGCCGCACCGCTCTCGTCACCGGCTCCACGCAGGGCATCGGCGCCGCCATCGCCACGGGCCTGGCCCGGGCGGGTGCCCGGGTGGGCGTCAACGGCCGCTCGCCCGGACGGGTGGAGGAGGCCGTGGAGCGCCTGCGGGGCGAGGTCCCCGGCGCCGAGCTGGTGCCCGTCGCCGCCGACGTGACCGGCGACGAGGGCGCCCGGCAGGCGGTGGACGCGCTGGGGCAGGTGGACATCCTCGTCAACAACCTCGGCATCTTCGAGTCCGCCGACCCCCTGGAGATCAGCGACGCGGAGTGGCTGCGCTTCTTCGAGGTGAACGTGCTGTCCGCCGTGCGCCTCACCCGGCTCGTCCTGCCCGGCATGACGGAACGCGGCTGGGGCCGCGTGCAGAACATCGCCAGCGACTCGGCGGTCGTCATCCCCGCCGAGATGATCCACTACGGCATGTCCAAGACGGCCCTGCTCGCGGTGAGCCGGGGCTTCGCCAAGCAGGCGGCGGGCACCGGCGTCACGGTGAACTCCGTCATCGCCGGCCCGACCCACACGGGCGGCGTGGAGGACTTCGTCTACCAGCTCGTCGACCGCGACCTGCCCTGGGACGAGGCACAGCGCGTCTTCATGCGCCGGCACCGGCCGCAGTCGCTGCTGCAGCGGCTGATCGAGCCGGAGGAGATCGCCCACATGGTCGTCTACCTCGCCTCGGACCAGGCGTCGGCGACCACGGGCGGCGCCCTGCGCGTCGACGGCGGGTACGTCGACTCGATCCTGCCCTGACCGCCGGTCAGGCCCCGCTCAGCAGCACCACCTCCAGGGTGCGCGGGCCGTGCACCCCCTCGACCCGGTCCAGCTCGATGTCACTGGTCGCCGACGGCCCGGAGATCCAGGTCAACGGGCGCGCCGGGTCGAGGCGGGCGAGCCCCTGCGGCACGGACGACACGACCTGCTCCGGCACCCGGACCACACAGACGTGATGGTCCGGCACGAGCGTGATCCGGCGCCGCCCCTGGTCGGGCGAGCCGTCCAGCACGATCGTCCCGGTCTCCGCGATCGCCACCGCGCAGGCCGTCACGACACTGTCCACCCGGTCGAGTTCACCCGGCGTGCTCTCCGCCCGGTCCGCCACCCGCGGCACGCCGGTCGCCGCCAGCCATCGCTCGTCGAGCCCGGGCGGCACCAGCACGGAGGCCGATCCGCGCTTCTCCAGCAATGCCGCGATCAGGCCGGCCAGTCCGTCCTCGTCGGTGCGGTGCACGAGCGCCCGGTAGTCGGCCAGGTTCTCGGCGAGCAGTTCCACCGTCTCCGCGACGGTCCGCTCGCCGTGCTCGCGCAGGTAGTCCCGGGCGATCGGCGTCTTGTCGGCGGGCACGTCCGCCAGGGCGCGCCGCACCCGACCCAGGATCCGCTCCCTGCTGTTCACTTCGCCTCGTCCTTCCCGCCGCGTGTGCGCTGCCACCAGTCCCGGAACGGCTCGGCCGGCACCGGCGGCAGTTCCCGCGTCCGGCTCCACGCCCGGCCCGGGCCGGGCAGTGCACGGGGATGGAAGCGGCGGGTCCGGCTCGCGGCGCGCTGACCGGTGCGCAGCGCCCCCGGACGCGCCAGCGCCCAGCGGGCCGCCCGCATCGCGGCCCGCTCCGCGGCGTGCCCCTTCGCGGGCCGCAGCACCACCCGGTTGCCCTCCCGGGTGACCTCACCGCCCTGCACGACCCGCTCCCGCAGGTGCACCAGCACCTCGGGGATGTCGATGGCGACCGGGCAGACGTCGTAGCACGCCCCGCACAGCGACGACGCGTACGGCAGGGAGGCGTCGATCTCGCTCTGCGTGCCGCGCAGTTGGGGGCTGAGGATCGCGCCGATCGGGCCGGGGTAGACCGAGCCGTAGGCGTGGCCGCCGGCCCGCTCGTACACCGGGCACACGTTCAGGCACGCCGAGCAGCGGATGCAGCGCAGGGCCTGGCGGCCGACCTCGTCGGCGAGGGTGTCGGTGCGGCCGTTGTCCAGCAGCACCAGATGGAAGGTGCCCGGCCCGTCCCCGTCGGTCGTGCCGGTCCACGTCGACGTGTAGGGGTTCATGCGCTCGGCCGTCGAGGAGCGGGGGAGGGTCTGCAGGAACACCTCCAGGTCCCGCCAGGTCGGCACGATCTTCTCGATCCCGACGACGGAGATCAGCGTCTCGGGCAGGGTCAGGCACATCCGCCCGTTGCCCTCGGACTCCACGACCACCAGCGTGCCCGTCTCGGCGACCATGAAGTTGGCGCCGGAGATGCCGACCTTGGCCCGCAGGAACTTTTCCCGCAGGTGCAGCCGGGCCGCCTCGGCGAGTGCGGCGGGCGTGTCGGTCAGGCCCTCGGGGGCGGGGCGGCCCCACTCGCTCATCTCCCGGGCGAAGATGTCCCGGATCTCGCCCCGGTTGCGGTGGATGGCCGGCACCAGGATGTGCGAGGGCCGGTCCTGGCCCAACTGCACGATCAGCTCGGCGAGATCGGTCTCGTAGGCGCGGATGCCGGCGGCCTCCAGCGCCTCGTTCAGCCCGATCTCCTGCGTGGCCATCGACTTGACCTTGACGACCTCCGACTCGCCGGTCATCTTGACCAGTCGGGTGACGATCTCGTTGGCCTCGGCCGCGTCGGCGGCCCAGTGCACGACGCCGCCCGCGGCCGTGACCGACTCCTCCAACTGCACGAGGTAGCGGTCGAGATGGCGCAGGGTGTGGTCCTTGATGCGCTTGCCGGCCTCGCGCAGCTCGGCCCAGTCGGACACCTCCGCCACGGCCGTGGCCCGCTTGGCGCGGATGGTGTGCGTGGCGTGCCGCAGATTGCCGCGCAGGGTCGTGTCCGCCACGGCCTCCCGCGCGGCCTCCGGGAACGCCGGCATGCCGAGATACGTTCCGCTCATACGGCCGGTTCCTCCTCCGTGCTCGCCAGGATCTCCGCGATGTGCACCGGCCGCATGCCGGTGCGCAGCCGGGCCATCGTGCCGCCGATGTGCATCAGGCAGGAGTTGTCGGCCGCGCACAGCACCTCGGCGCCCGTCGACTCGGCGTTGCGCACCTTGTCCGCGCCCATCGCCGCCGAGACGTCGGAGTTCTTCAGCGCGAACGTGCCGCCGAAGCCGCAGCACTCCTCCGCGCCCGGCAGTTCCACCAGCTCCAGCCCCTTGACCGCCCGCAGCAGCCGCAGGGGCCGGTCGCCGAGCCCGAGCCCGCGCAGCCCGTGACACGTCGGGTGGTAGGTCACCGTGCGCGGGTAGTACGCCCCGACGTCCGTCACGCCCAGCACGTCCACCAGGAACTCCGTCAGCTCGTACGTCTTCGGCACCACCGGCGCCAGGGTGGCCGCGAGCGTGTCGCCGCGCCCTTCGGCCCGGGCCCGCTCGCCCATCCGCGGATACAGCTCCCGCACCATCGCCCCGCACGACCCGGAGGGCGTCACGATCGCCTCGTACCCGCCGAAGACAGCGGAGAAGTGCCGGGCGAGCGGCTCGGCCTCGTGGCGGTAGCCGGTGTTGTAGTGCGCCTGCCCGCAGCAGGTCTGCGCCATCGGGAAGTCGACCTCGACGCCCAGCCTGGTCAGCAGTTTCATCACGGCCCGCCCGGTGTCCGGATAGAGCGTGTCGTTGACGCAGGTCAGGAACAGGGCGACACGCATCGCGGCTCCTCGGGGTCGATCATCGGATGAAGCAGGGTAGTCCGGGCATACGGCCGGGGGGAGACTCCGTCAGGCCCCGGCGAGCCGGTCCTGCGCGGCGCGCCACCGCTCGGTGCCGCCACGTGGTTCGTACCGGCTGAGCGGCTGGGTCCGCGCCAGCAGGTCCCGCATGCCGGCGAGGTCCCCGACCAGCCCGTGCGCCCGCGCCTGCACGAGCACGTTGCCCAGGGCGGCCGCCTCGGTGGGGCCGGCCACCACCGGCAGCCCGCAGGCGTCGGCGGTCAGCTGGCACAGCAGCGCGTTGCGCGTGCCGCCGCCCACGATGTGCACCACGTCGACGGGGTGCCCGGCCAGCCGCTGCGCGTCCCGCACCGCCTTGCGGTGGGCGAGGGCGAGGGAGTCCAGGATGCAGCGCGTCACCTCGCCCGGAGTCGTGGGCACGGGCTGCCCGGAGGCCCGGCACGCCTCGGCGATCCGCTCCGGCATGCGGCCCGGGGCCAGGAACGCCGCGTCGCCCGCGTCCACGACCGACCGCAGCGCCTCGGCCTCGGCCGCCTCCCGCAGCAGCCCGCCCAGGTCCGGGTCGCCCCAGGCCCGCACGCACTCCTGCAGCAGCCACAGTCCCATGATGTTGCGCAGGTAGCGGACCGTGCCGTCCAGCCCCAGTTCGTTGGTGAAGTTGGCCGCCCGGCTCTCCTCGGTGAGCACCGGCGCGTCCAGCTCCAGACCGGCCAGCGACCAGGTCCCGGTGCAGATGTAGGCGAACCGCTCGCCCGTCGCGGGGACGGCGGCGACGGCCGACGCGGTGTCGTGCGACCCGACGGCCGTGACCGGCACGGGACCGGCCAGCCCGGTCTCCTCCAGCACCTCGGGCCGCAGCACCCCCGCCGGATCACCGGGCCGGCGCAGCGGCGCGAACAGCCCGAGGTCGATCCCGAGCCGTTGCGCGATCCCGTGCGCCCAGTCGCGGGTGCGCGGGTCGATCAGCTGGGTGGTCGAGGCGTTGGTCAGCTCCGTGCCCTGCTCGCCGGTGAGCCAGTACGTCAGCAGGTCCGGCATCAGCAGCAGCCGCTCCGCCCGGGCGAACTGGGCCGTGGCACGGGCCGCGGTCAGCTGGTAGAGGGTGTTGAAGGGCGCGTACTGCAGTCCGGTCGCGGCGTACAGCTCCCCGGCGGGCACGCTCGCCCACACCTTCTCGGCGACGCCGTCGGTCCGCGCGTCCCGGTAGTGCACGGGGTTGCCGAGCAGCGCCCCGTCCGCGTCCAGCAGTCCGTAGTCCACGGCCCAGCTGTCGATGCCGACGGAGTCGACCTGCCCGGCCGACCTGAGCCCCTCCAGGACTCCGGCGTACAGCGCGAGGACGTCCCACCGCAGCCCTTCGGGGACCCGCACGGGCCGGTTGGGGAAGCGGTGCGCCTCGGTGAGCCGCAGGCTGTCGGGGCCGACGCGGCCGACCATGACGCGCCCGCTGGACGCGCCGAGGTCGACCGCGGCGTACGCCTTCACGTCGGCGCTCACCGCAGGAAGGCGGCCGCGACGCCGGCGTCGACGGGGATGTGCAGACCGGTCGTGTGGGTGAGGTCCCCGCCGGTCAGCGCGAACACGGCGTTGGCCACGTGCTCGGGCAGCACCTCGCGCTTGAGGAGGGTCCGCTGGGCGTAGAACTCGCCCAGCTTCTCCTCCTCGACCCCGTACACGGCCGCGCGCTTCGCGCCCCAGCCGCCGGCGAAGATCCCCGAGCCGCGCACGACGCCGTCGGGGTTGATCCCGTTGACGCGGATCCCGTGCTCGCCCAGCTCGGCGGCGAGCAGCCGCACCTGGTGGGCCTGGTCGGCCTTGGTGGCCGAGTAGGCGATGTTGTTGGGCCCGGCGAACACGGCGTTCTTCGAGGCGATGTAGACGATGTCACCGCCCAGGCCCTGGGCGATCATCACCCGGGCCGCCTCCCGCGACACCAGGAACGAGCCGCGCGCCATGATGTCGTGCTGCAGGTCCCAGTCCTTCGCGGAGGTCTCCAGCAGCGGCTTGGAGATGGAGATGCCCGCGTTGTTGACCACGAGGTCCACCCCGCCGAAGGCCAGCACCGCCGCCCGAAAGGCCTCGGCGATCTGCTCCTCCGAGGTGACGTCGACCGTCACGGCGACGGCCTTGTCGGGCCCGCC
This sequence comes from Streptomyces sp. NPDC085931, assembly GCF_044540565.1. Classification (NCBI taxonomy): domain Bacteria; kingdom Bacillati; phylum Actinomycetota; class Actinomycetes; order Kitasatosporales; family Streptomycetaceae; genus Streptomyces; species Streptomyces sp. NPDC085931. The sequence continues at coordinate 416,030 of NZ_JBITSK010000006.1, forward strand.
CAGCTCCTCGGCGACGGCCTCGGCGTTCTGCGTGTTCAGGTCGGCGACGACCACGCACGCGCCCTCGGCGACGAGCCGGTGGGCGATGGCCTTGCCGATCCCGCTGCCGGCCCCGGTCACCAGCGCGACGCGCGTGGCGAGCGCCTTGGGCTTCGGCATCCGCTGGAGCTTGGCCTCTTCCAGCGCCCAGTACTCGATGCGGAACTTCTCGGACTCCTCGATGGGGGCGTAGGTGGAGACGGCCTCCGCGCCGCGCATCACGTTGACGGCGTTGACGTAGAACTTGCCCGCGACCCGGGCGGTCTGCTTGTCCTTGCCGAAGGAGAACATGCCGACGCCCGGGATCAGCACGATCGCCGGGTCGGCGCCGCGCATCGCGGGGGAGCCGGGCTCGGCGTGCCGCTCGTAGTAGGCGGCGTACTCCTCGCGGTACCGCGCGTGCAGCTCCTTCAGCCGGGCGATCGCCTCGTCGAGCGGGGCGGCCGGCGGCAGGTCCAGCACCAGCGGCCGGACCTTGGTGCGCAGGAAGTGGTCGGGGCAGGAGGTGCCGAGCGCGGCCAGCCGCGGGTGCTCGGCGCGGGCCAGGAAGTCGAGGACGACCTCGGAGTCGTCGAAGTGCCCCACCTGGGGACGGTCCTGGGAGGCGAGGGCCCGCACGTGCGGCGCGAGGGCGGCGGCCCGCTCCCGCCGCTCGGCGGCGGCCAGGGGGGTGTACCCGTCGAGCACCGGCCCGAAGGGCTCGGGCCTGCCGCGCTCGGCGAGGAACCGCTCGGCGGTGCGGATGATGTGCAGCGAGTTCCGCTCGCACTCCTCGGAGGTGTCGCCCCAGGCGGTGATGCCGTGCCCGCCGAGGACGCAGCCGACGGCCTGCGGGTTGGCCTTCTTCACGGCGGCGATGTCCAGCCCCAGCTGGAATCCGGGCCGCCGCCACGGCACCCACACGACCGTGTCCCCGAAGCACTCGGCGGTCAGCTTCTCCCCGTCGGCGGCGCAGGCCAGCGCGATCCCGGAGTCGGGGTGCAGATGATCGACGTGCGCGGCCTCGACCAGCCCGTGCATCGCGGTGTCGATGGAGGGGGCGGCCCCGCCCTTGCCGTGCAGGCAGTAGTCGAACGCGGCGACCATCTCGTCCTCGCGCTCGACCCCGGGGTACACGTCGACGAGCGCCCGCATCCGGTCCAGCCGCAGCACGGCCAGGCCCGCCTCGGTCAGCGTCCCGAGGTCCCCGCCGGACCCCTTGACCCACATCAGCTCGACGTCCCCGCCGGTGACGGGGTCGGTCGCGGTGCCCTTGGCGGAGGCGTTGCCGCCCGCGTAGTTGGTGTTCCGGGGGTCGGCCCCGAGCCGGTGCGACCGGGCGAGCAGAGCGTCAGCTTCGGGATGAACAGCCATGCCAGTTCCTTTTCGAATTAGGGGTGAAGTGTCGTCCTCGGGGGGCGCGGGGAACTGCGCGGTCAACCACACACGACCCGCACTCCGCAGATCACAGAACTCGGCAGACGCCTACGCGCCCCACCCGGCCTGCTGCCCACCCACCCGCTCGGCGACGATCTTCTCGGCCCACCCGGACCGCCGGTACGCGGCAAGCGGCTCGGGGTCCAGCCCCATCTCCTCGCGCACCTCCCGCAGCAGCGGCCGCACATCGGTGTTGTACGCGTCCATCAGCACGGCGTTCGCCTCCAGCACGTCCCCCGCCCGCTGCGCCGCGGCGAGCGCGTCCGCGTCGACCAGCAGGGCCTTCGCCGTGGCCTCCTGCACGTTCATCACCGACCGGATGATCGCCGGGATCTTCGCCTCGATGTTGTGGCACTGGTCGAGCATGAAGGCCACGTCGGGCGAGAACCCGCCGCCGCGCACCACCTCGTACATGATCCGGAACAGCTGGAAGGGGTCCGCGGCGCCCACCATGAGGTCGTCGTCCGCGTAGAACCGCGAGTTGAAGTCGAACCCGCCGAGCTTGCCCTCCCGCAGCAGGGTCGCCACGATGAACTCGATGTTGGTCCCGGGCGCGTGGTGCCCCGTGTCGACCACGACCTGGGCCTTCGGCCCCAGCTTGAGGCAGTGGGCGTAGGCGGTGCCCCAGTCCGGGACGTCCGTCGCGTAGAAGGCCGGCTCGAAGAACTTGTACTCCAGCAGCATCCGCTGCCCGTCCCCGAGCCGCTCGTAGACCTCGGCCAGCCCTTCGGCCAGCCGGTCCTGCCGGCTGCGGATGTCGTCCTGCCCGGGGTAGTTCGTGCCGTCGGCGAACCACAGCTTCAGATCCGTGGAGCCGGTCGCGTCCATGATGTCGACGCACTCCAGCAGATGGTCCACGGCCTTGCGCCGCACCGCCGCGTCCGGGTGGCAGATGCTGCCGAGTTTGTAGTCGTCGTCCTGGAAGGTGTTGGAGTTGATCGCCCCGAGCCGCACCCCGCGGTCCTCGGCGTGCTTCGCCAGCGCCGCGTAGTCGTCGACCCGGTCCCAGGGGATGTGCAGCGCCACCGTCGGCGCGACGCCCGTGAACGCGTGCACCTTCGCCGCGTCGTCCAGCTTCTCCTGCGGCGTGCGCGGCACACCCGCCTGCGCGAACACCTTGAACCGCGTGCCGGAGTTCCCGTACGCCCACGACGGCGTCTCGACGGCCTGTGTCTTGAGTGCGGCCTTCACCGCGGCGAGCTCGGTCACGTCAGAACTCCTGAGACCTCGGGTCGCGACGGCCACGCGTGACGACCACTGAATGAAACGATTCAGGACGCGAAGCTATGGGCCCCCCGAAGGGGTGTCAACCCCTCCGGCCAAGACGCTTTCCCGTGACCAGGGTGTGACCTTCTGGCGTCGAAACTTTTTCGACCGGAACCCATTGACGTGACATGCGCGGCCCGCCTAACGTCCCGGCAACCCAGTTGAAACCTTTCACGACGCCCACGACGCCGAGAGGCTCTCCCGCCGGCGTCGTCGAGGAGCCCCCAATGACCCACCCGTCCACCACGGGTCCGGCCCCGGTTCTGGCGCTGAGGGACGTCTCCAAGTCCTTCGGCGCGGTCCGCGCCCTGCGGGACGTCTCCCTGGAGCTGTTCCCCGGGGAGGTGCACGCTCTGGCCGGAGAGAACGGTGCCGGCAAGTCGACCCTCATCAAGACGCTCGCCGGAGTGCACCGGCCGGACACCGGCCAGGTGCTGCTCGACGGTGCGCCCGTCGCCTTCCACGGCCCCGGCGACGCCCGCGACGCCGGCATCGCCGTGATCTACCAGGAGCCCACGCTCTTTCCCGACCTGTCGATCGCCGAGAACATCTACATGGGCCGACGGCCGCGCCGCTCGCTCGGCCGCATCGACCACAAGGCCACCCGCAACGCGACCGCGGCGCTGATGGAGCGCCTCGGCGTCGACCTGGACCCCGACCGCCCGGCGCGCGGTCTGTCCATCGCCGACCAGCAGATCGTCGAGATCGCCAAGGCCCTCTCCTTCGACGCCCGCGTCCTGATCATGGACGAGCCGACCGCCGCCCTCACCGGCAGCGAGGTCGCCCGCCTCTTCGGGGTCGTGCGCACCCTGCGCGACCAGGGCGCCGCCGTGCTGTTCATCTCCCACCGGCTGGAGGAGATCTTCGAGATCTGCCGGCGGGTCACCACCCTGCGCGACGGCGCCTGGGTCGCCAGTGAGCCCCTGGAGGGCATGACCGAGGACGACCTGGTGCGCCGCATGGTCGGCCGCGACCTCGACGAGCTGTACCCCAAGCAGGAGGTCGAGCCGGGCGAGGTCGCCCTGAGCGTGCGCCGGCTCACCCGCGAGGGCGTCTTCACCGACGTCTCCTTCGAGGTGCGGCACGGCGAGATCGTCGGCCTCGCGGGCCTGGTCGGCGCGGGCCGCACCGAGGTCGCCCGGGCGATCTTCGGCATCGACCGCTGGGACGCCGGCGAGGTCGCCGTCCAGGGCAGGGCCCTGGTCAACGGCGCCCCGTCCACGGCCATGGCCGCCGGCCTCGCCCTGGTGCCCGAGGACCGCCGCGCCCAGGGCCTGGTGATGGACATGTCCATCGAGCGCAACATCGGTCTCACCGGGCTGCGCACCACCGTCAAGGCCGGGCTCATGGACCGCGGCGCCGAACGCAGCCGCTCCCTGGACTGGGCCGTCAGACTCCAGGTCAAGTACGCCCGGATCGCCGACACCGTCAACACGCTCTCCGGCGGCAACCAGCAGAAGGTCGTGCTCGCCAAGTGGCTCGCCACCGGCCCGAAGGTGCTGATCGTCGACGAGCCGACCCGCGGCATCGACGTCGGCACCAAGGCCGAGGTGCACCGGCTGCTGTCCCAGCTGGCCGCCGACGGCGTGGCCGTCCTGATGATCTCCTCCGACCTGCCCGAGATCCTCGGCATGGCCGACCGCGTGCTCGTGATGCACGAGGGCCGCCTCACCGCCGAGATCCCCCGCTCCGACGCCACCGAGGAGACCGTGATGGCCGCAGCCACCGGGAGGGCCGCCGCATGACGGTCGTGACCCCGCAGGAGGCCCCCGCGGCCGACGTGCCCCGGTCGAGCGGCACGCGCCTGGTCGACCGCGTCTTCAAGATGCGCGAACTGGCCATCCTGGCCGTCCTCCTGGTGATGATCGCCGTCACCCAGGCCGGCAACAGCGAGTTCCTGTCCGAGCAGGGCATCAAGGACCTGCTGCTGAACGCGACGATCCTGGTCCTGGTCGCCACCGGCCAGTCCCTCGTCGTCATCACCCGCAACGTCGACCTGTCCGTCGGTTCCACGCTCGGCATCAGCGCCTTCGCCGCCGGCACGTATCTCCAGGGCGGCGGCAACCCGGTGGTGGCGATCGCGCTGGCGGTCCTGCTCGGCATCGGCTTCGGACTGCTCAACGGACTGCTCGTCAGCCTCGGCCAGGTGCCCGCCCTGGTGGTCACCCTCGGCACGCTGTACATCATCCGCGGCATCGACTCCATCTGGGTCGGCTCCCGGCAGATCACCGCGGCCGACCTGCCGGGCGGCTTCGTCGACTTCGGCTCCGGCGGCATCTCTGCGGTGCCCTACCTGGCGCTGATCGCCCTGGCGGTCCTCGTCGCCACCGCCTACTACCTCAAGCACTTCGGCAGCGGCCGCGAGCTCTACGCCCTCGGCTCCAACCCGGAGGCCGCACGCCTCGCCGGCATCCCCGTGCACAAGCGGATCCTCGCCGCGTACACCTTCTGCGGCGCCCTCGCCGGACTCGCCGGCGCGATGTACCTCGCCCGGTTCGGCAACGTCGACTCCGGCACCGGCAACGGCTACGAACTGACCGTCGTCAGCGCGGTCGTGGTCGGCGGCGTCGTCTTCACCGGCGGCTCCGGCAGCGTCTACGGCGCGGCCCTCGGCGCGCTGCTGCTGACCTCCATCAACAGCGTGCTGCCCGCCCTCGGCGTCAGCTCCGTCTGGGTGCTCGCCATCAACGGCATCCTGCTCATCCTCGCCATCGCGGTCGACCGGATCGTCGCGCTGCGCGTGGCCTCGGCCCTGAAGAAGAGGAACGCCCGCCATGGCTGACATCTCCGCGAGCCGAGCGGTCCAGTGGTCCGCCCTGAAGAGGTGGGACTCCGCCGTCGGCGCACTCCTCGTCGTCGTCCTGCTGTTCTCCTTCGGCTTCGTCGACGGGTTCGGCAACGCGCTCAACCTGTCGTTCCTGATCGGCAACACGCTGCCCATCGCGCTGATCGCGCTGCCGATGACCCTGCTGGTCGTCTCCGGCGAGATCGACCTGTCGGTGGCGTCCACGGCCGGGCTGTCCGGCGCCGTGATGGGCGCCCTGTGGAACCAGGGCATGGCCATCGAGACGATCATCCCGATCTGCCTGCTGCTGGGCGTGGTGTGCGGGCTGGTCAACGGACTGCTGGTGACCCGGCTGGGCCTGCCGTCGCTGGCCGTCACGATCGGCACGCTGGCTGCCTACCGGGGCATCGCGCAGATCGTGCTCGGCTCCGACGCGGTGACCGACTTCCCCACGCAGTACCTGGACTTCGCGGCCGGCCGCATCGGGGACACCTTCGTCCCGTACGCCTTCCTGCCCTTCCTCGTCCTGCTCGCCATCGCCGTGGTCGCCCTGCACGCCACGCCGTTCGGGCGCTCGCTGTTCGCGATCGGGGCGAGCGAGGAGGCGGCCCGCTTCGCCGGGATCCGGGTCAGGCGGCAGAAGCTGATCCTGTTCACCCTGACCGGTCTCCTCGCCTCCCTGACCGGCGTCTTCTGGGCCCTGCACTACGCCAGCGCCCGCTACGACAACGCCACCGGCCTGGAACTGTCCGTCGTGGCGGCCGTGTTGCTCGGCGGGATCGACTTCGACGGCGGCAAGGGCACGCTGGGCGGCGCGATCGCCGGGGTGTTCCTGCTGGGGGCGCTGCAGAACGTGATGAGCCTCCAGGACGTCTCCGCCCAGTCGCAGATCGTCGTCACCGGCGTCCTGCTCGTTCTCTCCGTGCTCGGCCCCCGGGTCGTACGGCAGATCTCCACAGCGAGGGCGGGCCGCAGAGCCGCCGCCTCGACTCCCACCTCATGACCAGCCCCTCCTCGTAAAGGACGACAGCCATGCGCAAGACGACCCTCCGCCGCAGCTGCGCGGCGCTCGCCACCGCCACCTCCCTCGCCCTGGCGCTCACCGCCTGCGGCGGCGGCACCACCAAGAAGGACGTCGCGAACGAGGGCGGTTCCGCCGCCACCGCCGGCAAGGCCGACCCCGGCGCCGAACTGAAGAAGGGCCTGACGGTCGGCTTCCTGCCCAAGCAGGTCAACAACCCCTACTTCACCACCGCCGACAAGGGCGGCGAGAAGGCGCTGAAGGAGCTGGGCTCCAGCTACAAGGAGGTCGGGCCGTCCAGCGCGACCGACACCGCCGGGCAGGTCTCCTACGTCAACACGCTCACCCAGCAGCAGGTCGACGCGATGGCCGTGTCCGCGCAGGACCCCGGTGCCCTGTGCACCGCGCTCAAGCAGGCCATGAAGAACGGCATCAAGGTCGTCACCTACGACTCCGACACCACCCCCGACTGCCGCAACGCCTTCGTCTCGCAGGCCTCCGCCGAGGACCTGGGCCGTACCGAGGTGCAGTTGCTCGCCGAGCAGATCGACTACAAGGGCGAGATCGCGATCCTGTCCGCCGCGCAGACGGCGACGAACCAGAACATCTGGATCGACTTCATGAAGGACGAGCTGAAGAAGCCCGAGTACAAGAACATGAAGCTGGTGAAGGTCGCGTACGGCAACGACGACGCCCAGCAGTCCTTCCAGCAGACCCAGGGCCTGCTCCAGGAGTACCCGAACCTGAAGGGGATCATCTCCCCGACCACCGTCGGCATCAAGGCGGCCGCCCAGTACCTGTCGGGCTCCAAGTACAAGGGCAAGGTCAAGCTGACCGGCCTCGGCACCCCCAACGACATGCGCAAGTACGTCAAGAACGGCACCGTCGAGGCGTTCGAGCTGTGGAACCCGGCCAAGCTCGGCGAACTGGCCGCCCGGACCGCCGTCGCGCTGTCCTCGGGCCAGATCACCGGCAAGGAGGGCGAGACGTTCAAGGCCGGCGCCATGGGCGAGTACACCATCGGCAAGGACGGCGTGATCAGCCTCGGCAAGCCGACCGTGTTCGACGCGAAGAACATCGACCAGTTCAACTTCTAGATCCGGGAGGGTCGTTGATGCAGCGCGTGTGCTTCCTGCTGAAGGTCCGGGCGGACCGCCTCGACGAGTACCGCGAGCGGCACGCCGCCGTGTGGCCGGAGATGCTCCAGGCTCTGTCGCAGACCGGCTGGCACAACTACTCGCTCTTCCTGCGCGAGGACGGACTGCTCGTCGGCTACCTGGAGACCGAGGACTTCGCGGCCGCCCGGGCCGGCATGGAAGCCACCGCCGTCAACGCCCGCTGGCAGGCGGAGATGGCGCCGTTCTTCGAGACCCTGGACGGCGCCCGGCCCGACGAGGCCATGAAACCGCTCACGGAAGTCTTCCACCTCGCATGACGACGGAGTCCACGAGATGCACAGACGTACCCTGCTGGCCGCCGCCCTCGCGGGAACGGTGGTGACACCCGCCCTGGCCTCCGGCACCGCGCGGGCCGCGACCCCCGGCCCCTCGGTCACCCGGACCGGGACCACCACCCTCGACAGCCAGGCCCTCTTCTTCGTCTCCTACGACGGCCTGGTCAACAACAACGCGTTCCAGAAGAACGGCCTGCTGACCTACAAGGGCCACCAGTACGCCGCCTGGTACACCGCCGACCGCAACGCCGTCGTCGGCCGCCGCGCCCTCGGATCGACCACCTGGTCGACCGTGAAGGCCGGGCACACCCTGCGCTACGACGACTCCCACAACGTCATCTCCCTGGGCGTCTCCAAGACCGACGGCCGCCTGCACCTCAACATGGACTCCCACAGCGACGGCTTCACCTACGTCAAGTCCGTCGCCGGGCTGATGGACGACCCCGCCGGGCTGAGCTGGACCGCGAGCCGCTTCGGCGCACCGCAGTCCACCCTCGACGGCCTCGCCCCGACCTCGCAGTTCACCTACCCGCAGTTCGTCGCCACGCCGGAGGGCAGGCTCCAGCTCAGCTACCGCGCCGGTGTCTCCGGCAACGGCCGCAACGCGCTCGCCGAGTACGACGGCACCCGGTGGACCGCCCTGGGGGAGTGGTCGAGTTCCACCGGCACCTACACCAGCGAGCACGGCTCCTCCACCGCCCGCAACATGTACCTGCACGGCATCGACTACGACCGCTTCGGCCGGCTGCACTCCTTCTTCACCTGGCGCGAGCAGAACGGCGCCGTGATGTGCAGCGGCGGCGGCATCACCAACCACGACACCGGCTACGTCCACTCCGACGACCGCGGCCGCACCTGGCGCAACGCCGCCGGGACCGTCGTCGGCGTCACCGGCGGCGCCGACAAGGTCTCCGTGAACGACGCCGGGCTGGTCGTGGACCCGCTGAACCCGGACCACTCCCTGATGAACCAGGAGAGCCAGTTCACCGACTCGGCGGGCCGGCCGCACGCGATCATCTCCTACGTCCCGGGCCGCTTCGGCCAGTGCACGACGGACTACGTCGCGGACCGGACACGCAACGGCCGGGCCTTCCACCTCCGCCGCGACGCCTCCGGCACCTGGCGGAAGACCGAGATCCCGGTCCCGCTCAACTCGAGCCAGCGCACGAAGCTGATCCTCGACCGGTACGACAACGCCTACGCGATCCTCCCCTTCGGCCGGATCGCCGGCGCCTCCGCGGCCTCGGGGTACACCGACTGGAAGGTCCTCTTCGACGGCAGCGGCCTGAACGCCTTCGGCGAGGTCGTCGTCGACGAGACCCGGGTGGCCCAGGACGGGGTGCTGTCCTTCATGTACCAGGAGAAGTCCACCGGTACGACCCCCTCGCCGCTGCGCGTCGCCGACTTCCGGCTGCCCGCCTGACCACGACCGGTTCCCGGGGCGGCGTGCCGGTAATGTGAGGCCGCCCCGGGCCGCCGCCCCCCTCGTCTCCCTCTGGAGGTCCCTGCCCGATGGCCCAGTCGGTGGGTATCAAGGACGTCGCCCGCGCCGCCGGAGTCTCCGTCGGCACGGTGTCGAACGTGATCAACCGCCCGGACACGGTCGCCACCGAGACCCGGGCCCGCGTGCTGTCCGCGATAGACCGGCTCGGCTACGTCCGCAGCGAGTCCGCGCGCCAGCTGCGCGCCGGCCGCAGCCGCATCATGGGGCTGCTCGTCCTCGACATGGGCAACCCCTTCTTCGTCGACGTCGCGCGCGGCGCCGAGCGCGCCGCCCGCCAGGCCGGGCTCGGCGTGATGGTCTGCAACAGCGCCCAGAACCCGGGGGAGGAGGCCGAGTACCTGTCGCTCTTCGCCGAGCAGCGCGTGCGCGGCGTGCTGCTCACCCCGGCCGACGCCACCGGCCGCAACATCGAGGCGTTCCGCCGGCACGGCATCCCCTTCGTCCTGGTCGACCGGGTCGCCGAGGGCACCACCGAGTGCTCGGTCTCCGTCGACGACGTCGCGGGCGGCGCCCTCGCGGTACGCCACCTCGTCGACGCCGGGCACCGCTTTCTCGCCTACGTCAGCGGCCCGCCCGGCCTCAACCAGGTCCGCGACCGCCGCACCGGCGCCCTGGAGGCGCTCGCCGAGGCCGGGCTCGGCCCCGACGCGCTGCGCGAGCTGCCCACCGAACGGCTGGACGTCGCCGCGGGCCGGGACGCCGGTGCCCGCCTGCTCGGCCTCGCCGACCGGCCCACCGCCGTGTTCTGCGCCAACGACCTGCTCGCCCTGGGCGTGCTGCAGGCCATGTACGCGGCCGGGGTGCGCGTCCCCGAGGACCTGGCCATCGTCGGCTACGACGACATCGAGTTCGCGGCCGCCGCCGCCGTCCCGCTCACCTCCGTACGGCAGCCCGCCGTCACCATGGGCGCCCTGGCGGCCGAGCTGCTCCTGGAGGAGACCGAGGAGGAGGGCGCGGCCCGGCCGCACGAACACCGCCGGGTGGTGCTCCAGCCCGAACTCGTCGTCCGCCGCTCCAGCCTGGCCTCCCGCTGAGCCTGAACGGCCGTTCAGCAAGGTTTCATGATCGAAGGGCTGACCCCAGGACGATCCCTGTGATGAACTGGGACGCGGCCGCACAATCCTCCGTCCCGGGAGCCTCGTTGATCCTCAGCTACCGCCAGCCCGGAGTCGTCCTCACCGACCGGCGTTTCACGGTGCCCCTCGACCACGACCGGCCCGGGGGCGAGACGATCGAGTTGTACGCGCGTGAGGTCGTCGCCGGGGAGAAGGCCCACCAGGACCTGCCCTGGCTGCTGTACCTCCAGGGCGGGCCGGGCTTCGGCGCGGACCGGACCGTCGGCCGGCCCGGCTGGCTGGGCCGGGCGCTGAAGGAGTACCGCGTGCTCCTGCTCGACCAGCGCGGCACCGGCCACTCCACGCCCGCCAACCGGCAGACGCTCCCGCTGCGCGGCGGCCCCGCCGAGCAGGCCGAGTACCTCACCCGCTTCCGCGCCGACTCGATCGTCCGCGACTGCGAGGCCGTCCGCCCCCAGGTCACCGGCGGCGCGCCCTGGACCGTCCTCGGACAGAGCTTCGGCGGCTTCTGCACGACCACCTACCTCTCCCTGGCTCCCGAGGGCCTGGCCACGGCCCTGATCACCGGTGGGCTGCCCTCCCTGGACGCCCACGCCGACGACGTCTACCGGGCCGCCTACCCGCGGATCGAGCGCAAGGTCGCCGCCCACTACGCCCGTTACCCGCAGGACATCGAGCGGGCCCGCCGCATCGCCGACCACCTGCTCACCCACGACGTGGTCCTGCCGACCGGCTACCGGCTCACCGTCGAGGCCTTCCAGTCCCTCGGCATCCTCCTCGGCACCGGCGACGGCACCCACCGCCTCCACCACCTCCTGGAGGACGCCTTCGTCCGCACCCCGCAGGGCCTCACGCTCTCCGACGCCTTCCAGGAACAGGTCCAGGGCCTGCTCTCCTACGCCCGCCACCCGCTGTACGCCCTGATCCACGAGTCGGTCTACGGCCAGGACGCCCGGCCCACCGCCTGGTCGGCCGAGCGGGTCCGCGCCGAGTTCCCGCAGTTCGACGCGGCCAAGGCCCTCGCGGGCGACGAACCGCTGCTGTTCACCGGCGAATCGATTCACCCCTGGATGTTCGCGTGCGACCCGGCGCTGCGCCCGCTGCGCGAGACCGCGGACCTGCTCGCCGCCCGCACCGACTGGACACCCCTGTACGACCCCGCCCGCCTCGCGGCCAACGACGTACCGGTCGCCGCCGCCGTCTACCACGACGACATGTACGTCGACACCGCCCACTCCCTGCGCACCGCCCGCGCGATCCGCGGGCTGCGCACCTGGGTCACGGACGAGTTCGAGCACGACGGCGTGCGCACCGGCGGCCCCCGCGTCCTGGACCGGCTGCTGGCCCTCGCGCGTGACGAGGCGTGATGCCGGTGGCGCGGACTAGTCTGCCGACATGACCGAGCCGACGAGCACTCAACTCCAGCCCATGCCGGGCGACTGGCGGCGCGCCCTCGCGGTCGTGGCCCACCCCGACGACCTCGAGTACGGCTGCTCCGCCGCGATCGCGGCCTGGACCGACGAGGGCCGCGAGATCGCCTACGTCCTCGTCACACGCGGCGAGGCGGGCATCGACACGATTCCACCCGAGCAGTGCGGTCCGCTGCGCGAGCGGGAGCAGCGGGCGAGCGCGGCGGTGGTCGGCGTGAACGAGGTGGAGTTCCTCGACCACCGGGACGGCGTCATCGAGTACGGCACCGCCCTGCGCCGCGACATCGCCGCCGCCATCCGCCGGCACCGGCCCGAGCTGGTCATCACGCTCAACCACCGGGACACCTGGGGCGGCGTGGCCTGGAACACCCCGGACCACGTGGCCGTCGGCCGGGCCACGCTCGACGCGGCCGGTGACGCCGGCAACCGCTGGATCTTCCCGGAACTCACCGAGCAGGGCCTCGAACCCTGGGACGGCGTGCGCTGGGTGGCCGTCGCCGGTTCCAGCAGCCCCACCCACGCGGTGGACGCGACGCCGGGCATGGAGCGCGCGGTGCGCTCCCTGCTGGAACACCGCACGTACATCGAGGTGCTGACCGAGGAAGACCCCGAGACGTACGTCCGCGGCTTCCTGACCGAGCACGCCGAGGCCATGGGGGAGCGGTTCGGCGGCCGGCCGGCGGTCGCGTTCGAACTGTTCGGCAGATGACCTGAGCCGGCCGTGACGGGGAATACGGGGAAGACGGTGGACAGCGCGGCGGGCAGCGCGGAACGGGGCTCGCTCAGCGAGGCGGAGGACGCCGTGCGGCCGCGGGGCACGGCCGGTCGTTTCGTATGCTGAACGGCATGCGAGATCATCAAGCCGCGCGAGCGGACCTGCGCGGCGACTGCGCGCGCTGCTTCGGGCTGTGCTGCGTCGCCCTGCCCTTCGCCGCCTCGGCCGATTTCGCAGTCTCCAAGGACGCCGGCACACCCTGCCGCAACCTCCGGGACGACCACCGCTGCGGCATCCACACCGAGCTGCGGAAGAAAGGATTCACCGGCTGCACGGTCTACGACTGCTTCGGCGCGGGGCAGCGGGTCTCGCAGGTCACCTTCGGCGGGCAGGACTGGCGGACCGGGCCGCCGGAGCACGCCCGCCGCATGTTCGACGTGTTCCCGGTCGTCCGCCAGCTGCACGAGCTGCTGTGGTACCTGACCGAGGCGCTCGCCCTGCCCGCCGCCCGCTCCCTCCACGCCGAGCTGCGCACGGCGCTGGAGCGGACCGAGGAGCTGGCCGCCGGGACCCCCGGGGAACTCGCCGCGCTGGACGTGGCGGCCCACCGCCAGGACGTCAACGTCCTGCTGCTGAAGACCAGTGAGCTGGCCCGGGCCGGCACCCGGGGCCGCGGGAAGGACCGTCGCGGGGCGGACCTCGTCGGCGCCCGCCTCAGGGGCGCCGACCTGCGCGGCGCCACCCTGCGCGGAGCCTGTCTCATCGCCGCCGACCTCACCGGCGCGGACCTGCGCGGCGCCGACCTGATCGGCGCGGACCTGCGCGACACCGACCTCACCGACGCCGACCTGACCGGGGCGTTCTTCCTGACCCAGCCGCAGCTCGACGCCGCCCGGGGCAGCGCCGGAACCCGGCTGCCGGGCTCAGTCACCCGCCCCGGGCACTGGACGGCGCAGGTCTGACGCCGGCTCGCGCACCGGCGTCCGGCGCTCCGGGCGCAGCCGCAGGCCCTCCGGCATCAGCGTCAGCCGTTCCGTGACGCGCAGCCGGTAGGCCGGGTCGGGCCGCAGCTCGTAGCGGCGCAGCAGCAGGCCGAGCACCAGCGTCGCCTCGTGCAGGGCGAACTGGCGGCCGATGCAGGCCCGCGCTCCCGTTCCGAAGGGCTTGAAGGTGTGCGGGGCCCGGGACCGTACCGCGGGGGCCTCGAAGCGGTCGGGGTCGAACCGCTCGGCGTCCGCGCCCCACACCTCCGGGTCCCGGTGCAGCATCGGCGTCAGCACCAGCGCCCACGCGCCGCGCCGCATGGGGTGCTCCCCGGCCAGCACGGTGTCCTCCCTGGCCTCCCGGGCGAAGGCGGGCGCGGTGGGCCACAGCCGCAGCGACTCGTCCAGCACCCGGCGCACGTAGCGCAGCCGGGCCACCTGCTCGTAGGCCGGTTCCGCCGCGTCCGCCCAGACGCGGTCCACCTCGGCGCGGGCCCGGGCGGCGACCTCGGGATGACGCGAGAGGTAGTGCAGGGCGAAGGAGAGCGCCCCGGACGTCGTCTCGTGGCCGGCGACCAGGAAGGTGATCACCTGGCGGCGCACGTTCCGGTCCGCCAGCCGCTCCCCGGTCTCGGGGTGGGCCGTCCACAGCATCCGGTCGAGCAGGACCCCGTCCCCGCCGCCCGCGGCGCGCCGTGAGCGGACCAGCTTGTCGACCGTGCGGTTGAGGTAGGCGATGTCCGCCGCGTTGCGCCGGCTCGCCCCGCGCAGCAGCAGCGGGGCCAGCGGGAACGGCACGGCGTTGAGCCGCTGGGCGTACGTCAGGGTGCCGACCATCGCGGTCACGAAGGGGTGCGGCCGGGAGCGTTCGAACGAGCCGAAGTCATGGCCGAACCCGGTGCGCGCGATCGTCTCCAGCGTCAGCTTGGTCATGTCGCCCGGCACGTCCACCGTCCGCCCCGCCGACGCCGCCCGGTCCCAGTGCTCGGTCAGCCGCCGCGCCACGGACAGCATCATCGGGTGGTAGCCGGCCATGGCCTCGCGGCTGAACCCCGGCGCGAGGACGTCGTGCGCCAGCTGCCAGTTCGGCTCGTGGTTGTACGCCGTGAACAGCCCGTCCCCGGCGACCGGCCGCAGATTGGCGATGCCGAGCCCCACGTGCTTGGCGAACCGCGACTCGTCGGCGAGGTCGGCCGTGTGCCGGGCGCCCCAGACGAACACGAACTCCTTGCCGAACGCCTTGCGCCGGAACACCGGCCCCAGCCGCCGGGCGTGGCGGAGCGAGTCCTGCAGGGGAGTGCGCCGGTTCACGCCCACCACGTCACCGAGCAGCGGGATCCGGTGCGGCGGGTGCGGAATGCGCTCCAGCTCGGGCCAGCCCAGCTCGGCGCTGCGGAACCCCTTGGGCAGCCCGTCCCGTATCGGCGCCTCCGTCATGACGCGAACTCCCTTGTTCCAGCGGCGGCTTCACACGTGTTGTACGTGGGTTCAATAACGCGTTTCAGTCTGGTCCCGTTGTTGAACCGGCGTCAAGTAAAGTGCGGGCATGGCCGCGAACCAGGGCGGGCGCACACGCCGCCGGCTCAGCACCCAGGAGCGCCGGGAGCAGCTCCTGTCGGTCGGGGCGCGGCTGTTCTCGGACAACCCCTACGACGACGTGTGGATCGAGCAGGTCGCCGAGATCGCCGGGGTGTCCCGCGGGCTGCTCTACCACTACTTCCCGACCAAGCGGGACTTCTTCGCGGCGGTCGTCGAGCGCGAGAGCGAGCGGATGCTGCGCATGACGGCGGCGGTGCCCGGCGTCCCGGTGCGCGCGCAGCTCGCCGCCGGACTCGACACCTTCCTGGAGTACGTGCGGGCCCACGCCCACGGCTACCGGGCCTTCCACCGCGCCGACGCGGCCGGGGACCAGGCGGTGCGCCGCGTCTACCAGCGGGCCCTGGCCGCCCAGGAGCGGCAGATCCTCGCCGCCCTCGCCGCCGACCCGGAGTTCGGCCCGGCCTTCGAGACGCGGCCCGAGGTGCGGCTGGCGGTGCGCGGCTGGCTGGCGTTCACCACGTCCGTGTGCCTGGAGTGGCTGCGCGACGCGGAGTTGAGCCGCGATCAGGTGCGCGAGCTGTGCGCGCGCGCCCTGCTGGGCGTCCTCACGCCCTGAAAAGCCTCGCAAAGATCACGTGGCCTGGTTGGCTCACACCCCGATCTTCGGTAGGTTAGGCAAGGCTTACCTAAGGAGGTCTGGGATGGGTGACGACAGCCACAGCTGGACGGCGGCCCCCGCGGCCGCGGAGCGGGCGCGCTCGGTGCTCGCCGCCGCGTGGTCCTGCTCGGTGACCGCGGAGGGGACGCGCGAGGAGCTCGTCGGCGCGCACACGGTGACCGAGGACGGCCGGGTGACGGTGGCCGTGCCCGAGGACAGTGCCCTGCTCGGGGCCGCGATCTGCGCGCCCCGCGGCGAGCCGTCCGCCGTGCTGGAGTTCGCCGACGTCGCCCCCGTCCCGCTGCGCAGCCGGGTCCGCGCCCGGCTGTGGCTCGCCGGCTGGTTCGCCGTCGAGGAGGACCGCCTCGCCTTCACGCCCACGCGGGTGGTGCTGCGCCGGCCCTCGGGGGCCGTGGTCGTGGACCTCGAGGAGTTCGCCGCGGCCGAGCCCGACCCGCTCACCACGGCCGAGGCCCGGCTGCTGACCCACCTCGCCGACTGCCACCCCGAGGCGGTCGAGCGGCTGACCCGGCTCGTCGATCCCGACAGCCTGCACGGCGCGGTCCGCGTCCAGCCGCTCGCCGTCGACCGGCACGGGCTGACGCTGCGCATCGAACGCGCCCGCAGCCACGGCGACGTACGCCTGGCCTTCCACCGGCCCGCCGACGACGTCGCGCAGCTCACCGAGCGGATGCACGTGCTGCTCAGCCAGGCGGCCGCCGCCTCCTGCCCGCGGGCGCTACAGCGGCAGCGCACAGACGGCGACCGGTGAGGGGAACGGTTCTCCCGCGGGCCGCAGGGCGCCGCTGTCCCCGTCCACGTGGAAGACGGTGACGGTCGAGGACTTCTGGTTCGCCGCGAACAGCAGGGTGCCCTCCGGGGAGAAGGCGATCTGGCGCGGGAAGTCCCCCTCCACCGGCACGGTGTCCAGCAGCCTGAGCCGGGCCCCGTCCTGCTCGATCGCATAGCGCGCGAGGCTGTTGTGGCCGCGGTTGGCCAGATACGCGTGGCGGCCGTCCCCGGTCACCAGCAGCTGGGCGGGGTAGTTGGTGCCCGGGCCCGCGCCCGTGGGCTGCGCCTCGCCGACGCGCAGCGCGCCGGAGGCCGGGTCGTAGGAGCAGACGGAGACCGTGTCGCCCACCTCGTCGACGAGGTAGGCGTGCCGGCCGCCCGGGTGGAACGCGAGGTGCCGGGGACCGGCGCCCGGCCGGGTCCGCGCGCGGGCGACCTCGGTGAGCGTGCCGGCCTTCTCGTCCAGGCGGTACGTGTAGACGGTGTCCGTGCCCAGGTCGACGGCGAGCACATGGCGCCCGTCCGGACTCGTGACGAACTGGTGGGCGTGCGGCCCGTCCTGGCCCGGTCCGGGCGGCGGACTGGAGTGCCGGACCAGGTCGGTGCGCTCGCCCAGGGCCCCCGAGGCGTCGATGGGATGCACGGCCACACTGCCCGACCCGTAGTTCGCGCTGAGCAGCCAGCGGCCGCCCGGGTGCACCGACAGATGGCAGGGCGCCGCCCCGCCGGTGCCGCGGCTGCCCAGCACCTTGCGGTCGGACAGCCGCACGGCGGTCACGGCCCCGTCCGCGCGCTCGTCCACCGCGTAGAGCGTGCGCCGGTCCGGGTGCAGCGCCAGGTACGACGGGTCGCCGACGCCGGTGACGGTGCCCGCGCCGGTGATCCGGCCCGTCGCCGGGTTGTACGTCGCCAGGCCGATGCCCTTGCCGCCGCCCTCGGCGGACGTGTAGGTGCCGAGGTAGAGGGGCCGGGGTCCGGCGGGGCGGCGGGCCGCGCCGGACGGGCTCGTGCCCGTGGCGGGCGAGCCCGGGGGAGTCGTCGCGGGCGCGGGTGCGTCGTCGCAGGCCGGCAGTGCCACCGCGGCGGCCCCGCCGGCCAGTGCGCCGACGAACCGGCGCCTGCTCCAGCCACTGTCCATGTCGTCCCTCAAGGTCGTCAGCTCGTCCCCCTCGCGGACAGCCACCTTGACGTGGATCACCCGCCCGGTGCAACAACGGCACCTCGCGTCGCGCGCGACGTCCCCTTTCGCCTACCAGTCGCCGTCCTGCACGGGCTTGCCGGGCGCGTCCTCGAGCGGCCGCACCTGCCCGGGCGCGGGCTGCTGCCAGGGCTCGTGGTCGTCCCCGAGCCAGTCGCCGACAGGCTTGACGGCCCGGAGTTCGTCCGGGGCGCTCAGGTCCTCGGCGTCCTGGTCGTAGTAGTCGAACCAGGGCAGGCCCGCGCGGGTGTACGCGGCCCGGTCCACCGGGGAGGGCGGTGCCGCCTCACCGGTGATGCGGTGCCACTCCGGCGGGGTGACCAGGTGGACGAAGACCCGCCCGGCGGGCTGCCGGGACCAGTGCGCGAGCGGCCGGTCGTCCTCGTAGACCTCCTGCCGCATGGAGCCGCCGACGCCCAGGCCCATGGCGGCGGGCGCGCGGGACGGGCTCGCCGGGGCGGCACCGGCGACCGGGGCCGAGCCGGGTGCGGGCGGCGCCGCCATGGGCATCGGCATGCCGGAGCCGCCGGGCGCGGGCGGCGCGGCCATGGGCGGGGCCGCGCCGAAACCGCCGGACGCGGCCATGGGCCCGCCCGCCATCGGGCCGCCGTAGGCCGGCGGCGCGGCGAGCCGCGTCCGCTCCAGCCGCCGTCGCTCCGCCGCGCGCCACGTGGCCAGCTCCTCGTCGTTCAGCGGGAAGGACCGCAGCTGGACCCCGCCCCACACCTCCTCGCCCGTGACCTGGCCCTCCACCGTGGCGCCCAGCCCGAGCGGGACGGCCACGAACTGCCGCACCGTGCCCGTACCGGAGTTGATGCCGTCGAGCCAGGGCTGGCGGGGCAGCACCACGTAGTTCTGCGGGTCACGGCAGAGCCCGTCGCTCCAGGGCCGGCCCGAAACCGCGCACACCTTGCCGACGCCCACCTGCAGCGCGGCCGGTTCCGTGGTGCCCGCGAAGTTGAGCCACATCGCCTCGCGCAGGTACACCGGCAGCATCACGCCGCCGCGCGCCCGCATCGCCTCGGGCACCCGGTCCGCGTGATCCGCCACCCGCCGGACCGGGAACTCGCCCAGCCCCGGCGGCAGCGGATGCGTGCCCGTCTCCGGCAGGCGCAGGGTGCGGATGAACCGCACGGCCACACCGCCCGGCAGCCGCAGTGTGTTCCCGTCGATCCGCACGGTCGTGTCGGCCATCGGCCCGCCCCTCGCCTCGGAACCGGCCCCGCGCCGGCTTCCCTCAGCGAGAACGCCCGCCGAACCCCGCGCGGTTCCGCCACAGCTGCTCCTGCACGCCCAGCCGCTCCCGCAGCCGGGTCAGCCGCGGCATCCGCTCGCGCTGTTCCGCCGACACCCGGTCCAGCTCCTCGAACAGGCGCTTGGTGCGGTGCTCGGTGTCCAGCTCGTCCAGGATCCGGTTGACCTCCGTCAGCACGGCGCCGGGCAGCTGCCAGTTGTCCTTGTCGCGCTCGGCCTCCTCACGCAGCAGCACCGCGAGCTTGTCGCGGGTGGCCGCGGCGGAGCGCAGCTCGGCGGCGAGACGTTCCTCCGCGGACTCGGCGCTCGTGCTGAGGTGGGTCGTCACCAGCACCGCGAAACTGACCACGGCGTCGGCGATCTCGGACAGCAGCTGCTCCAGCACGGCGCCGGTCTCCGGCTCGAACAGCGGCTCGGGCTCGCGTTCCTTCGCGAGGTCGGTGAGCGTACGGGCGAGCACGCGCTGCACGACCGTGCAGATCTCCAGCGTGTCCAGCCCGGTGCGCAGCACCACCCGGTGCAGCAGCCCCTCCCGCACGCGCGGGTTGAGGCGCAGGCTGTCCTCGGCCTGCCGCAGGGCGGCGTCCACCTCGACGATGTCGTGGTCCAGGCGCCGCGCCTCGTGCAGCCGCTGGGCCGCGCGGTCCACGGGCGGCGCGCCGGCGGCCTCCTCGCCCGTGCGCAGCATCAGCTGGCGCAGCCGGCGGGCCAGGCCCACGATCGACTCGCCCGCCTCCTCCACCCACACCGGGGGAGCCAGCAGCAGATTGCAGCCGAGGCCCACGACGGCGCCGATCAGCGTCTCCACCACCCGGGCCCACGCCGTGTCGCCGACGGTGGTGACCCCGAGGACCAGCATGGCGCTGATCGCGACCTCGGGTACGTACTCCTCCACCCGGACCAGCCGTCCCACGGCCAGCGAGGCCACGAGCAGCAGCGCCAGGCTCCACCAGGTCAGGCCCACCAGCAGGCTGAACGCGATGGCGACGAGCACCCCGGTCACCACCGCGTTGACCCGCCGGAAGCCGTTGGTGAGCGTGGCGTACAGCGTCACCTGCACGACCAGCAGGGCGGTCAGGGGAGCGGTCAGCGGTGCCTTCTCGGGGCTCAGCCGGAGCGCGATGACGTAGGCGATCGTCGCCGCGAACGCCGACCGCAGTGTCTGGACGACCACCGGATCACGGCGCTTCCGCAGGATCTTCCCGGCCCGGACCGTCCACTCGCGTACCTCTCGCATCCTCGGGCTGTTCCCCTTCCTCCGGCTTCGAACGTGTCCATCAAGGACGTTAGTGCCGTCGGGTACCACGAGCGACCGAGGGAGATCACGACGAAGATCACACCAGGATCACGCCTGGAGCCGGTCGAGGAAGGCGGCGAGGTTGCCCCGGGTCCGCTCGATCTGCTCCTCCAGGGTGAGGCTCTCCTCGAAGCGGGCCCCGGACTCCGGCTCCTTCTTCCCGCGCAGGTACAGCGAGCAGGCGAGGTCGGTGCACATGTAGACGCCCACCGAGTTGCCCTCGCGGCCGGCCGCACCCGCCTTGGGCGCGGTCATGAGCGAGACACCGCCGCGCGGATGGGTGGTCAGGCACAGCGAACACATGCTGCGGTGCAGGAACCCGCGCTGCGCGGCCTGGAACCGCATCGTCACGCCCACCAGCCGCCCGTCCCGCTCGGTCACCAGATAGCTGCGGTCGGGCGCGCCCGGGTCGCGCCACCCGAGGAAGTCGAGATCGTCCCAAGGGCGCTCGTCGAGGTCCCGGGGCACGGTCAGCCGCTTGGCCTCTCCCTTGGAGCAGTTGATGAAGGACGTGCGGATGTCCCGCTCGGTGAGTGATCTCATGGGAGGGCTCCTGGTCGTCGTTCCGGAAACCTAGGGGTCCTAGGTTTCCGGCCCAGGGTAGGTGCCGCCGACGAGAGGGAGCCAATGGATTTCCCAGCCGCCGTGCGGGGACGGTTTCCCGATGACGCCCGCAGTGCGGGAGGCGTTCCGTACGCTGTTGCGCACGACGCAAGACCCACCGGACGCCGGCGAGACGGCCGCCGGGCCGTGGCTGAACGGTCCGATCGCGACGGGCGCCGCACCGAGGACGGGTACGGCGCCGGCCGGCCGTGGACGCGGGGGAGAGGGGACTCGGTGGTGGACTCCTGGGAGCGGGCCCGGCGCGTCCTGGAGGGTGCGGGCCTGGACCCCGGCCGCCTCGCCCGGCTCGCCCCGCTGACCGGCGGCACGTACAACACCGTCGAGGAACTGCGCCTGACCGACGGCAGCCGCTACGTGCTGAAGGTCCCGCCCGGCGCCGCCGTCCCGGGCCTGCGGCACGAGCGCGACCTGCTGCTGTCGGAGGCGGAGTTCTACCGCTCGGCCGCCCGCGCCGGGGTCACCGCGCCGCACCTGGTCTGCGGCGGCGACGGCTACCTGCTCATGACGGCCTGCCCGGGCGAGCCCTGGGACGGCACGCTCTCCGACGCGGAACACGCCGCCCTGCGGACCGAGCTGGGACGCCAGGTGGCCCGGCTGCACCGTGTGACGGGGCCGGGCTTCGGCTACCCCTCCGGTGCCCTCGGCCCGCTCGCGCCCGACTGGCGGACCGCGTTCACGGCGATGCTCGACGCCGTGCTCGACGACGCCCGGCGCTACGGGGCATGGCTGCCCCGGCCCGCCGACGCGGTGGCCCGCACCGCCGCGACCGCGTACGGCGCCCTCGACGAGGTCACCGTCCCGTGCCTGGTCCACTTCGACCTGTGGCGGGGCAACATCCTCGTCGACCGCTCGGCCGGGCGGACCCGCATCGGCGGCCTCGTCGACGGCGAGCGCATGTTCTGGGGCGATCCCCTGGCCGACTTCGTCTCCCTGGCGCTGCTGGGGGACATCCGGCGAGACGAGGCCTTCCTCGCGGGTTACCGGGAGGAAGGCGGCCGGGCGGAGTTCGACGGTCCAGCCCGCCTGCGCCTCGCCCTGTACCGCGCCTACCTGTACCTGATCATGCTCACCGAGACGGTCCCGCGCGGGGTCGGCGAGGAGCAGCGGCGACGCGTGCGGGAGAGCGTCGCCCCGGAACTCGTCGCGGCGCTGGAGGAGATCACGGAGGCCCGCTAGGCCGGGTCGGTTAGCTCACATCGTGAAATAAGGGTTGGAGGAATGTCGCGCCGCGCCGGGCCCCGACGGTATGTTGCAGGTCGGACCGGGGATGCGGAAGAGGGAGCCACATGGCGGGGCGGAACGGGCGCACGGTACGCGACCTCAGGCGGGCCAACCGCACGGCCGTGCTGCAACGGCTCTACTTCGACGGGCCGCTCAGCCGCTTCGAACTCGGCCCGGCGACCGGTCTGAGCTCGGGGTCGGTCAGCAACGTCGTCGCCGACCTGGTCGCCGACGGGCTGGTCGAGGAGGCCGGGAGCGTCGACTCCGACGGCGGCCGCCCCCGCACCCTGCTGCGTGTCGCACCCGGCAGCGGCCACATGATCGGCGTCGACGTCGGCGAGACCCGCGTCCGGGTCGAGCTGTTCGACCTCACCCTGACCGAACTGGCCCGCGCCGAGCGTCCGCTCACCCCGCAGCGGTACGAGGTCGAGGTCATCGTCGACCACGTCCGCCACGGCATCGCCGAGGTGCTCGACGCGGCCGGACTCGCCCCCGAGCGGCTCCTCGGGGTCGGCATCGGCGTCCCGGGCATCGTCGAACGCACCCCCGACCGCGGCGCGGTGGTGCACGGGCAGACCATCGGCTGGGACGCCGTCCCGCTGGAGGCCCTGCTGCGCACCGGCTCCCCGCTGCCGGACAGCGTGCCGTACGTCATCGACAACGGCGCCAAGACGCTGGGCCAGGCGGAGATGTGGTTCGGGGCGGGCCGCGGCGCCCGCAACGCCGTCGTGGTCCTCTTCGGCTCCGGCGTCGGCGCCAGCCTCGTCACCCCCGACGCCGACCAGGGCCGGGCGGTCGAATGGGGGCACCTGACCGTACGGGTGCGGGGCCGCCGCTGCCGGTGCGGGGCGTCCGGCTGCCTGGAGGCCTACGCGGGCGCCGAGTCGCTGCTCGCCCGCTGGCGCGAGGAGGGCGGCCGGGTCCCGGAGGACACCGACGAGGAGAGCGCCCTCACCGCGATGCTCGCCGCGGCCTATCCGTCCGGGGACGGCGAGCCCGACCCGGTCGCGCTGGCCGTCCTGGAGGAGACCGCCGAGTACCTGGGCGCGGGCCTGTCCGACCTGATCAACCTCTTCCAGCCCGAGCGCATCCTCATCGGCGGCTGGGCGGGCCTGGCGCTCGGCTCCCGCTTCCTGCCCGCCGTACGCCGCCACGCGCTGTCGTACGCGCTGCGCCATCCGGCCGGGAAGGTGACCGTCGACCTCGGCCGGCTCGGGCCGGACGCGGTCACGGTCGGCGCGGCGATCCTGCCGCTCGCCGACTTCTTCGCGCGCGGCGGACGGCGTCCCGACCCCGCGCCGGAGTCCCCGCTCCCGGCGTGGCGCACGGCGCTGCAGGAGCGGGCGCCGCGCTGAGGTTTCGCCGATCACGGCGGAGGTACTCGCGAGGCGCCCGACGACCGAAGGGAGTACGCCGTGACCGACCACCGCCTCGACGCACCCGGCGAGAACGGTGATCCCGTCCCGCGCGACATGCCGGACCAGCAGGCCGACGCCGGCGAGGACCCGTGGGAGGTCGCACCGCGCTTCACGGGTACCGGCAAGGACGACGAGGACCGGGCCGGTGACGAGCCGGCCGGCGACGTCCCCGACACCGACGAGGCGGGGACGGGCCGGCAAGGGGCACCGAGCTCGGGTACGGGACAGACCGAGGACCCGGTGCCGGACGAGCCCTCCGGCTGAGGCCGGAAGGGCACACACCGAGGGCCGCGGCCGACTGTGGGGGTCGGCCGCGGCCCTCGCCGTGCCCGCACCCCGACGACGTGCCCGAACCCCGACGGCGTCACGCGCCCAGGAAGGCGTCGGGCACCGCGTGTTGGCGAGCAGGGACCGCGCGGTGCCCGACGGTGTTGTGCTGTCAGCCCACCTTGCGGCCGCGCAGCGGTTCCGTCCGGGCTCCGCCGCCCTGCTGCAGGCCCTCGAAGAACTCGCGGAGCACCTCCGTCGCCGTGCGCTCCGGCTCCCAGCCCAGCTCGGTGCGGGCCCGGCCGGAGTCCATCAGGGGCAGCCGCAGCACCGCGTCGAACAGGTGCGGCGAGGCGGGCAGCAGGTGCAGCCCCCAGGCGGCCGCGATCGCCGACCGGGCCGCCGTGCGCGGCAGCCGCACCGGCCGCGCCCCGAGCATCTCGCCCAGCAGCCGCGCGTCGACCGCCGGATCGGCGGCCAGGTTGAAGGGCCCGCGCACGTCCCGGTGCACGGCCAGCCGGTAGGCCCGGGCCGCGTCGTCCGTGTGCAGAGCCTGCACCCGCAGCCCCGGAACGTCGGGCAGGAAGGGCAGCAGCTCCGGACGGGCCAGCGGGCCCGGCAGGAACCTGCCGCCGAAAATGCGGTGCTGCTCGCTCGCGGACTCCCACTTGAACAGGAACGCGGGACGCATCCGCACCACGCGCGTCCCGGGGTGATCCCGCTCGAACGTGTCCAGCGCCCGTTCCAGATAGGCCTTCTCCCGGCAGTACGCGGCGTCCGGCCAGCCGTGCGTCGGCCACGACTCGTCCACCGCCTCGTCCTTCGGACCGGGGGAGTACGCGCCGACCGACGAGGCGTGCACCAGTGCCGGCACCCCGGCCTCGGCCACCGCCTCGAACACCCGCATGCTGCCGAGCACATTGGTGCGCCAGGTCGCCGCCGGGTCGTGCGTCGGCTGGAACGCCCAGGCCAGATGGACGACCGCGTCGGCGCCCCGGAACCGCTCCACCAGCCCGGACCGCTCGGCGGCCAGGTCGACCGCGTCCCAGTCCGTCTTCGGCGGCGACCAGTCGGGGAGCCGCCGGGCCAGGCCCAGCACGGACCCGACGTCGGGATCCTCGGAGAGGAGACGCACCACGCTCGTGCCCACGTTGCCCGTGGCGCCCGTGACGACCACCCTCATGCCCGTTGCGCTGCTCACCTCTGGCTCCTCTCGGCCGTGTCGTTCCGCGAGAGACCACCGAGTACCCGGGTGGGCGCGATTGCACGTGGGCAGAAGGAAGCCCCGGCCGCGACGGGGGAATCACGGCCGGGGCGGCTCAGGCGTGGGCACGGACGGCGGTCGCCTCTCGGCGAGGGGCTCCACAGGGCTTCAGCCGAACGATCGTCCCTGTGGGCGAATGGTGAGGCCCGGGGACACTGTCCCGTCCGCACCCACGTGTGGTTCAACGGCGAACTACCTTCGGGTGTTCCGCGTGCGCCCGCTCCACCGCGTGAGGTGCGTCACTGCCCTTCACCGTCGGGCACGGCCTCCGGCATGGTCTCCGCCCAGAGGTTCTCCGCCTGCAGCAGCAGCGTGCCGAGCACCGCCGTGTGCGCGGCGCCCTCCCGGGCGTGCGCGCGCAGCTTGTCCTGCAGCTCCTCGTGCAGTTCCCGCAACGTCTTCTCGGTCTCCTCGTCCGGCCGGCCGCGCAGGCTGCCCTCGCGCAGGCTCTCCGCCTGGGCCCGGCAGGCGTCCCCGATCAGCTCCAGCATCCGCGCGTACGACCGCAGGGCCCGGCCCTCGGGCGGCGCGGGGGTGCGGTTGTCGTCCACGGACACCGCCAGGGCCCGGATCAGCGCGCCGACGTGCCCGGTGACACGGCCGAACCGCTCGTCCTCCGCCACCGGCGGCAGGGCGGTCCCGTGCGGCACGCGGTGCAGGGCGCGCAGGGGCGCGTAGGTCAGGCGCAGGCTCTCCTGGCTCCACCGGCGCGCCGAGTGCAGGGCCTCCAGCCGGCGCTCCAGCCCGGCCGAGGCGCCGAGCCAGCCGGTGGCGGTCTGCGCGTCCCAGTCGCCGTCGCGCAGGTCGGCGGCGACCGTGTGCAGCACGTCGCCGACCTCCCGGGCGAGCGCCGCCAGGTTCTCCCGTACGTCGCGCAGATGGATCGGCGGCAGGATCAGCGCGTTCACGGCGACGCCGATGACGGCGCCGAGCGCGGCCTGCCCCACCCGGTGCCCGACGCCGGACAGGCTCACGGTGCCCGCGGCGAGGGTGAACAGGGCGGTGGTCGCCGCGTAGATGCCCTGGTCGCCGAAGCGGGGCCAGTTCGCGAGCAGCATCAGCACCGGCACGGACAGGGCGAGCGCCCAGGTGGTGTCGCCGGTGACGGCCTGCGCGGCCGAGGCGAGCAGCGTGCCGACGCAGATCGCGCCGAACTGCCGGGCGCCCGTCACGAGCGAGCTGTAGACGGTGGCCTGCACCAGCACCAGCGCCACCCAGGGCGCCATCAGCGCCAGCGGGTCGTCCATCCAGACGCCGCCCACCAGCCAGGCGATCACGGCCGCGACCGCCGCCTTGAGCGACTGGACGACCAGATCCCGTTCCCGGCCCGGGCCCCGCCAGGCCGCCCGAATCGCGTCCCGGGCGGCCCGGGTCTCCCGCCGTACGGCGTCCACCGGCTGCACCGCACGGATCCCGTGCTCCAGGTTCCGTATCCGCCGCGGGGCCGTCACCGCCGCCGTCGTGTCCCGGTCCCTGCGTCGGCGGAGGGCACCCGCCCGCCGCCGTTCCCCACTCGTCACACGCGTCATGCGCATGCGGGTATCCGGCCGACCGCGGGTTTCACCCCCCGGGCCGGGCCAGCGGGCTGCTGTCGAGGGCCGACAGCAGGTGCTCCGGGTCGGCGTAGACCGCGTCCGCGCCGGCCTCCTCCAGGTCCGCGCGCGGGATGCCGCCGCACAGCACGCCCACACAGCGCACCCCGGCCCTGCTGCCCGCGCGCATGTCCCACACGGTGTCCCCGACGAACACCGCCCGCTCCGCAGGCACCCCGGCCAGTTCCAGGGCGTGCTCCACCGGCTCGGGCGCGGGCTTGCCGGCGTCGACGTCGTCGGCACTGGCCGTGGCGGTGATGGCGTCGTCCGCGTCGATCGCCCGGCGCAGCGCGCTCAGCTCGGCGCCGCCCGCCGAGGTCGCCAGCACCACCGCCCAGCCGTCGCCGTGCAGCCGCCGCAGCAGCTCACCGGCGCGCGGCAACGCCGGCAGCCGGTCGAAGTACTGCCCGTACAGCGCCTTGTGCCCGGCGCTGATCGCCGCGTCCTGGTCCTCGTCCCGGTCGTCGCCGAGCAGATGGGCGACGAGGTCGCCGCCCGGCAGGCCCACCGCCCGGTGGACGGCATGCATCGGCACCTGACGGCCCGCCTGCCGGAAGGCCTCCCACCAGGCGACGACATGCAGATGGTTGGTGTCGACCAGGGTGCCGTCGACGTCGAACACGGCCGCGCGTTCCATGGGTTCCGTTCCTTCCTCTCGGCCGCGCGAGTACCACGTCAGCCCGACGGCACGCGCCGCTCGCGGGTCCAGGCCAGCAGGTCGTCGAGGGACCACGTCGTCACCACCCGCTCGGGCGGCACCCCGCACTCCTCCGCCCGCGCGCAGCCGTTGATCTGCCAGTCCAGCTGCCCCGGCGCGTGCGCGTCGGTGTCGACGGAGAACAGCACCCCCGCCTCCACCGCTCGGCGCAGCAGCCGCCGCGGCGGGTCGAGCCGCTCCGGCCTGCTGTTGATCTCCAGGGCCGTGCCGGTCTCCGCGAGGGCCGCGAACACCTCGTCCGCGTCGAACTCCGACTCCGGCCGCCCCCGCCCGGTCAGCAGCCGGCCCGTGCAGTGCCCGAGCACGTCCGCGTGGGGATTGCGCACGGCGGCCACCATCCGCCGGGTCATCGAGCGGGCGTCCATGCGCAGCTTGGAGTGCACCGACACCACCACGACGTCGAGCCGCTCCAGCAGCTGTGGCTCCTGGTCGAGCGAGCCGTCCTCCAGGATGTCGCACTCGATGCCGGTGAGCAGTCGGAACGGCGCCCAGGTCTCGTTGAGTCCCGCCACCACGTCCAGCTGCTCGCGCAGCCGCTCGGGCGACAGGCCGCGGGCCACCGTCAGCCGCGGCGAGTGGTCGGTCAGCACCGCCCACTCGTGCCCGAGCGCCGCCGCGGCCCGGCCCATCTCCTCGATCGGGCTGCCGCCGTCGGACCAGTCGGAGTGCAGATGGCAGTCCCCGCGCAGGCGGGCCCGCAGCTCCTGTCCGCCCCGCACGGCCGGCGGCTCCTGCGCCTCGGCCTCCAGCTTCTCCAGATAGCCCGGCACCTGCCCCGCCAGCGCCTCCCGCGCCACCTGCGCGGTCTTCGGGCCGACCCCCTTGAGCCGCTCCAGCGAACCGTCCGCCGCCCGCCGGCGCACCTCGTCCCCGCCCAGCTCCCTGAGCACCCGGGACGCCGTACGGAAGGCGCGCACGCGGTACGTGGGTGCCAGGGACCGCTCCAGCAGGAAGGCGATCCGGTCCAGTGCCTCGACGGGGTCCATCGCCACCTCCACCTCAAGAGTTCCCCAGCGTCCGCCGGGCCGCACGGCCGAGCGGCCGGTTTGCCCCGTACCCACCCGGGTACTGCGATGCCTCGTCCCGCCCGCTCCGACGAGGAGGCCTGTGATGTCCGCCCCCACCGCGCCCCGCGACCAGGTCGCCGTGATCACCGGCGCCGACTCCGGCATCGGCCGGGCCACGGCCGTGCGCCTGGCCCGTGCCGGCCTGGACGTCGGCATCACCTGGCACAGCGACGAGAAGGGCGCGCAGGAGACGGCCGAGGAGGTCCGCTCGCACGGACGGCGGGCCGAGGTCGCCCGGATGGACCTCACCCGGCTGCCCGGCGCCGCCGACGCGGTCGACGAGCTGTGCGCACGCCTCGGCCGCCTCGACGTGCTGGTCAACAACGCCGGCACGGGCACCATGACGCCCTTTCTGGACCTGGAGCTGTCCACGGTGCGCGAGGTGCTCGACGTCGACCTCGTCGGGCCGTTCCTGTGCGGCCAGAAGGCGGCGCGGCACATGATCCGGCAGGGGGACGGCGGGCGGATCGTCAACGTGACCTCCGTGCACGAGCACCAGCCGCGCGTGGGCGCCGCCCCCTACTGCGCCGCCAAGGGCGGCCTCGGGCTGCTCACCCAGGTCATGGCCCTGGAACTCGCCGAGTACGGCATCACCGTCAACGCCGTGGCGCCCGGCGAGATCTCCACGCCCATGACCGGGCAGGAGGACACCGACCCGCACACCGAGAGCCGTCCCGGCGTGCCGCTGGGCCGGCCGGGCGACGCACGGGAGGTCGCCGCCGTCATCGCCTTCCTCGCCGGCCCCGACGCCTCGTACGTCACGGGAGCCTCCTGGAGCGTCGACGGCGGCATGCTGCGGATGGGACCGCAGGCCGGCTCCCACCTGGCGAGCCACGACTGGCGACGGCCGTGAGCGGGCCGCGGTGAGACTGCGCACCAGCTCCTGCGACGAGCCCGGATTCCGCCGCGTCCGCCACGGGCGCGGCTTCCGCTACCTGGACGCCGACGGCCGGGCGCTGACCGACCGCGAGCACCTCGCCCGGATCAAGGCCCTGGTCATCCCGCCCGCCTGGCGCGACGTGTGGATCTGCCGCCGTGCGAACGGCCACCTCCAGGCCGTCGGCACCGACGACGCCGGACGCCGGCAGTACCTGTACCACGAGGCGTTCCGCGCCAAGCGGGAGCAGGCCAAGCACGAGCACGTCCGCGAGGTCGCGCGCACGCTGCCGGAACTGCGCGCCCGCGTCGACTCCGACCTCGCCGGGCGCGGCCTGAGCCGGGCCCGCGTCACCGCCTGCGCGGTACGCCTGCTGGACCTCGGCTTCTTCCGCATCGGCAGCGACCGGCACACCCGCGACAACGGCACCTACGGCCTGACGACGATGCTGCGCGAGCACGTCACCTGCGGCCGGGGCGAGATCGCCTTCGCCTACCCGGCCAAGGGCGGCATCGACCTCGTCCGGGCCCTCGTCGACGACCAGGCACACGCGGTCGTACGGGCCCTGCTGCGCCGCCGCAAGCCGGGGGAGCGGCTGCTCGCGTACTGGGAGGGGCGGACCTGGCACGAGCTGCACGGCGCCGACCTGAACGAGGCGCTGCGCCGGCTGTCCGGCGTGGACATCACGGCCAAGGACTTCCGCACCTGGCACGCCACGGTCCTCGCCGCCGTGGCGCTCGCCGTCATCCCCGAGGCCGCCCGCGAGACGGCCGCGGCCCGGCGCCGGCAGGCCACGCGGGCCGTGCGCGAGGTCAGCCACTATCTCGGCAACACCCCGGCGGTGTGCCGCGCCTCCTACATCGACCCGCGCGTCTTCGAGCTGTTCGAGCAGGGGCGGACCATCGCACCCGCGCTCACGCGGCTGGGGGAGCACGGTGACTTCGGGCGTCCGGCCACCCAGGGGGCCGTCGAGGCGGCCGTGCTGGACCTGCTCGACCGCTGACGCACGACCCGCGCTCCGGCCGGTTCCGCTCTACGCTCGATGCATGACCGAAAGCGCGAGCCCGTACATGGCCCACCCGCGGATCATGGTGCTCGGGGTGCAGCCGGGCACACCGCCGTTCCGGATCGTGGAAATCGACGGCCAGGTGGTCGGAGAGGCCAAGGCCGTCACGGACGTCCTCGCGGCGGCGGCCGCGTTCGGCATCACGGTCCACGACCTGGACGACCCGGACGTGGTCCGCTGGGTGGGCGGCGACAAGTTCACGTGGGCGGTGCACTAGGCCGTCCGGCGCCCCGGGCAGCCCGGCGGTCCGGGCTGCCCGGGGCGCCGCACGGCCCGGGGGTCAGCTCTGTGCCGGTGTCTTCTCCGGGCGGGGCTTGCGGGCGTGTACCGCGCGGCTGAGGCGGCGGCCCAGGAGCAGGTAGCCGATCAGGGCGCCGGTCGTGTTGAGGATGACGTCGTCGATGTCGAAGGCGCGGCCCGTCACCAGGGCGCCCTGGGCGAACTCCACCAGCAGCATCACCACGGCCGTCAGCAGCAGCACGCGCAGGATGCCGCGGGTGCGGGGCGCGACCACGGGGACCAGGACGCCGAAGGGGACGCCCAGCAGGATGTTGCCGCCGATCTGCTTGACGGCGTCGCGCAGCGCGGGCTGGTCGAGGTAGGCCCTGAGCGAGTCGCCCGGCCGCAGGTTGGTGTGCGTCAGCGCCTCCGAGGCGGGCGAGGGCTGCAGGGTCAGCCGCGCCAGCACCACGGCGAAGGCGACCATGAACGCGAAGGCGCACAGCGTCGCCAGCAGCCGGACGGGCCACGGAAGCGGACGGCGCTCGCTCCGGGACCTCTCGCTACGGGACCCCGCGCCACGGAGTCGTGCGGCTGCACCGGCCATGTGTCCTCCAGTCGTCAACTTCCCTGCGTGCTACGGCGGTTACCCCCGGAAACGCCGGCGATGCCGCCGCTTCCGGTCCCGCTCACCGCATTCCCGCCTTCCCCCGGAGCACTCCCCGGAGCGCTCCGGGGGTTCGCGGGGCCCGTCAGCTTCCGTACGAGACGCGTACGTCCTTGAAGCCCAGGGAGCGCAGCAAGCCCTCGAGCATGCCGGTGGTGTTCGACTCGGCGCGCGCGGTCAGCTCGCTCTCCTTCGCCGCGTCGCCGATGTGCCGCACCGCCAGCTGCTGCACGGCCTGCTCGCCGTTGGGATTGTCCGAGAAGAGGTCGCCGAGCCGGTCGAACAGGCCGCGCTGCTTGGACACGGCGTAGGAGCGGTCGGGATCGAGAGCCGGCTTGCCGAGCCGGGCGTGGGGCAGCCGGAGCGTGGCGGCCGTGCGGTCCTCGTTGACCTGCACGTCGTTCTCGCCGACCTTGCCCAGGTCGACGTAGGCGTCGACGGTGCCCGCGCCGACGTACAGGGTGCGGGTGCCGCGGATCGCGTCCGGGAGGAACTTCGCGTCCTTCTCCAGGTCGACGACGACCTGGAAGTTGCCGGAGGCGGCGTCGTAACGGCTGATGTCCTGGATGGACTTCAGCAGCGCGGGGCCGGACCGGTCGTGGGTCTCGGTGCCGAACAGGTCCTTCAGGCCCGGGATCACGCTCAGCCGGAGCCCGGCGAAGAACACGGCGAGCACCACCACGAGCGCGGCCACCACCTTGGCCCAGCCGGGCATGCGCCTGGGGAGGCGCTTGACGGGAGTCGGCATGCGACGGCCCTCCTTCCTACACACCACATGCCCACCACGTCCCGGGCCAGACCGACGAGTTGAGGATTCGGCGACCCCGGCGCGGGCGCGCCGGGCGCACACCCGTCAGGGGCGGGGCGTGACCTGGGGCTGCTCCAGCGCCGCGCGCAGGGTCGGGTGCGGCGGCAGCAGCCGGGACAGGCCGGTGATCCGCAGCACGCGCAGGGTCAGCGGGTGGGAGCAGACCAGCAGCAGGGAGCCGTGCCGGTCGAGCACCCGGCTGCGGGCCCGGTACAGCAGCCGCAGGCCCGAGCAGTCGAAGAACTCGATCCGGCTGAGGTCGAGCACCACCCGGGCGGCGGGGCGGTCGGTCTCCCGGTCCAGGTGCGGGGCGATCTCCGTGGCCGCGGCGAGATCGATCTCGCCGCGGAACTCCAGCACCGTGTGCCCCCGTTCCTGGCGGACGCGCAGATGCCGGGTGAGCGGTGCAGGTTCCTGCCGCACGACGAGATCGCCTCCAGCCTGCTCCGTGCGTGGGGAGGGAGCGTCGGTCCTCACGACCGGTCCCCGCCCTGCAAGTTACCCTCCATCGAGTGAATCTGAGCATGTTCGATTGACATATGTCTTTGAATTACAGGCGAGTTGGCCGAGGTTCGCGCGGGGGCGCACGCGGTCGTGAGCGCGGGCGCGTCACGGGGCGCGAGTGACGTGCCAGGACAAGGCGTGCCAGGTCGTCACGAGAGCCGGACGGAAGCTCCTCGGCTCGGTGGGCCGTGCGGCTCAAGGCCGGGGGCGGGCGTGCCGCGCAGCAGTCGGCGGGCGGCCCCGGCCGAACGCGCGGGCTGAAGCCCGACCCGCCTGCCCGTCCGCTGCCCGGGCGGTCCCCGTTCGGCGGGCCCTCCCGTTCGGCGGGCCCTCCCGTTCGGCGGGCCCTCCCGTTCGGCGGGCCCTCCCGGGCCCTCCCGGGAGGGCCCGGGAGGGCCCGCCGTCGTGGTCGTTCGGTCAGTCGGTGACCAGCACCAGCTTCCCCGTCGTGCGGCCCGTGTCGCCCTGGGTGTGGGCCTCGGCCGCCGCCGCCAGCGGGAAGGTGCCCGCGATCGTGGCGCGGAGCGTGCCCGCCTCGGCGAGTCGTGCGATCGCCTCCATGCCCGTGCGGTCGGCGTCCACCAGCATGCGCAGCGCCCTGACCCCGAGCCGCTCGGCCTCCTCGTAGAACTCGTCCGAGCCGCCCGGCAGGATCGAGACCACCACGCCGCCGGGCCGCAGCACGCGCAGCGAGCGCAGGGACGTGTCGCCGCCGATCGTGTCCAGCACGACGTCGACGTCCTTCACCGCCTCCGCGAAGTCCGTCTCCCGGTAGTCCACCGTCTCGTCCGCACCGAGCTCGCGCAGGAAGTCGTGCTTGCCCGCGCTCGCCGTGCCGATCACGTACGCCCCGCGCTCCTTGGCGATCTGGACGGCCACGTGCCCGACCCCGCCCGCGGCGGCGTGGATCAGCACCCGCTGCCCGGGCCGCACGTCCGCGTGCTCGGTGAGCGCCTGCCACGCGGTCAGCGAGACCAGCGGCAGCGCACCCGCCTGGACGTGGTCGATCCCGGCCGGCTTGCGCGCCAGGGCCCGCACCGGCGCGATGACGTACTCGGCGTGCGAGCCGTGGCCGTACGGGTACGGCAGCATCCCGAAGACCTCGTCGCCCGGTGCGAACGCCGCCACTCCGATCCCGACGGCCTCCACCACGCCGGAGACGTCCCAGCCGAGGACGAACGGCGGCTCGCCCAGGAACCCGCCGGTCGCCCGGTGCTTCCAGTCGGTCGGATTGACCCCGGCGGCCCGCACCCGGACCAGTACCTGGTTCGCCCGCGGCACCGGCCGCTCGATCTCGACTTCCTTCAGGACCTCGGGACCGCCGAGGACGTCCTGGCTGACGGCTCGCATCGTGTTCTGTGTGCTCATGGTGATCCAGCGTGCCCGGTCGCCCCCCGTCCGCCAATGGCAAGATTGCCAACATTCGATAGAATCGTGCCATGCAACCCGAGCGCGTGGCCGTACTGGCCCTGGACGGCGTCTACCCCTTCGAGCTGGGCATCCCCAGCCGGATCCTCGGCGCCGCCGACGGCCGGTACGAGGTGCTGACCTGCTCGGTCGACGGCGGCCCGGTACGCACCAACGCCGACTTCGGCGTCACCGTGGAGCACGGCCCCGAGATCCTGGCCACGGCCCGCACGGTCGTGATCGCCCCGGTCGCGCCCGCCCACCTCACCGAGGAGGTGCCCGAGGCGGTCCTGGCCGCCCTCGCGCTGATCCGCCCCGGCGCGCGCATCGTCTCCATCTGCACCGGTGCCTTCGTCCTGGCCGCCGCCGGGTTCCTCGACGGGCGCCGGGCCACCACCCACTGGCAGGTCGCCGACCGGTTCCGGCAGATGTTCCCGCGCGTCGACCTCGACCCGGACGTCCTCTTCGTCGACGACCACCCGTTCCTCACCTCGGCCGGAGCCGCCTCCGGCGTGGACGTCTGCCTCCACCTCGTGCGCAAGGACCACGGCAGCGGGCTGGCCAACAGCGTCGCGCGCCGCTGTGTCGTCCCGCCGTTCCGCGACGGCGGCCAGGCCCAGTACATCGAGCAGCCCGTCCCCGAGGAGGGCGCCGCGAGCACCGCCGCCACCCGCGCCTGGGCCCTGGAACGCCTCGGCGAGCCGCTCACCCTGGCCGATCTCGCCGGTCACGCCCGGATGAGCCAGCGCACCTTCGCTCGCCGCTTCCACGACGAGGTGGGGCTCAGCCCCGGCCGCTGGCTCATCCAGCAGCGCGTCGTGCGGGCCCGGCACCTGCTGGAGTCCAGCGACCTGACGGTGGACCAGATCGCCGGCAGGGTCGGCTTCGCGACCGGAGCCTCCCTGCGCCAGCATCTGCACGCGGCGATCGGGGTCTCCCCGCAGGCCTACCGCCGTACCTTCCAGACCGCCCGCTGAACCCGGCGGCGGCCTTCCCAACTTTCCTGCTGCGCAAGGGTATGTGACGACCCGTCGCCTTTCCTCGGAGCGTGACGGAACCCTCACGTCCGGCGGGGGCCGAGGTTGATCCTTTCGGGTTCGGAACCGATAAGGTTCCGATCGGTGCTGCGAGTTCGCGATCGCGTCCGGTCGGCTCGCCGTGCGTACGCATGAGTGCCATCCACCCATTCCCCCCCGTTCGATCGTGTTGCTCGAAGGATGCAGATGGAACTCGCCACTCCGCCACCGGCGGCGCGGGCACCTGTCGCCCGGTACAGCTGGTGGCTGATGCCGCTGGGCCTGGGCGGCGGGACGGTCGCCGCCACGTTCATGGGCTCGGAGCGCGTGACCGTGGCCGTCGCCGGAGCCGCGGCGACGGCCGCCGGCACCGTGTGCGTCCGTCTGCTGCTGCGCACCCGCGCACAACTGCAGCGCACCGAGAGCTCGTTCCGCACCAGCCAGGCCGAGCACACCCTGCAGTGGCAGCAGCACGTGGCGGGCCTGGAACGGAGGTCGGCCGCCGAGCGCGACGCCCTCGAGTCCCGGCTCGCCGAGCAGAACGCCGCCTGCGAGCAGCGCCTGGCCGAGCAGGACGCCGCGCACGAGACCCGACTCGCCCAGCAGTCCCGGGCCTACGAGGAACGGCTGACCGAACAGGCCGCCTCCTACCAGGCCCGACTCGCCGACCAGGCCGAGGTCTGGCGCGAGCAGCTCGCCCACCAGCTCGCCGCGGTCGCCCGGCTCGCCGACGAGCAGCTGCCCGCCGCGATGGAGAAGCTGCGCTCCGGCGAGGCCATCGACGACGTGCTGCCGGCGGCCGGTCAGTGTGCCAAGGTCGGCGCCGAACTCCAGGCCGCACTGCGCAAGGTGCTGCGCACGGCCCTGATCGGCCTGGAGGCGGAGTTCGACCGGTCCACCACCGCCGAGCAGGCCGTCATCAGCATCGGCAACCGCATCCACGTCCTGACCAGCAAGCTGCGCGGCCGGCTGCACGAGATGCAGGGCGAACACGGCAGGCTGCCGGCCGTCGCCCGCGGCCTGATGGAACTCGACCAGGAACTCGGTCCCGCCGACTCGCTCGCCGCCAGCATCGGAGTGCTCGGCGGCTCGGACCGGCCCGGCCGGCAGTGGCAGGAACCGCAACGGCTGCTGAGCGTGGTGCGCGGCGGCATCGGCCGGATCAAGGACTTCCACCGCGTCCAGGTACGCCACCTGCCCGAACTCGGCGTCGACGGCGGCCTCGTGGACCACCTCACGCTGATCTTCGCCCACCTCCTGGACAACGCGGCCCGCTACTCGCCGCCCACCGAGCCGGTGCTCGTCTCCGGCAGGGAGGTCCCCAACGGCGTCGGCATCGAGATCCAGGACTCCGGCAAGGGCCTGAGCGAGGAGAAGAAGCGGGAGGCCGAACACGCCCTCGCGGGCACCGCGCCCGGCGCGGGCCTCGGCGGCATCACCGAGGACGCCAGCATCGGCCTGCGCGTGGTCGGCACCCTCGCCCGCCGCTACGGCATCCGCGTCACCTTCGCGGACTCGCCCTGGCTCGGCACCTCCGTGGTCGTCGTCGTCCCGCACCAGTACTTCAGCCCGTTGCCCTCGGCGGCGAGCCCCCCGGCCCCGGCCGTCACCGGCACCACCGCGACCGCCCCGGCACACGCCTTCGCGCCGACGGCGACCGAGCCCGCACCGGCCGCCCGCGCCGCCGCGGACACCACCCCCGGCGGACTGCCCCGGCGCCGCGGCCGGCGGACGGCCGGGACGGACGTGCCCGGGCAGCCCGAGCCGGCCGGCGGGGCCGCGCGGGCCACCGTCGCGGCCGTGCCGCCGGACGCCTCCTTCTCCGGTCTCGCCGCCTTCGCCACCGCCGGACGTGACGCCGCGACGGCCCCGCGGACGACCGACGACCGTGACATCACCGCCGGACGCGAGTCCACCGAGCACCGCACCGAAGAGAGCGACTAGTCCTCATGACGCAGCAGGGAACAGACGTGAGCTGGGCGCTCCGCGATCTCGTCGAGAGCATCAAGGAGATCCGTTTCGCCCTGGTGGCCTCCAGCGACGGCAAGGCCATCACCTCCTACGGCGCCGACGACCCCGACGACATCGACCGCTTCGCCGCCGTGGTGGCCGGACTGCAGGCCCTCGCCCAGCCGGTCGCCGAGCAGTTCCCCCGGTACAAGGGGCAGTTGCGCCTGGCGATGATCGAGGTCGACGGCGGCCATCTCTTCGTGGTGCGCGCCGGTGTCGAGACGTACCTCGGCGTCCTCGCGCGGGAGGGCCTCGACCAGGGGCTGCTCGGGCACCAGATGAGGGACCTGGCCCGCAGGATGGGCGAACTGCTCGGCACCACTCCGCGCCTGGAGGAGCACTCTGGATGAGTGCTCCCCGCAGGCCGTCCGACCCGCCCGGTCTGGAGCGCTACTACGTCCTCACCGGCGGGCGCAGCGGGCCGGGCGGTTCGGCGCCGGACCTCGACGTGGCGACCCTGGTCGTGGCCCGCGCCGCCCCCTTACCGGGCATGCAGCACGAGCACGAGGAGATCCTCCGGCGCTGCCGCGCTCCGCTGTCGGTCGCCGAACTCGGCGCCCATCTCGGGCTGCCCTTCAACATTCTCGCGGTGCTGCTGTCGGACCTGCTGGAGGCGGGTCGCGTCGAAGCCCGTAACCCCATCCCGGCGCACACCGCCGGCCGCGGGCCCGACCTGGCGCTCCTCGAGGAGGTACTCAGTGGACTGGAAAGGCTTTGACGGCCCCGGCGAGGCGGCGGCCGGGGGCACCCGCTCGGTGAAGGTGATGATCGCCGGCGGGTTCGGCACCGGGAAGACCACCATGGTCCGCTCGGTCAGCGACATCAAGCCGCTCACCACCGAGGAGACCCTCACCGAGGCCACCGCGGACGTCGACCGGCTCATCGGGGTCTCCGGCAAGACGCGGACCACCGTCAGTCTGGACTTCGGCAAGATCGGCCTCAACGACGACCTGGTGCTGTACCTGTTCGGCACACCGGGCCAGGAGCGGTTCTGGTTCCTGTGGAACGGGCTGTTCAAGGGGGCGCTGGGCGCGATCGTGCTGGTGGACACCCGCCGGCTGGAGTCCAGCTTCCGGGCGATCGAGGAGATGGAACGCCAGGAGGTGCCCTTCGTCGTCGCCCTGAACATGTTCCCCGACTCCCGGCACCACCCGGTCGAGGAGATCCGGGACGCCCTGGACATCCCCGGCCACACCCCGGTCGTGGCCTTCGACGCCCGGGACCGGGCCTCCAGCCGGGACGTCCTCGTCGCCCTGATCCACCACCTGAAGGAACGCCCGGCCGTGGCCCTGGAGGCCCGGTGAACGCGTCGCCCGAGAACCCCCTGCCGGCCCCGGGCGGCTGCCCCGTCGCCCACCACGGCTCCGGGCCGGCCCGCCTGTACGGCCCCGAGGCCGCGAGCGACCCGCGGGGCGTCTACGAGCGGCTGCGCGCGGAACACGGCTCGGTCGCCCCCGTCCTGCTCGAAGGGGACGTGCCCGCCTGGCTGGTGCTCGGCTACCGGGACAACCGGCGGGTGCTCGACAACCCCCGCCAGTTCAGCCGGGACGCCCGCATCTGGCGGGACCGGGCGGAGGGCAGGATCGAGGAGACCTCGCCGCTGATCCCGATGCTGGGCTGGCGGCCGGACTGCGTCTCCCAGGACGGCGAACCGCACCGCAGGCTGCGCGGCGCGGTCACCGACGGGCTCCAGGCCGCCGCTGCCCGGGGCGTGCGGCGCCACGCGACCCACTTCGCGCACAAGCAGATCGACGCGTTCGCCGGCACCGGACGCGCCGACCTCGTGCGGGACTACGCGGAGTACCTGCCGATGCTCGTGCTCTCGCGCCTCCTCGGGCTCCCCGAGGCGGAGGGGCGCGACCTCGTGGAGTCCTGCGCCCAGGTCCTCGGCGGCGGCGAGGACGCCCTCGCGCACGACGCACGCATCCAGGAGATCCTCGGCCGGCTCGCCGAGCGCAAGCGGACCGAGCCGGGCGGCGACCTCACCACCGCCCTGCTGGGGCACGCGGCGGGCCTCGACGAGGACGAGGTGGTCAGTCATCTGCGTCTGGTCCTGATCGCCGGGCACACCACGACCAGCAACCTGCTGGCCCGGGTGCTGCAGCTGATCCTCACCGACACCGCCCGGCTGTCCGGGCTGGTCGGCGGGCAGCTGACGATCTCCGCCGTCGTGGAGGAGGTCCTGTGGAACAGCCCGCCGCTGGCCGTGCTGCCGGGCCGCTTCGCCGCCGGTGACCTGGAACTCGGCGGCCACCGGATCCAGGAGGGCGACCTGCTGGTGCTGGGCCTCGCCGCGGGCAACGCCGACCCCGAGATCCGGCCCGACCCGGGCGTCTCGGTGCAGGGCAACCAGGCCCATCTGGCGTTCAGTTCGGGCCCGCACGAGTGCCCGGGGCAGAGCATCGGCCAGTCCGTCATCGAGATCGCCGTGGACGTCCTGCTGCACCGGCTGCCGGGGCTGGTCCTCGCGGTGACTCCAAAGGAGCTCACCTCGACCGCCTCCACGTGGGAGTCGCGGCTGGACAGCCTGCCGGTCGAGTTCCCCGTCTGACCGTGCGACGGCGGTGGCCCGCCGCGGCAGGGGCCGGCCCCCCCCGCTGAGAAGGGGAGCCCGGCGGGCCCCCCACCCCCGCCCGCCCCCGCGGCGGGGGCCCCCCGGGCCCCCGTAGCCGCCGCCGCGCGGGGGGGGGGGAGGGC
>NZ_JBITSK010000006.1:455907-519566 GCF_044540565.1 Streptomyces sp. NPDC085931
TACTCAACCGTCGCCCAGCTCGCCCGCGTCCTGGGGGGGGGGGGGGTCGTACGGGGGGGGGGTCGTTGCCCGCTGCTGCCCGGGCGCGGCGGGGCCCGGGCGGGGCGGGCCCGGCCCACCGCCGGATCAGACGGTCAGCAGGTCGTCCACCGAGCCCCGGCCGGCCAGCTCGGCGGTGGCCACCGGGCCCTCCTTCGCCGCCGCGTAGCGGCCGGTGGTCAGCGCCCATTCGTAGTTGCCGCCGATCCAGTGCTGGATGGCCTCCACACCCAGCCGCACCCGGTCGCGCTCCGCCTCGTCGAGCCGGAGCTCGTCGCACATCCGCGGGACGCGCGCCTGCAGTTCGAGGTACTCCTCCAGGCGGCCGGTCGTCATCCGGTAGGCCTCGTCGGCCGCCTGCCGCCAGGAGCAGCTCCGTTCCCGGCGGAGCACGGCGATGAGGTTGTGGCCGTCGCCGCGGCGTTCCTCCCGCTCGAAGGAGTGGATGTCGTTCATGAAGCCGATGGTGTCCGCGGCCAGATCGCGCATCCGCTCCATCACCGGGTGCGCCATCGCCTGTGCGGGCACCTCGAACCCGCGGCTGCGCTCACCCGCGTCGATGCTGTGGTGGATCCCGACCGTACGGCGCCGGAACGCGGTGTACGCGTCGAGCCCCAGCGTGCCCTCCAGCCCCCGGGCGGCCAGGTCGACCTCCTCGCAGTGGGCGACCAGGAAGCGCCCCCAGGAGGCGGCGAACCGGGTCTGCCAGGTCAGGGACATGCCACGCGAGAGATGCGTCCACACCTCCGCCCAGGCGAGGGTGATCGCACACACCACCCGGGGCGGACCGCCGGCCGGCCGCAAGGGGGTGACGACGAGTTCCCGCGCGACCTCCGCTATGCGGTCGGCCCGGTCCGGCCGGCCGGTGTCGAACTGGTCGTCGAAGAGGAAGGCCAGCGAGAACCAGTTCATCAGGACGACCAGGTCGTCCGCCGACGCGTACGGATAGGTGCGGGCGGCCGCCTGGGGCAGGTCCCAGGACCGGTACTCCTCGAACCCCTCCCGGCTGCGCACCAGGCCCATCTCCCTCACCCAGCGCAGATGACGGACCCGGGCGTACTCCAGGTGCTCGCTCACGGGGGTGTCGAAGGGGAGGTCGAACCAGACGTCCTGAGGCATGCGCTTCCTTTCGGGGACGGACCGCAGAGCCCCCCGACCCCTGCGAGCGGACGGTGTCACGCGCCGTCCGCACACTCGAACTGGGCTTCGCGGTACGAAAGTTGAACCGAGAAGCGGTACCAGGCTGCCCCGGGCGGGAACCGGCCATTCCGCGGCCTCGCAGTGATCTCCGTTACGGCGCAGGGCGCTTGAGCTGCGTACACTCCTTCGTCCCTCGTCCGTGAACTCTCATGCGACGCACGGTGGTTGAACGCCGACTGAATCGGCCGGTCCGGGATATCCGCAAGGTACGGGGTCGCGAGGCACGACCGCCCCGCGGCCGGAATCCTGCGGAGGAGACATGGCACTGGTGAAAGCGGGGGTCCTCGTGCTCGACTGCGCCGAGCCCGAGAAACTCGCCGTGTTCTACAAGGAACTGCTGGACGGGGAGGAGTCGGACGCGACCGCCAACCGGGTGGAGATCACGACCTCCGACGGTTTCCGGATCGCACTGCGCCGGGACGTCAACGCCACCCCGCCCAGCTGGCCGCGCCCGGAGAACTCCCTCCAGGCCCACCTGGAATTCGTGGTGGACGACCTCGACGCCGTCGAGCGCCGCATCGTCAGTCTCGGTGGCCGCCCCCTGGAGGCCAAGGACGCCTCGGGCCCTCTGGAGGAGCGCGGCTACGCCGACCCGGCCGGCCACTCCTTCACCGTGCGCCGCACCGCCCCGACGGCACCCAAGCAGGGCTGACCCTGCGGCACCGTCCGGGGCGCGCACGCGAACCCGCCGGCACGAGACCGGCACGCGGAACGGCCCCGCCCGGCAGGTCCGGGCGGGGCCGTTCCGCGACGGCGACGGCCGCGTCAGTCGCGGCCGCCCTTCTCGCCGACCGGCCACGTACCGGTCGACCGCTCGATCGCCTTGGCGCCCGCGCGGTCCACGGCGCTGCGCACCACGGCGAAGATGGCGCCCTGGATCGCGGCGGCCAGCAGGACCTCGCCCCAGCCGCGGTCCTTGTCCAGCGCGTCGGGCGCGTCCTCCTCGTGCCGGATCGCCATCCACGTCTTGCGGAAGGCGAGTCCGGCCAGCCAGCCGCCCGACCAGCCGAGCACGAACCCGAGCGGCTGGTAGGCGAGGGACATCTTCTTCTTCTTTGCCACGGGGATCTCCTTGATGACTTGGTTACGAGATGACGGAAGAGTCGGGTGTGGGCCGAACGTGGTCAGGGGGTGTGCGCCGCGGGGATCCGCTCCTCGGGGCGGACCGGCCCGGGCGGGGTGCCGTCGCCGAAGGGCCGGCCGCCCAGCTCCTCGCGGTGGTGCGGGGCCAGCCAGCCGGACAGGTCCGGCCCCAGCGGCACCACACGGGTCGGGTTGATGCCCGAGTGCACCTGGTAGTAGTGCCGCTTGATGTGGTCGAAGTCGACGGTGTCGCCGAACCCGGGCGTCTGGTAGAGGTCGCGCGCATATCCCCACAGCACCCGGTTCTCCGTCAGCTTCCAGCGGTTGCACTTGAAGTGACCGTGATAGACCGCGTCGAAACGGACCAGCGTGGTGAACAGCCGGATGTCCGCCTCGGTGATCGTGTCGCAGACGAGGTACCGCTGCCGCTCCAGCCGGGCCGCGAGCAGCTCCAGCCGCCGGAACACACCCGCGCAGGCGGCCTCGTACTCCTCCTGCCCGGTGGCGAACCCGGCCCGGTACACGCCGTTGTTGACGTCCTCGTAGACGTCCGCCATCACCTCGTCGATCTCGTCGCGCAGCCGCTGCGGGTACAGGTCGGGTGCCCCCGGCCGGTGCAGGGCCGTCCACTCGGTCGCGAGGTCGAGGGTGAGTTGCTGGTAGTCGTTGGTGACGAGCTTTCCGCTGGGGACGTCCACGAGCGCCGGCACGCTCACGCCGCCCGGATGGTCCGTCTCCCGGCGGTCGTAGGCCTCACTCAGACAGCGGATGCCGAGAACCGGGTCGCGTCCGTCCTCGTCCAGCGTGAAGCGCCAGCTGCGGTCGTCCTGGATCGGATCGGCGACGGCCAGCGACAGCGCGTCCTCCAGGCCGAGCAGCCGCCGGGAGACCAGCGAGCGGCTCGCCCACGGGCAGGCCCGGCTGACGACCAGGCGGTAGCGGCCGGCCTCCACCGGCCAGCCGTCCCGGCCGTCCGCCGTGACCCGGTCCGCGAAATGCGCCTTGGAGCGTTTGAACGTCCT
Organism: Streptomyces sp. NPDC085931; assembly: GCF_044540565.1. Lineage (NCBI taxonomy): Bacteria > Bacillati > Actinomycetota > Actinomycetes > Kitasatosporales > Streptomycetaceae > Streptomyces > Streptomyces sp. NPDC085931. The sequence continues at coordinate 459,252 of NZ_JBITSK010000006.1, forward strand.
CCTGCCGTAGGCGCTGTTGCCGTCGTCGCCGTCGTCGCGGCTCATGGGGGTGACCTCCTTCGCCGTACGTGTTCCCTGGTGAACGCGTTCCCCGTTTTCCGCGGACGGCACGGTGTGAGCACCGCCGACCGGGGCAATCGGCGGAGGTGACTGAAGAAGCATCTGATCGGAGGACACGCGTCACCGTGCTGGTGGCGCTCGCTGCCAACCTGGTGATCGCGGCCGCCAAGGCCGTCGGCGGCCTCGCCGCGGGATCACCCGCCCTGCTGTCGGAGGCGGCCCATTCGGTGGCCGACAGCCTGAACGAGGTGTTCCTGCTCGCGGCCCTGCGCCGCAGCCGCCGCCCCGCCGACCGGCGGCATCCCTTCGGCTACGGCAAGGAGCGGTTCTTCTGGTCGCTCCTCGCGGCCGTCGGGATCTTCGTGATGGGCGGCTGCTTCTCGTTCTTCCAGGGCATCGAGGCCCTGACGAGCGACGCGGAGCAGGATCTCGGGGGCTATGTCGCCGGCCTGATCGTGCTCGGCATCGCCCTCCTCGCGGAGGGCGGTTCACTGCTGCGCGCGCTGTACCAGGTGCGGCGGCAGGGCGGCGCGCGCGACGGGATGCGGGACCCGGCCCTGCGGACGGTCGTCGCGGAGGACGGCACCGCGGTGCTCGGCGTCACGCTGGCGATCGTGGGCATGGCGCTGCACATGGCCACCGGGCAGGTGGTGTGGGAGGCGGGCGCGTCGCTCGCGATCGGCGCGCTGCTGGTCTACGTCGCCTTCCGGCTGGGCCGGGAGGCCCGCGACCAGCTGATCGGCGAGGCCGCCGACCCGGAGGCGAGCGGGCGGATCCGGGAGCTGCTGCGGGCGCAGCCGGAGATAGACAGCGTGGAGGCGCTGTTCACGATGAAGACGGGCCTGGACTCGACCCTGGTGGCGGCCCGCGTCGACCTGGTGCCGGGGCTGGACAGCGAGCGCGTGGAGGAGGTCGCCGTCCGTATCAAGCGCTCCATCGCCAGCACGGTGCCCGAGGCCGACCAGATCTTCCTCGACGTCACGGACCGCCGTCTGGGGCGCGAGGCAGCGGAAAGCCCCGCCGCGACGGGGGAGCGCGGCGGGGCCTGACCCACGCGTGCCCGCCCGGCGGCGCTTCATGCGCCCCGGGCGGGAACTTTCCTCCCGGGCCGCACGAACAGGACGGCCGGCCCGGGTCTCAGTCCTCCCGCACCGGCTCCAGGACGAACACCGGGATCTCCCGGTCCGTCTTCCGCTGGTAGTCGGCGTACGCCGGATACGCCGCGACGGCGCGCTCCCACCACAGCGCCTTCTCCTTGCCCGTCACCTCACGGGCCGTCATGTCCTGCTTGACGGGGCCGTCCTGGAGTTCGGCACGGGGGTGGGCCTTGAGGTTGAAGTACCAGACGGGGTGCTTGGGGGCGCCGCCGAGGGACGCCACCGCGGCGTACCGCCCCTCGTGCTCCACCCGCATCACCGGTGTCTTGCGCAGCTTCCCGCTCCGGGCGCCCCGGGTCGTCAGCACGACCACCGGCAGCGTCGTGCCCTGCAGCGTCGTCCCCTGCGTACCGCCGGAGCTCTCGTACAGCTCCACCTGCCTGCGCACCCATCCGGTCGGGCTCGGTTCGTATTCGCCCTCGAGAGGCATGGCATCCGTCCCATCGTCGTGTCCAGAGCTGACTGCCGGTACGCACAACACGGGCGCACCCGGGAATCATCCGGCCCGGCCGGGTCCCTCACCCCGGCGCCACGGCCGTCCGCACGGCCAGGGCCGTCATCACCCCGCTCGCGACCAGCGCCGTCACCAGCCGGCCCCGTTGCCCCGTCAGCGCCCGGCCCAGCAGCGCACCGCTCCCGGCGAGCAGCACCTGCCAGCTCGCGGAGGCCGCGAAGGCGGCCTGCACGAACACGGCCTGCTCCCACGGTCCGGCCGGGCCGGAGGCCTGTGAGCCGAGGACGAGAGCGGCGAAGTAGATCACCGTCGTGGGGTTGAGCAGGGTGATGCCGAGCAGTTCCCAGAACGCCCGGGCCGGGCTCGGGGGAGCGGGAGCCGCGCGCGTGGCGAGCCGGTGGCCCCGGTACTCGCGCAGCGCGGTGACCGCGCCCCGGACCGCGAGCCCGAGCAGCACCAGCACGCAGACCCACCGCAGCGGCCCGAGCACCGGCCGCAGCGCGGCGGCCAGGGCCGTCCCGCCGAGCGTCGCTGCGAGGGCGTAGATCCCGTCGGCGGCGGCGACGCCGAGCGCGGCGCAGACACCGGTGCGCAGCGACGTGCGCGCGGTGAGGGAGACGAGGTAGGTGCCGACGGCGCCCACGGGGACGGCGATGCCGTAGCCGGCGAGCAGTCCGGCGACGAGCGCGGCGGTCATGACCGCGGTGCTGTCGGCCCTCCGGTGCGACCGGCCCGCTGCTGTCGGCGCGCGGCGGGAGCGGCGGCGGACAGCGGCAGGAAGGCGTCGAAGGAAGACATGGCCGGATCGTGCGCCCCGGGCCACCACGCCGGCAACCGGTTTTCCCTGCCGCGCCGGCGTGCCGGCCCGGACTCCCCGCCGCCCGCGCGCCCGAAGCGAACGACCGGCCCCCCCCGTTCGAACGGGAAGACGGCATTCCCCGGCCAACTTGCACGTCACCCGCGACATGGCCGAACTTGGCGTTCGCCTCATAGGTGCCCGAGGCATCTAATGAAGATCGGCACGACGCACACTTCGTCTGCGAGGTCTTCATGACGGACACGACCGCACCCGTCGTCTTCCCCCAGAGCCGGACCTGCCCCTACCACCCGCCCACCGCCTACGAGCCGCTGCGCACCGAGCGCCCCCTGACCCGCGTCACCCTCTACGACGGCCGCGAGGCCTGGCTGGTGAGCGGGCACGCCACCGCCCGCGCGCTGCTGGCCGACCCGCGCCTGTCCTCCGACCGCGACCGGCCCGGCTTCCCCGCGACCACCCAGCGCTTCACCGGGTTCCGCAACCGCCGGACCGCCCTGCTGGGCGTCGACGACCCCGAACACCGCGCCCAGCGGCGCATGGTCGTCGGGGACTTCACCCTCAAGCGGGCCGTCGAACTCAGGCCCCGCATCCAGCAGATCGTCGACGAGCGGCTCGACGCGATGATCGCCCAGGGCCCGCCCGCCGACCTGGTCGGCGCCTTCGCGCTGCCGGTCCCGTCCATGGTCATCTGCGCCCTGCTCGGCGTCTCGTACGACGACCACGACTTCTTCGAGGCCCAGTCGCGGCGGCTGCTGCGCGGTCCGGACGCCGCCGACGTGCTGGACGCCCGGGACCGGCTGGAGACCTACTTCGGGGAGCTGATCGACCGCAAGCGCGTGGACCCCGGCACGGGCCTGCTGGACGACCTGGTCCACCGGCAGCTGCGCGACGGCGGGCTCGACCGCGAGGGCCTGATCGCCCTGGCCCTGATCCTGCTGGTCGCGGGGCACGAGACCACCGCCAACATGATCTCCCTCGGCACGTTCACCCTGCTCCGCCACCCCCAGCGGCTCGCCGAGCTGCGCGCCGACCCGGACCTGGTGCCGGCCGCGGTCGAGGAGCTGATGCGGCTGCTGTCGATCGCGGACGGCCTGCTGCGCACGGCGGTCGAGGACATCGAGGTGGCCGGGACGACGATCCGCGCGGGAGACGGAGTGATCTTCGCGACCTCGGTCATCAACCGCGACGAGACGGTCTACCCGGAGCCGGACACGCTCGACTGGAACCGCCCGGCCCGGCACCACGTCGCCTTCGGCTTCGGCATCCACCAGTGCCTCGGCCAGAACCTCGCCCGCGCCGAGCTGGAGATCGCCCTGCGCACCCTCTTCGAGCGGCTGCCCACGCTGCGCCTGGCCGCCCCGGCCGAGGAGATCCCCTTCAAACCGGGCGACACGATCCAGGGGATGCTGGAACTCCCCGTGACCTGGTAGAGGCTTCCGGACATGCGCATCGACATCGACAAGGACGTCTGCATCGGCGCGGGCCAGTGCGCCCTGACCGCCCCGGACGTGTTCACCCAGGACGACGACGGCTACAGCACCCTGCTGCCGGGCCGGGAGGACGGCGGCGACCACCCCCTGCTGCGGGAAGCGGCCCGGGCCTGCCCGGTGAGCGCCATCACCGTCTCCGAGACGGTGGGCTGACGCCGGGGCCCCGCGCCCCCGCTCACCCGGCTCGCAGCAGCAGCCGGGCCGCCTCGCGCGCCTCGCTCGCGGGCTTCGCGCTGCCGGTGATGCCGGCCGTGACCATCGCACCCTCGGCCAGCAGGAACAGCTGCCCGCCCACCGCGGCGGGCAGCCCCGCCTCGGCGGCGAGGGAGTCCAGGTACTCCCGGAACGCCCGCTTGTGCGCCCGCACCTGCTGCGCCACCGGCGCGGACGTGGCCCCCAGTTCGCCGTACGCGTTGATCCACGCGCAGCCCCGGAAGCCGGGCTCGCCGAACCAGCGGCCCAGCCAGTCGAACACGGCCAGGATCCGTTCCCGCGGTCCCTCGTGTCCCTCGACGTACGCGGCCAGCCGCCCGCGCCAGCGGGTGTCACGCCGCTCCAGATACGCCTCCACCAGTCGCTCCTTCGCGGGGAAGAGCTGGTAGAGCCGCTTGAGCGAGACCCCCGAGGCGCTGCGTACGTCGTCCATGCCGACGGCCTGCACGCCCCGCCCGTAGAAGAGTTCCTCGGCGGCGTCCAGCGCCCGTTCCCGGGCCTCGGAACTGTCCATGCGCGACCACTCCTTGACGCGAGAACCAACGTTCTCCTACCGTAGCAGCCGCATGGAGAACGTACGTTCTCCACTGTCGTCCCGGGAGGATCCATGACCGACCGTCCGCCCCTGCCGCCCTTCACCCGCGAGACGGCGGCACAGAAGGTGCAGGCCGCCGAGGACGCCTGGAACACCCGCGACCCCCACCGGGTCGCCCTCGCCTACACGGAGGACTCCGTCTGGCGCAACCGCGACACTTTCCTCACCGGCCGTGCCGAGATCGTCGCCTTCCTCACCGCCAAGTGGGCGCGCGAACGGGAGTACGCCCTGCGCAAGGACCTGTGGGCCTTCGACGGCAACCGCATCGCCGTCCGCTTCCAGTACGAGTCCCGCGACGCCGACGGGCAGTGGTGGCGCTCCTACGGCAACGAGCTCTGGGAGTTCGACGAGCACGGCCTGATGACCCGCCGCGAGGCGAGCATCGATGACGTGCCGATCGAGGAGACGGACCGCCGCATCCGCGGCCCGCGGCCGGACGGCGAGCGGGGGCACACCCTCCCGCTGCGCTGACGCCTGACCCTGCGCAGCCCCCCGGCGGAGAGCGGTACCCGGGAGAGCCCGGAACGGAGGGCGGGCGGCCGGAGTTCGCCCGGTGGCGGGCGCTGGACCTGCTCCCCGGCGACCGAGGTCAGGAGCAGCCGACCGTCGGGCCCTCCACCATGCCGCCGGTGTACAGCGCCTGCCCGCGCGGCATCCAGTAGCCCAGCTTCGAGACCACCGTCGAGCAGGCCGACGACAGCCGCACCTTCACCCGCACGGTGGCCGCACGCCCCGGCTGCAGGTCGGTGAGCGCGCAGTCCACCGCGTACCCCAGCCGGTCCCGGGACGGGGCCCGGCCGACGAGCGGATTGACGCACCGGGCGTCCGCCGTGCTGATCCGCACCCCGGACGCCTCCTCGCCGATCAGCCCGAACCGCGCGCTGCCGTCGCCCTGTTCGCTGTCGCGGTACACCCGGTAGGTCAGCGTGGTCGTGGTGCCGGGGCGCAGGGTGAGCCGGTCGACCTCGACCCGGTGCGTGGGCCGCTGCTTCGGCGCGGTCAGGGTGAGCGAGGCCCGGACGGTGCCGCGCAGGTCCACCCCGGAGGGCGTGGACCGCACGTGCACGGAGGCGGTGATGTCGTAGGTGCCCGGGCCGGGATACGGCTGGGAACCGGGCAGGGTCCCGGAGGCCACGGTCGCGCCGTCGCGCCGCGCCGTCCAGCTGCCGGAGGTCAGGCACGCGTACCCGACCGACGTCCCGGGGCGGCGGCAGGAGGCCGGGGCCGAGACGGCCATGACCGGGGTGCCGCTGCCCGCGCACACACTGACCACGGCCCGCTCGCCGCCCGCGCCCCGCAGCACCCCGGCGGGCGCGCACAGCGTCGCCGGCCCGTCGGCCGCCGGCGCCCCGGCCACCCATGTCCCGGCTGGCGATGTCCCGACCGCCGGTTCTTCGGACGTCGCAGTCCCGGCCGTCGCCGTCGCCGTCGCCGTCGCCGTCGCCGCCGCCGTCCCCGCCGTCGCCGCCTCGGCCCGGACGTCGGCCGGCGGGGGCACCGGGCGGCTCCAGGCGGTGGGGACGAGCGCGGTGGAGACGAGCGCGGAACAGACCGCGGCCGCCCCGGTCAGGATCCTGAGTGTCCTCCGTCGTGCCGCCACGTGTCCTCCCGTACCTGACCGACCGGCCGGACGCCGGTCGTCTGCGCCGAGGATGCGCCGCCGGGCGGGCCGCCCCGCCGCTCCCACGCCGAGCGGTCACCTGAGGGCAGCAACCACCGCCCGGCCGCCAAACGGCCCGTCCTTCGAGCGCACACCAGCGCATACCGTGGCCCTGGAAACCCTCCCGAAGGCAGGAGCAGCAACGATGCAGTACGTGAAGCTCGGTTCGACGGGCCTGGACGTCTCGCGGATCTGTCTGGGGTGCATGACCTACGGCCTGCCCGACCGCGGCACGCACGAGTGGACCCTCGACGAGGAGGCCTCCCGGCCGCTGATCCGGCAGGCGATCGAGGCGGGCGTCAACTTCTTCGACACCGCCAACGTCTACTCCGACGGCACCAGCGAGGAGATCGTCGGCCGGGCCCTGCGCGACTTCGCCCGCCGCGACGAGATCGTGCTGGCCACGAAGGTGTATCACCGGATGCGCCCCGGGCCGAACGGCGGCGGGCTGTCCCGCAAGGCGATCCTGACCGAGCTCGACCACAGCCTCGCCCGCCTGGGCACCGACTACGTCGACCTCTACCAGATCCACCGCTTCGACCCGCACACCCCGGTCGAGGAGACGATGGAGGCGCTCCACGACGTCGTCAAGGCGGGCAAGGTCCGCTACATCGGGGCGAGTTCGATGTACGCCTGGCAGTTCTCCAAGATGCAGTACACCGCGCGCCTGAACGGCTGGACCCGTTTCGTCTCCATGCAGAACCACTACAACCTGATGTACCGCGAGGAGGAGCGCGAGATGCTGCCCCTCTGCGCCGACCAGGGCGTGGGCGTGCTGCCGTGGAGCCCGCTCGCCCGCGGCCGTCTCACCCGCGACTGGGACACCACGACCGGCCGCAGCGCCACCGACACCTTCGGCAGCACCCTCTACCACGACGGCGACCGCGCCGTCGTCGAGGCCGTCACCCGCATCGCCGAGGCCCGCGGCGTCCCGCGCGCCCGTGTCGCCCTGGCCTGGCTCCTCCACCAGGCCACGGTGACGGCCCCGATCGTCGGCGCCGCCAAGCCGCAGCACCTCACGGACGCGGTGGCCGCCGTGGAGCTGGAGCTGGACGGCAAGGAACTGGAGGAGCTGGAACGGCCCTACGCCCCGCACCCCGTCGCCGGTCACTGAGGCCGGGCGACTAGTGGGGTCCTTGCGGTGCGAACTCCGTGCCGCAGGGACCCGCGCCCTCGCTCTCCGGCAGCACCACCCGCGCCCCGTTCATCGACAGGGTCCGGTAGAACGCCCCGATCCGCTCGGCCGACCGCCCCACGTAATGCCCGATGAACGACCGCCGGAACCGGTCGGCCGAGCGGTTCGGCCGTGAGCCGTGCACCAGGCTGCCGTTGAAGAACAGCACGTCGCCCGGCCGCATGTCCACGGCCACGGGCGCCGGCCCCGGCGGCGGCGGGACGTACTCCCGCGCGAACGACACGTCCGGGTCGGCGAGTTCCGGACAGAACAGGTCCATGCGGTGCGTGCCCGGCACGACCTCGAGACCGCCGTTCGCCCGGTCGATGACATCGCAGGCCACCCATGCCGCCACACACGTGCCCGGCTCGACCCGCAGGTAGTAGTTGTCCTGGTGCAGCGCCTGCCCCCGCGCCCCCGGCGGCTTGAAGTAGAACATGCTCTGCGCGGCCAGCACCTCCTCCCCGAGCAGCGCCTCCAGGACAGTCCGCAGCCGGGCGTCGAGCAGCACCGCACGCGCGCGGTCGTTGATCTCGTGCGGATGCATCACGCGCGGCCAGACCCGCAGCGGATCGGCGTCCGGCGCGTCGGCGTGCGGCTCGAAGTGCCCCGGCACCGGGCCCGCCGCGCGCAGCGCCGCGAACTCCCCGCACAGCCGGTCGATCTCGGCGGACCCGAACAGGCCGCGGACCACCGCGAAGCCGTCCTCCTCGAAGCCCTCCCGGTACCGCCGGAGCCGGGCGTCGTCCAGGATGGGAGCGCCGGCGGCGCCGTTGCCCGTGACTGTCATGAACGCACTCCTCGGTCGATGCCGTCCCGGTCCTCACGCTAGGCCGCCGCGACGCCGAGGGGGATGCCCGTGCGTGCTGACGGATTGCCCGGCACTGCTGCGCGGGGCGACGGCGGGGACCCGGCCCCGCCGCCCGGCCCGGTCGTGCTCGGCCACTTCGACCAGCCCTCCGGTTACGCGGTCAACCGGCCGCAGGGCTCACCGAGTTGGCTCCTCGCCTGGACCACCGGGGGACGGGGACTGCTGCGGCAGGGCGGTACGCGGACCTCGGCCGGCCCGGGCGACCTCGTCGTGCTCGCACCGGGGGTCCCGCACGGCTACACGGTCGAACCCGGCGCCCGGCACTGGCGGTTCTGGTGGGCGCACTGCCAGGCCCGCCCGGCCTGGACCGCCTGGCTGCGGCCGTACGGCACCGGCGACGGGGTGTACATGGTCCCGTCGGTCCCGGCCGCGCTGCACGGCCGGGTCGAGGCAGCCTTCCGGCGGATGCACGCCGACGCCCGCTGGACCGGGACCGGCGCACCGCCCGCCCCCGACGCCTCCGGCGGCCAGGCCGCCCCCGGCGGCCAGGCCGCCCCCGGCGGCCAGGTCGTCCCCGGCGGGCAGGTCGCCGTCGCGCACGGCGGCGCCGCCCGCGAACTCGCCCTGTGCGCCCTGGAGGAGATCGTCGTCCTCGCCACCGCCGCCGGCCGTCCGCCGGAGAGCCGGCCGGGTCCGGACGCCCGCGTCCGCCGGGCCGAGGAACGGATCGCCGCCGACCCGGGCGCCCCGCACACCGTCCGCTCGCTCGCCGAGGACGTCGCCCTGTCACCGTCCCGCTTCGCCCACCTGTTCAGCAGGCAGCTCGGCCAGTCCCCCATGCGGGCCCTGCGCGAGGCCCGGCTGCGGCACGCGGCCCAGCTGCTGGAGAACACCGACCTGCCCGTGGGACGCGTCGCCGCGGCCTCGGGCTTCGCCAGCCCTTTCCACTTCAACCGGGTCTTCCGCGAGCGCTACGGGATACCGCCCGGTGCGTACCGGGCCCGCCGCTGAATGAGCGAACTGAGCGCGAATCCCGCGTCCTTCACTGTTCGACATTCTGTCAAAAGGCGCCGGCCGCGCACGCAATGCACGAAACCGGAGGATCTCTTGTTCCCTGTCGCTGACCTGTGCAAAGGTGTGCCGTGTCGGCGTGCGGACAACACGCCATTCCTTGTATGCGCGAGGCCGACGTGCCGGCATACCCCTTGGTCTGGACTTTATTCCGCATGTCCTTGAGAGGAATGCAGTCGTGAATGACGCAGGCCCGTCGAATTCCCCGGCCCCGTCCCGCGGGTCCGGTGCGACGGACGAGCAGTTGAGTGCCGAACTGCGGAAGTGGACGGGGGCGACCCCCGCACTGCACCCCGTCGGCGAACTGCTGGACCGGCACTGGGAGGCGGGCTTCGCCTACGCCCGGCTGTGCACCGACGGCCCGCGCACCGCCGGCATCCTCACCACCGCCGCGTTCACCCGGCTCTTCGGGGAGACCCTGCGCCAGAGCGGCCCGACCTCCGCCTGGCGTCCGCACCTGCTGGTGACCGTACGGCGCATCGCGGCCGAATGGGCCGGTGACCACCGACGCGACATGCTCCACCCCGACCTGCGCACCGAGGGCGCGGTGCGGCCGGCCGCCCGGCTGCTGCCTGCGCCGCACCGGCGTCTGCTGTCCGGGGCCTTCCCGCGGCTGCCCCAGTCCGCCCGCTGTCTGCTGTGGCACGTCGAGGTCGAGGCGGAACCGCCGGCCACCCCCGCCGGGTTGCTCGGCCTGGACGAGGAGGGCGCTCGCGTCGAACTGGAGCGGGCCCGCGACCGGCTGCGCGAGGAGTGCCTCCAGCTCCACCGCGAACTCGCCCCGGACGAGGAGTGCCGCCGCTACCTCCGCCTGCTGGACGTGACCTACCGGCGCGGCGGTCGCGACATCGACCCCGACCTCCGCGCACACATCGGCGACTGCGGGCACTGCGGCGCCGCCGCCGACCAGCTCGACCACTTCAACCACGGCCTCGGCGCCGCCCTGGCGGAGGCGGTGCTCGGCTGGGGCGGGCGGCAGTACGCCGAGGGCCGGCTGAACGGGACCACGCAGCTGTGGACCGAGAGCGGCACGCCCACCGGCGCAGCGGCCGCAGGGACGCCCGCCGCGCCGGCCCCCGGGCTGTTCACGACCCCGTACGAGCCCACGCCCGAGGTCGCCCCCGGTCCGGCCGGTCCCGTCGGTCCCGCCGGGGAGGCCTTCCCCGACCCGGTCGCCCTCGCCGGCGCGATCGGCGAGTCCTTCACGGACCCGGCCGCGCCCCGAGGCGGCACGGTGGGATCGTCCACCGCCCCCGTCGCGCCCCGGAGCGGCAGCGCCTCGGCGCGCGCAGCCGCCACCGGCGCCGAGGCCGTTCGGGGCGCTGCCGGCCCGGACCCCGCCCACGCACCCGCTGCCACGGCACCCGGCGGCGGCCCGCCCCCCGGCACCGCTGCCGCGGCACCCGCCGGTACGGTCCCCGGCCCTGCTGCCGCGGCGCCCGTCGGCACGGCCCCCGGCCCGCGCGTCGCCGGATCTCGTGCCGCCGCGCGCAGATCCGCCCACAAGGCCGCCCGCCGCGCGGCCCGCCGGCGCCACCTCACCGCGGGCGTCCTGACCGTCAGCGGCCTGGTCGTCCTGCCGCTGGTCCTGTGGTCCCTCGCGAACCCCGGGGACGACGGCCCTCCCGGTGCGGGGCGCGGCGCCGGGGAGACGCCCGGGCCCGGTCCGGGCGAGCGCACCCGCGACCCGTCGTGGGCCGGGGCGGGCGACGCCGAGAAGGGCGCGCTGCGGGGCCGGCTGCACAACGTCGGCTCCGGCCTGTGCGTCGGTGTCGACGGCGGGAAGGCCGTCCAGGGCGCGGAGGCCGAACTCGCCCCCTGCTCCGCTGCCTCCGCCCAGCAGTGGACGTACGAGACCGACGGTCTGCTGCGCAGCGGCGCAGCTCCAAAGCTGTGCCTGGACTCGCGCCTCGGCTACTCCGTGCGGCTGGCCCCCTGCGCGGGCGCCGCCCAGCCGGACACCCGGAACGTCCGCTACGACTTCACCCTCCAGGGCGCCCTGGTGCCCCGCTCGGATCAGGACCTGGCCCTGGCCCCGGCGGCGACGGACGGTTCCGGATCCCTGGTCCTCAAGACCCGGGCGGAGCAGGACGTCCAGCGCTGGGTGATCGACACGGCCAAGGCGGACCTGCGGATGGAGGCCGTCACCTGGGACGCCGCGCTGCCGTCCGCCCGCCCCACGCCCACCCCGGCAGCGCGCCCGGCCCCGTCCCGGACGGCCACGCCGGCACCGGCCCCACCGGCGACCCCGGCCACGTCCGGGCCGGCCCCGGACAGTCCCACGGCCTCCGGCGCACCGCCCTGCCACCGCTACGGCCACTCCTGCGACGAGGACAGCCGGTACGGCTCCCCGGGCCACGGCTACCCCGGCTACGGCTACGGCGAATACGGATACGGCGAATACGGACACGGCGGCTACGGCTACGGCTACGGCTACGGCGGCCACGGGGACGGCCGCCGCTAACCCCCGGGCGGCCGCCGCCGGCCGGGTCGCTCACACCCCGAGGACGAGCAGCGACAGCCACAGCGCCACCACGGCCGGTACCAGCGCGGCCGGCACCGCGAGCAGGCCGAGCCGGGTGAACTCCCCGAGCCCGACCCGGTGCCCGTGCTGCTGCACGATCCGCCGCCACAGCAGGGTCGCCAGCGACCCGGCGTAGGTCAGGTTCGGGCCGATGTTCACACCGAGCAGCACCGCCAGCACGGCACCGGGGCCGGCCGCAGCGGTCAGCGGCAGCAGCACGAGCACGGCGGGCAGGTTGTTGATGAGGTTCGCCAGCACGGCGGCCAGGACGGCCACGCCCAGCAGGGTCAGCAGACCGGTACCGCCGGGCAGCACCCGCCGCAGCGCGTCGGCCAGCCCGTGGTCGACGACCGCGCGCACGACCACGCCGAGCGCCAGCACGAACGCCAGGAAGGCCGGCGCCGCGGACCGCACCACCGTCAGCGGGGTGGCCCGTCTCCGCAGCAGCGCCCGCCCGGCCAGCACCAGCGCCCCGGCCAGCGCGGCCCACGCCGGTGCGATGCCGACGGCGGAGGCCACCACGAACCCGGCCAGCGTGCAGCCGACGGTGACGAGCGCGAACAGCGGCAGCGGCTCGGGCGGCCCGGCGGCGTCGGGGGAGGGGAGCGGGGCGCTCAGCTCGTCGTCGAAGAAGCGCCGGAACACCAGGTACTCGGCGGCGATCGCGACCAGCCAGGGCAGCGCCATCAGGGCCGCGAACCGGGTGAAGCTGAGCCCGCTCGCCGTGAAGGCCAGCAGATTGGTCAGGTTCGATACCGGCAGCAGCAGCGAGGCGGTGTTCGACAGGTGCGCGCAGGCGTACAGATGCGGTCGGGCCCGCACGCCCATGCGGGTCGCGGTGGCGAGCACCACCGGGGTGAGCAGGACGACCGTGGCGTCCAGGCTCAGCACGGCCGTGATGACGGAGGCGAGGGCGAACACCGCCGTGAGCAGCCGGGTGGGGCGCCCGGCGGCCCACCGGGCCATCCACGCGCCGCACGCCGTGAAGAGCCCCTCGACGTCGCAGAAGTGGGCGAGCACCAGCACCGCCGCGAGGAAGCCGACCACGGGGCCCAGCCGCTGGATCTCCTCCCAGGCGTGGCCGGGCGTGATGATGCCGACGGCGACGGCGAGCGCGGCGGCCGGCACCGCCAGCACGGCCTCGGGCAGCCCTTTGGGCCGGGCGACGGCCCACAGCAGTACGGCGGCCAGCAGCGTCACGGACAGGACTTCGGCGAGCGGGGTGTGCAGGGGGGTCCTCCGGGACGCGAGCAGATCGTGCCCGCCCAGGGAACCAGGTGGAGGTAAGAATCCGCAAAGAGCGGCCGGTGGGCCAGGCCGGGTCAGGCCTTGTCGAGCAACGCCAGCTCCGCCCAGATCGTCTTGCCCTCGGTGGTGTGCCTGCTGCCCCAGCGCTGGGTCAGCTGCGCGACCAGGAGCAGGCCGCGCCCGCCCTCGTCCCAGGTCTTGGCCCGCCGCAGGTGCGGTGCCGTGTGGTTGGTGTCGGAGACCTCGCAGATCAGCGTGGTCGCGTCGTGGATCAGCCGGAGCCGGATGGGCGGGGCGCCGTAGCGGATGGCGTTGGTGACCAGCTCGCTGACCACCAGCTCGGCCGTGAACGTGGCCTCCAGCAGGCCCCAGCGTTCGAGCTGGTCGACGACCTGCTTGCGGATGGGGGCGACCAGCGCCGGATCGGCGGGGATGTCCCAGGTCGCCACCTGGGAGGAGGGCAGACCGCGGGTGCGGGCGAGGAGCAGGGCCACGTCGTCGGCGGAGCCGCCCGGCGGGAGCAGGGCGTGCAGCACGCGGTCGCAGGTCTCGTCGAGGGAGTCGGCGGGGGCCGACAGGGCCTCGCGGAGCATCCGCCGGCCCGCGTCGGCGTCCTCCTCGCGGCCGGCGAGCAGTCCGTCCGTGTGGAACGCCAGCACGCTGCCCTCCCGCAGGTCCACCTCGGCGCACTCGAACGGCAGCCCTCCGACCCCCAGCGGCGGCCCCGAGGGCAGGTCGAGCTGCCGGGCCGGACCGTCCGGCGGGGCCAGCAGGGGCTGCGGGTGCCCGGCCCGGGCGAGGGTGCAGCGCCGGGACACCGGGTCGTAGACCGCGTACAGGCAGGTCGCGCCCACCTCGCCGGCGCCCGCGTCACCGCCGCCGGACTCCTGGGAGAGCCGGACGACCAGGTCGTCGAGGTGGGTGAGCAGCTCGTCGGGGGCCAGGTCGATGTCGGCGAGCGTGCGGACGGCCGTGCGCAGCCGGCCCATGGTGGCCGAGGCCTGGATGCCGTGGCCGACGACGTCCCCGACGACCATGGCGACGCGCATCCCGGACAGCGGGATCACGTCGAACCAGTCGCCGCCCACACCGGAGCGGGTGGCGGGCAGGTAGCGGGAGGCCGCCTCCACCGCCGCCGTGCGCGGCAGGGTGCGGGGCAGCAGGCTGCGCTGGAGGGTGAGGGTGGTCTCGCGCTCGCGGGAGTAGCGGCGGGCGTTGTCGATGCAGACGGCGGCGCGGGCCGTGACCTCCTCGGCCAGCAGCACGTCGTCGTCGGTGTAGGGCTCCGGGCGCCGGAACCGGGTGAAGACCGCGACGCCGAGGGTGGTGCCCCGGGCCTGCAGCGGGACGGACATCGTGGAGTGGACGCCGTATTCGCGGACCCGCCGGAAGCGGACCGGGTCCCAGGCGAGCCACCGCTCCAGGTCCGCGGAGGACCCGGAGGCCACCACCGTGTGGCCGGCCATCAGGGAGGCGGCCTGCGGGGAGCCCTCCGGATAGACGTCCACCTGGCCGGGCTTGGCGACGGCCTCCGGGCCGCCCGGGTTGACCGACTGGTGGGCGGCCCGGCGCAGGCTCACCGGCGGGGCCGGCGGCCCGGACGGCTCACCGCCCTGCGCGGGCGGATCGAGCAGGTCGACGCTGACGAAGTCCGCGAGGGCCGGGACGCACACGTCCGCCAGCTCCTGGGCCGTGCGGGTGACGTCGAGGGTGGTGCCGATGCGCACGCTCGCCTCGTTGACCAGCTGCAGCCGCTCGCGGGAGCGGTACTGGTCGGACAGGTCGTGGGCGGTGACGCACACGCCCCGCACCCGGCCCGCGTCGTCGGTGAGCGGGGCGATCCGGGCCAGCCAGGCGTGCGGGCCCCGGTCCTCGCCGGTGGCCTTCATGTAGGTCTGCATGTCCTGCCGCCGGCCGGTCAGCAGGACCCGGCGCAGGTGTTCCTCCAGCTCACGGTTCTGCGGCCGGCTGCCGATGTCGGTGGGCCGCAGGCCGCGCAGGCGGTCGGCCGGGAGCCCGACGAGGTCCGCCATGGCGTCGTTGACGCCGTGCAGCCGCAGCCGCTCGTCGAAGATCATCGTGGCGCAGGGCGACTGCGTCAGGGCCGCCCGCAGCAGCGGGTCGTCCGGGGCGTCGTGGTCCGGCATCTCGGGCGGGGCCACGGCGAGCCAGTCGGTGACGCCCGGGCCGTCGGGGGGCCGGCGGTGGGCGAGGACCCACACGGAGACCGTGCGGCCGTCGCGGTGGCGCAGGCGCAGGGTGCCGCTCCAGCGGGCGTCGACGGGTGTGGGCGGCGCGCCCGCCCCCTCGGCCAGCAGCCCCGCGGCCGGGCGGCCCACGACCTCGTCGGCCGTGTGCCCGAGCAGGCGGCGGGCGCCCTCGTTCCACTCGGTGAGCGTGCCGTCGGCGGCGATGACGGCACGGGCGGCCACGCCATCGTCGAACGGCTCGTCCGGCCTCATCGTCGCCACTCCATACGGACACTCACAGTGAACAGGGGAGTCACTTGAGTTCCAGACTAGTCCGTGGACGCCCGGCGTGGACGGGTAACCCCCGGGCGGCCCGGCCTCGCGCGGCCGGGGCCTCCTCCCGCACGCTGGCCGGCTCCCCGTGACACCCCGGCAGATCCCGCTCGCCCGCGCCCGGTTGAGGGCATCGCCGGGAGGCGGGACCCGGACACCGTGATCAGGTGCCCGGGCCGATGTGCCCTCAGCAGATGCCGAGGCTGTCGGAGTCGTACGTCTCGTGGTCCGGGAAGCTGTGGATCCTGCCGTCGGCCGGGGGCGTAGTACGAGTAGGCGGGACCCCGGAAACGGACCTGCGCGCCGCCGGTCTTCTTCTCACGCTCCTGTGATCCCCTCCGTGTCCGGCCTGACCAGGTGCCGTGGCGGGTGACTTCTCCCCGTGCCGGCGCCTCGGACCGTGGGCCGCGCCGGGGGCGCCGCGGCACTGACAGGTGTCAGGGTGCGGTCAGGCCGCTCGAAGCCCTCGCGAAGCCAGTCCCGTCCGGACCGTTGACGGCGCGTCACCTCTGCCACAACGATGGCCTGCGTCCGCATCTGGGAGCGCTCCCACGCCGAGCGCGACCCGCACCTCCCGGAGGAGCCCAGACGTGAAACGACGCAGAACCGCCCTGCTGTCCCTGACGGCCCTGCTGGCGACCGCGCTCACCGCGCTGCCCTCCGCACCGGCCGGTGCCGAGGAGGCCGAGCAGGTCAGGAACGGCACCTTCGACACCACCACCGAGCCGTGGTGGACGACCAGCAACGTCACCGCAAGCCTGTCCGACGGCCGGCTCTGCGCCGACGTCCCCGGCGGCACGACCAACCGCTGGGACGCCGCCGTCGGCCAGAACGACATCACCCTCGTCAAGGGGGAGACCTACCGCTTCTCCTTCAGCGCGAACGGCAGCCCCGCCGGGCACGTGGTCCGCGCGATCGTCGGCCTGTCGGTGGCGCCGTACGACACGTACCACGAGGTGACGCCGCAGCTCAGCGTCTCCGGCGACACCTACGCGTACACCTTCACCTCGCCCGTCGACACCGCCCAGGGCCAGGTCGGCTTCCAGCTCGGCGGCAGCGCGGACCCATGGCGCTTCTGCATGGACGACGTGTCACTGCTGGGCGGAGTGACCCCCGAGCCGTACGAGCCCGACACCGGGCCCCGGGTCCGCGTCAACCAGGTCGCCTACCTGCCCGCCGGGCCGAAGAACGCCACCCTCGTCACCGACGCCACGGCGAAGCTCCCCTGGGAGCTGAAGAACTCCGCCGGGACGGTCGTCGCCCGGGGCACGAGCGTGCCGCGCGGTGTCGACGCCTCCTCCGGGCAGAACGTGCACTCCATCGACTTCGGCGCCTACCGCAAGAAGGGCCAGGGCTTCACGCTCGTCGCCGACGGGGAGACCAGCCGCCCCTTCGACATCGACGCGAGCGCCTACGAGCGGCTCCGGCTGGACTCGGCGAAGTACTACTACACCCAGCGCAGCGGCACCGCGATACGCGAGGACCTGCGGCCCGGCTACGGCCGCCCGGCCGGTCACGTCGGCGTGGCACCCAACCGGGGCGACACGGCCGTGCCCTGCCAGCCCGGCGTCTGCGACTACACGCTCGACGTCAGCGGCGGCTGGTACGACGCCGGCGACCACGGCAAGTACGTCGTCAACGGCGGCATCTCCACCTGGGAGCTGCTCAGCACCTACGAACGCGCCCTGCACGCCCGCACCGGCGACGCGAGCAGGCTCGGCGACGGCAGCCTCGCCCTCCCCGAGAGCGGCAACAAGGTGCCCGACCTCCTCGACGAGGCCCGCTGGGAACTGGAGTTCCTGCTGAAGATGCAGGTGCCCGACGGGCAGCCGCTGGCCGGCATGGCCCACCACAAGATCCACGACGAACAGTGGACCGGCCTGCCGCTGATGCCGCACGACGACCCGCAGAAGCGCGAACTGCACCCGCCGTCCACGGCCGCGACCCTGAACCTGGCCGCCACGGCCGCGCAGGCGGCCCGCCTGTACCGGCCCCACGACAAGGCGTTCGCCGGCCGCGCGCTGGCCGCCGCGCGCAAGGCTTGGGCGGCGGCGCTCGCCCACCCCGACCGCTACGCCTCCGAGAGCGACGGCATCGGCGGCGGCGCCTACGCCGACAGCGACGTGACCGACGACTTCTACTGGGCGGCGGCCGAGCTGTACCTCTCGACGGGGGAGCGGAGCTTCGAGGAGTACCTGCTGAAGTCCCCGGTCCACACGGCCGACCTGTTCAAGCCCATCGGCTTCGACTGGGCCCGCACCGGCGCGGCCGGCCGGCTCGACCTCGCCACGGTGCCCAGCCGGCTGCCCGGCCGCGACAAGGTGCGCCAGTCCGTGATCAAGGGCGCCGACGGCTACCTGGCCACCCTGAAGGCACACCCCTACGGCATGCCGTACGCGCCGGAGGGCGACAAGTACGACTGGGGTTCCAGCCACCAGATCCTCAACAACGCCGTCGTCCTCGCCACCGCGTACGACATCACCGGCGCCTCGAAGTACCGTGACGGCGCGCTGCAGAGCATGGACTACATCCTGGGCCGCAACGCGCTCAACATCTCCTACGTCACCGGCTACGGCGAGGTCAGCGCGCAGAACCAGCACAGCCGCTGGTACGCCCGCCAGCTCGACCCGAACCAGCCCAACCCGCCGAAGGGCACCCTCGCGGGCGGGCCGAACTCGAGCATCCAGGACCCCTTCGCGCAGAGCAAGCTGCAGGGCTGCGTCGGCCAGTTCTGCTACATCGACGACATCCAGTCCTGGTCGACCAACGAGCACACGATCAACTGGAACGCGGCCCTGACCCGCATGGCCTCCTTCGTGGCGGACCAGGGCTAGAACCGCGGCACGGGCACGGCTGCCGGGGGCGTCCGCACCACAGGACGCCCCCGGCAGCCGCGCGTAGCCTGGTGCCATGCACGCGGTGCGGGTCGACGGCATCGAGGTCGCGTACGACCGGGTGGGCCAGGGCCCGCCTCTCGTGCTCGCCCACGGCGCGACGACCGACGCCCGTCTGTTCCGCCCGCAACTGGAGGACCTGGCCGACGAGTTCACCGTCGTCGCCTGGGACGAACCGGGCGCCGGGCGCTCCTCCGACGTACCGCCCTCCTTCGCCCTGGCCGACTACGCCCGCTGCCTGGCGGCCGTCGTCGAGGACGTGGATCTCGGCCCCGCCCACGTCCTCGGCCTGTCCTGGGGCGGGACCGTCGTGCTGGAGCTGTACCGGCGGCACCCCGGGCTCGTCCGGACGCTGCTCCTCGTCGACACCTACGCAGGCTGGAAGGGCTCGCTGCCGGCGGCGGAGGTGCGGGCCAGGGTCGAGGGGGCCGAGCGGATGCTCGCCGTCCCGCCGGGGGAGTTCGCACCCACCGTGCCCGCTCTGTTCGCCGCGGCCCCGCCCGCCGACGCCGTACGCCTGCTCTCGGTGATGTCGGCCGCCACCCGGCCCGGCAGCCTGCGCACCGAGCTCGCCGTCATGGCCGAGGCCGATCTCAGCGACCTGCTGCCGGGGATCACGGTGCCCACGCTGCTGCTGTGGGGCGAGCTGGACCGCCGCTCCCCGGTGGATCCCGTCGCCCGCGCGTTCCTCGCGGCGATCCCCGAGGCCACGCTGGTGGTGCTGCCCGGCGCCGGGCACCTCAGCAACATCGAGGCCCCCGAGGCGTTCAACCGGACCGTCCGGGAGTTCTGTCGCGCCCGCTCCTGACGACCGGCTCCCCGGGCCGCGCGGCCGCGCACGGTCGAGCGGGCTCTTCCAGCCGGGCAACGGGGACATCGCCTCACGCCGCCTCCCGGGACAGGTGGGCCAGCTTGTCCGGGTTGGCCACGACGTAGACGCCGTGCACCCGGTCGCCCTCCGGGGTGAGGTCCAGAACCAGCACGGCGAAGGGCGCGTCGCCGTCGAACAGCACGGCCGCGTCGTCGCCGTTGACGCGCCGGTAGCGCCACACGGGGTGGTCGGGGCCGCCCCGGCCCGACGTGAGCAGCCGGGTCACCTTGTCCCGGCCGTGCACCGGGCGCAGGCCCGCCCGCCGGCGCTTGCCGCCGGCGTCCGTCCAGACGGTCACGTCCGGCGCGAGGACCTCCATCAGCTCGGCGATGTCCCCGCCCAGCGCCGCCCGCACGAACCGCTCGGTCGCCTCCCGCCGCACCCGCGGATGCGCCCGGTAGCGCGGCCGCCGCGCCTGCACGTGCTCCCGGGCCCGGTGCGCGAGCTGCCGCACGGCGGCGGGGGAGCGGCCGATGATCCCGGCGATCTCCGCGTGCGGATAGCCGAACACCTCGCCCAGCACGAACACCGCACGCTCCAGCGGCGTCAGCGACTCCAGGACCACCAGCATCGCCAGCGACACCGCCTCGCCGCGCAGGGCCGGGCCGTCGGCGGTCCCGGCGTCCTCGTCGGCGACCAGCGGCTCGGGCAGCCACGGGCCGACGTACGTCTCTCGCCGGCGGCTGATCGCCGCGCGGCGGCGCAGCGCGTGGTTGACCGCCACCCGGACCAGATAGGCGCGCGGATGGCCGACGCCGGCCAGCGGATCGCCGCCGCCGCGCGCGGTCCAGGACAGCCAGGTCTCCTGCAGGACGTCCTCGGTGTCGGCGACGGCGCCGAGCATGGTGTAGACGACGCCGAACAGCAGCTCGCGGTGGTCGACGAAGACCCGGGTCGCCTCGTCGAGCGGGGCGTCGGTGCCGGGTGCGGAGATCTCGGTCATGCGTGGTCCTCCCGTGTACGCGCTCACCTCTGCGAGCCGGACACGGCCCCGGAATGTGACATCCCCCGCCGGATGTGACCCACCTCTCAGCTCCCGGGCGATCCGGACGCCTCGGCGGTACCGTCGCGTACTCGGTGTGACCTGGGGCTATTTACGGGCCAGTACCCCTGGCGCTACCGTGAGGACATGCCAGCTCTCAACGTCGAGTTCAGCGACCGCGAACTTGAGGACCTGCGGCAGATCGCCAAGGAGCGCGGTACGTCCATGAAGGCCCTGGTGCGGGAGGCGGCCGCCGCCGACATAGCCCGCCACCGCGCGCTGCAGGAGGGCGCGGAGGCCTTCCGGCGGTTCTTCGCCACCCACGCCGACGAGTTCGCCGCCGCCTTCCCCGACGACGAACCGCCCGCCAAGGGCGAGGGGCGGGCCGCCTGACCGATGGCACCCGTCCTCCACATCGACGTGCCCTGGCTGCTCCAGCGCCATGAAGAGGTCCTGCCGGACCAGCCCACGATCAACGACTTCTCCGCGCTGGTCGCCGCCGTCGCCCGGCACCGTGTCGACCCGCCGCGCCTCGGGGTGAACTCCGACCCGGCGTGGCGGGCGGCCGCGCTGCTGCACACCCTCGCCGTCCTGCGGCCGCTGCCCTCGGCCAACGCCCGTTTCGCCTGTGCGACGGCCGTGGCCTACATGTTCGTCAGCGGCGTCGGCATCGACCCGCCCTACGGCGCCCTCGTCGATCTGGCCCGCGACCTGATGTCCGGCACGACCGACGTCTACGGCGCGGCCGACCGGCTGCGCGCCTGGCAGATCTGACCGGGGTCGAAAACCGGTGCGACCTGCGAAGAGGCGTTCCCGTTCTGACTTTCTGTCAATGGCAGGGATGTGCTCCGTGCGCCTTGTTGGCCGTGTGGGGATTGTGCAAGAGTGCACGCACGTGCGGGGGGAATGACCAAGAGTCGCACGGCATTTGTTGACCGGGTCCGATTCGCCGTCGGTGAATTCGCACCCCCCGCGCCGCGCCAGAAAGGTACGCGCCAACCGGGCTCCCTTTTTCGGCGGCAGGACTTCTGTGTGCCACCTGCGCGTGGGAAGGAACCATCTCAGTGCCCACCCCCCACCCCCCTCGACCTCCGTATCCCCCGCCCGGCGGGGATCGCGGGGAATCCGACGAGAGCCTCGCCGCCCCGTTGAGAGGCAGCCCGGAGGGCGAGGTCGCCGCTCATTCCGTCGCGCTGCTCATGGCGCGGCACTATCAGCCGGTGCACGACTACGCGGTCATCTGCCTGGCCTCCTCGGCGCAGGTCGCCGCGATGGTCACCGGGACCGCCTTCCACCGGACCCTCAACCGTCTCGCCTTCGGGGAGTCGGCCGTCGCGCTGCGCCCGGCCCTTCTGGTGACCGTGCGCGACACGATCAGGGAGTGGTCCGGCGACGATCGCATATCGGCCGTTCTGCCCGCGCTGCAGAAACCGGCCGGAGGACGCGGGCTGCGCGCGGCCCCGTCCATGACCCCCGAGAACCGTGTCCTCGCGGAGCGGGCGTTCCAGGCGCTTCCCGCGGCCGCGCGGTGTGTGCTCTGGCACGTCGAGGTCGAGGCCGACGCCATGACCGTCCCGGCCGGACTGCTGGGCATGGACACCGACCTCGCGTCGGCCGCCCTCGAACAGGCGCGTGACGCATTCCGCGAAGGCGTCGTACGGGCCCATCGCGAACTCGCGCCGACCCAGGACTGCCGGTTCTACAACCGCCTGCTCGACGTCCCCATCCGCCGGGGCGGCGCCTTCCTGCCGGACGTCCAGGACCACGTGGACCAGTGCCGCTACTGCCGGGACGCGGCCGAGCAGCTGAGCCACTTCGAGGGGCCGCTGGGCCCGCTGCTCGCCGAAGCGGTGCTCGGCTGGGGCGCCCGCCGCTACCTCGACTCCCGTCCGGGCCGGGCCTCGCACGGCACCCGGGGCGGCCGCGCGGGCCGGCGCGGCGGGCGGCGCGGCACGCGCGGCCACCGGCTGCTCGCCCGGATCCCGCTCCCGGCGCGCGGCACGGGAGGGACCCGCATCCCGCAGGCGCTGCGGTCCTCCCGGGGACTGCTCTCGGGCGTCGGCGCGGTGTCGGCCGGTGTGCTGACGGCCGTGCTCATCCTCGGCACGGCGTCCTACGACGGCGGGGAGGCCGACCCGGCCGGTTCCCACAGCGCCGGCGGAGGCGACAACGCCACCTCGACACCGCCCGGCACGGCCGGGCTGCCCACCGCGCCGGGCGTGACACGGCTGCGCAACACCGGCGCGGACCTGTGTCTCGACATCCGGGACCTGCCGAAGGAGGGCGCGGGGACGAAGCTGGCACCGTGCTCGTCGGTGTGGACCCAGCAGTGGACGTACGAGAAGGACGGGTCGCTGCGCAGCGTCGCGGATCCCGGGCTGTGCCTGGATTCGCACAAGGACGCCGGCGTCGTGGTCCTCGGCACCTGCGCCGACGAGGATGCCGAGCGGGGCGACGACGTGCGCTACGACCTCACCGTCCGCGGTGAACTGCTGCCCCGCTGGGACGAGCAGTTCGCCCTCGCCCCGGCCGACGACGAACCGGACGCCGACATCGTCGTCAAGGTCCGCGACCGCTCCGACGCCCAGCGCTGGCAGGCCGAGCCCGCGCCGACGGCGTCCGGTTCGCTGTCGATCGAGGAGCGGGAGAGCCCGGCGGCCCGCCAGGTGACCGTCCCGGACGGCCGCTCCGGCTGAACCGGGCCCTTCGGGCCGGACGGGGCCGCGCGGAACTCGGGCCGCGCGGCCCCGTCGTCGTGGTCAGGCCGGGTCCTCGACGAGGTCGCCGGGCCCGATCGTGCCCGGCGTGGCGTGGCCGGACAGAGCGAGGGTCAGGTCGAGTTCGGCCAGCAGGCAGCGGATGACGTGCTCGACGCCCGCCTGTCCGTCCAGGCCGAGGCCGTAGACGTACGGGCGGCCGAGCAGGACGGCGCGGGCGCCCAGGGCGAGGGCCTTGAAGACGTCGTCGCCGGTGCGCACACCGCTGTCGAAGAGGACGGTGAGCCGGTCGCCGACGGCCTCCACGACCCGGGGCAGCGCGTCCGCCGCCGCGACGGAGCCGGCCACCTGCCGTCCGCCGTGGTTGGAGACGACCACGCCGTCCATGCCCGCGTCGGCGGCCAGCCGGGCGTCGTCCGGGTGCAGTACGCCCTTGAGGACGATCGGCCCGTCCCAGTTCTCCCGCAGGAACGCCAGGTCCGGCCAGGTCTTGGCCGGATCGGAGAACAGGCCGACGAACCGCATCACGGCCGCGTCCGGATCCTCGTGCACCGGCTTGGCCAGCCCCGCCCGGAAGGCCGGGTCGGAGAAGTAGTTCGCCGTGCCCACGCCGCGCAGGAAGGGCAGGTAGGCCTGGTCGAGGTCGCGGGGCCGCCAGGACAGCAGCGGCGTGTCCAGGGTGACGACGAGCACGCCGAACCCCGCCGCCTTCGCCCGGCCGAGGAAGCTGCGCGCCACCTCCGGGTCCTTCGGCCAGTACAGCTGGAACCACCGCTCGGCGTCGCCCATCGCCTCGGCGACCTGCTCCATCGGGGTGCTGGACGCCGAGGACAGGATGTACGGCACGCCCTGCGCGGCCGCCGCCCGGGCCGCGGCGGACTCGGCGTCCGGGTGCATGATCGACAGCACGCCGACCGGTGCGAGCGCCAGGGGGGCCGGCAGGGCACGGCCCAGCACCTCCACCGACAGGTCCCGTTCGTGCACGTCCCGCAGCATGCGCGGCACGATCCGGCGCCGCTCCAGGGCGGCCCGGTTGGCCCGGGCGGTGCTGCCGTCGCCCGCGCTGCCCGCCACATAGCCGACGGGGCCGGGTCCGAGCCGCTGCTCGGTCAGTTCCTCCAGCCGGGTCAGATCGGTGGGCAGCCGCGGTACGGCACCCGTCATCCCGTTCAGATAGATCTCGTACTGGAAGTCCGCCCAGTGCTTGGCCACCGTACGTACCCGCCTCTCGTCGTCTCCTCGTCGAGACCGTGCCGTACGGGCGACGATACCGAGCGGTATGGAGGCCCCGGATCAGGGGGCGTGCGGGACCTGGGGCGCCGAGGATCAGGGGAGGGCCGGCGGGTGGACGCCGTGCCCGCGTCATGACGCTCA
Source organism: Streptomyces sp. NPDC085931 (assembly GCF_044540565.1). NCBI lineage: Bacteria > Bacillati > Actinomycetota > Actinomycetes > Kitasatosporales > Streptomycetaceae > Streptomyces > Streptomyces sp. NPDC085931. Next base: position 483,886 of record NZ_JBITSK010000006.1, read on the forward strand.
CCCGTCGGGAGCATGAACGCAAGCGGTTGCAAAGTGGTCAGGTGAGAGCGGAATCGGAATGTTTCAGGCCTATTAAGGAACGCATGGGAATCGGCCATCTGGCCGCTTCGTGTTCCCCGAGCCCGTGCGGTTACGGGCTTCTCCCGCTCCGATTCCGTAACTTCGCGCCACTGATTCAATACGCAAGGTTACTGAAATCCGTGGGGTCGATGTGTGTTTCCGCGGCGGACTCGGCAGAGTGGCGCTCGCCGCCCCGGCACCGACCGAGCACGGGCCGGCACACCCGTAATCGAGCGGAAGGATGCACACAATGCGGACCACCGCGCGCTGGGCCACGACTGTCGGACTGACGGCCACCGCCGTCTGCGGACCCCTCACCGGGGCCGCGCTCGCCGACCCGGGTCAGGCCCCCACCGCGCTCTACGCCCCGTCGGCCCTCGTCCTGACGGTGGGCCACGGCGAGAGCGCGCTCTCCGCGACTCCGGAACGCGCGGTCACCCTCACCTGCGCCCCGCGACCCGCGGGCACCCACCCGGCCGCCGCCGAGGCCTGCGCCGAGCTGCGCGGCGTCAGCGGCGACCTCGACGCCCTGTCCGCCACGGAGGGCGTGATGTGCACCAAGCAGTACGACCCGGTGGTCGTCACCGTGGACGGCGTCTGGCAGGGCCGGCGCGTCTCCTACGAGCGCACCTTCTCCAACGAGTGCATGAAGAACGCCTACGGCACGGGCGTCTTCTCCTTCTAGCCGGCGGCACTCCCATGAACCGGGATCGCGCCGTTCCCGTGAACCGCAGCGGGCCGTGGCTGGGGAGCCGGGCCGCTGTCATGGGGAACGCGATCTCGTACAAGGGGGCCGGCGGGCGGAGTGGGGCCGCCCGCCGGCCCCCGGGTCTCATCCCCTCCCGCTGCCCGGGCCGGGCCGGGGCCCGGGAGGCGTCCCGGGGCTCAGGCCCGGTCGCGGTGGCTCGTGTCGCACCACGGGTAGCGGCGGCTGCGACGGCAGGTGCACAGGGCCACGCGGAAGCGGTCGGAGGAGACGACGGAGCCGTCCTCCAGCTCCACCTCCACCGGGCCCTCCATCAGCAGGGGGCCCTTGCGCTGCACGGAGACGCGGCGCGGCGCCTCGGACCGGTCAGACGGGGAGTTCGGCACGGATCACCACCAGCTCTTCCTTGTCCTCCTCGGCGGCCAGCAGCCCTCGCTCGCGCAGCCAGCGCTCCCGGCCGCGCAGCACGGGACCGAACGGGATGTGCTGCCGGCGGGTCACGGCGGCCTTCAGGCCGGCCGCCCGCAACTGCTGGACGGTGAGGTCCGGGCCGCTGAGCGCCGACTGCACCAGCAGCAGCACCCCGCCCGGCCGCAGCAGCGCGGGTGCCTCCCGGCAGATGCGGTCGACGACCAGCCGCCCGTCGCCGCCCGCGTCCCAGGCCCGGGCCGCGCCGCGCGGCTCACGGTGGCCGTGCGGGGCCGGCACGTACGGCGGATTGGCCAGAATCAGGTCGAACGTCTGTCCGCGCACCGGCCCGAACAGGTTGCCGTGCCGGATGCGGACCCGCAGCCCGGCCAGCCGGGCGTTCAGCCGGGCCGCCAGCACGGCGCCCCAGGACACGTCGACGGCGGTGACCCGCAGACCGCGGCGGGCGGCCTCCAGCGCCAGGGCGCCGGACCCGGTGCCCACGTCGAGTACCTCCGCGCCCGGCGGGAGCGGTTCGTCGGAGAGGGCACCGGCCAGCAGCTCGGTGTCTTCCTGTGGGGCGTACACGCCCGGGAGTACCAGTGGATTCACGGGCGCCGAGTACCCCGCCGCTCAGGAGATATGGGTCGCTTCGTGGGCCAGCGGTTCCCGCAGTGACGAACGTGACGCACGCCAGTCGGCGAGCAGCCGGGCGCCGAAGCGCTCCTCGACGAATTCGGTGGCGTCGATGCCGAAGGCGACGTCCGCGGCCAGATGGGGCTCCTGCTCCAGCAGACCGCCGATGACCTCGTGCCGCACCACCTGCTCGTGGACGGCGTCCGCCTCGACGTGCTCGTCGTAGAAGTGCTCGGCCGCGGGTCCGGCGCCGTTGCGGCGCATCGCCTCGGCGAGCCGCCGCGACCCCGGTGACGAGGTGATCTCCACCGTCGCGAAGTGCCCGACCAGGGCGCCCCTGAGGGAGCGGTGCAGACCGAACAGGGACATCATGTTCACGGTGACCAGGGCCTCCGCGGACGCCGCGTCGAGGTAGCGGCCGTAGGAGGTGTCCAGGCCCAGGTCCGTCATCAGGTCGGCGAACAGGCGGGCGTGCACACGGTCGGCCCGGCCTCCGCCCCACTCGTCGAACTCCACGGCCGCCATCCCGGCCTTCGCCCGCCCCCACAGCCGCGGCAGCACCCAGGCGTGCGGGTCCGCCTCCTTGAGGTGGTACAGCGAGCGCTGCGCCGCGTACTCGCGCAAGTGCCACAGCTCGCCCTCGTCGCGCAGGAAGTACGACACGCCCGTGCCCTCCACGGGTTCGACGAGCAGGGCCGCCAGGGCCTCGTCGACGCTGTCGTGGACGGGGGCGTCGGTGCGCAGCGCGGACAGGAAGCGGTGCTCCATGGCCGCCCGCACGCGCAGCAGGTCGGGGTCCCACTCGCGCTCCGGCGGCACCCCGGCGAAACCGCGGTAGTGCAGCTCGTAGCAGAGGTAGAGGGCGAGCTGGAGGTCCTCGCCGTACACGGCGGCCCGGGCGACGTCCTCCATGCGGGGCAGTCGGCCCGCGCCCCGCAGATACGCCTCGACGCCCCGGCTCAGCGGGCCGCGCGGCGTCGGCAGTCCTGGTTCTTCGTGCTCCATGCGCGCCGGGTACCCGCAGGCGGCCCCGGGTCACCGCCGCGGGGGGAGACCTTGGTCATGGCCCCGCGGGCGGACGCGCGCACGGCGCGGGCCCGGGCCGTGCGCGCGGGTCGTCGTGCGGCCCGCGGACGGCCCGGGCCCGCGCCCGGAGCACCTTCGGATCAGTCCCCTTCGACCTGCTCCTGGGCGTCAGTGTTCGGGGTGGTGGCGTCAGCGGCCTCGCCCCGGTGGCGCCGCTGCCCGGCGGAGTCCTGCGTACGGGTCTCGGCGTCCTCGATCTCGTGCAGGACCTCCTCCAGAGCCGTCTCGGGCTGCGTGCCGGAGGGGTCGCGGTGCTGGTCGTGGGACACGGGGTCTCCTTTCCTCGGTGCGGAACGCGAATCGACGGGGTGTCGCCGGTGGGCCGGGTCTCGCCGGTGCCCCGGCCGGGGCACGGGCTCAGGTCGAGGCGGTCGCGATGCGCAGCGGTACGGGTTCGGCCGGGACGGTCTCCGCGTTGCGGCGGGTCACCTCCGCCCACCAGGACGGGCCGTCCTCGATGTACCGCAGCATCACGCCCTCACGGATCGCCCAGGGGCAGACGGTGAGGGAGCGCAGGCCGGTCAGTTTCATCGCCGTGTGCCCGACGACGGCCCCGGCCAGGCTCTGCGCGGCCCGCGGCGCGGAGATGCCGGGCAGGCGGGCGCGTTCCGCCGCGGGCAGGGCGGCCAGCTGCTTGATCGCCTCCCGCAGGTCGTCCCGGCGCATCTCGCGGTCCACGAACGGGCCGTGCCGTCCGGGCGCGGCGCCGCACAGCCGGCCCAGCTGCTGGAAGGTGCGCGAGGTGGCCACCGCCGTGCGCGGCCCCTCCCAGCGGATCCGGGCGGCGACGTCCCGCAGCTGGTGGCGGACCTTGCGGCGCAGCGCGCGCAGCTGCTCCGCGGACGGCGGGTCCTCGTCCTGGAAGTACTCGTGGGTGAGCCGCCGCGCCCCCAGCGGCAGCGACGCCACGAAGTCCGGCAGCCGGCCGCGCCCGAAGGCGACCTCCAGGGTGCCGCCGCCGATGTCCAGCAGGGCGAGCGGGCCGGAGCGCCAGCCCATCCAGCGGCGGGCCCCGAGGAACGTCAGCTCGGCCTCGACCTCACCGGGCAGCGTGCACAGGTCCACCCCCGTGCGGGTGCGGACGGTGTCCAGCACCTCCTGCCGGTTCGGCGCGTTGCGCACCACGGCGGTCGCGAAGGCCAACGGTCCGGCCGCGCCCCACCGGGTGGCCGTCCTGCTCGCCTCCGCGACCGCGTGCACCAGCTGTTCCACGGCCTGCTCCGGGATGGGTCCTCCCGGTGCGACCTGCTCGGACAGCCTCAGGCGCCACTTGGCGGTGTGCACGGGCAGCGGTACCCCGTCCTCCGCGTCCGCGACCACCAGTCTGACCGTGTTCGATCCCACGTCCACCACGCTGATTCGCATGCGCGGTGGGTACCCATTCTCGGCCCGGACCAACGGCTCGGGCCGAGGGATGGCCGAGGATGCGCCCCCGGAGTGCCCGGCGGGCGCGCTCCGTCACGCCAGCTGGCGCCGCACCAGCTCGTGCAGCCGGCCGCTCGTGTCGGCGAGCAGCCGGGCGGGCGGGCCCTGCTGGATGACCTTGCCGTCCTCCATGACCACGACCCGGTCGGCGTCCAGCACGGTCGACAGGCGGTGCGCGATGACGATGCGGGTGGCGTTGAGGGCCTTGGTGCTCTCGATGACCGTGCGCTGCGTCTCGTTGTCGAGGGCACTGGTCGCCTCGTCGAGGAAGAGGATCCGCGGCCGGCGGATCAGCGCCTGGGCGATCATCAGCCGCTGGCGCTGGCCGCCGGAGACGGCTCCGCTGCCCGAGACGATGGTGTGCAGGCCCATCGGCATCCGCTTGATGTCCTCGGCCAGCCCGGCCATCTCGGCCGCCGCCATCGCCTCCTCCGGCGTGTACGGCTCGGTGCCGCAGATGACGTCCAGGATCGAGCCGGTGAACGGCTGCGCGTGCTGCAGCACCACACCGCACTGGCGGCGCACCGCGGACTGGTCCAGGGCCGCCAGGTCCTGGCCGTCGTACAGCACGCTGCCCGAGACGGGACGGTCGAAGCCGATCAGCAGGCGCAGCAGCGTGGACTTGCCGCAGCCGCTCGGGCCGACGATCGCCACGAACTCGCCCGGCCGCGCCTCGAACGACACGTCGTCCAGGACCAGCGGACCGTCGTCGGTGTAGCGGAAGGACACCCGCCGCGCCTCGATCGCCCCGGTCAGCGGCCCCGGCCGGGTGCTGGCCGCGCGCACCTCGGGTGTGGCGTCCAGCACCGGCCTGATCTCCTCGAACAGCGGCAGCGCCGCCACCGCCGAGACGAAGGCGCCGGTGAGCTGGGTGACGGAGGTCAGCAGCATGGTGACCGACGTGTTGAACGTGAGGAACGCCGCCGCCGACATCGAGCCCCGGGCCGGACCGGCCAGCAGCATGAACATCAGCAGCGTGCACAGCGGCAGGTACACCGCGCCCAGGACCGAGGTGATGTTCTTGATGCGGCCGACCCGCTGCTGCAGCTCCCGGCTGCGCGCGAACTCCGACGCCCAGGCGGCGTAGGCGTAGTTCTCGGCGGCGGCCACCCGCAGCTTGGGCAGGCCGCGCAGGGTCTGGAACGCCTGGTTGTTGAGCTTGTTGGAGAGCACCACCAGCCGCCGCTGCCAGCGCACCTGCCACAGCCCCAGGCCCAGGAACACCGCCGCGATCACGACGAGCATGCCGATCGCGGCCATCGCCATCGGCACGCTGAACCAGAACAGCAGGCCCAGGTTCATCGCCCCGACCGTCACCGACTGGGCGACCGTCGGTCCGACGCCCGCCAGCAGCCGGCGGATCGCGCTGATGCCCATGGCCGCGCTGGCCAGTTCACCCGTGGAGCGCTCGGTGAAGAACGTCGTCGGCAGCCTGAGCAGCCGGTCCCACACGGCCGGCTGGAGCGTGGCCTCGATCCGGCCCTCCAGCCGCAGGATGGTCAGGTTCTGCAGCAGCATGAAGGCCGCGGCGACCACGCTGCTCAGCATCACCGCCAGACACACCTGCACGATCAGGTCCGTCTGCGCCTTCGGCACGAACTCGCCGAGCACCTTGCCGGTGGCGATGGGCACCAGCGCCCCGATCGCCACCGTGACCAGACCGCTGAGCAGCAGCGCCGTCAGGTCGCCGCGCATGCCCCGCACACAGAACCGCAGCAGCCCGAGCGGACCGAGCCCGCGTTCCGGCAGCGGGCGGTAGAACATCACCGCGCGCGGCTCGAACTCGTCGGCGTTGGCCTTCTCGACCGGGGTCTCCCGCCCGGTGGAGGGGTGGACCGCCACATAGCCGCCGCGCCGCCACAGCAGCGCCACCGGCGCACCCGACAGGGCCCGCCGGCCCACCAGCGGCCCCACGTCGTCCCGCCACCAGCGGCCGTCCAGCCGCACGGCCCGGGTGCGTACCCGGGAGGCCAGGGCGATCTGCTCGACCGGGTCGAGGCGGTCCCCGCCGGTGCCCTTCTGCGTGGGCTCCGCGAGACGGATCCCGGCCGCCCGCGCGACCAGCCTGCACGCCGCGTACGTGGCGTCGGCGTCGGCCGCCGTGGTGCGCTGCGACCCGCCCTTGCCGATGGAGGCGAGCAGCGTCCGGTCGGCCTGCGCACGCACCGCCTCACCGGCCTTGATGCCCTCGGCCGTGCGGTCCTCGTGGGTGCGCTCCAGCTGCTCGATCCAGCGGTCCAGCGTGGTCAGCAGCCGGTACTGCTGGTCGACCATCGACTGCCACAGCGCCGGGTCCATCAGCAGATCGGCCGCCGCCTCCGCGCCGTAGAGCGAGCCGTACTGCACGCTGCCGGGCGGCACCTGCATCCAGAAGACGTCGTCGTCGGTGGGTGCCGCCGCCCGTTCGGTGGCCATCGGCGCCTGGAACAGGATGGACAGGCTGCGGCCGACGCCGAGGGCGAGCGCGTACTCCAGGGGGCTCGTCGTCGGCGGCACGTACTGCGGGGTGCCGTACTCGTCGTACGACCAGGTCGCGGTGGTGGCGGGCTGGTACAGCTCGCGCAGGCCGATGCGGTGCACCACGCAGTCCCGCAGCGGGCGGGCCACCAGGGTGTGCTGGGGTCCGGCCACCGGGCCGAGCACCAGCGAGCCCGCCTCCAGCCGGCCCAGGTGGTGCCAGTGGCCCTGCCCGCCGGCGTCGACCGCGAACAGGTCGACCGCGCCGGCCGCGACCAGCCACAGCACCTGGGGGCCTTCGAGGTCGAGGCGGGTGAAGCCGGCGCAGTCCAGGCGCGAGCCCAGCTGTGCGAAGGCGCCCAGGACGAGGTCGCCGTCGTGTCCTTCGTGGACGGTCGTCATGTCACCGTTCCCTGACCAGTGCCGCGTAGGCGCCGCCGCGCGCCACCAGGTCCTCGTGCCGTCCCCGCTCCACGACCGTGCCGTGCTGCAGGACGACGATCTCGTCGCTGTCGCGCACGGTGCTCAGCCGGTGCGCGATCACCACGCAGGCGCAGCCGCGCCGGCGCAGGTTGTCCATCACGACCAGTTCGGTCTCCGCGTCGAGCGCGCTGGTCACCTCGTCGAGCACCAGGATGCTCGGGCGGCGCACCAGGGCCCGGGCGATCTCCAGGCGCTGGCGCTGCCCGCCGGAGAAGTTGCGGCCGTCCTGCTCGACCCTGCTGTGGATGCCGCCGGGGCGCCGCGTGATCACGTCGTACAGGGCGGCGTCGCGCAGCGCGTCCTCCACCGCGTCGTCCGGGATCGACGGGTCCCACAGCGCCACGTTGTCGCGGACCGTGCCCTCGAAGAGGAACACGTCCTGGTCGACGAAGGAGACGGAGGCGGCCAGCGCCCCGCGCGGGATGTCCTCGATGCGCTGCCCGTCGATGCGGATCACGCCCTCCCACGGCGCGTACAGGCCGGAGATCAGCCGTGACACCGTGGACTTGCCGGAGCCCGAGCCGCCGACCAGCGCCACCTGCTGCCCGGGCCCGACGGTCAGGTCGAAACCGGTGAGCAGCGGCTTGTCGAGCGGGCTGTAGCCGAAGGTGATGTTCTCCAGCTCCACATGGCCCTGCAGGCGCCGCGTCGACTCGCCGGCACCGGGACGGCCGTAGAGCGGGTCCGCCTCGAAGTTCTCCACGTCCTTCAGCCGGGCCACGTCGGCGGCGAAGTCCTGGATGCGGCCCGCGACGCCGTTCAGCCGGGTCAGCGGGGCGGTGAACCGGGTGACCAGGGCCTGGAAGGCCACCAGCAGGCCGACCGAGATGTGCCCCTCGACCGCCCGCATGCCGCCGATCCACAGGATCAGCGCGCTGTTGAGGGTGGCGAGCGTGGGCGCGACCACGCCCAGCCAGGCGCTCGGCACCCCGAGCCGCTGCTGCTCCTCCAGGGTGGTGGCGTGCTGCCCGGCCCACTTGCGGAAGTAGCCGTCCTCGCCGCCGGTCGCCTTCATCGTCTCGATGAGCTGCAGACCGGTGTAGGCGGTGTTGGTGAGCCGGGCCGTGTCGGCGCGCAGCTTCGCCGTGCGGGTGGCGCGCAGCCGTACGACGACGCGCATGGCCACGATGTTCAGCAGGGCCACACCGATGCCGACGAACGTCAGTTGCGGGTCGTAGGTGTACAGCAGCACCGCGTAGAGCACGACCACGATCGCGTCGACGCCCGCCGCCGCGAGGTCGCGCGAGAGGGTCTCGGCGACCGCGTCGTTGGACTGGAGCCGCTGGACGAGGTCGGCCGGGCTGCGCTGGGAGAAGAACGTCACCGGCAGCCGCAGCAGGTGGCGCAGGAACCGGGCGCTGGACAGGGTCGAGGAGATGATCCGGCCGTGCAGCAGATTGGCCTGCTGCAGCCAGGTCAGCACGATCGTGAGCAGCACGCACGCCGCCATCGACGTGAACAGCACGCCCAGCAGCGAGGTCCGGCCGCCGATCAGGAACTCGTCGATGTAGGTGCGGCTGAGCGCGGGCACCGCCGCCCCGACGGCCACCAGCAGCAGGCTCGCCAGGACGGCGGCCGGCAGGGTGCCCGCGGTGCCGCGCAGCCGGGCGGGCATCGCGCCCAGGACGCCGGGCTTGCGGCCGCCCCGGGTGAAGTCCTCGCCGGGCTCCATGACCAGCACGACACCGGTGAAGCTGCCGTCGAAGTCCTCCATGGGCACGAAACGGCGGCCCTTGCCGGGGTCGTTGATGTAGACGCCCCGGCGGCCGAAGCGGCGGCCCATGCCGTCGTAGACGACGTAGTGGTTGAACTCCCAGAACAGGATGGCCGGCGACTTCACCTCGGCGAGGGCCGCCAGGTCCATCTGCATGCCCTTGGCGGTCAGGCCGTAACTGCGGGCCGCCTTCAGCAGGTTGCTGGCGCGCGAGCCGTCGCGGGAGACGCCGCAGGCGATGCGCAGCTCCTCCAGCGGGACGTGCCGGCCGTAGTGGCCGAGCACCATCGCCAGGGAGGCGGCGCCGCACTCCACGGCCTCCATCTGCAGGACGGTGGGGGTGCGGACGGTCTTCGCCGCGGCCTTGGGCACCTTGCGCTTCGGCGGGGCGGCGCGGCGTCTGCCCCGGGTTGCCTGGCCGGTCGCGCTCATGGCAGCAGCCAGTCGACGGGACGCTGGTCGGCCAGCTCGATGGAGCCGGAGGCCTGCGTCATGGAGGTCAGCTCGAACGGCGGTCCGTCGGCGGAGGACCAGGCGTAACCGCTCCTGGTGTCGGGGGACTTGTCCAGCCGGACCGTCACGGCCACCGGCCTGCCGTTCCTCGTGAACTGCTCCCCGAGCTGGCTGTCCCCGAGGAACGCGGCGATCTGCTGCGGCGACTGGGCCGAGCGGCCGACGGACTTCACATGGCCGCGCAGTACGCCGTACTCCTGCGTCGGCACCGACTGCACGGTCAGGTCGACGGGCGCGCCGTCGGGGATGGAGGCGGCGTTCTGGGCGGGCACGTAGACCGTGGCGTACAGCGGGTCGCCGGCGCGGGCGACCTTCTCGACGGCGGCGACGTCGGCGCCGGTGCGGATGATCTGCCCGACGGTCGCGGCGAGCGCGGAGACCCGGCCGGCGTCGAGCGTGCGCACGACGCTGTCGCCCGTGGGCGTGCGGACCTTGAGCAGGGGGGAGTTCGCCGGGAGCTGCTCGCCCTGCCGGGCGAGGACGGCGGTGACCTGGCCCGCGACGGGGCTCTGCAGGACGTAACTGCCCCGGCCGTGCGTGAGGACGGCGGGCGCGCTGACGGTGGACGCCACCGAGCCGGTGACCGCCCACACCGAGGCGGCCGCCATGGCGACGACCGTCATGGAGAGCACGAGCCAGCCCTGCGGGCGCGCGAAACGCACCGGAAGGTCGAGCTCCTCCGGCGACTGGAGCTTGGCGAGGGCCTGTTGGCGGAACTGCAAGGAACTTCCCTCACCCGTAGAAGAGGTTCTTACGGACGTGGCGGAGACGGCCGGGGCGCGGCCTCGCGGTCCGCGCGGACCCGGTCACGGCACCCGAAGATCCCGGAACCGCGGGCTGCGGCTCCGGGAGTCGACGGCGTGGGGCCGGATCAGAGACCGGCGACCAGGTTGGTGACCGGGGCCGTGTTCAGGCCGGTGACACCCTCGACGGTGCCGACGGCGGTGTTCACCAGGCCGGAAACCGGAGCGATGCCGTCCACCGTCTCGGTGACGGTGCTCACGGCGTTCACGGACAGGCCGCCGGAGACGGCGTCGAGCTCGGCGTCGGCGATCTCAACGGTCTCGACCTGGGGGGTGGAGTTCATGATGGAACTTCCCTTCATTGGATATCTCACAAGGGGGGAGCGGCCCCCTCTGGGGACAGATGACGGCCGCGACCACGAGCGCCGGACATCCGTTTCCGAATGCCCTCAGCGGCCCCCGCGGTGCGATGGATCAAAGCACGCCGCGGGCGCGGGCTGCCAATCAACCACCCCTCCCACCAGGCAACTTGCGGCGCATAAGCGTTTGTCCGTGCAGAATCGCGCACGCCTTGGTGGCGACTTCTTCACATGCGTCACGGCATCGGCTCATTCCGGCTCTTGTATCGCCGGACATCGAATCCGGCACTCCGGCCACAAAGGCGTGACCGACGCGAAGGGCAGGGGAAAGCCCCGCCTTTCGGTGACCGGGTTGAGCATCCGCTGTGCAGATTCGCTGAAGGTGGGATTCAACTCGTCGAGCACGACGGACCGTTCCCGGACGGATACGGACCGTGTCGGATCGCCGGACCCGTGGCGCCTGCCCTCTGACGGGCCGTCACCCGGTCGTGGGACGGGAGCCGGCCGATTCCGCAGTGCGAAGGGGCGACGTGCAAACGGAATTGAACGCCCCGAGCGGCCCGTGCGTACCAACAGCCATCCAGGCGCCCCCCAAGACGCTGCCTGACGGCGGCACCGCTCCGTCCCCCAGGAGGAGAGAAGTTTGAGTCACAAGCGAATTCCGAAGCGCAAGGCCGCGATAGCGGCGGGCAGCGTGGTGGCGCTCGGCGCGGCCGCGATCCTGCTGCCCAACGCCAACGCGTCGCAGGACGGTTCGTCCGACGGGGCGGCCGCCGCGCCGAAGACCCTGAAGGCCGGCGACGCCTCGGATCTCGCCTCGCAGCTCGCCGGTCTCCTCGGTGACGCGTTCGGCGGCTCCTACTACGACGGTGACAGCCAGCAGCTCGTCGTCAACGTCGTACCGGGCGACAACAACAATGTGATCGTGCAGGCCAAGGCGGCCGGCGCCAAGGTCCGCGAGGTCGACAACAGCTGGTCGGAGCTTCAGCAGGGCGCGTCGACGCTGAAGTCCGAGGCGACCATCGCGGGCACCTCGTGGTCGATCGACCCGCGCACCAACAAGCTGCTGGTGACGGCCGACAGCACGGTGACCGGCGCCAAGTGGGACAAGCTGGAGTCCACCGTGCGCGGCCTCGGCTCCGGCATGGCGACCATCAAGAAGTCCGCGGGCACCTTCAAGCCGTTCGTCTCCGGCGGTGACGCCATCTTCGCGGGCGGCTCGCGCTGCTCCCTCGGTTTCAACGTCACCGCGGGGGACGGCACCCCGGCGTTCCTGACGGCCGGTCACTGCACCCTCGGCGGCAACGAGTGGTCCGACACGCAGGGCGGCCAGCCGATCGCCACGGTCGACCAGTCGACCTTCCCCGGCAACGGCGACTTCGCACTCGTGAAGTACGACGACCCGGCGACCGAGGCGCCCAGCGAGGTCGACCTCGGCAACCAGACCGTGCAGATCACCGAGGCCGCGGAGGCGACCGTCGGCCAGGAGGTCTTCCGGATGGGCAGCACCACCGGGCTCGCCGACGGCCAGGTGCTCGGCCTGGACGCCACGGTGAACTACCCGGAGGGCACGGTCACCGGGCTCATCCAGACCGATGTGTGCGCCGAGCCCGGCGACAGCGGCGGCTCGCTGTTCACCCAGGACGGCCTCGCGATCGGCCTCACCTCCGGCGGAAGCGGTGACTGCACGGTCGGCGGCGAGACGTTCTTCCAGCCGGTCACCACGGCACTGGAGGCGGTCGGCGCGACCCTCGGCGGCGGCGCCGCGGGCGGGGGAGCGGGCGCGGGCGAGGAAGCCGGTGCGGGTGAAGAGGCCGGTGCGGGTGAGCAGGCCGGTGCCGGTGCGGGTGAGCAGGCCGGTGCCGGTGCCGGTGAGCAGGCCGGTGCGGGTGAGCAGGCCGGTGCCGGTGCCGGTGAGGAAGCCGGAGCCGGTGAGCATGCCGGTGCCGGCCAGGACACCGGGGAGCAGACCGGGCAGCAGACCGGGCAGGGCGTCGGGAACGACTCGGGTCCGACCGAGTCGCGCTGACCCCATCACGCCGGACGGCCGGTCCGGTCCCGCCCCCTCCCGGCGGGACCGGACCGGCCGTCCGGCGTCCACGGTTCCGGGCGCCGTGCGGGCACGGTCCGGGCACGGTCCGGCCCGGGCCATGCCATGGGGCCCCGGGCGGTTGCCGCCCTAGTCGAGCGCTCTGATCAGCAACAGGGCGATGTCGTCGAGCCGTTCCTCGCCGTCGGGGTGGGGGCGGTCGTGACGGACGAGGCTGTCGGCCAGTTCGTCCAGCGGCTGGTCCCCGGCGTCGGCCAGGCGGTGGCCCAGGTCCGCCAGGGCCTCCTCGAAGTCCGTGCCGGGGGACTCCACCAGCCCGTCGGTGTAGAGGACCAGCAGGGAGCCGGGCGGGAGGGCGACCTCCGTCGTCGGGTACACCGCCCGGGCGTCGATGCCCAGCAGCGGGCCCCCGGCCAGGTCGAGGACGCGCACCCGCCCGTCCGGCCGCCTCAGCAGCGGCGGGGGATGGCCCGCCCTGGACATCACGGCCCGGCCGTGCGCCGGGTCCAGCCGCAGGTACAGGCAGCTGGCGAACAGTTCGGAGCCCAGCTCCAGCAGCAGCCGGTTGGTGCTGCGCATGACCTCCTCGGGCGCCTGACCGACGGCCGTGTACGCCCGGACCGCCGTCCGCACCTGCCCCATCAGCCCGGCCGCCGTGACGTTGTGGCCCTGGACGTCCCCGATCACCGCCGCGGCCATGCCCTGTGTGCGCACCAGGTCGTAGAAGTCGCCGCCGATGTCCATGCCCTGCGTGGCCGGCACATAGCGGCCCGTCGCCTCGATGCCGGGCAGCGACGGCAGCGAGTGCGGCAGCAGCGCCTCCTGCAGGCCGTGCGCGAGCCGGTGCTTGGCGTCGTAGAGGAGCGCCCGCTCCAGCGCCTGGGCGATCAGCCCGGCCAGGCTGGTCATGATCGCCCGTTCCTCGGTCGGGAAGGGATGCGGCTCGGCGTAGGAGAGCACGCACGTCCCCACCGGGCGTCCCTGGGCGATCAGCGGCAGATAGGCCCAGGCCGCGAAGCCGTCGGGCGTGGCGAGCCGCGCCGGGTAGAGGCGCTCCAGCTGCTCCTGCGACTCGAAGAACGCCGGCACGCCCGTCCGCAGCACCTGCGTGCCCGGTGTCGGCTCGGTCAGCGGCAGGCCGTCGAACCGCTCGACCACGTACGCGTCCGGATAGCCGCGGTGCCCGAGCACCCGCAGCCGGTTCGCCCGCGAACCCAGCACGACCAGGGCCTGGCTGCCCACGGCCGGTGCGATCTCGTCGGCGACCAGCTGCACCACGTCCTGCACCCCGACCGCCTCGGTGAGCGCCCCGGCCAGGTTCAGCACCTGCGAGATGGTGACCAGCCGGGACGGTGTCCCGTCGGGCGGCGGCACGGTCCGGTTCATCTCCGACACGGCCCGGGACCGGGTGATGCGCACGCTCAGGCCCGTCGTGCTCGGGTACAGCCGGAACGACAGCCACTCGCCGGGCGGGCGCAGCGCCACGAACGAGGTGATGTGCTGGCTGAGCAGCGCCGCCCGGTACCGGTCCTCGTAGACCGGGTCGTTCAGCCACGGCACCGACGCCCACAGCTGGGTGCCCAGCAGCCGGCTGACCGGGACGTTCAGCAGGTCCGCCGCCGCCGCGTTGACGAAGCCGATCCGCCCGTGCAGATCCAGCGACACCAGTCCGTACGGCAGCCGGCTCACCATCCGGGCCGCCTCGACCGTGCCGAGCGTCCCGGCCACGCCGCCCACCAGGGGCGCGGCGACCAGATCGGGTTCGGGGTGCGGCGGGACGCTGTGCTCGGCGGCCCGCTCCAGCCGGACCGCCAGCCGGGCGCAGGCCGCCGTGAGGTGCTCGCGCTCGTGGTCGGACAGCTCCGTGGGATGCGTGCCCGGCCAGGTCACGAAGACCGCGCCGTACACCGTGGAGTCGGTGGCGACCGGCACCGCGGCGAGGGCGAACGGATACGGCAGTACCACGGCGATGCGGGGGTACTGGCGGGCCATCTCCTCCTCGCCGCCGACCCACACCAGCCGCCGTTCGCGCGCCGCGTCGGCCACCGGGATCGGCGCGCTCAGCCCCACCCGCTCCCAGGGCGCGGCGAACGCCCGGGGCAGTCCGGCCATCACCGCCATCTCCAGCACGGGCTGGTCCGGCGCGAGCAGGTACACCGCGCCGGAGTGGGCGTGCACCTCGTCCATCATCGAGGCCAGCGCCAGGGACAGCAGCGGACGGCCGACCGGCGTCCTGGCGGCTGCCGGCGCCTGCGCGGACGACTGCCCGTCGGACACGCCGACCACCTCCTCGCACGGCCGCGCGACCGGGCCCAGGAACAAATCTCCCCCCTGGCGGCCCGTCGCGCACGACGAACGGACGGCGACGGCGCGGACGACCGTCGGCCGGAGCGGGACGACCGGTCCGGCAGCGGGCGCCGGGTGCGCCCCGGCCGTACCCCCTGGGGCGAGCGCGGCCGGGCGCAGGGGCGCCCGGTGTGCGCCGGCTCGTGGTCGAGGCCTTTCGAGCGCACGGGTGAGCGGGGGGCGCACGGAACGCTCACAGGGGCTGCGCGGGTGTCTCATAAGCGCTGTAATGGCCAACGTGGTCAGTCCGGGCGCCCGAGAACGCGGAACGCGAACGCCGCGTGCCGAAGGTGCCCTCGAAGCGATCGCGGCCGATCAGGAGTCACCCGACCGGGTGCGCCGCGTCCTCGAACAGGCACTCGTCTTCGCCGGTGCGGCGTTCGCCGCCGTCTACGCGCCCAGCGAGGACGGGGAACTGCTGTGCCTGGTCGAGTCGGCCGGGGTGCCCAGAACGCTCTACGGGCTGCGCGACAGCTACCCGCGCGCCGGCCGTTCCCCCGTCGCCGAGGCCCACCGCGACGGCCGGACCGTCCGGCTGGGACCGGCGGAACTCGCCGCGCACGCGCAGTCCCGGCGCACGCCCTCCCCGGACTTCCACCTGACGGTCCTGCCCGTGCACGGCGACGGCGGCGGCTGCCTGCTCGCCGTCAGCGAGCACCCCGACGGCTTCGGCCCCGACGACCGCGAGTGCCTGGAGCTCGTCGCCGAGGCCGTCGCCTACACCGCTCCCGCCGCGCCCGCCGAGGGCGCGGAACTGCCACCGGGCGCGTTCAGCCTCGCCATGGACACCGGCCGGGTCAGGGCCGGCGACGACCTGCTGGATCTGTTCGGCCTCGACCCCGCCGAGTTCGACGGCCGCGTCGAGACCCTGCTCGGCCTCGCCGTGCCGGAGGACCTGCCGTCCCTGATGTCGGTGGTGGAGGCCGACCACATGTCCATCGGCGACCGGGAGCTGGAGTTCCGCGTGCTCCAGCCCGCCGGGCCGCCGAAGTGGCTCCGGCTGCGCGGCCGCCTGGTGCCCGGCGGCGAGGGCCGCCCCGCCCGGCTCGTGGGCACCGTCGCCGACGCCTCCACCCTGCGCTCCGACGTCACCGACGTGGCCCGTGTGCAGCGCCTGGCCGCCGCGCTGGCCACCGCCGTCACCGTCCGCGACGTGGGCAAGGCCGTGGTCGCGGCGCTGCGCCGGCCGCTCAGGGCCGACCGGATCGCGCTCGCCGAGCTGGAGAGCGACCGGCTCGTCGTCACCGTCCTGGACCCGCCCGAACCCGAGGCGTGGCCCGAGCTGTGGCGGACCGAGTGGCGCGGCGAGTGGCCGGACGCGCCCGTGCGGGCCATGCCCACCCTCGCCGCCGCGCTGCGCGAGGGCCGGGCCCGCATCTGGCCCGCCGGCAGCCCGCTGGAGCGGGCTCTCGGGGAGGTGGGGCCCGGCGGCCTCGCCGTCCTGCCGCTGCCGGCGGGGAACCGCATGGCCGGAGCCTGCCTGATCGGCTGGGACGCCCCGCACGACTTCGCCGCCGACGAGCGGGCCCTGCTCACCGCGTGCGCCGGTCTCGCCGGACAGGCCCTCGTGCGGGCCCGGGCCTTCGACGCCGAACACGAACTCGTCGGCATGCTCCAGCGCCAGCTGCTGCCGCGCCGCCTGCCCCGGCTGCCGGGCGCGATGGCCGTCGCCCGCTATCTGCCCAGCACGGCGGGGCTGGAACTGGGCGGCGACTGGTACGACGTCATCCCGCTGCCCGACCACCACGTGGGGCTCGTCATCGGCGACGTCCAGGGCCACAGCGCCGGCGCCGCCACGCTCATGGGCCAGATGCGCACCGCCCTGCGCGCCTACGCCGTCGAGGGGCACCCGCCGGACGTGGTGGTCGCGCACGCCAATCGGCTGCTCATGGACATGGACAGCGAACTCTTCGCCACCTGCTGCTACGTCGACGTCGACCTGGAGGAAGGGTCCGCCTGGTGCGTGCGGGCCGGGCATCTGCCGCCGGTGCTGCGCTACCCGGACGGCCGGACCGAGGTCGCGGAGGCCGAGGGCGGCCCGCCTCTCGGGGTGATCGGCCGCGCCGACTTCCCCATGAGCCCGCTGCGGCTGCCGCCCGGCACGCTGATCGCCCTGGCCACGGACGGCCTCGTCGAGACGCCCGACGCCGACATCGACCAGGGCATGGACCGCCTCGCCGGGCGGCTGGCCGAGGCCGCCCCCGTCGACCTCGGACTCGTCGCCGACGCCCTGCTCGGCGAGGCCCGGCGCAGCGACGACGTCGCCCTGCTCCTGCTGCGCTACGACGGCATGGACCTGCGCCCGCTGCGGGAGAGCTGGACGGTGTGGCGGGTCCCGCAGGCGGTCGGGCAGGCCCGCCGCTTCGTCCGGCGCACGCTGCGCTCCTGGGGCGTCACCGAGGAGCACGACGCCGTCCTCGTCGTGGTCTCCGAGCTGGTCACCAACGCCCTGGTGCACACCGACGGCCGCGTCCGCATGGACCTGACCCTCATCAACGACCGGCTGCGGATCGCCGTCGCCGACGCATCGCCGCGCACCCCGGTCCGCCCCACCAGCATCGGCTGGGAGGCCACCGGCGGCCGCGGCATCCTCCTCGTCGAGGCCCTCTCGACGACCTGGGGCACGCTCCCGGTCAGCGGCGGCAAGCAGGTATGGGCGGAACTCCTCCTGACCCCCTGAGCACCCGACCCGCGGCTCTCCGGGTCGGCCGCCAGCCGTGTGCCGGGCTGGGAGGCTCCCCTGGTTCGGTCGCCGACCCGGCCGTCGCGCCCGGCGGTTTCCGGGTCGGGTCGCCGGGTCTTCCCCGTGCCCGGCGGGTCAGCTCAGCCGCTTCAGGAGTTCCTGTGCCAGCGGTGCCGACGAGGCCGGGTTCTGGCCCGTGACCAGGGTGCGGTCGGTGACCACGTGCGGGGCCCACGGCTCACCGGCCCGCACGATCACGCCCGCCTCGGTGAGGCGGTCCTGGAGCAGCCACTTCGCGCGGTCGGCGAGGCCGCCCTGCTTCTCCTCGGCGTTGGTGAACGCGGCGACCTCGTACCCGGCGAAGACGTTCCCGCCGTCGGCCCCCACCGCCGCCAGCAGCGCGGCCGGCCCGTGGCAGACCACGCCGAGCGGGAGGCCCGACTCCAGGGCCCGGGCCAGCAGCCGGCCCGAGTCGGCGTTCACCGCGAGGTCCTCCATCGGGCCGTGGCCGCCCGGGTAGAACACCGCCGCGTAGTCGTCCGGCCGGACGTCCTCCAGGCGGAGGGGACTGCGCAGCTCGGTGAAGGACTCCAGCGCCTTCGCGATCCGCTCGGCGTTCTCCCGGCCGCCGTTCACCTCGGGCGCCAGGGAGGCCTGGTCGACGGTGGGCACGACACCACCGGGCGTGGCCACGACGACCTCGTGCCCTGCGGCCCGGAACGCCTCGTAGGGGGCGACGGCCTCCTCGGCCCAGAAGCCGGTGGGGTGCTCGGTGCCGTCGGCCAGCGTCCAGCTGTCGGCGCCGGTGACGACGAACAGAATCTTCGACATGGTGGTGCATCTCCGTGAGGACGGCCGCGGTGGGACAGTGCGGCGAGGACTGGGACACCGACGACCGTAGGCGCCCGGACCGCCGGTTTTCCAATGGCGTAACCGATGGCTGCCATAGGAATCCGCATGGCTCGGGCCGGTAGGCTCGCTTCGTGTGAGACCCCCTGACCCCCTCGGCGCGGCCGGGACGCCCGCCCAGCCCGACCTCAACCTGCTGCGCACCTTCCTGGCCGTCTACCGGTCCGGCTCCTTCACGGCCGCCGCGCAGATCCTGGGGCTGTCCCAGCCGACGGTCACCACGCAGATCCGCTCGCTGGAGCGCCAGACCCGCAGGGAGCTGTTCGAACGGTTGCCGCGCGGCGTCGCCCCGACGGCCGTCGCCGACGAACTCGCGGCGCGCATCGCGGGCCCCCTCGACGCGCTCGCCGAGGCCACCGGTCACGGCCCCCGCGAGGAGACGCGCGCCGAGCCGGTCCACCTCGCCGGGCCCGCCGAGCTGCTGTCCACCCGCGCCCTGCCCGCCCTGGCCCCGCTCGTCACCGAGGGCGTACGGCTGCGCGTCACCATGGGGCTGACCGAGCCCCTGCTCGACGAACTGCGGGCCGGGCGCCACGACCTGGTGATCGCCACGACCCGGCCCCGCGGCCGCACCCTGTCCGCCGTGCCGCTCACGGACGAGGAGTTCGTGCTGGTCGCCGCCCCCGGCCGGGCCGCCGGGATCAGCGAGCGCCTGGCCGCCGAGGGACCCGCCGCCCTGCACGGCGTGCCGCTGATCACGTACGCCGAGGATTTGCCCATCGTGCGCCGCTACTGGCGGCACGTCTTCGGACGGCGTCTGAACTGCCGGGCGGCCGTCTCGGTGCCGGACCTCAGGGCCGTCCTGGCGCTGGTCACGGCCGGCGCCGGCTACAGCGTCCTGCCCCGCTACCTGTGCGCCGGCGAACTGGCCTGCGGAGCCCTCGTCCCCCTCTGCGCCCCCGAGGACCCGCCGATCAACACCGGCTACCTCGTCCAGCGGCCCGGCACCCCGGGCAACCCGCACGTCACCCTCGTCCGCGACCGCCTGCTGGAGGCCGGACGCACCTGGTGACCCCGCGCACCCGCCCGGCGCGTCGGCCCGTCGCACGTTCCGGTGAACCACCCGACCGGCACGGGCGGTTGGGGGCACGGCCCACCGTCGCCCGCGCCCGGGTTTGTCCGCTTCCCCCCGGGGGACTCGAACACCCGCGGATGCAGAAGGAAGATGATGAGTCGTGACGACCACGGACACCCCTGACAAGACCGCCGTCCGGCGGCCCGAGACCGGCTGGTCCACGGCGCGCCGCCTGCGCGGCACGGCCGCGCCGCGCACCTGCCTGCCGGCCGTGGAGGACCGGACCGCCCCGGCGGGCGCGCACTGCGGCCCGGAGTGGAACATCGTCCGGGGTGAGGACTGACCGCTCCGCCGGCAGCCGTTCGGTGACGTGCCGGAGAACCGCGCGCGTCGGCAACCGAAAGAAGTGATGTTCACATCCGCCGGATGGCGACTAAGGTGAGCTGAATGAAGGCTCTCGTGCTGTCCGGTGGTGCAGGAACACGGCTGAGGCCGATCACTCACACATCGGCCAAGCAACTGGTGCCCGTGGCCAACAAGGCCGTGCTGTTCTACGGGTTGGAGTCGATCGCCGACGCCGGCATCACCGACGTGGGCATGATCGTCGGGGACACGGCCGCGGAGATCGAGGAAGCGGTGGGGGACGGGTCGAAGTTCGGCCTGAACGTCACCTACATCCCCCAGGAACGGCCCCTCGGACTGGCCCACGCGGTACTGATCGCGCGGGACTTCCTCGGCGACGACGACTTCGTCATGTACCTCGGCGACAACTTCATCGTCGGCGGCATCACGGGCCTCGTCGAGGAGTTCCGCACGCACCGGCCCGACGCGCAGATCCTCCTCACGCGCGTGGCCGACCCGCGCGCCTTCGGCGTCGCCGAACTCGACCCCTCCGGCCAGGTGATCGGCCTGGAGGAGAAGCCCGAGAACCCCAAGAGCGACCTCGCCCTGGTCGGCGTCTACATGTTCACGCCCCTCATCCACGAGGCGGTCCGCGCCATCGAACCGTCCTGGCGCGGCGAACTGGAGATCACCCACGCCATCCAGCACCTCATCGACGCCCGCGCCGACGTGCGCTCCACGGTCATCAAGGGTTACTGGAAGGACACCGGCAACGTCGGCGACATGCTCGAGGTGAACCGCACGGTCCTCGAAGGCATGGAGCGCCGCATCGACGGCGAGGTCGACGAGGCCTCGGAGACCATCGGGCGGGTCGTCGTGGAGGAGGGCGCGCGGATCGTCGGCTCCCGCATCGTCGGCCCCGCCGTCATAGGCTCGGGCACGTTCGTCAGCAATTCCTACGTGGGGCCCTTCACCTCCGTCGCGGAGAACTGCCGGATCACCGACAGTGAACTGGAGTTCTCCATCGTGCTGCGGGACTCCTCGATCCACGGCGTCGGCCGGATCGAGGCCTCGCTGATCGGCCGGCACGTCGAGGTGACCCCGGCCCCCAGCGTCCCCAGCGCCCACCGATTCGTCCTCGGAGACCACAGCAAGGTGCAGATCACTTCATGAGCAAGGTGCGGATCACGTCATGAACCTCCTCGTCACCGGCGCCGCCGGCTTCATCGGCTCCCGCTACGTGCGCGCACTGCTCGCCTCGGACGCGCCCGACGCGCCGCGCATCACCGTGCTGGACAAACTCACCTACGCCGGCACCCTCGACAACCTCGAACTGACCCACCCGAGGCTGGAGTTCGTCCAGGGCGACATCTGCGACGCCGAACTCGTCGACAAGCTCGTGGCCGACGCCGACCAGGTCGTGCACTTCGCCGCCGAGTCGCACGTGGACCGCTCGATCACCGGTGCCGCCGACTTCGTGCGCACCAACGTGCTCGGCACCCAGACCCTGCTCGACGCCGCCCTGCGCCACGGCACCGGCCCGTTCGTGCACGTCTCCACCGACGAGGTCTACGGCTCCATCGAGACCGGCTCCTGGCCGGAGACCCACCCGCTGCAGCCGAACTCCCCGTACTCGGCCTCCAAGGCCTCCTCCGACCTGCTCGCCCTGGCCTACCACCGCACCCACGGCCTGGACGTGCGCGTCACCCGGTGCTCCAACAACTACGGCCCGCACCAGTTCCCGGAGAAGGTCATCCCGCTGTTCGTGACCAACCTCCTCGACGGGCTGACGGTGCCGCTGTACGGCGAGGGCCGCAACGTCCGCGACTGGCTGCACGTCGACGACCACTGCCAGGGCGTCGACCTGGTCCGCACCAAGGGCCGGCCCGGTGAGGTCTACAACATCGGCGGCGGCACCGAACTCACCAACAAGGAACTCACCGGTCTGCTCCTCGAGGCCTGCGGCGCGGGCTGGGACCGGGTCGAGTACGTCGAGGACCGCAAGGGCCACGACCTGCGCTACTCCGTCGACTGGTCCAAGGCCCGCGACGAACTCGGCTACCGCCCCCGCCACGACTTCACCACCGGCCTCGCCGAGACCGTCGCCTGGTACCGCGACAACCGCGCCTGGTGGGAGCCCCTGAAGCGGCGCGTCGCCCAGGAGCGGGCATGAAGTGGCTGGTCACCGGCGCGGGCGGCATGCTCGGGCGTGACGTCACCGAGGAGCTCACCCGGCGCGGTGAGACGGTCGTGGCCCTCGACCGCGCCGCCCTGGACATCACGAGCCCCGACGCCGTCGGCACGGCCGTCCGGGAGCACGCCCCCGACCTCGTCGTGAACTGCGCCGCCTACACGGCCGTCGACGACGCCGAGACCGACGAGGCCCGCGCCCTGCGGATCAACGGCGAGGGCCCGCGCCTGCTCGCCCGGGCCTGTGCCGCACACGACGCCCGGCTCGTGCATGTCTCCACGGACTACGTCTTCTCCGGCGAGTCCCGCACCACCCCCTACCCGGAGGACCACCCGGCGGGCCCGCGCACCGCCTACGGCCGCACCAAGCTGGCGGGGGAGCGGGCCGTGCTGGAGGAACTGCCCGGGGCGGGCGCGGTCGTGCGCACGGCGTGGCTGTACGGCGCGCACGGCGGCAACTTCGTACGCACCATGATCGATCTGGAGGCGCGCCGCGACACCCTCGACGTCGTCGACGACCAGCGCGGCCAGCCCACCTGGAGCGCGGACGTCGCCGAGCGGATCGCCGACCTCGGCCCCCGGATCGGCCCGGACGCGCACGGCGTCTTCCACGCCACGAACTCCGGCGAGGCCAGCTGGTTCGAGCTGGCCCGCGAGGTGTTCACCCTCATCGGCGCCGACCCCGACCGGGTGCGCCCCACCAGCAGCGCGGCCTTCCCGCGGCCCGCGCCCCGCCCGGCCTACAGCGCCCTCGCACACCGCCGGTGGCAGGAGATCGGCCTGCCCCTGCCGCGCGCGTGGCGCTCCGCCCTGCATGAAGCACTGCCCCGCATCCGCAAGGAAGGTCTTCCTCGTGAAACGCCATGAGTTCCTCCGGGAACTGCACAAGGTCAGCGCCAACCGCAACTACCTGGAGATCGGCGTCAACGACGGGCGCAGCCTGACACTGTCCCGCGTCCCCAGCATCGCGATCGACCCGGCCTTCAAGGTGGTCTCGGAGCTGAAGTGCGACGTCCACCTGGTGAAGGCCACCAGCGACGACTTCTTCGCCCGCGACAACCCGCTGCAGCACCTCAAGGGCGGCCGGCACCCGCTGCGCAACCTGCGCCGCGGCCGCAGCCCGATCGGCTACTGGCGCCGCACCACGCTGGACCTCTCCTTCATCGACGGCATGCACCTGTTCGAGTTCGCGCTGCGCGACTTCATGAACGTCGAGAAGTACTCGGACTGGGGCAGTGTGATCGTCCTCGACGACATGCTGCCGCGCAGCATCGACGAGGCGGCCCGCGACCGGCACACCAACGCCTGGACCGGTGACGTCTTCAAGATCACCGAGGTGCTGGCCCGCTACCGGCCCGACCTGGTCACCATCCAGGTGGACACCGCCCCCACCGGCCAGCTGGTCGTCTTCGGCGCCGACCCGAAGAACCGGGTCCTGCACGACAAGTACGACGAGATCATGGCCGAGTACAAGGTCGCGGACCCGCAGAAGGTGCCCGAGGCGATTCTGGAGCGGGCCGGCGCCGTACGCCCCGAGGCGCTCCTCGAAGCCGGTTTCTGGCGCCCGCTGGTGCAGGCCCGCAACCGCGGCCTGCCGCGTTCCGTGGGCTGGGAGCCGCTCCGCAAGGCCCTGGAGCAGGTCGGCGTCAGCCGCTGAGAGACCGAAGCCGGCCGCTCTCGGGGCGGCCGGCTTCGTCCGTGGCGGCGCGGGGTCAGCCGGATCGCCGTCCGCCGCGCAGCTCCTCGTAGTACGCGAGGCACGCCTCGTACGACGGCAGCAGCCCCTGCTGTTCCGCCTCGGCCAGCGTCGGAGCCTGCTCGTCCTTGGGGGACAGCACCGGCGTGATGCCCTCGGGCCACTCGATGCCGAGCGCCGGGTCGAGCGGGTGGATGCCGTGCTCCCGCTCCGGGGCGTACCCCGCCGAGCACAGGTACACCACCGTGGCGTCGTCGGTCAGCGCCATGAAGGCATGGCCCAGGCCCTCGGCGAGGAAGACCGCCGCCCGGGTGTCGTCGTCCAGCCGTACGGCCTCCCACTGCCGGTAGGTGGGGGAGCCCACGCGGATGTCGATCACCACGTCCAGGACGGCGCCGCGCACACACGTGACGTACTTGGCCTGGCTGGGCGGCACATCGGCGAAGTGCACGCCCCGCAGCACGCCCCGCCGGGAGACCGAGCAGTTGGCCTGGGCGAGGAACAGGTCACGGCCCGTCGCCTCGCGGAACTCCTCGCTCCGGAACCACTCGTGGAAGTTGCCCCGGTCGTCCGGGAAGACCTTGGGCTCCAGAACCCAGGCGCCTGCTATGCCCAGTGGTCGCATGCCGTCACTTTCCTCCGGTCCTGATACGGGACGACACCGTGCGCCGTGCCCTGCCGAGCACACGCCGTGCCCGCCGCGCCAGCCGCAGCGCCACTCCGGGCCGCGGCACCTCCACGACCCGCAGCCGCCCGTCGGAGGCGCGCAGCGCGAACGGCAGACCGGTGAAGCGCGCCTGCTCGCCGCCCGGGGTGGGGCAGAGCGCCACGCGCCACACCCCGTGGGAGAGGTCCTCGACGGACAGGTCCGCCTCCAGCACCGAGCCCGCGCCGTCCGGGGCGGGGGAGAGGACGCCGGCCGCGTCGAAGAACCGGCTGGCGGAGACGAGGCGCAGCCGCACCTCCGTCTGCGCCGGGACGTGCAGCGGAAGAGGCACCTGGAAGCGACGGCCGGAGACGGTGACGTCCGTGCGCCGCACCCGGCCCAGCCCCAGCCGCTTGCCGCGGGTGCCGAACTCCAGGGAGAGGTTGCCGTGCGGCTGCGTCCAGTAGGGCAGGGCCGTGCGGTCGCCGACGACACCGGCGCCCGGCGCGGGCCGGTCCTCGCGGGGCGCGGGGCCCAGCCGGCACTCCTTGGTCCAGCCGCCCAGCTTGACCCGGACCAGCGCGTCCCAGACGCCGCCGGCCGGCAGGGCGGCGGGGTCGACGGTGGCGGTCCCCCGCAGCACCAGCCGCACCTGCCCGCCGTCCCCGGCGGGCACGGTCTCGCGGGTGAACTCGACCGGCTGGAAGTACTGCGCGGCGCTGGACCGCTCCCGCAGCAGCAGATCGGCCGTGGCCTGCCCGAAGCGCGCGGCGGTCTCCGAGGTCACCCACCGCACCGCCTCGGTCACGTCCTTCGGGACGTCGGTCAGCGGCGCCGCCTCGGCGTCGGCGGGGAACACCATCGGCTCGCCCGCGGACACGTACTCGGCCGTGAAGCCGATCCGGAGGGAGCCGTCCCGCCACTCGATGTCCCCGGGCGCCGCCTTGGGTGCGACAGCCGCCTCCCACTCGGCGAACGCCACCACGTCGTCGTAGCGGTCGGCGGCCGTCAGCGCGGCGACGACCTGCTGCGTCGGCTGCAGACCGGCCGCCACTCCGGGCCCGAACCGCTCGACCACGACCTGGTGGATCTCGGCGAACAGCTCCCTGCGGTAGTCGTCCGGCAGCCTCAGGAACCGCCGGGCCCGCAGTCGCTCCACCATCTCCACGCGCAGCCAGCGGCGGAACAGCCGGTCGCGCACCGGACCCGGCTCGGTGTACCGCTCGACGACGTCGAGGGCCTCGCGCAGGTTCTTGAAGTAGCCGACGGGGTCGAAGCGCTCGAAGCCGGCGTTGGAACTGTCGTCGCGCCGCAGGTGGTAGTAGCAGACGTAGTCGCTGAGCACGGAGACGTTCTCCGCGCGCAGATACGCCTCCGCGATGAAGACGTGGTCCTCCAGGCGCCGCCGGCCCTCGGGGAAGCGCAGCCCGATGCGGTCGAGGAAGGCCCGCCGGATCATCTTGTGCGGGGTGAGGCTGTCGATGAGCGGGGCGTTCTCGACGGTGGCGCGCGGGTGGTTGCGGCGGAACAGCTCCACCGGCACCCCGCGGCCCTTGCCGGCCATCTTGCCCACGATCACGTCGGCGCCGTTGGCGACGCCGTAGTCGTACATCCGCTCCAGGGCCTCGTCGCCCAGGTAGTCGTCGTTGTCGACGAACATCACGAACTCGCCCCGGGAGGCCTCGATGCCGACGTTGCGGGGCTTGCCCGACCAGCCGGAGTTCTCCTGGTGGATGACCTTCATCCGGGGGTCCTCGGCGGCGAGCGCGTCGAGCCGGGCCGGAGTCCCGTCGGTCGAGCCGTCGTCGACGAAGATCACCTCGAACTCGTCGGGAGGCAGCGACTGCCGCTGCAGCGAGGAGATGCAGTCCTCGATGTAGATCCCCGGGTTGTAGACGGGGACGATGACGCTGACCTTGACCGGCATCGGGTTTCCGGGCCCCTTCGGGTCGCTTGCCGTAGACGTCCTGTTGTACTGGGTGTTGCCCGATGCTAACCCGCCCGGCGAGGCCCCCTCACCTTTCGAGACCTCGCCGTGATCATCCCGCCCTCGGGCAACTGAGCTGCGACGTCTGTCTGTTCGCGGTCAAGTCGGATGCCGGGCGGCACCTCTACAGTGAGGAGGTGCGACTGCTCCTGATGTCCGACACCCATCTGCCCAAGCGGGCCAAGAGCCTGCCCGCGCCCCTGCTGGACGAACTTCCGCAGGCCGACGTCGTCTTCCACGCCGGGGACTGGGTGGACACGGACACCCTCGATCTGCTGGAGGCCCGCTGCCGCCGGCTCGTCGCCGTGTACGGCAACAACGACGGGCCGGGGCTGCGGGCCCGGCTGCCGGAGGTGGCGTACGCGGAGCTGGGCGGGCTGCGCTTCGGGGTGATCCACGAGACGGGCCCCGCGCAGGGCCGGGAGAAGCGCTGCGCCGCCCGCTTCCCCGACCTCGACGTACTGGTCTTCGGCCACAGCCACATCCCCTGGGACACCACGGCCCCCACCGGTCTGCGCCTGCTCAACCCGGGTTCGCCGACGGACCGCCGCCGCCAGCCGCACTGCACCTACATGACCGCCTCGGTCGCCGGCGGGATCCTCACGGACGTGGAACTGCACCGGCTGCCGCCCCGCGCATCACGCTGAGCGGCCTGTCCGGGCGGGGCGGCGGCCGGGCGCGGATCAGCCCGCCGGGTCGAGGAGGATCTTGCGGACGCCGTCGGAGCGGCCGGCGAAGAGGTCGTACGCGGCCGGGCCCTCGGAGAGGGCGAGGCGGTGGGAGACCACGGCCTCGGGCCTGATCCGCCCGGCGCGGGTGAGGGCGAGCAGGGGAGGCAGCTCGTAGTGCACGGAGCACAGGCCGATGGCGAACTCCAGTTCCTTGACCTGGGCCAGGTACATGTGGAACGGGAAGGCCTTGTTCTGGCTGACCCCGATGGCGCTGACCCGGCCGGCCTGCCGGACGGCCTTGAGGGCGAGTTGGATGGTGGCGTCGGAACCCACCGCCTCCACCACGGCGTCCGGCCCACGGCCGGCGGTCATGTCCCGGATCGCCGCCCGCGCGTCGTCACCCTCGACCGGCTCGACGCCCAGGCCGGCGGCGAAGGCGCGGCGCTCCGCGACCAGGTCCACGCCCAGGACCCGGGCCGCGCCCATCGCGAACGCGCACTGGGCGGCCATCAGACCGACCGGGCCGAGACCGACGACCAGGACGGTCTCGCCGGGCCGGATGCGGGCACGGCGGCAGCCGTACCAGGCGGTGGGAGCGTTGTCCGTCAGGACGACGGCGGCGTCGTCGGAGATGTCCTCGGGCAAGGGCACCAGATTGACGTCGGCGCACGGCACGGCCAGGAGCTGGGCCTGGCTGCCCGGGAGTTTCGGGCTCACTCCGTAGCAGAGGTCCGTGCCCGACTCGGCGTGCTCGCAGCGGGCGGTGAACCCGGCCGCACACTGCGAGCACCGCGCACAGCCGACCGATGCGGGCACCAGTACCCGGTCGCCGGGCTTGACCCGGGTGACCTGGCCGCCGGTGTCGAGGACCACGCCGACGCACTCGTGCCCCGGGGTGTAGCCCAGCTCCGGGCTGAACCCGTGGCCGTCGTAGATGTGCAGGTCGCTGCCGCAGATGCCGGCCGCGGTCACCCGTACCACCGCGTCGCCGGGCCCGGTGACGACCGGGTCGGGGACCTCCCCGTAGCGGATGTCGTGACGGCCGTGGTAGGTCAGTGCCTTCATCGGATCCCTCCCTCGGTTTCCGTCAGTCCGCGATCTTCAGCACCAGCTTGCCGCGGTTCTCCCCGCGGAACAGGCGCATCAGGGTGCCGGGGAAGTCCGCGACCGTACCGGACACCACGTCCTCCAGGGACTTCAGCCGGCCCTCGGCCCGCCACGCGGCCATCCGCGCGATGCCCTCCGCGTACCGGTCGGCGTAGTCGAACACCACCATGCCGGTCATGGAGGCGCGGTTCACCAGCAAGGACAGGTAGTTGGCGGGACCCTGCGGCTCGGTGCTGTTGTACTGGGAGATCGCGCCGCAGACGACCACGCGGGCGCCGCGCGCCAGCCGCAGCAGCACAGCGTCCAGCACGGCGCCGCCGACGTTGTCGAAGTACACGTCGACGCCGTCGGGGGCGTGCTCGCGCAGCGCCTTGCGCACGTCCTCGTGCTGGTAGTCGATCGCGGCGTCGAACCCGAACTCCTCCACCACCATGCGGCACTTGGCCTCGCCGCCCGCGATGCCGACGACCCGGCAGCCGAGGATCTTGGCGATCTGCCCGACGACGCTGCCGACGGCCCCGGCCGCCCCGGAGACCACGACGGTCTGCCCCGGCTCGGGACGCCCGACCTCGAGCAGACCGAAGTAGGCCGTCAGGCCCGGCATGCCGAGCGTGCCGAGCCAGGTCGGCAGGGGGGCCGCCGCCGGGTCGACCTTGGTCACACCGCGCCCGTCCGACACGCAGTACTCCTGCACCCCGAACGTGCCCGACACATGGTCGCCGACCGCGAACCCGGAGTGCCGGGAGGCGACCACCCGGCCCACCGCGCCGGCCCGCATCACCTCGCCGATCTCCACCGGGCGGATGTAGGACCTGCCCGCGTTCATCCAGCCGCGCATGGCGGGGTCGATCGACAGGTACAGCACCTGAACCAGGAACTCCCCGTCACCCGGCTGCCCGGCCGGCTCCTCGACCTGCCGCCAGTCGGTGGGACGCGGCTCACCCACCGGACGTGCGGCCAGGCGTATCTGACGGTTGACCATGCTCATGTGCGGCCACTCTCCTCGACGACATACCGCCCAGTCGGTACGGCCGTGAGCGTACGGGGCCCGCCCGTGCGTAGGCAAGGGGCGGCGCGACCGTGCGAACCCGGCGTGGCGCCGCCCGGTCCTCGTGCGTACGGCGGCTGCCCATCCCCCCGCTGTACGCGGCCGGCCGGCGCAGCGCCTCCGTCAGCAGCGGCACGTCGGACTCGGGGGCGGGGGTGAGGACGCAGATCACGCGCCAGCCGCTCCTCTCCGTCGCGCACCCCGACGGGTACCCCCGCGGGTGGTAATTCCGTTGTGTCCCGTGGCGCCGGTCTGCTGCACTGCCCGGGTCAGCCACGTCACCGAGTCCCGAGGAGATCCCGATGCGCCGCACTGCGTGCATGTCCCCCCTGTCAGCAACGGCTCGCTCCTCGAAGGACATGACGCTTCGTGCACCTGCTCAACCTCGGGATTCTCGCCCATGTCGACGCCGGTAAGACCAGCCTGACCGAGCGGCTGCTCCATGCGGCCGGGGTGATCGACGAGATCGGCCGCGTCGACGACGGGAACACCCGCACCGACACCCTCGCGCTGGAGCGGCAGCGCGGCATCACCATCAAGTCCGCCGTGGTCTCGTTCCCGCTCGACGGCGTGACCGTCAACCTGATCGACACCCCCGGCCACCCGGACTTCATCGCCGAGGTGGAGCGCGTCCTCGGCGTGCTGGACGGCGCCGTCCTCGTGGTCTCCGCCGTCGAGGGCGTACAGGCACAGACGCGGGTGCTGATGCGGACGCTGCGGCGGCTGCGCATCCCGACGCTGCTGTTCGTCAACAAGATCGACCGCGGCGGCGCACGCGACGAGGAGGTCCTGCGGGAGATCGCGGACCGCCTGACCCCCGGGATCGTCCCCATGGGTACCGTCACCGGCCTCGGCACC
Organism: Streptomyces sp. NPDC085931; assembly: GCF_044540565.1. Taxonomy (NCBI): domain Bacteria; kingdom Bacillati; phylum Actinomycetota; class Actinomycetes; order Kitasatosporales; family Streptomycetaceae; genus Streptomyces; species Streptomyces sp. NPDC085931. The sequence goes on from NZ_JBITSK010000006.1 coordinate 514,024, forward strand.
CGTGCGGCACGCTTCGTCCCTGGCCCCGGACCCGGCGCGGCCGCCGCCCTCGACGTGCTGACCGAGCACGACGACGCCCTGCTGGCCGCGTACCTCGACGACCGGGTCACCGGTCCGCTGCTGCGCGCTTCGCTGGTCGCTGCGACCCGGGAGACGCTGGTCCACCCGGTCTACTTCGGCTCCGCCGCCACCGGTGCCGGTGTGGAAGCGCTGCTGGCCGGCGTCGAGGAACTGCTCCCGGTGGCCGACGGGGACCCGGACGGGCCGGTGTCCGGCACGGTGTTCAAGGTCGAGCGGGGCCCGGCGGGGGAGAAGATCGCCTACGCCCGGATGTTCTCCGGCACCCTGCACGTGCGCGACCGGATCCCCTTCGGCATCGGCGGCGCCGAGGGCCGGGTCACCGCGATCAGCGTCTTCGGCCACGGCACCGACACCCGCGCCGACGCCGTCGCCGCCGGCCGGATCGCCCGGCTGTGGGGGCTCGGCGACATCAGGATCGGCGACGCCCTCGGCGAACCCCGCACGGCCTACGAGCACGTCTTCGCCCCGCCCACCCTGGAGACGGTCGTCGTCCCGGGCCCGCACACGCACCGGGGGGCGCTCCACCTGGCCCTCACCCAACTCGCCGAGCAGGACCCGCTGATCGGCCTGCGCCACGACGAGCGACGCCGGGAGACCTCTGTCTCCCTCTACGGCGAGGTGCAGAAGGAGGTCGTGCAGGCCACCCTCGCCGACGAGTACGGCCTCGACGTCACCTTCCGCGAGACCACCCCGCTCTGCGTCGAACGACTCGTGGGCCCCGGGCACGCCGTCGAGTTCAACCAGAAGGATCCGAACCCGTTCCTCGCGACGGTCGGGCTGCGCGTCGAGCCCGCACCGCCCGGCTCGGGCGTGGCCTTCCGGCTGGAGGTGGAGCTCGGCTCCATGCCGTACGCCTTCTTCAAGGCCGTCGAGGACACCGTGCGCGAGACCCTCGACCAGGGCCTGCACGGCTGGCCGGTCCCGGACTGCACGGTGACCATGACGCACAGCGGCTACTCGCCCCGGCAGAGCCACGCCCACCAGGGGTTCGACAAGAGCATGTCGAGCACCGGCGCCGACTTCCGCGGCGTGACCCCGCTGGTGCTGGTCGAGGCGCTGCGGCGGGCCGGGACCCGGGTGCACGAGCCACTGCACCGCTTCCGTGTCGAGGCCCCGGCCGACACCCTGGGTGCCCTGCTGCCGGCCCTGGCCGGCCTCGGGGCGGTGCCGGAGGCCACGCACCACCAGAGCGGCCTCTGCGTCCTGGAGGGCACCGTGCCGGCGGCCCGGGTGCACGCTCTGGAACAGCGGCTGCCGGGGCTCACCCGGGGCGAGGGCGAACTGGAGAGTTCCTTCGCGCACTACGCCCCGGTCGGGCACGGCCCCGTCCCCGAGCGTCCGCGCACCGACCTCAACCCGCTGGACAGGAAGGAGTACCTGCTGAACGTGACGCGACGGGTCAGCGGCTGAGGCGCGTCCGGCGAGCCGGAACACACCCCGGAGTCAACGGTGTTGACGGTGTCCGGACAGCGCCGGACCGTGGTGGGCCCGGCACCGACCGAACTGCATCTGCCGGCGAGTTTTCCGGCTGCGTCCATCACGGCCGTCTCCGACCCGGCCACCGTCAACGCCCCGTCCGCGTTCACGGCGACGGCACCGCTCGGAGCCGGCGGCCCGGGAGGCGCAGGAGGTCAATTACTGGACGGACTCGTCCAGTCGGCGGCCACCCGACCGAGCCGGACGCGTTGCGGATGGTCGCCGACCGGTACGGACACGACCTTCCTGCCGGTGGCGAAGTCGATGGCCGTGACCTGGTCGGTGCCGCTCTCGGAGACCACGCAGGCCTTGCCGTCACCGCTGACCGTGGCCCAGTAGGGCTTGGCGGCGGTGACGAGCGGGCCCTCCTGGAGGGTGGCGCGGTCGACGACCGTGGCGTAGTCGTCCATGGTCCCGGCCACGCACAGCTTCCTGCCGTCCGGGCTCATGGACAGGCCGTGGTGGCGCGAGTCGTTGACGAAGGTGGTGCGGTCGTCGCTGGTCGCCGGGTTCTTCGGCAGGGTCTTCGTGCGGGTGATCCGGTCGGTGGCCAGGTCGTACTCGAAGAAGCCGTTGAAGAACGAGACCTGGAAGTACAGCTTCGACTCGTCCGGTGAGAACACGGCGGGGCGCACCGCGTCGGAGTAGTCCTTCAGGCCGATCGCGTCCAGGCGCGACCGCATGTCGATGACCTTGACCTGCTGGTACGTGGTCGCGTCGATGACGGTGATGCGGCGGTCGCCCTTCGTCCAGTCCAGCCAGGGCGCGTCGGTCTGTGTGTTCACCTCGCCGATCGACATGTTGTAGAGGTACTTGCCGTCCTTGGTGAAGATGTTCTCGTGCGGCTTGTCGCCGGTGGAGGCCTTGCCGAGCTGTCTGCCGGTCTCGATGTCCAGCACGTGCACGGCGTTGCCGGTGGAGGCCGACACCGCGACCCGCTTGCCGTCGGGGGAGACCGCCATGTGGTCGGCGCGGAAACCGGACACCGGGAAGCGCCAGTTGAGCCGCCCGGACGCCAGGTCGATGGAGACCACGTCGGCGAAGCTGGGCCGCGACACGACCACCGACGTCCCGTCCGGTGTGGAGTACATGTCGTCCACGAACTGGTCGTGTCCCTCGCCGACGCTGTTGCGGATCGTCATGAAGGCGATCCATCTGATCGGATCGGCGTTGATCTCCGCCATCCGCTCGTCCTTGTCGGGAACGACGTTGATCCGGCCGATCTTCGCGAAGTCGCCGGTGGACTTCAGGACGTCGGCGGTGCCCTCCCAGTTGTTGCCCACGAACAGCACCTCGCGCAGCGCGGCGGAGGAACCCGGCTCCGTCGCGGCGGCGGTCGCGGGCAGGGCGGTGGTCAGGGCGAGGGCGGCGGTCAGGGAGCACAGGTGCCGTCGTCGGAAGACGGACATGGCTGATCCCTCCTCTGCGGTGGGGTGAGGAATCTGAACACACGTGCTTTCAGAGTGAACTTACTGAAAAGTAAGGAAGGGGCGGCCTTCTCCACAAGACCGCGTACACGACAAAATTCGGTGTGTCGAACGAGGGGAGGGCACCCGAAGAGGGGAGAGCCGGTGCCGGGCAGACTCAGAGCGCCGACCGGCCGCTACGGCGGCAAGACCGCCGAGGAGCGGCAGGCCGAGCGGCGCCGGCGGTTCCTCGACGCCGCGCTCGACCTGTTCGGCGGCGCCCCCGGCTTCCGCGCCACCACCGTCGCGGCGCTCAGCGAGGCGGCCGGGCTGTCGACCCGTCAGTTCTACGAGGAGTTCCGCACCCTGGAGGACGTGCTCGCCGCGCTGCACCTGGAGGTCAACGGCTGGGCCGAGGCGGCGGTGCTGCGGGCGGCCGCCGAGGCGGCGGATCTGCCGCTGGCCGAGCGCGTCACGGCGATCTTCCGCGCCTATGCGGGGAACCTGGCCGCCGATCCGCGCCGGATCCGCATCACCTTCGTCGAGATCATCGGCGTCAGCCCGCGCCTGGAGGAGCAGCGGCTGGCCCGGCGCGCCGGCTGGGTCGACCTGATCTGCGCCGAGGCCGGGGCGGCCGCCGCGCGCGGGGAGGCCGCCCCGCGCGACTACCGCCTCGCGGCCACCGGCTTCATCGGCAGCGTCAACGGCCTGCTGCACGACTGGAGCGCCGGCTGGGTGGACGCGACCCTGGACGAGGTCGTCGACGAACTGGTCCGCCAACTGCTCGGCATCCTGCGGCCACCGGGATGGAGCCCGCGCGGCTGAGCCGGACCCCGCGGGGCGCGCACCCCGCCCGCCGGCGCCCCTGGAAGGCCCACCGGTGGTCGCCGGTCGACACGCCCCGGGTCGGCGGCGAGGGTTGCCGGCCGTGCCCGGACCGCTGACTTCGCCTGCCTTCCCGATCGGCGGGTCCGTCGACTCCGGCAACGACCGCGCTTGCCCGGGCCACCGGTCCGGCAGCCGCTGCGACGGTGTCGTGCCGCGATGGAGAAGGGCTGCGCCGTCGGCCACGGACAGGACGGCCACGCCGGCCTCGTCGAGGTGCTGCGCCCCGCGCCGGAGGGCTGGGCCGCTAGACGGCCGCGAGCACCACGAGATCCACCGCCACGACCAGCGCGAGCGCCAGCAGCACGCCGGCCAGCAGCCGTGCCCGCAGCCCCCGGTAGAGCGCCTCGTACTCGCCGCGCAACTCCTCCCCGCGGCGCGCCGTGCGTTCCCAGGAGGCCCGGGCGAGGGCGAGGTGCTCCTCAGCGAACCGCCGCTCCACCTCCGCCCGTTGCGCCGCCGGCAGCCAGTCCAGGCCGGCGGCGAAGCGGGCGGCGGCGCACCGGGCCTCCTCGTGCGCCGCGGCGGCGAGCAGATGCCCCTCGACCTCGTTGTGGAACGCCCGCAGATCCACCGGCGGTTCACCCGTCGCGGTCATCGCAGCGTCAGCTCCCGCTCCGCCGCCGCGACGCGCGCGTGGTGCAGGTCGAACGCCGGGGACTCGCTGCGGATCCTGGGCAGGACGACGAAGTTGTGCCGCGGCGGCGGGCAGGAGGTGGCCCACTCCAGGGAACGCCCGTAACCCCACGGGTCGTCGGCGGTGACCCGCTCGCCGTACTTGGCCGTCTTCCACACGTTGTAGAAGAACGGCAGCAGCGACATCCCGAGCAGGAACGAGAAGACGCTCGACACCGTGTTGAGGGTGGTCAGGCCCTCCGCCGCCAGATAGTCGGGGATCCGCCGCTGCATGCCCTCGGCGCCCAGCCAGTGCTGCACCAGGAACGTGCCGTGGAAGCCGGTGAACAGCGTCCAGAAGGTGATCTTGCCCAGGCGCTCGTCCAGCATCTTGCCGGTGAACTTCGGCCACCAGAAGTGGAAGCCGGAGAACATCGCGAACACCACGGTGCCGAAGATCACGTAGTGGAAGTGGGCCACCACGAAGTACGAGTCGGAGACATGGAAATCGAGGGGCGGCGAGGCCAGCAGCACGCCCGTCAGGCCACCGAACACGAACGTGATCAGGAAGCCGGTGGCCCAGAGCATCGGTGTCTCGAAGGACAGCGAGCCCTTCCACATGGTGCCGATCCAGTTGAAGAACTTCACACCGGTCGGGACGGCGATGAGGAACGTCATGAAGGAGAAGAAGGGCAGCAGCACACCGCCGGTGACGTACATGTGGTGCGCCCACACCGTCACGGACAGGCCCGCGATCGCGATGGTCGCGCCGATCAGACCCGTGTAGCCGAACATCGGCTTGCGGGAGAAGACCGGGATGACCTCACTGATGATGCCGAAGAACGGCAACGCGATGATGTACACCTCTGGATGGCCGAAGAACCAGAACAGGTGCTGCCACAGCAGTGCGCCGCCGTTGGCGGAGTCGAAGACGTGGGCGCCGAACTTGCGGTCCGCCTCCAGCGCGAACAGGGCCGCGGCCAGGACCGGGAAGGCCAGCAGGACCAGCACACCGGTCAGCAGCACGTTCCAGGTGAAGATCGGCATGCGGAACATCGTCATGCCGGGCGCGCGCATGCA
>NZ_JBITSK010000007.1:0-263456 GCF_044540565.1 Streptomyces sp. NPDC085931
TACATTCCGAACCCGGAAGCTAAGCCTTACAGCGCCGATGGTACTGCAGGGGGGACCCTGTGGGAGAGTAGGACGCCGCCGAACAATCATTGAAAAGGCCCACACCTTATGGTGTGGGCCTTTTTCTTTTCCCTGGCGGCTTTTCCCCGGCGGCTTTCCCTTTATGACGGCTGCACGAGCTTCGTGTCGTACGCCAGGATGACCGCCTGGATGCGGTCGCGGCAGCCGGTCTTCGCGAGGATGCGGCCCACGTGGGTCTTCACCGTCGACTCGGCCAGGTGCAGCCGTGTGGCTATTTCGGTGTTCGTCCAGCCCTGGCCGATGACCGTGAGGATCTCGCGTTCCCGGTCCGTCAGGGAGGCGAGGCGAGGGTCCTGCCGCGGTGCCGTCTCACTGGCCGGGTCCGCCGGCAGGTGGTGGACGTAGGCGTCGAGGAGGCGGCGGGTGAGGCTGGGGGCGACGACCGCGTCACCCGTGGCGACCGCGCGGATGCCGGACAGGAGTTCCTCCGGCTGGGCGTCCTTGACGAGGAAACCGGAGGCGCCGGCGCGGAGGCCCGCATAGGCGTACTCGTCCAGGTCGAAGGTGGTGACGATCAGGATGCGGGTGCGGTCGCCGGCCGCTGTGATGCGGCGGGTCGCCTCGATGCCGTCCAGGCCGGGCATGCGGATGTCCATGAGGACGACGTCGGGGTGGAGCTCGGCCGCCATGCGGACGGCTTCGCTGCCGTTGGCCGCCTCGCCCACGACCGTCATGTCGTCCTGGCTCTCCAGGAGCATGCGGGAGCCGAAGCGCTGCAGGGGCTGGTCGTCGGCGATGAGGACCGTGGTCACTGCGGGGTCTCCTCCGGGAGGTGTAGGCGGACGCGCCAGCCGCGTTCCGGGTGGGGGCGGAGGCCGGCCTCAAGTGTGCCGCCGTAGAGGGTGGTTCGCTCGCGCATTCCCGGGAGGCCGCGGCCCGCGGGCCGGGGGTCCGGGGGGCCGCCGGTGCCCGTGTCCGTGATGGTGGCGGTGACGGCGGCCTTGTCGCCGTAGGCGAGGTCTATCTCCGCCGTCGCGCCCGGGCCGGCGTGCTTGAGGGTGTTGGTGAGGGCTTCCTGGACGACGCGGTAGACGGTGAGCTGGCGGCCCGGGGGGAGGGTGGGGGTGCCGTGGCTCGTGAGGCGGACGGGCAGGCCCGCGGAGCGGACGCCGTCGAGGAGGGGGGCGAGGTCGGTGAGGCCGGGCTGGGGGGTCAGGTCGGCCTGCTGTCTCTCCTCCTCGCGCAGGACATCCAGCAGGCGGCGGAGTTCGGTGAGGGCCTGGCGGCTGGTCGTGGCGATGGCGTCGAGAGCCTGGGCGGCGCGTTCCGGGGACTTGCCGGCCGCGTACCGGCCGCCGTCGGCGAGGCCGGTGATGACGGAGAGGTTGTGGCCGATGATGTCGTGCATCTCGCGGGCGATGCGGGCGCGTTCGGCGGCGGTGGCGAGCTGGGCCTGCTGGTCGCGCTCCCGCTCCAGGCGGCGGGCGCGGTCCTCCAGGGCCTCGGTGTGGTTGCGGCGGGTGCGGACCGTGACGCCGATGAGCGCGGCCACCGTGACGGACATCAGCTGCGAGCCGATCTGCTGGTCCCAACTGCCCTCGCCGTGGCGCAGGATCGACACGAGGACCGGGGCGAGGAACAGGGCGGTGGCCCACCACAGGTGGCGCAGGGGGCGGCGCAGGGCCAGGTGGTAGACGAGGACCAGCTGGAGCAGGGAGGCCTGGAGGGCGGCGCCGGTCCAGGCGTTGGCGAGGGCCAGGGGCGCCAGGGCGGCGAGGACCGTGCCCGGGTGGGTACGGCGCCAGAGCAGCGGCAGCGAGAAGCCGAGGCTGAGGGTCAGCAGGAGCCAGCCGGGGACGTCCTGGCTGTGGGCGTTGTGCCGCCAGCCGTCACCGAGGTAGTCGATCAGGGCGGCCGTCACCCAGAAGCCGGCGAAGTGCAGGTCCCACAGCAGCGGGTGGCGGCGGTCGAAGGCGCGCACCCGGCGGGTGAGGCGGTGGGCGTACTCGGTGAGGGGCTCCGGCGCCCGGTCTTCCGTCGTCACGGGGTCCATGGTGAGCCTTGCGCGGGCCGGGTGTCAGACGTCCCGGCGGCGCAGGGCCCAGGCGGCCAGGGCCAGGGTCGCCGCCGTCCACAGGAGCATGGCGAGCAGGGCGCCGCCCGGGGAGGCCGTGCCGGGTGTGGGCTGGGCCGTGGTGAGGGCCTCCAGGGCCTTGCCCGGGAAGTAGCGGACGGCGTCGCGGACGGCGTCGTACGGGAGCATCGCCAGGACCTCCGGGAGGATCATGATCAGGCCGATGAAGACGCCGATGGCCGTCGGGACCGAGCGGAGCAGGGCGCCGATGGCAAGGGCGAGGACGGCGAGGAGGGTGAGGCCGGCCGCGTTGCCCGCGAGGGCGCGCAGGACGCCGGGGTCGCCGAGGGAGGCGGACAGGTCGGTGCCGGTGAGGAAGGACTGGGCGAGGGGGAAGGTGACCAGGTTGGTCGCCAGGGTGAGGGGGAGGGCGATCGCCATCAGGACGGCGGCCTTGGACCACAAAACGGGCAGGCGGCGCGGCACGGCGGTCATCGTGGCGCGGATCTGGCCGGTGGAGTACTCGCCGGCGGTGGCCAGGATGCCGAGCACGCCGAGGTTGATCGTGGCGAACTGGGTGCCGAGGAGGGCGAACATGACGGGGTCCATGCCGCCTTCGCCGGAGCCGTCGTAGGCGGCGCCGAGGCCCGCGCCCATGGCGGCGGTCAGCAGGCTCGTGACGGCGAGGTTGATCCAGGTGGAGCGCAGGGTGCGGAGCTTGTGCCACTCGGAGCGCAGGACGCGGGCGGGCGTCACGCGGTAGGGGAGGGTCGCCGTGGTCATGCCGCTGCTCCTTCGAGGGTGGCCGGGTACTCCAGCGCGTCGCGGGTGAGGTCCATGAACGCCTCCTCCAGGGAGGCGGCGTGCGGGGTGAGTTCGTACAGGGGGATGCCGTGGGCGGCTGCCGTGTCGCCGATGTGCCGGGCGTCGGTGCCGCGGACGTGGAGGGTGCCGGGGGTGTCGGTGGTGATGTCGACGCCGGGGGCGGTGAGGAGGCGGGCGAGGTCGGGGGCGCGGGGGGTGACGACCTTGACGGCGCCGGCGCCGGAGTCGCGGACGAAGTCGGTGACCGTGGTGTCGGCGAGGAGGCGGCCGCGGCCGATGATGACGAGGTGCTCGGCGGTGAGGGCCATCTCGCTCATCAGGTGCGAGGAGACGAAGACCGTGCGGCCCTCCGCGGCGAGGGACTTGAGCAGGTTGCGGATCCACAGGACGCCCTCGGGGTCGAGGCCGTTGACGGGCTCGTCGAGGAGGAGGACGGCCGGGTCGCCGAGGAGGGCGGCGGCGATGCCCAGGCGCTGTCCCATGCCCAGGGAGAAGCCCTTGACGCGGCGGTGGGCCACGTCGGTCAGGCCGGTGAGGCCGAGGACGTGGTCGACGCGGGCGCGGGGGATGCCGTGGGTGTGGGCGAGGGCGCGCAGATGGTGGTGGGCGGTGCGGCCGGGGTGGACCGAGCGGGCCTCCAGGAGGGCGCCGACCTCGGTCAGGGGCGCGGGGTGGGCGGCGTAGGAGCGGCCGCCGACGGTGGCGTGGCCGCGGGTGGGGGTGTCCAGGCCGAGGAGCATGCGCATGGTCGTGGACTTGCCGGCGCCGTTGGGGCCGAGGAAGCCGGTGACGGTGCCGGGGCGGACGGCGAAGGACAGGTCCGTGACGACCGTCCGGTCGCCGTAGCGTTTGGTGAGTTCGTGTGCGGTCAGCATGGTTCGATGCTGCTGTGCGCGGGGGCGGCGGGCGTCGGACCGGCGGTGGTTATCGGGGTGAGGGGTGTCGTACCCGGGTACTACGGTGGCCCGCATGAGCTATGTGATCCGGTCCGTCCGTGCCGAGGAGTGGGCCGCGGCGAGGGAACTGCGGTTGGACGCGCTGCGGGATCCGGTGGCGCACCTGGCCTTCCTGGAGACGTACGAGGAGGCCGTGGCCCGGCCGGAGTCCTACTGGCGGGAGCGGACGGCCGGTGCCGCCGAGGGGGTGGACGCGCGGCAGCAGATCATCGCCGAGGGGCCGGACGGGCGGTGGGTGGCGACGGTGACCGTGCTCGTGGAGGAGCCGGGGACGACCGACTGGGCCGGGTTTCCGGTGGAGCGGAAGCAGGGGCACCTGGTCGGTGTGTTCGTGCGGCCCGAGGAGCGCGGGAGCGGGCTGACCGAGGTGCTGTTCGACGCGGCCCTGGAGTGGGCGTGGGGGCGGGGCCTGGAGCGGGTGCGGCTCATCGTGCACGAGGAGAACGGGCGGGCGCAGCGGTTCTACCGGCGGGTGGGGTTCGTGCCCAGCGGGGTGACGGTGCCGCTCGGGGATTCGGGGGAGCGGGAGCTGGAGTTCGTGCTGGAGCGGGACGGTGTGGGGGCGCCGCTGTCAGACGGGTAGTTCGTCGTGCGGCCAGCGGGCGCGGCCCTGCTCGCGGGAGCGGAGCAGGGCCAGGGTGGGCAGGCCCCGGTCCGCTCCGGTGGCCAGCAGCTCGGGGAGCTGGGGCAGCGGGGCCACGGCCGCGACGTCGTCAAGGACGAGGGTCAGTGGTGGGTCGAGGCGACCGGAGGATGACCGTTCGGCCATGCGCCGGCCGCGCTCGACCACGCTGGAGACGAGGGCCGTCAGGAAGGGCATCGCGCCCGGGTTGGTCCTGGGGTCCTCGATGGATTCACCGACCACATAAAGCGTGCCCCCTTCGTGGACGAAGGAATCCAGGGCGAGGGCATCAGTTCGGTTGGGTGTGCAGGCCTCGCGGATGTTGACGGTGGAGAGCGCGGCGAGGGCGCGGGTGGTCAACTGCTGGGCCACGTCGCGGCGTTCCGGGTGGGCCGTGAGGGCGCCTTCGAGTTCGCCCGCGGAGCCGGGGGCGGCCTTGGGGTTGGTGCGCAGGATGCGGACGGCGTCCTGGATCTGGGTGCCCTGGGACCAGCGGTGGACGTGGCGGATGGTGCGGCCGTCGACGGCGGCGGCGTGCAGGTAGCTGCGCAGGAGCGTGAGGGCCGTGTCGGTGACGGCCTGGTCGAGCTTGGCGGTGGGGCGTACGGGGGTGAGCAGGGCGGTGGCTCTGGTCGCCGCGGTGTGGGGGTCCTCGCAGCCGGTGATGGGGGACCAGTGGAGGCGGGACGGGGTGGTGCAGAGGTGGGTGGGGTCGTAGAGGTGGGTGGGGCCGAGTTTGGCGCGGGGGTCCTTCGTCTCCAGCCAGAGGGCGGAGTTGGAGGTGACGACCAGGGCGGGGCCCTCCGCGTCGCGTACGGCCTGGATGGCGGTGGTCTGGCGGGTCTCCCTCGGGGCCACGAGGACTTTCTCCCACCCGTTCACCCGTTCTCGGCCGAACGCCGGGGGCGTGGGGGCCAGGGGCGCGGTCGGCTCCAGGGGGTGGGTGGCTTCGGGGGCGGCGCGGCGGGGGGTGGGCACGTCGTGCGCGGCCGCGGCCGGAGTCCGGACGGTGTGAGGCCGCGCCGAGGCGGACTGGGCCGGGGCGGGGGCGTCGTGGTGTGTCGCGCCCGGTGCCGGATGCGGGGCCGGGGCGTCGTGGTGCGTCGGGCCCTGGGCCGGTGACCCGTGCTGCCGGGTTTCCGGGGGCGTCGTCTGTTCCAGGCGGCGTCGTGCGCGGACCGCCCGCCACCTGGCCAGCGTGCCCATCACGAACACGGTCAGGACGATCAGGATCATCAGCTGGCCGATGAACAGGCCCCAGAACAGGCCGTAGCCGGAGAGGTCGCCGGGGGGCGTCCCGGGCCAGGCGCCGGGGATGTCGTGGGGCCGGGCGATGAGGTGGCGCATGGCCAGGGGCGTGCGGACGAAGGTGACGCCGGACGGCCAGGCGCCGTGGGCGAACAGGCCGGCCAGGCCCGTGGCCGTCCACGCCAGCAGGGTCGTCCCGAGGAGGAAGGCGAGTATGCCGACGAGCAGGCCGTCGGGGATGCCTCCCTGGGTGTCCCGCGGGGTGCGGCGGTCGTCCGGTCTCACGCGTTTCTCCCCTGCGCCTACGCCACCGTCGATTCGGAGTCGCCCATGTGGTGCTCCACGAAGGCCGCGGCCCTCTCCTCCGCCTCGATCTCGGCGGCGTGCAGGGCGTCGTCCGTCAGGTCGGCGGAGGACTCCGTCATCGCGCGGTCGGTGAAGACCAGCGGGCGTTCGGTCTCCGTGACCAGGTGTTTGACGACCTGGACGTTGCCGTTGACGTCCCAGACGGCGATGCCGGGGGTGAGGGTGGGGATGATCTCGACCGCCCAGCGGGGCAGGCCGAGGACCCGGCCCGTGGCCCTCGCCTCGTCGGCTTTCTGGGCGTAGATCGTCCTGGTCGAGGCCATCTTCAGGATCGCCGCGGCCTCCTTGGCGGCCGCGCCGTCGACGACGTCGGAGAGGTGGTGGACCACCGCCACGAACGACAGGCCCAGGCGTCGGCCGAACTTCAGCAGGCGCTGGAAGAGCTGCGCGACGAAGGGGCTGTTGATGATGTGCCAGGCCTCCTCGACGAGGAAGATGCGCTTCTTCCGGTCGGGGCGGATCCAGGTGTGCTCCAGCCACACGCCGACGATCGCCATGAGGATGGGCATGGCGATGGAGTTGCGGTCGATGTGGGACAGGTCGAAGACGATGAGCGGGGCGTCGAGGTCGATGCCCACCGTCGTCGGGCCGTCGAACATGCCGCGCAGGTCACCGTCGACCAGGCGGTCCAGGACCAGGGCGACGTCCAGGCCCCAGGCGCGGACGTCGTCTATGGCGACGTTCATCGCCTCGGCCGACTCGGGCTCGGGGTGGCGCAGCTGCTCGACGATGTCGGTGAGGACCGGCTGGCGGTCGGTGATCGTCGCGTTGACGTAGGCGTGCGCGACCTTGAGCGCGAAGCCGGACCGCTCGTCCAGGCCGTGGCCCATCGCGACCTCGATGATCGTGCGCAGCAGCGCGAGCTGGCCGGTCGTGGTGATCGCGGGGTCGAGCGGGTTGAGGCGGATCCCCATGTCCAGGGCGGCCATGGGGTCCAGGCGGATGGGAGTTATGCCCAGCTCCTGCGCGATGAGGTTCCACTCGCCGACGCCGTCCTCGCCCTGGGCGTCCAGGACGACGACCTGGCGGTCCTTGAAGCGGAGCTGGCGCAGGACGTACGTCTTCTCCAGCGCCGACTTGCCGTTGCCGGACTCGCCGAGGACCAGCCAGTGGGGGGCGGGGAGCTGCTGGCCGTAGAGCTGGAAGGGGTCGTAGATGTAGCCCTTGCCGGAGTACACCTCGCGGCCGATGATGACGCCCGAGTCGCCGAGGCCCGGGGCGGCGGTCGGGAGGTAGACGGCCTGGGCCTGGCCCGTGGACGTGCGCACCGGGAGCCGGGTCGTCTCGACCTTCCCGAAGAGGAAGGACGTGAAGGCCTCGGTGAGGACGGACAGCGGATCCCGCATCAGGTCCTACCTCCGGATGCCGGTGGCGAAGGGAAGGGTGTTCACGAAGGCGCGGTGGTGCTCGCGGTCGCACCATTCGAGCTTGAGGTACGACTTGCCGGCCGAGGCCCTTATCGTGCGCTTGTCGCGGGCGAGGGCGTCGGGGTTGCGGGAGCTGACGGTGATGTAGCCGACGAGGTTGACGCCGGCGGCGCCGCTGGCGAGGTCCTCGCCGCGCTGGTCGAGCCGGGAGTGGGCGGCCACGTCGCGGGGGTCGACCGTGCGGTTCATCTTGGCGGCGCGGGACGCCTCGGCCTCGTCGTTGGTCTTCTCGGTGAGCATGCGCTCGATGGCGACCTCGGTGGGTTCGAGGTCCATGGTGACGGCGACCGTGCGGATGACGTCCGGGGTGTGGACGAGGAGCGGGGCGAGGAAGTTGACGCCGACGGGGGTCATCGGCCACTCCTTCACCCAGGCCGTGGCGTGGCACCAGGGGGCGCGGGTGGAGGACTCGCGGGTCTTGGCCTGGAGGTAGGTGGGCTCCATGGCGTCCAGCTCGGCCGGCCAGGCGTTGCGCTTGGTCATCGCCTGGATGTGGTCGATCGGGTGGTCCGGGTCGTACATGGAGTGGATCAGCGAGGACAGCCGGCTCTGGCCGAGCGGCTGGCGGACGCGGATGTCGGCCTCCTGCAGGCGCGAGCAGATGTCGGTGAGCTCGCGGGCCATGACGACGGCGAGTCCGGCGTCGCGGTCGACCTTGCCGCCGTGGGCGCGGGCGGCCCGGGCCATGGCGTTGGCCTCGGCGGCGAGGTCGCGGGTGTAGTGCATGCAGGCGACGAGGTAGGCGCGGTGCTGCTCGCTGCTGGTCGACACCATCGACTGGAGCTGGTCGTAGGACTCCTGCAGCCAGGGCAGGGCCCTGTCGTCGCCGCGGACGGCGACGTCCTTGGCGTGGGCGTCGGGGTCGGCGGGCAGGGTGCGGGCGAGCATCTGCAGGCGGGTGACGAAGCCGTCGCCGTTGGCCACGTGCTTGAGCAGCGTGCCGAAGCGGTCGACCAGGGCCTCCTGGTCCTCGCTGTCGCGCAGGCCGACACCGGGGCCCTCGATCTCGATGGCGGCGGTGACGGTCTTGCGGTCGGCGTGCAGCAGGACGGCGATCTCGTCGGGCCCGAAGGGGGCGGAGAGCCAGGTGATGCGGCCGATGCCGGGGGGCGGGCCGACCTCGACCTCGCGGCCGTCGAGCCGGGTGCCGGCCTCGACGGCGGTGGAGCGGTAGGTGGCGCCCCGCTTCAGGGTGCGCTTGTAGCTGCGGTTGATCTCGAACCACTTGTAGAAGGTGCGGTGCTTGTAGGGCACGTAGACCGCGGCCAGCGCCAGCATCGGGAACCCGGCGAGCAGCACGATGCGCAGGGACAGCACCGGGACGAGGAGTCCGCACATCATGCCGAGGAACGCGCCCACGACGATCAGGGCGATCTCGCCGGTCTCGCGGTTGCGGCCGATGATCGCGTTCGGCCGGGCGCGGCCGATCAGATATGTCCGGCGGGGCGTGACCGGATGGGACACGTGGGACTCGGTCGTCAACGCCCTTCACCTCCCGTGCGGTTGGTACTGCTGTTGCGGGTGCTGCTGGCGTGCGGGGTGTTGACGGGGCTGCTCGAACGGGGGGCGGGTGCGGCGGAGGGGACAGATCCGCCGCCGCCGTTCGAGGTGCGCGCGCTGTGCGCGGCGACCCCGCCGGATGCGGGGTTGCTGGGGCGGGGGGCGGAGGACTGGCCGCCTCCGCCGTTGTGGTCGGCGCGGGTGCTGTGCGTCTTGATGCCCTGCGCGACCAGGGAGGCCGGGGAGCTGATGACGGCCGCGGCCTTGCTCTCGGCGCCCTGCATGATGCGGTTGTTGCGGGAGCCGGCGATCTCGTCGCCGAAGCCGGGGACGAAGCGGTAGATCATCGCGCTGGCGAAGATGGCGAGCAGGATGATGGCGAGGCCGGAGACGACGGCGGAGAAGGCGTCCGGGCCGTCGTCGGCGGACAGGGCGCCGGCGAGGCCGAGCACGATGACGATGACCGGCTTGATGAGGATGACGGCGATCATGATGCCCGCCCAGCGGCGGACGTGGCCCCAGAGGTTCTTGTCGACGAGGCCGGCGTAGACGACGGTGCCGAGGAGGGCGCCGACGTAGAGCAGGGCGGCGCGGATGACGAGTTCCAGCCAGAGGACGCCGGCGGCGAGGATGCTGACCAGGGAGACGACGATCAGCATGATGGGGCCGCCGCCGATGTCCTCGCCCTTCTTGAGGGCCTCGGAGAAGGTGCCGAAGAAGGTGTCGGTCTGGTCGCCGGTGGCTTTGGCGAGGACCTCGGTGATGCCGTCGGTCGCCGAGACGACGGTGTAGAGGATCAGGGGGGTGAAGGCGGAGGCGAGGACGGTCAGCCAGAGGAAGCCGATGGCCTCGGACAGGGCGGTGGTCAGGGGCACGCCGCGGACGGCCCGCTTGGCGACGGCCAGGAGCCACAGCAGGAGCGTGAGGATCGTCGAGGCGGCGAAGACGACAGCGTACTGCTGGAGGAACTTGGGGTTGGTGAAGTCGACGTTGGCGGTCTCCTTCACGGCGTCGCTGAGCTTGTCGACGGTCCAGGCGGCGGCGTCGGCACAGCCCTTGGCGAGGGAGGAGAGGGGGTCGAGGGTGGAGGTGGGGTCGAGGGACGGGTTTCCTCCGCCCGTACCGCTTCCGCTGCCGGTGTCGCCCTCGCAGATGTCCCTGGCCTCGCCCCTGAGCAGATCGCACGCGTTGTTGCTCGGGGACGGGGACGGGGACGGTGTGGGTGCGGCGAAGGCGCGAGTGGCCAGTAGGACCGTGGCCGTCTGCACCGCCGCGACCGCGGCGCCGAGCCTGAGTACGTGGTGCCTACCGGGCATAGGTGAACCCTCCGTACTCCTCGACAGCCTTGGTCATGTCCTCTGCGGTGGAGGCTCTCTGGTCACGTCCGACCGGGACCGGACCGTCCTCCTGGGTGAAATCGGTGATCTTCCAGTCACCGGCGACCCACTTCAGCTGGTAGGTCGTCGTGTACCAACTCTCGGTCACGGGGTTCGTCGAGCCCTCACCCGACAGGCCGAAGAGGGAGGTGTACCAAAGAGCGACCGTGGCAGTACTGCCGCCGAAGGACGTGACCTTGGTGCCGACCGGGATGACGCGCGAGACGAACGTCTGACCGCTCGGCGCGACGCCGTCCTCGTTCAGCCCGAGCTTCTCGAGGAAGCTCCGGCGGGAGTACACCTGGTCGAACGCTGAGAGCTGGGTGGCAGCGACGTCGGGTGCGTAGACGGTGTTGACGATCGCGTGGCGCTTCTTCGTGTTGTACATGTCGGCCGAGCCGAGGGCGATGCCGTAGTTGGTGGCTGCGGACTGGGCGCCTTGCTCGTCCTGGGAGTAGCCCGTGGGAATGCCGCTCGTCTTGGCTCCCACCGGGCGCTTCCCCGAGGGTGCCGTCGCCGAACTCTGGGCCTTGTCGCCACCGGGGTCGCTGCTCTCGGCACCGCCGTCCCCCCGGTTCGCGAAGGCGATCGCTGCGATGAGGAGGACCACCACTCCGACCACCGTCACCAGGCTGCGGGACGAGGAGCGGGGGGCGCGGCGTGGGGCGCCGTAGGGGTCGGTGTCGGTGTCGGGCAGGCGGGTGCGGGTCTGGCCCGTGCCGCCGTAGCCGCCGGAGGTTTCGCGCTCGTCACCGAGACTCATGCCGCGTACGCCCCCTCGCCGTCGTACGGATACACGTACTCCTCGTACGACGGTAGCCGTGCTGGTTCCCGCGCGGGCGCGGTGTGGTGACTCGACATCAGGGAAACGCAACCTCAGCCGGTGGGCACGACGGGCGGGTGGGATGGAGGGGAGCCGGGCGTGTCCGGCCGGGGCGGACGGTGCCCGGCCTACACGGCCATGCCGTACACGATGGTGAACAGCGTGCCGAGGGAGCCGATGATGAAGACTCCGGTGAGGCCGGCGATGATGAGGCCCTTGCCCTGTTCGGCGCTGAAGGTGTCCCGCAGGGCCGTGGCACCGATGCGCTGCTTGGCGGCGCCCCAGATGGCGATGCCGAGGCAGATCAGGATGGCCACCGCCATCACCACCTCGATCATCACCTTGGCCTCGTTGCCCAGGCTGCCGAAGGGGCCCCAGTCCGGAGCGATCCCGCCGATGATGGTGTTGATGTCTCCCTTATCGGCCGCAAAGAGCATGTAAGTCACCGCCCCTGTTGGGTAGTTCCGCATCCTCTGCGGTCGTGCAGAGGTCAGGCCTCATTCTCGCCGACGATGACGCTGTCGTATGTCGACTTGGCGTCATTGATTGGCGGGTTTCGTACGAATACCTTGCCACCGTTCCGCTCCGGAGCCTAAGGGGAGACGCCGGACGGTGTACGAAGGATCGTATGGTCACTCTGTGTATCACGGCAGGTCACGCCGGGCAATGAGGCCTGAGCGAAACCTGGTGTGCGGTTCCGTCGTTGTGCCCTCCTGCGACCTTTCTCACCTTTCCGAACGGTTTCTGACGGCTGGTCGGGTGAGCGGTCGCGCCCGTGTTCTCCGGGTGAAGGCTACCCGGCACGGCGAACGGGCCGCGGGGGGACGGCGGCGGCCCGTGCCTCCCCTGGGGGACCCGGGTCCCGTCCGGTGGGGCCGCCGTAGCCGTCCGGTGTTCGCGTGGGGGAATCCGGAACCTCGCTGTCGTCGCGCCCCCCGTGCCCCTCGTGCCCGCCGTGTGCCCGTCGTGCCCCTGGTGTGCCCGGCGTGTCCCCGGGGGTCCGCCGTCTGCTCCTCCGGCCGCTCCGACTCTCCTCGGCGTGATCATTCCGGTGTGCGACCGGCGCCTCTACACTGAGCGACGGACTCCTGGGCGGCGAGGGGCGGTTGACGGTGCGTAAGGCGTGGATCGTGGCGGGTGTTGCGATCAGCTCGGCGCTGGCGTTCGTGATGCTGCTGGTCGTGGGCGTCTACCTCGTCGCCGGGAACCTCGTCAACGGGGTGAGCGGCGGGGCCAAGGCGCTGGCCAAGGGCTCGGTGCCCGCGGCGTACGCGTCGCTCGTCGCGAAGTGGGGCAATCTCTGCCCCGCCATCAGCCCGGCCCTGCTCGCCGCCCAGCTCTACCAGGAGAGCGGCTTCAACCCGAGGGCCCAGAGCCACGCCGCCGCGCAGGGCATAGCGCAGTTCATCCCCGGCACCTGGGCCACCCACGGCATCGACGGCGACGGCGACGGCGACCGCGATGTGTGGGACCCGAAGGACGCGATCCCCTCCGCCGCCTCCTACGACTGCGAACTCGCGTCGTACGTGAAGAAGGTGGGCGGGAACCTGACCGAAAACATGCTGGCCGCCTACAACGCGGGCGCGTACGCGGTGATCAAGTACGGGGGCGTGCCGCCGTACAGCGAGACGCAGAACTACGTGAAGCGGATCACCACCCTCTCCGAGAGCTTCGCCGCGCCCGTGGGCCGGGTCGATCCCTCCCGGCAGGCGGCCGGCGCGATCGAGTACGCGCAGAAGAAGCTCGGCACGCTCTATCTGTGGGGCGGCACCGGCACCCCTGAGCAGGGCGGACGCTTCGACTGCTCCGGTCTGACCCAGGCCGCGTACAAGAGCGTGGGCATCACGCTGCCGCGCGTCGCCAACGACCAGTACAACGCGGGACCGCACCCCTCCCGGGACGAACTGCTGCCGGGAGACCTGGTGTTCTTCTCGGACGACCTCACCAATTCCCGTGCCATCCGGCATGTCGGCATTTATGTCGGAGGTGGGTACATGATCGACGCGCCGCGCACGGGTGCCGTCATCCGGTTCGACCCGATCGACACCCCCGACTACTTCGGAGCCACGAGAGTCACCGAAGATGGCGCGAAAGCGCTCCCCACGACGGTGTGAACCGAGCGTGAACCCACCCCCTGAGCTGCGACGACGTGTCTCTCTTCGATAACGTCTGCGTGATCATTCGGTGGAGTGTGGAACGTATCAACGGGGACCGTGCGTTCCTGGTGACGTAGCCGAGCAGACGTCAACACGCACGTGTCACGCACGCGTGCGGCGGAAGCGGATCTACCACCACGGGGGTGGCAGGAGCGGCGCACACTCGTGCGCCGGGAGAGACGACGAAGGGGCCGCAGCACCATGGCTGGACTCGCCGATTCCGGGTCGAACCCCGACGTCGACCTGCTGTACGACATCAATGGCCTGGCCAAGGACGCGCCGGGCTGGTTCGACCGCGTCATGGAGTACGTGGGCGAGTACGGCCTGCTGCTCGCCGTCGTCCTGCTCGTGGTGTGGTGCTGGTGGTCCGTCCGGCGCCGGGGCGAGGAGGACGCGGCGTCCACGGTCGCGGCGCTGATCTGGGCGCCCCTGGCGGCCGGTGTCGCCGTCCTGGTGAACGTGCCGATACGGGGCTTCGTGGAGCGACCCCGGCCGTTCCTCGACCACCAGGGGCTCGAAGTCCTCGTCAAGGGCAAGACCGACTACTCGTTCGTCAGCGACCACGCGACGCTCGTCATGGCGATGGCGGTCGGACTGTTCGTCGCCAACCGGAAGTTCGGGCTGTTCGGGATCGTGCTGGCCCTGTTCGGCGGGTTCATCCGGGTCTACATGGGCGTGCACTACCCGACGGACGTGATCGGCGGGTTCGCGCTGGGCACGGCCGTGGCGCTGCTGCTGTCCCCGCTCGCCATGGCCCTGCTGACGCCGGTGGTGAAGGCGGTGGAGCGGTCGCCCCGGGCGGGGTGGCTGGTGCGGGCCGGCGGGCGGGCGCCCGGCGGGCGGGACGCCGTGGTCCCGGAGTCCCGCGCCGAGCGCGCGTCCGAGCGGGACCTGGCCGCCTGACGTCCGGCGGGACGCGCGGCCCGGTCAGAGCGCCTGCGGGAACGTGAAGAAGCGGTCCGGGTCGTACTGGTTCTTCAGCTTCGTCAGACGCGCCGCCGCGTCCCCGTAGTAGGCCTTGCGCCAGTTCGTCAGGGTCGGGTCCGTGTAGTTCTGGTAGGCCGCGCCCGAGGCGTGGGGACGCATGGCCCGGTGGGCCGAGGCCAGCCAGTCCCGGGCCGTCGTACCGCTGGTGCCCGCGCGCCAGGCGCCGATGTACTGGGCCAGCATGCGCGAGCGGCGGTGCACGAAGGCCGTGGACGTGGGGGCGACGCGGTTGACGGCTCCGCCGAGGGCGGTGAGCGCGATGCTGCCCGTGCCGCCGCGCACCGAGCCGATCTGCGCCAGCAGCGTGTGGATGCCGGCGGGGGACAGGGAGCGGTCGAAGAAGTCCGAGGCCGCCGCGTACGTCTCCCGGCCCAGGGCGCCCTTGGGTGAGCGGCCCGGTGTCGAGCCGGGCAGATGGCACTGGGCGTCCGTCGGGAACGAGGAGCAGCCCGCGTACACCTCCATCGACTCCTCGTACGAGCGGCGCTTGAGGGAGACGCTGCGGGCCGGGGCGCCGACGCGGTCGGCGAGGCGGTCCACGGCGTTCTTCAGCTCGCCGTACGTGCCCAGGGAGAAGGCCGCCACGGAGACGGTCGGGGTGCTGCCGGCCGCGCTCGCCAGGTGCAGCGACGACCAGATCTCGTCGGGCTGGGACGGGCCCCACTCCTGCCAGGCCTTCACCACCGCCGCCGCCTTCGACCACGGCCAGGACAGGTACGCCGAGACGCCCTGCGGTGCCGGGTGGGTGCGGAAGCGCAGTTCCGTCACCACGCCGAAGTTGCCGTTGCCGGCGCCGCGCAGGGCCCAGAAGAGGTCCTTGTTCTCCTTGGCGTCGGCGGTGAGCTGCTTGCCGTCGGCCGTGATCAGGGTGGCGCCGGTGAGGCTGTCGCAGGTCAGTCCGTAGGCGCGGGAGACCACGCCGTGCCCGCCGCCCAGGGTGAGGCCGGAGACGCCGACGGTGGGGCAGGAGCCGGCCGGGATCGTGACGCCCTTGGCGGCCAGGGCGCGGTAGACGTCGATGAGTCTGGCGCCGGCGCCGACCACCGCGGTGGTGCCGGAGGCGCGGACCCGGTCGAGCTTCGAGACGTCGACGATCAGGCGGCCGTCGCCGGAGGACCAGCCGGCGTAGGAGTGGCCGCCGTTGCGGATGGCCACCCGCAGGGAGCGGGCGCGGGCGTAGGCGAGGGCCGTGCGGATGTCCTCGGGGTGGGCCACGTAGGCGACGGCGGCGGGCTTCAGGCCGTCGAAGCGGGTGTTGTACAGCTGCCGCGCGGTCGCCCAGGCGGCGTCGCCCGGGCGGACGAGGGGGCCGTCGAGGTCCCGGGCCAGGGCCGCCCAGTCCGCGGCGGCGGCGCGGGTGCGCGTGGTGGCCGCCGTGGCCGTGGTGCGAGGGCTCGCGTGCGTGCAGGCGGCGGCGAAGGGGGTCGCCGCCGCGGCGAGTGCCGCTGTGCCGGCGGTGAGGACGGTGCGCCGTTCCATGGGGCCTCCCGGTGGGTTCCGCCTGGACAGACGGGTTGCCGGCGGTGCGGGTTCCACCGGGACGCGGTCAGCCCGCGGTGTGCCGCTGCGCGTCCGTGCGGGCCTGGCTTCTGGCGCGCCGGGCCGGGCCGCGCCAGCCGCAGGAGCACTCGGCCAGGCAGAAGCGGCCTCGCTCCATGGTCGTCGTGCGGTGTTCCGGGGGGTCGGGGGGAAGGTCCAGCCCGTCCTGCTGCGCCACGACGACAACGTTACCCAGCGCGGGTAAAGGGTTCGTATGCCGGACGGCGTGGCTCGCGTGACGGGGGCACAAACCGGTCGTTAAGCGGAACGACATGGGGGCCCGTGACGGACGTACCGGCTGGGGGTAGGCAGGCGATGACTGGGCGGCAGCGGGAACGGCGGCGCGGGCGAACGGGTGCGGCGGTCCTAGCCGCCGGGGTCGTGGCCGGGGCGGGTCTGGGAGCGGGAGGGTGCGCGGGCGGTGACGCCGTCGCCGGCGACTCCCGGGGCGGGGACGCGGTGGTGCTGCTGCACCGGGCCGCCGACCGGCTGGTGGACGCGGGCAGTTCGAAGGCCCGTACGTCGATGGAGATGGCGGCCGGGGGCACCCGGGTGACCATCCGGGGCGCCGGGGTGTACGACTACCGCAAGCGGCTGGGGGAGCTGCGGGTGCTGCTGCCGCAGGACCCCGCGGCGGCCGCCGAGCGCCGGACCGTCACGGAACTGCTCGCGCCGGGCGCGCTGTTCATGAAGAACCGGGGTGCCGGTGTGCCCCCGGACAAGTGGGTGCGGGTGGACACCCGGACGCTGTCCGACGGCAACCTCGTCACCGGCGGGGCCACCGACCCGTTCACCGCGGCGGAGGTGCTGCGCGGCACGCGGACGGCGACCTACCTGGGCCGCACGGAGGTCGCGGGCACCGGCGTGCGGCACTACCGGGGCACGGCGGACCTCTCGGACGCCGCGCGGCGGGCGTCCGACGGGAACGAGGAGGCCCTGCGGGCGGCGGCGAAAGGGTTCGCCACGGCCGAAGTCCCGTTCGACGCCTACCTCGACGACGAGGGGCGCATCCGCAAGGTCCGCCACCGCTTCAGCTTCGTGAACGGGCAGCGCAAGAGCCCCGTCGCCGTCGCCTCGACGACCCTGCTCTACGATTTCGGGGCCCCGGCGCGGGTGCGGCTGCCGGACGACGACGACATCTACGCGGGCAAGATCGCCGAGGAGTGACCGGCGGGAACTAGCCCGTCCGTGCCATGCGCGGTGTGTAGGCCGCTCCCTACTCTAGGAAGCCGGTGACGGCAGAGACGAGGTGACGCACGTGGCTCCGGTCGGCGGTACGGCAGTTCAGGACCACGTGGCCCTCGCCGAGATCGAACTGTGCGGAGAGCTCATCATCGCGGCCTCGGCGGCCCAGGAGCGGCTCAGCCTGGAGAGCATCGACGAGGTGCTGAGAGTGGCCGAGGAGCGGGACGCCTCCGGCGGCTGAGGCCGGGCCCGGCGGCCGGTCCGGTCAGGTCCGCAGCATGCGGGCGATCGCCTGGGTCGCCTCCTTGACCTTCGCCTCGACCTCGTCGCCGCCCTTGACGGCGGCGTCGGCCACGCAGTGGCGCAGGTGCTCCTCCAGCAGCTGCAGGGCGAAGGACTGCAGGGCCTTCGTGGAGGCGGAGACCTGCGTGAGTATGTCGATGCAGTAGACGTCCTCGTCGACCATGCGCTGCAGGCCGCGGATCTGGCCCTCGATCCGGCGGAGCCGTTTGAGGTGCTCGTCCTTCTGCTTGTGGTAGCCGTGCACGCCGTGGTCGTGGTCCGTGACGGCTTCCGCGCCGGCGGCCGCGGTGCCGGTGGTGACATGCGCGACATCTGTGGTGCCGGTCACGTCCGTCATCGCGTCCTCCTGGTGACAGTGGGCGGATATATACCCCTGGTGGGTATATGGTACCGAACTTTGCCGGGTAGACGCCCCCTCGGGCCGCCCCCGTGCTCATCACTGTGCCTGATGGGCGACACTGGTGGGCGGCCCGATAGCCGTGGCCGGATGATGCGCCTAGCATCAGCCTGACCGAAACCGAAGCACCCCGAGGACCCCACGTGCGCTTTCGTCTGACCCCCAGGGAGACGAGCTTCTACGACATGTTCGCCGCCTCCGCGGACAACATCGTCACGGGCTCCAAGCTCCTGATGGAACTGCTCGGGGCGGACGCATCCGCCCGGGCCGAGATCGCAGAGCGTATGCGGGCAGCGGAACACGCAGGTGACGACGCCACGCACGCGATCTTCCACCAGCTGAACTCCTCGTTCATCACGCCGTTCGACCGCGAGGACATCTACTCCCTCGCCTCGTCCCTCGACGACATCATGGACTTCATGGAGGAGGCCGTCGACCTGGTCGTCCTCTACAACGTCGAGGAACTGCCCAAGGGCGTCGAGCAGCAGATCGAGGTCCTGGCGCGCGCCGCCGAACTGACGGCCGAGGCCATGCCGCACCTGCGGACGATGGAGAACCTCACCGAGTACTGGATCGAGGTCAACCGGCTGGAGAACCAGGCCGACCAGATCCACCGCAAGCTGCTGGCCCACCTCTTCAACGGCAAGTACGACGCCATCGAGGTGCTGAAGCTCAAGCAGATCGTGGACGTGCTGGAGGAAGCGGCGGACGCGTTCGAGCACGTGGCGAACACGGTGGAGACCATCGCCGTCAAGGAGTCCTGAGCCCTTCATGGACACCTTCGCTCTGGTCGTGACCATCGGGGTCGCGCTCTTCTTCACGTACACCAACGGCTTCCACGATTCGGCGAACGCGATCGCCACGTCCGTGTCGACCCGGGCCCTGACGCCGCGGGCCGCGCTGGCGATGGCCGCGGTGATGAACCTCGTCGGCGCGTTCATGGGCTCCGGGGTCGCCAAGACGGTCAGTGAGGGCCTGATCCAGACACCGGAGGGGTCGAAGGGGATGGGCATCCTCTTCGCCGCGCTGGTCGGCGCGATCGTCTGGAACCTGATCACCTGGTACTTCGGGCTGCCCTCGTCGTCCTCGCACGCGCTGTTCGGCGGCATGGTCGGCGCGGCGCTGGCCGGTGGGACGACGGTCTACTGGCACGGGGTGCTGGAGAAGGTCGTCATCCCCATGTTCATCTCCCCGGTGGTCGGTCTGCTGGCCGGTTACCTGGTGATGACCGCGATCATGTGGATGTTCCGCAAGGCCAACCCGCACAAGGCCAAGCGCGGCTTCCGCATAGCCCAGACCGTCTCGGCGGCCGGTATGGCGCTGGGGCACGGTCTGCAGGACGCGCAGAAGACGATGGGCATCGTGGTGATGGCGCTCGTCATCGCCGATGTCGAGGACTACGGCGACCCGATCCCGGTGTGGGTGAAGATCGCCTGTGCGGTGATGCTGTCGCTGGGCACCTATGCCGGTGGCTGGCGGATCATGCGGACGCTGGGCCGGAAGATCATCGAACTGGACCCGCCGCAGGGCTTCGCGGCCGAGACGACGGGCGCGTCGATCATGTTCGCCACGGCGTTCCTGTTCAAGGCGCCGATCTCGACGACGCACGTGATCACCTCGGCGATCATGGGCGTGGGCGCGACCAAGCGCGTGAATGCCGTGCGCTGGGGCGTCGCCAAGAACATCATCCTGGGGTGGTTCATCACGATGCCGGCGGCGGCGACGGTGGCCGCGGCCTCGTTCGGCCTCGTGAACCTGGCCTTCCTGTAGCGGCAGCCGCGGCCGGGGACCGGCCGGTACACGAACGGGCCCGCCCCCGGGAGCCAGGGGCGGGCCCTTTTCGGCCTCGCGGTGGCACCGCCATGCAGCACCGCGAGGAGTCTCGGCGAAGGGCGGCTCAGCCGAAGCGGCCGGAGATGTAGTCCTCCGTGGCCTGGACCGACGGGTTGGAGAAGATCCGCTCCGTGTCGTCGATCTCGATGAGCTTGCCGGGCTGGCCGACCGCCGCGAGGTTGAAGAAGGCCGTGCGGTCGGAGACCCGCGCCGCCTGCTGCATGTTGTGCGTCACGATGACGATCGTGAAGCGCTCCTTCAGCTCCCCGATCAGGTCCTCGATCGCCAGGGTCGAGATCGGGTCGAGCGCCGAGCAGGGCTCGTCCATCAGCAGGACGTTCGGCTCCACGGCGATCGCCCGCGCGATGCACAGACGCTGCTGCTGACCGCCGGACAGGCCCGAGCCGGGCTTGTTCAGGCGGTCCTTGACCTCGTTCCAGAGGTTGGCGCCCTTGAGCGAGCGCTCGACGATGTCCGCCAGCTCGCTCTTCTTGTAGTTGCCGTTCAGCCGCAGGCCCGCCGCCACGTTGTCGAAGATCGACATCGTCGGGAACGGGTTCGGCCGCTGGAACACCATGCCGACCTCGCGGCGCACCGACACCGGGTCGATGCCCGTGCCGTAGAGGTCCTCGTCGTCCAGCAGCACCTTGCCCTCGACCCGGCCGCCCGAGGTGACCTCGTGCATGCGGTTCAGGGTGCGCAGGAACGTCGACTTGCCGCAGCCGGACGGGCCGATGAACGCCGTCACCGAACGCGGCTCGACGGTCATCGAGATGTCCTCGATCGCCTTGTGGGAGCCGTAGTAGGCGGTCAGTCCGCTTACGTCGATTCGCTTGGCCATGACTACTTCACTTCCAGACTTCGGTCGGTCGCTGAGTGGCCGCGTCAGCGACCGGTGCTCGGGGCCTTCCAGCGGGCGATGCCGCGGGCCACCAGGTTGAGGATCATCACGAAGGCGATCAGGGTGAGCGACGCCGCCCAGGCGCGGTCGTAGGCCGTGACCTCGCCGGAGCCGTACTGTTGGTAGATGTACAGCGGCAGCGACGCCTGCGCGCCCTCGAAGGGGTTGGCGTTGATGAACTTGCTGCCGAAGACCAGCAGCAGCACGGGCGCCGTCTCACCGGCGATACGGGCGATGGCCAGCATGATGCCGGTGGTGATGCCGCCGATCGAGGTCGGCAGGACCACCTTCAGGATGGTGCGCCACTTGGGCACGCCGAGCGCCAGGGAGGCCTCGCGCAGCTCGTTCGGGACGAGCTTGAGCATCTCCTCCGTGGAGCGGACCACGACCGGCATCATCAGGATCGCCAGGGCGAGCGAGCCGGCGAAGCCGAAGGGCTGCATGTCGAACATCAGCATCAGGCTGAGGATGAACAGGCCCGCGACGATCGACGGGATGCCGGTCATGACGTCGACGAAGAAGGTGACGGCCCGGGCGAGGTTGCCGCGCCCGTACTCCACCAGGTAGATCGCGGTGAGCACGCCGACCGGCGCGGCGATCAGGGTGGCGAGGCCGACCTGCTGCAGCGTGCCGAGGATGGCGTGGTAGATGCCGCCGCCCGCCTCCGAGTCGGCGACCACGCCCATGGAGTGGGTCAGGAAGTAGACGTCGAGGACCTTGGTGCCGCGCTGCACGGTCGACCACACCAGGGACGCCAGCGGCACCACGGCGAGCAGGAACGCGACCCAGACCAGCGAGGTGACCACGCGGTCCTTGGCCTGGCGGCGGTTCTCCACCTTGGCCGCGATGACGTACGTGCCCAGGATGTGCAGGAGCGCGGCGATCAGCGCCCACTGGATGTCGCTGTGCAGTCCGGCGGCCGCGCTGATGCCGAGGCCGGCGGCGACGGAGCCGGCGGCGATGGCCCACGGGGCCCACTTGGGCAGCCGGGCGCCGCGCAGGGTGCTGGGCGCCTTCTTCGGGGCGGTGGTTGCGGTGCTCATGCGTTGGCCCCCGAGTACTCCTTGCGGCGGGCGATGATCGCGCGGGCCGCGCCGTTGACCAGCAGGGTGATGACGAACAGGACCAGACCCGAGGCGATCAGCGCGTCCCGGCCGAACTCGGTGGCCTCGCTGAACTTGCTGGCGATGTTCTGGGCGAAGGTGCCGCCGCCCGGGTCGAGCAGGCTGGTGTGGATCAGGAAGTCCGGGGAGAGCACGGTGGCGACGGCCATCGTCTCGCCGAGGGCGCGGCCGAGACCGAGCATGGAGGCGGAGATCACGCCGGAGCGGCCGAAGGGCAGGACCGACATGCGGATCACCTCCCAGCGGGTGGCGCCGAGCGCCAGGGCCGCCTCCTCGTGCATCTGCGGGACCTGGCGGAAGACCTCGCGGCTCACGTTGGTGATGATCGGCAGGATCATGATCGCGAGCAGGATGCCCACGGTGAGCATCGAGCGCGGGGCGCCGTTCTGCCAGGAGAAGATGCCGGTCCAGCCGAGGTAGTCGTTCAGCCAGCCGAAGAGGCCGTTCATGTACGGCACGAGGACGAGCGCGCCCCACAGGCCGTAGACGATGGACGGCACGGCGGCGAGCAGGTCGATCACGTAGGCGATGGGGCCGCTCAGCCGGCGCGGGGCGTAGTGCGTGAGGAACAGGGCGATGGCGACGGCGATCGGAACCGCGATGATCATGGCGATGATCGAGGAGACGATCGTGCCGTAGGCCAGGACCGCGATGCCGAAGACCGGCGGGTTGACGCCGGTGTTCCATTCGAAGGTGGTGAGGAAGTTGCCTTCGTCCTCGCTGATGGCGAGGACCGCGCGGTAGGTGAGGAAGCCCGCGATGGCGGCCATGATGACCAGCAGCAGGATGCCCGAGCCGCGCGAGAGGCCGAGGAAGATCCGGTCCCCGGGGCGGGTGGCGCCACGGGCGGCGCGCTTCTGCTCGGCCGTGGGCAGCGGGGGAGTGGGGGGAGGTGCGTCAGCTATCTGTGTGGTGTCCATCGGGTTCTCCGGTCTGCGGAGCCGCAACGGCTGTGCGGCTCTTGGCGGCGGTGCACCGGACGGTGCGGCCCGGCCCCGCGGAGGGGCCGGACCGCACGCTCAGGTCAGCTCAGGGTCTCGACGGTGGTCCGGACCTTGGCGATGATGTCCTCGGGCATCGGCGCGTAGTCGTTCTCCGCGAGGATCTTCTGGCCGTCCTCCGAGGCCGCGTAGCGCAGGAACGCCTTGACCGCGGGCAGGGTGTCGGCCTTGTTGCCCTTGTCGCAGACGATCTCGTACGTCACGAGGACCATCGGGTAGGCGCCGTCGGCCTTGGTGGCGTAGTTCAGCTCCAGCGCCAGGTCCTTGCCGGTGCCGACGACCTTGGCGTCCGCGATGGCCTTGGTGGCGTTCTCGACGTTGGCCTCGACCGGCTCGGCCGCGCCCGTGTCGATGGCGACGGTCTTGATGCCGTCCTTGGCGTACGACAGCTCGAAGTAGCCGATCGCGCCGGCGGTCTGCTTGACCTGCGCGGCCACGCCGGAGGACTGCGGAGCGGACTGGCCGCCCTTGGCCTGCCAGGCCTTGCCGCCCTCGTAGGGGAAGTCCTTCTTGGCGGTGGCGATCAGGTACTTGGTGAAGTTGTCCGTGGTGCCGGACTCGTCCGAGCGGTGGAAGGCCTGGATCTTGAGGTTGGGCAGCTTCGCGTCGGGGTTCAGCTTCGCGATGGCCGGGTCGTTCCAGTTGGTGATCTTGCTGTCGAAGATCTTGGCGATCGTCGAGGCGTCCAGGACGAGCTTGTCGACGCCCGGGACGTTGTAACCGACGGCGATCGGGCCGCCGACCATGGGCAGGTCGATGCCCTGGCCGCCGGAGCAGACCTTCTTGGAGGCCTCGACCTCGTCGGGCTTCAGAGCCGAGTCCGAACCGGCCCACGGGACCTGGCCCTGGGTGAAGGCGGTGACACCGGCGCCGGAGCCGCCGGCCTTGTAGTTGATCTCCACCTTGCAGGCCGCCGAGAACTGCTTGACCCACGCGTCGACGGCGTTCTTCTGCGCCGAGGAGCCGTCGGCGAGCACCTGGCCCGAGGCGTCGTCACACTTGATGTTGCTGGGCGCGGCGGCGTTGGACGAGGAGCCGCCGCTGGCACCTCCGGTGTCGTCGGAGCCGCACGCCGTGAGGGCCAGGGCGCCGGAGACGGCGAGAGCACCGAGAGCGAGGGCCCGCCGGTTCATGCGCTGAAGCTTCACTTGAGTTCCTTCCAGGAGCCGCCGTCCTGATCGGCGGCGTGCGAAGACTGACCGATGCGGACGCGGCAGGCGCGTCTCGCATCTGGTACGGCCGAAATTAGGCAGATCAGGTGAAGCCGCCGATGGCCACACATGAACGACGGGTGAACCCCTGCCGACGGTGTGGTTAGGTCACGGAATGCTCACGGGGAGAGCACGTGAGGATTCCGCTTTCCGCGCGGTTCCCGCTGGACAACAGCGGACTTCGTCAGTCCGGGCCGCCGGCGGTGCGGGCCCGGCGCAGCGCGGTGAGCAGCGCGTCGATCAGGGGGCGGTCGTGGGGCTCCGTCAGCCGGGCGCGGGCCTGTTCCGGGGACAGCCACAGCACGCGGTCGACCTCGTCGTTCGGGACGAAGGCGCAGCTCACGGCCTCGGCGGCCCAGTAGCGGACCTGCTTGGGGCGGCCGCCCGCCAGGTAGCGCAGGGTGGGCAGCTCGGCGCCCGGCACGGCCCGGCAGCCCGTCTCCTCCGCCACCTCGCGCAGGGCACCCGCCAGGGCGTCCTCGGCGCGCTTGAGTTTGCCCTTCGGCCACGACCAGTCGTCGTATTTCGGCCGGTGCACCAGACACAGCTCCAGCTCGCCGGAGCCGGGCGAGCGGCGCCACAGGACGCAGCCCGCGGCCTGAACGGTGGGGTCCTCGGGTGAGCTCACCTGGTCTTCACCGCCTTCCGGGTGCCCGCCGGTCACGACGCGCCGACCGTCTCCTTCTGCCAGGCCTGCTGGAACGCGAAACGTGCCGCCTCCACCTCGTGCCGCTGGTCGGCGTGGAGCACCCCGAGCGCGTACGCCGTGGCCGGGGCGATCCTGGGCGTGCGGGCCGCCTGGGCCGCCGCCGCTGCCGCCTCGGAGGCGTCCCGGTGCCGGTTGAGTGCCTGGCCGGCGTCGAGCAGGCGCAGGTCGACCACGGCGTTGCCCTTGGGCCCGGTGAGGGCCTCGCGGGCGTAGCGGTGCAGGCGCAGCAGCAGGCGGACCTGGTGCCAGGGGGCGTCCTGCGGATGCGGGACCGTGTCGGGGGACAGGCCGTGGACGAGGGCCGCGGCGTTGTACGGGTTGCCCGCGGTGACCAGGGGCAGGGCGGTCACGGCGTCGGTGAGGCGTTCCTCCGCGGCGGTGGCGTGCGGGCGCAGGTCGGTGGCGGCGGCCGTGGCGAGCAGGGGGACCTCGCTGGCCAGGACCGCGACCTTGTCGGCGACGGCGTGGAAGCGGCTGCTGCCGAGGGCCTGCAGGGCGGTGGAGTGGGCCCGGGTGCGGGCGAGGGTGAGCTGGCGGTCCAGCAGCGCGCCCGCCTTGGCCGCTCCGACGGTCAGGTTGCCGCGGTCCGGTGCCGCCGGCGTGCGCGGCCCGGTGTCGCCGGCGCGGGCGCCCGCCGTCGTGTCCGGGCCCGTGACCTGGGCCGGGAACGCCGTCGACCCCGACAGGCGGTGCAGGGCCGTCAGCAGGCGTTCCAGGCGGGCCGTGTACGCGTGCTCCATGGCCAGGGTGCCGGAGACCCAGGCCAGCTCCGGGCGCATGGTCTCGCACCAGTCCGAGTCCAGCAGCGGCTGGAACGTGTGCAGGCTGGCGCTGATGCGGCGGGCCGAGCGGCGCAGGGCGCGGGCCGCCTCGGCGGCCGCCTCCGAGCCGTTCGCCCCCGAGCCCGTCTCCCGGTGCAGGCGCAGCGCCCGGAGGAACTCCGTGGCCTGGCCCCGCAGGTAGCCCGCGAGGGCCTCACCGGTGGGGGCGGTCCCGACGGGCCTGAGCCGGGGATCCGTCGGGTCAAGGTGTCGCTGTGCCACGCCGGCGCCTCCGGGCGTCTATGAGCATCTCCTGGACGTTGCGCAGGGGCTGGCCGTCCGCGTCGGTCGCATGCCGGGTCCACTCGCCGTCCGGGCCGAGGTGCCAGGAGGCGGTGGAGTCGGACATACCGGTCTCCAGCAGCCGGTTCAGGGCCGCGCGGTGGGCCGGGTCGGTGACCCGGACCAGGGCCTCTATCCGGCGGTCGAGGTTGCGGTGCATCATGTCGGCGCTGCCGAACCACACCTCGGGCTCGCCGCCGTTGCCGAAGGCGAACACCCGGGAGTGCTCCAGGAAGCGGCCGAGGATCGAGCGGACCCGGATGTTCTCCGACAGGCCGGCCACGCCGGGGCGCACCGCGCAGATGCCGCGCACCCAGATGTCCACCGGCACGCCCGCCTGGGCGGCCCGGTAGCAGGCGTCGATGACGGCCTCGTCGACCATCGAGTTGACCTTGATGCGGACGTAGGCGGGCCGTCCCGCGCGGTGGTGCTGTATCTCCTTGGTGATCCGCGAGACCAGTCCGTCGCGCAGCGACTTCGGGGCCACCAGCAGCCGGCGGTACGTCTCCCGGCGCGAGTAGCCGGACAGGCGGTTGAACAGGTCCGACAGGTCCGCGCCGACCTGCGGGTCGGCCGTGAGCAGGCCGAGGTCCTCGTAGAGGCGGGCCGTCTTCGGGTGGTAGTTGCCGGTGCCGACGTGGCTGTAGCGGCGCAGCGTCTCGCCCTCCTGGCGGACCACCAGCGACAGCTTGCAGTGGGTCTTCAGCCCGACCAGGCCGTAGACCACGTGGCAGCCGGCCTCCTCCAGCTTGCGGGCCCACTTGATGTTGGCGTGCTCGTCGAAGCGGGCCTTGATCTCGACCAGGACCAGGACCTGCTTGCCGGACTCGGCGGCCTCGATGAGCGCGTCGACTATCGGGGAGTCGCCGGAGGTGCGGTACAGGGTCTGCTTGATCGCGAGGACGTCCGGGTCGCCGGCCGCCTGCTCCAGGAAGGCCTGGACGGAGGTGGAGAACGAGTCGTACGGGTGGTGCAGCAGCACGTCCCGCTCGCGCAGCGCGGCGAAGATGTCCGGCGCGGACGCCGACTCGACCTCGGCGAGGTCGCGGTGGGTGCCGGCGACGAACTTGCGGTACTTCAGCTCGGGCCGGTCCAGGGAGGCGATGCGGAACAGGCCGGTGAGGTCCAGCGGGCCCGGCAGCGGGTACACCTCGGCCTCGCTGATCTTCAGCTCGCGCACCAGCAGGTCCAGGACCTCGCGGTCGATGGACTCCTCGACCTCCAGGCGCACCGGCGGGCCGAAGCGGCGCCGCATGAGCTCCTTCTCCAGGGCCTGCAGCAGGTTCTCCGCGTCGTCCTCCTCGACCTCCAGGTCCTCGTTGCGGGTGAGCCGGAAGGCGTGGTGCTCCAGTACCTCCATGCCCGGGAACAGCTCCTCCAGGTGGGCGGCGATGACGTCCTCGATGGGGACGTAGCGGCCCGGGGAGCTCTCCAGGAAGCGGGACAGCAGCGGCGGGACCTTGACCCGCGCGAAGTGCTTGTGGCCGGTGACCGGGTTGCGCACGACGACGGCCAGGTTCAGCGACAGGCCGGAGATGTACGGGAAGGGGTGCGCCGGGTCGACCGCCAGCGGGGTCAGCACGGGGAAGATCTGGTGCCGGAACAGGGTGAACAGGCGGGCCTGCTCCTTCTCCTGCAGCTCGCTCCAGCGGACCAGGTGGATGCCCTCCTCCGCGAGTGCGGGGGCGACGTCCTCGTGGTAGCAGGCGGCGTGCCGGGCCATCAGCTCGCGGGAGCGGGCCCAGATCATCTCCAGCACGTCACGGGGCTGCAGGCCGGAGGCGGAGCGGGTGGCCACGCCGGTGGCGATGCGGCGCTTCAGGCCGGCCACCCGGACCATGAAGAACTCGTCCAGGTTGCTGGCGAAGATCGCCAGGAAGTTGGCCCGCTCCAGCAGCGGCGTGTTCGGGTCCTCGGCGAGTTCGAGCACGCGCTCGTTGAACGCCAGCCAGCTGCGCTCCCGGTCGAGGAAGCGGCCCTGCGGCAGCTCGGGCCCGTCGTACGGCGACTCCTCGTAGCCGTCGAGGTCGGCGTCGATGTCGGGTTCCAGATCGGAGACCACCGCCGCCACCGTGTGCGGGCGGTGGGCTGCGATGGAGCCCACGGAGGGCTGCGCGTGCTGGACCTGTGCCTGGTGCTTCGGCTGGCTCATGGACCCATTCTTCCGCGCCGCGAGCATCACGGGCGCGTCGGACAGCGCGGGCGGGAGCGGAGGTGTCACATGAGTGCTCCCGTTTCCCTCGGGACCCTCGCGGGGCGGGGGAGGCTCTGGCACGGCGGGATTCATTGGCCGAGCGTCGCAAGCTCGTCTGAATCAATGGTTACGGAGACATGACGTGCGGGATAGCGGGCGGCGGCCCGCGGGGGTCCGCGGACCCGTCCGGGCGTCCCGGCGGCCCCGGCCGGAAGCCGGGCGGGCCGGCGTGAACCGTTCGGCCCGGCCGGTCCGATGAGGAGACGTGAGCGAGACGAGAAGCGACGGGGAGCTGCTGCGGGCCGTCGCGGCGGACGCCGACCGGCGCGCCTTCGAGGAGCTGTACCGGCGCTACGCGCCGTGGCTCCGGGCCCGGCTGCGGGGGCGGTGCGCCGATGCGGCCGTCGTCGACGACGTCGTGCAGGAGACGTTCCTCGCGGTGTGGCGGGGCAAGGCCCGCTACCGGGAGGACGGCCCCTCGGCGGACGTCGCCGGATGGCTGTGGCGCATCGGGTCGCGGCGGCTGGTGGACGCCCTGCGGGGCGACGGGGCGCGGGGCCGGCTGCGGCAGGCCCTGGCGCGGCTGCGGCACCGGGACGAGGTGTCGGCGGAGGAGCGCGTGCTCGCGGGGGTGGAGCACGGGGACCTCGCCGGGGCCCTGGTGCGGCTGTCGCCGGAGCTGCGGGCGGTGCTGCAGGCGACCGTCATCGACGGGCTGACCACCCGCGAGGCCGCCGTCCTGCTGGGGATCCCCCCGGGGACGGTCAAGACGCGGGCGATGCGCGCCCGCAAGCAGTTGCGGGAGGCACTGGCATGACCTGGCACGTACCCGAGGACGAGCTGCGCGCCTACGCGCGGGGCGAGCTGGCGGCGCCCGCGCTCTGGTCCGCCGACGCGCACCTGGCCGCCTGCGACCGGTGCCGCGGCGCGCTGGCCGGGGTCGGTGACCCGGCCGCGCTCGACGCGGGGTGGGAGCGGCTGGACGCCGAGCTGGACGTGCCGCGCCCGGGCCTGCTGGAGGGGCTGCTGGTGCGGTTCGGGGTGGCCGGGCACACCGCCCGGCTGCTGGCCGCGGCACCGGTGCTGCGGCGCTCCTGGCTGGGGGCCGTCGTCGCCGTGCTGCTGCTCGGCGTGGGGGCCGGGCACACCGTGGGCGGCGGGGAGTTCCCCACGCCGTTCCTCGCCCTGGCGCCGCTGCTGCCGCTGGCCGGGGTGGCGCTGTCGTACGGGCCCGCGCTGGACCCGACGTACGAGATGGCCGTCGTCGCGCCGCTGCACGGGTTCCGGCTGCTGATGATCCGGACCGTGGCCGTGCTGACCGTCGTGCTCGGGCTGAACCTGCTGGCGAGCCTCGCCCTGCCCGCTCACGGGCTGCGCGCCCTGGCCTGGCTGCTGCCCGCGCTGGCGCTCACCGCGACCGGGCTCGCGCTCACCCCCCGGTTCGGGCCGGTGCTCGCGCCGTCGCTGGTCGGCGGCGCCTGGATCGTCCTGCTGGTGACGGCCGACGCGGTGGGGGCCGGGGGCGATGTGCCGCCGGCCCCGTTCACCCCGGCCGGGCAGGGCGTGGCGGCGGCCGTCGCCGTCCTCGCCGCCGGGCTGCTGTACCTCCTCCGTGACCGCTTCGACCTCTTGCAGGGACGTGCCGTATGACTCCGACCGTGTCCGCCTCCGGGATCGGCCTCCGCTACGGCGGGACCCGGGCCCTCGACGAGGTGTCGCTGCGCCTGACCGGTGGTGTCACCGGGCTGCTCGGGCCCAACGGCGCCGGGAAGACCACCCTGTTGCGGGTGCTGGCCACCGCCCTGCCCGCCGACCGGGGCGCCTTCACCGTGCTCGGCCACGACCCCGCGACCACCGGGGGGAGGCAGGAGGTGCGGCGCCGGCTGGGGTATCTGCCGCAGACGCCCGGGTTCCACCCGGACTTCACGGCCTTCGAGTTCGTCGACTACGTGGCGATCCTGAAGGAGATGACCGACCGGGGCGTGCGCCACCGGGAGGTGCGGCGGGTGCTCGACGAGGTGGGCCTGGCGGACGTGCGGGGCAAGCGGATCCGCAAGCTGTCCGGGGGCATGCGCCAGCGGGTCGCCCTCGCGGCCGCCCTGGTCGGCGACCCCGGGTTCCTGGTGCTGGACGAACCCACCGTCGGGCTCGACCCCGAACAGCGCATGCGCTTCCGGGAGTTGATCGCCGAGGCCGGGCAGGGGCGCACGGTGCTGCTGTCCACCCACCAGACGGAGGACGTGGCGATGCTCTGTCACCGGGTGCTGGTCATGGCCGGCGGCCGGATCCGCTTCGAGGGCACCCCGGCCGAGCTGACCGCGCGGGCGGCCGGACGGGTGTGGAGCAGCACGGAGCGCGACCCGGGCGCGCGGGCCGGCTGGCGCACCGGGACCGGCTCCTTCCGCAACGTCGGCGACCCGCCGGCCGGTGCCGAGCTGCTGGAACCCACCCTGGAGGACGGCTACCTGCTGACCCTCGACGGCGCCGGTGCGGAGGTGGCCGCGTGACCACGACCGTGGAGCAGCCGGCCGCGCCCGGGACGCGGAGCCCTGCGGGCGGGCCCCGGGCGGCCGTGGGGACCCTGGCCCTGTTCGAGGCGCGGCGGCTGCTGACCCGTGTCCCCGTGCTCGTGGCCTTCGCCGTGTACGCCGGCTGGACCGCGTGGCGCGCGGGCCGGGCCTGGGGCGACTTCCCCGTCCTCCAGGACGCCGACCGCGCCACGCAGAGCGCGCCGATACTCGTCGGCCTCGCCGTCATGCTGTCCGTCAACCAGGCCGCGCTGCGCTCCCGGCGGCACGGCACCGAACAGGTCCTGACGGTGCTGGTCCTGCCGCCCTGGCGCCGCACGGCCGCGCACGCCCTGTCGGTCCTGGCCCCGGTGCTGGTCACCGCGGTCTGCGTGGCCGCGCAGTTCGGGCGGGAGGCGCTGCGCCCCGGGGCGGTGGGCCGGGGTTCGGTGGCCGAACTGCTCGTCGGGCCGCTGACGGTCCTGCTGCTGGGACTGTTCGGGCTGCTGGCGGCGAGCCTGGTGCGGTCGGCGCTCGTCGCGCCGCTGCTGATCGTGTTCTGCCTCTTCCTGTTCCTGGGCAGTACGGGCGTCGGGGACGGCTGGGAGCAGTGGCTCGTGCCCGCCGTCGGCGCGGCGACCGGCAACAGCCTGCCCGTCGAGCTGATCGGCCGGCCCGCCGCCTGGCACGCCCTGTACCTGGCGGGGCTGGGGCTGAGCCTCGGGCTGCTGGCGGTGCTCGTCGCGGGCGGCCGCAGACCGGCCGTCCTCGCGGGCACGGCGGCGGCGCTGGCCCTGACGGTGCTGGGCGCGGTGGCCCAGTCGGGCGGCGACTCCCGTGCGCTGACCGAGGCGCGGGAGCGGGCCACCCTGCACCCGGAGCGGGTGCACTCCTGCGTCCGGCGGGACGGCTCCACGTACTGCGCGTTCCCCGACTGGGAGCCCTGGACCGGGGAGTGGGCCCGGGTCGTGGACCGGGTGCGGTCCCTGGCCGGGGGCGCGGCCCACGAGCGGGACGTCGTCGTACGGCAGCGCATCGACGCGCGCTACGGCCTCACCGGTGACGGCGCGCTGCCGGCCCTGACGCGTCCGTACGAGGTGACCGTGAGCACCCAGTGGGGCGGCAATCGCGTCCCCGAGTTCGCGGCCGCCGTCGCCGGGGTGCTGATCGCGGGTGACGAGGAGGCCGCGACGTCGATCTGCGACGGGCGCGTCGTCCCCCTCATGTGGCTGGCCGTCGGCTGGGAGTCCGATCCGCTCTCCGCCCTGCGGCGCGTCCGCCTCGGCGACACGGTCACCGGCTCCGACACCGTGCTGCAGCCCACGAACGTCCTGTTCATGACCGAGGCCCAGACGGAGGTGCTGCGGGGGCTGCTGGACCTGCCCCGCGCCGAGGCCACCGCACGGGTCAAGGAGCACTGGGCCGCGCTGACCACGCCGAAGGTCACCGCGGCCGGGGCGGCGAAGCTCCTCGGCCTGCCCGCGCCCGAGGGGGAGGACACGTGCCGGTGACCCGGCAGCTGGTGGTTCCCGTCTTCCGGGCGATGCCGTGGGGCGCGGTGGGCGCGTCGGCTGCGGCGGGGCTGCTGCTCGCCGCGCTGACCCGGTCCGGGGAGACCGGGGAGCGGCTCGCGCTGCCCCTGCTGCGGGCCGCGGTCCTGGCCTTCGCGCTGGGGCTGGCGTTCCTGCT
Organism: Streptomyces sp. NPDC085931; assembly: GCF_044540565.1. Taxonomy (NCBI): domain Bacteria; kingdom Bacillati; phylum Actinomycetota; class Actinomycetes; order Kitasatosporales; family Streptomycetaceae; genus Streptomyces; species Streptomyces sp. NPDC085931. The sequence goes on from NZ_JBITSK010000007.1 coordinate 32,078, forward strand.
GGACGACCCGGCCCGGCACACCACGGCCACCGTGCCGACGCCACACCCGCTGCGCGTCGCCCTGCGGGTGGCGCTCGTGGCCCCGGCCGCGGCGGCCTGGTGGACGGTGGCGCTGCTGCTCGTGCCGCCGGGCGTACGGCCCCCCGTCGGCGACCTGACCCTGGAGGCCGGGGCGGCGTCCGTCCTGGCGGTGACCGGTGCGGCGGCCCTGATCCGCCGCACCGAGACGGCCCGGCCCGGGCTGCCGGTGGCCGGCGGGTTTCTGACCACCGCGGTGCTGGCGGTGCTGCTGTGGCCCGACCGCTGGGCGCTGTTCGTCCCCGTGGAGGACGAGCGCTGGCCGGCGGCGCACGACCGGTGGGCGGTGGTGCTGACCGGGGCGGCTGTGACGGCCGCGCTCTGCACGACGGAACCACTGCGCAGACGGCTCGTGCGGGGCCGGGCCGTGCGGACCCGTGCCCGGCGGGACTTTACGGACACGGCCTAGGCGCGCCCTGCACCCCGGGAGGTGCGGAGGGCTCCGGGTCTCGTGTCGCACAGGCGGGTGGGCAATAGGCTGGCGGTGTGGATCTCAACGCCGTGCGGGCCTTCGTCGCGGTCGCCGACGCCGGGCAGTTCCGGAAGGCCGCCGTGGACCTGGCGCTGACCCAGCAGGCCGTGTCCAAGCGGATCGCCGCGCTGGAGAAGGACCTCGGGGTGCGGCTGTTCGTGCGTACGCCGCACGGCGCGGAGCCGACCATCGACGGGCAGGCGCTGCTGCCGCACGCCCGGGTCCTGCTGAGCGCGGAGGAACGGGCGGTGGCCGCCGTGCGGCCGGGCGACCGGGCCCTGCGGGTGGACGTCGTGGGGCGCCGGGTCGCCACCGGTGGACTGGTGCAGGACTTCCACCGGGCGCATCCAGAGATCCCGCTGGACGTCGTCACGCTGTTCGACGCCGACACGGCCGTGACCGCCGTGTGCGACGGGTCCGTCGACGCCACCTTCCGCGCCGTCACCATGCCCGGGCACCGCCTCCCCGACGGCATCGCGGCGCTGCCCGTCCTGGACGAGCCGCTCAGCCTGTGCGTCGGCCCCGGCCACCCCTTCGCCCGGGCCGCGTCCGTGACGCCCGCGCAGCTCGCCGGGCACCGGATCCGGATGCCGGGCAACGTGCCGGGCACCGAGTGGCACGCCTACTACGAGGCCTTCGCCGCCGCGTTCGGCCCGGCCATCGACACCGTCGGGCCCAACTTCGGCCTCGAAGCGCTGCTGGACACGGTCGCCGGTTCCTCGACCGTCGCCACGTTCCTCAGCGAACGGACCCCGCACGTCTGGCCCGTGGGCCACGACCTGCGGCTGGTCCCGCTCCGGGACCCGACCCCGGTCTACCCGCACTTCCTGCTCTGGCGCGCCGGCAACCCGCATCCCGGCCTGGCGGCGCTGCGCGACCACCTGGCGGCGACCCGGCCCCGGCCGCCGCGGGGCGAGCTGTGGCGGCCGGCGTGGGCGCGACCCCAGCGGGGGCGGCCCCCGCGGGGCCGGGCCGCTGGGCCGGCGGCATGAGGAACCGTGGGGCCGGCCGGGACGCTCAGGTCTCCGTCCGGTACATCAGGTCCACCTCGTGCGTGCTGAAGCCCAGCCGCTCGTAGACCGACACCGCCGCCTTGTTGTCGGCGTCGACGTACAGCATCGCCGTCGGCAGGCCCCGGCCGGCCAGGTGGCGCAGGCCGATCGTGGTGAGGGCCTTGCCGAGGCCGCCGCCCTGCGCGCCCGGGGCGACCCCCACCACGTACACCTCGCCCAGGCCCTCCTCGGCGTGCACCTTCGTCCAGTGGAAGCCGACGAGTTCGTCACCGCGGAAGGCGAGGAAGAAGCCTGCCGGGTCGAACCACGGCTCGGCCTTGCGGTCGTCGAGGTCGCGCTGGGTGAGGGAGCCCTGCTCGGGGTGGTGGGCGAAGGCGGCGGCGTTCACCGCGAGCCAGGCCGCGTCGTCCCGGCCGGGCACGAACGCGCGGACCGTGACGCCCTCGGGCAGCACCGGCTCGGGCGCGTCGAAGCCGGTCAACGGGCGGCGCATCTGGCGCAGTTCCCGGAACAGCGTCAACCCCAGCACCTGGGCGAGGTGCCGGGCGGCGGAGTGCCCGCCGTGCGCCCACACCCGAAGTCGCTTGCCGGAGGCGGCCAGCAGGGCCGAGCCGAGCGCCCGGCCGTGCCCGTGTCCGCGATGCCCGGGATGCACCACCAGCTCGGCGGCCGGCGGCTCCACCTCGTCCGTGTCCTCCAACTGGGCATATCCGACAAGTTCCCCGCCGGCGGTGAGCAGCAGATGGGACACGCCCTCGCGCTCCCCGCCGCGCAGCTGCAACCGGCCCTGTTCGGACACCGCCTGCTGCCCGTCGGTCCGGGCGGCCTCGTCGAGCAGTCCGAGCACGGCCTCGGTCTGCTCCGGGGAGAGGGCGGCAAGGGTCTCGATCGAGCGGGGGTGGCCGGGCCGTACGGTGTCGTCGCTGGTCATGCGTACGAGGGTACGGGGAGGCACCGGCAAATCGGCGGCAAAGAAGCAACCCAGCTGTAACCATGAAACACCTGTCGCGCTACGCGCGTTGACTCTAGGCTGCGCCGGACGACATCACTGTCCCAGCAGACCCTCAGGGGGGCGTATGCCAGCCACTTCACCGGCGCATCCGGAGCGCCGGAGACGCCGTACGAACCGTTTCCTCGCCCTCGCCGCCGGAGTCGTCACCGTCGGCGCGCTGGCCGCCGCCGCGCTGCCCGGGGCGGCGACCGCCGGTGAGGACCAGCGCCCGGGCGGGCACTGGTCCGGCCGCTACCAGGACGTGCAGCTGCTGTCCTTCAACGACCTGCACGGCAACCTGGAGCCGCCGGCGGGCTCCTCGGGCCGGGTCACCGAGAAGCAGCCCGACGGCACGACGAAGACCATCGACGCGGGCGGCGTCGAGTACCTCGCCACGCATCTGCGGCAGGCCCGCAAGGGCGAGAAGTACTCCATCACCGCGGCCGGCGGCGACATGGTCGGCGCCTCCCCGCTGATCTCCGGCCTCTTCCACGACGAGCCGACCATCGAGGCGCTGAACAAGCTCGACCTCGACGTCACCTCCGTCGGCAACCACGAGTTCGACGAGGGCGCCAGGGAGCTGGGCCGCCTGCAGAACGGCGGCTGCCACCCCAAGGACGGCTGCTACACGGACGAGGAGTTCGAGGGCGCCGACTTCCCCTACCTGGCGGCCAACGTCCTCGACGAGAAGACGAAGAAGCCGATCCTCAAGCCCTACTGGGTGTGGAAGAAGAACGGTGTCAAGGTCGGCTTCATCGGCGTGACCCTGGAGGGCACCCCGGACATCGTCTCCGCCGACGGCGTCAAGGGCCTCACCTTCAAGGACGAGGTCGAGACGATCAACAAGTACGCCAAGGAGCTGCAGCGCAAGGGCGTGAAGTCGATCGTCGCGCTCGTCCACGAGGGCGGCTTCCCGGCGTCGACGTCGTACAACTACGACTGTGACTCCCCGGGTGCGGGCGACGGCATATCCGGCCCGATCGTCGACATCGCCAAGAACGTCACGCCGCAGGTGGACGCGCTGGTCACCGGCCACACGCACAACGCGTACGTGTGCAGCATCGCCGACCCGGCGGGCAACCCGCGCATGGTCACCTCGGCCGCGTCCTTCGGCCGCCTCTACACCGACACCACGCTGACCTACGACCGCAGGACGGGCGACATCGCCCGTACGGCCGTCAAGTCCGCCAACCGCGTGGTCACCCGGGACGTCCCCAAGGCGCCCGACATGACCGAGCTGATCGGCAAGTGGAACACCCTGGCCGCGCCCATCGGCAACCGGCCCATCGGCTGGATCTCCGGCGACATCGGCAACACCGGCACCGAGTCCCCGCTCGGCGACCTGATCGCCGACGCCCAGCTCGCGCACGGCAGGCAGCTGGACCCGGAGACGGACCTGGCGCTGATGAACCCGGGCGGCATCCGGGCCCCGCTCACCTACGCGGCCAAGGCCGGTGAGGGCGACGGCGTCGTCACCTACGCCGAGGGCTTCACCGTCCAGCCGTTCGCCAACACCGTGAACCTGCAGGACTTCACGGGCGCGCAGCTGATCCAGGCGCTCAAGGAGCAGGCGTCCGGCCCGAACGCGGCGGCGCCGAAGATCCTCCAGGTCTCGTCCGGCCTGACGTACACGCTGGACCTCACCAAGTCCGGTGCCGACCGGGTGGTCACCGACAGCATCAGGCTGAACGGGTCGGCCATCGACCCCGCCGCCACCTACCGCGTCGCGACGAACAGCTTCCTCGCGGGCGGCGGCGACGGCTTCACCACGCTCGGCCAGGGCACGAACGACGTCGTCGGCGCCGACGACCTGACCGCGCTGGAGCAGTACCTGACGGCCAACTCCTCGGCGGCGAACCCGATCGCCCCGCCGAAGGCCGACCGCATCACCGTGGTGAACTAGAGCGCACACCCGGGGTCGCCGGGTGATCGCCCACGACCTGGGGTGAGCGATCTGGTGCCCCTTCCGGGCTCGGCGGCGATGGTCAGCCGAACCCGGAAGGGAGCCGTCAGGACGCCGTGGGCGTCCAGCCCGCGAGCCAGTCCGCGACCTCCTGGTCCGCGGCCTGCGCGTCGGTCAGCTGCGGCCGGTTCGCACCCGCCGGACCGGCGCCCGCCCCGGTGTTCCGGTACTCGGCGAACCGGTCGTCCTTCCAGGAGAAGCCGCTCATGTCGGTCCACGGGGTGGACTTGACCGCGGCACTCAGGCTGGTGTTGCGGACGGTGGTCTGCGGATCCAGGGACGCGTCCCCGCCCGCGTGCCAGGGCCGGCCGAGGTGGAAGCTGCCGTTCGACACGTCCCCGTTCACCGTGGAGTTGGCGATCAGGATGCCCCTGCGGTTCGCGGCGGTGCTCGGCGCGGTGACGTACCCGGCGGAGGTGCCGTCCCAGCGCTTCTTCAGCGTGATGACGGACTTGTCGACGACGGCCGTGGCCCGGCCGAAGATGAAGTCGACGTTGCCGATGACATAGCTGTCGCTCAGGTAGACCCGGCCCAGGCGGTCCTTGGCGGCGGTGTCGAGCAGCAGGGTGTCCTGGTCGCCGCTGACGATGATCCCGTCGAGGAACACCCGGTCGGCGGCGGTCCGCAGCGCCACGGCCTGGTGCCCGCTGAGGTTCTGGTTGGCCTTCTCGTCGAAGTCGTTGGAGATGGTCAGGTTCCGCGCCTGGAAGTCGTCGGCCTCGACGGCGACGGTGGCGCTGCCGCTCGTGCCGTACGTACCGCCGCCGGGCTTGGGCGTGCCCGAGGCGTTGTTGTAGACGATCGTGGTGTCCTTGCGGCTGCCGCCGGTGCCCTGGATGGTGACGTGCGGTTTGCCGGCCGGCACCTTCACCAGCTCCCGGTACGTCCCCGGCTTGACGGCGATGACGACCCGGGAGGGGTTGTTCGCCGGCACGGCGTTCACGGCGGCCTGGACGGTGGTGTACTGCCCGCTGCCGTCCTTGGCGACGGTGAGGGTGGTCGCGGCGGCGGCCTTGGCGGCGGCGCCGGCGGTCGTGCCGATGGAGGCGCGGGGACCGGCACCGGCGGTGAGGACCGGCGGCAGGTCGGCGGCCTTGTCGAGGGTGTACGGGTAGAACGCCTTCGGGTCGAAGGCGGTCCCGCCGCTCTCGTTGCGCCCGCTGGTCCCGGAGAAGACGCTGCCGCGCTGCACGATCGCGGCTCCGCTGTCCTTGATGACGGGGTTCTTGAAGCCCTGGAAGTAGGAGTTCTCCAGGACCATCTTCGTCGCACCGCGCGCGTAGTTCCCGTACGACGAGGCGATGCTCGTGCCCGGCACGTCCTCCAGCCAGTTGTTGTAGAGGTGGGCGCGGGCGGCGTTGTCGGTGGAGGGGTTGCGCTGCTCGGTCTCGCGGATCCAGTTGTGGTGGATCGTGATGTCGGTCGTGACGTTCTCGGTCCAGCCGATGCCGAAGGTCTTGTTGTTGTCGCTCAGCTTGTTCCAGGAGACGGTGACGTTCGTGCTGTCCTTGCGGACGTCGATGAGCCCGTCGGCCATGCGCCGCAGGTCGTTGTGGTCGATCCAGACGTGATGGGCGCCGTCCAGCTGGATCGCGTCGAAGTCGTGGTCCTTGTCGTTCCAGACGCCCTGGTACGCGTCCCGGATGGTCAGGTTCCGGATGATCACGTTGTGCACGCCCTGGCCGAGGAAGAACCCGCCGCCGACGATGTGCCCGGAGGTGCCGGCCCCGACGATGGTCTTGTCGGACTGGACCTTGATCTCCTTCCCGACGGGGTTCATGGTGATGGCGCCGGCGACGACGATGACGTACGGCTCGGCGGCGGTGGCGTACTTCTCCAGCTCGGCCTGCGTCTTCACCGTGACGGTCTTGCCGTCCCGTCCGCCGTAGGTCCCGTTCTGCCCGAGGGAGTTGACGGACGCGAACCCGTCGGCGGTGTCGGAGGCCCAGGAGGGGGCGGCGGCGGAGGCGCGCACCTGGGTGCCCGGGGCGACCCCGTAGGCGAGGGCACCGGCGGCGGTGAGCGCCAGGGGTATCCCGGCGGCGAGGGCGGTACGGCCGCGGCGGTGACGCGCTCTGCGAGGCTGACGCGGCTGGGGGGACAGCTCACTCATGCGGCGATCCGTTCTGCTGGTGGGGGGACGGGGTGCGGGTGGTTCGCCGGGGAGTCGCCGCGGTCGGCACGAAGGTTGCCGCGTTCGCCGCGTTCGCCGCGTTCGGTTGAAGCGGAGCCGGAGGGGTGGGGGAGGGTGCGGTGGTCTGGCTGCGGTGTGGTTCACGCGCGCTCGCCCCGGCTGACCGCGACGCGGAGTGTGTCACCCAGCGACTCCACGGCCCTGGCCAGCGCGAAACGGACGGCGTGCTCACCGGCCCCGGGGTCGTCGAGCACGGCTCGTGCCCCTTCGAGGACTCCTGCCGCGTCGGCCAGTTGCAGGGCCTCGATGTCGTCGGCGAGCCGGGACAGCGGGCTGCGGGGATCGTCGGTGCTGAGGTAACAGGGCTTGCCACCGGCGCCGGTCCAGGGGAGCAGTCTCATGAGACCTCCAGGGCGGGGAGGTAGGGCCGCACGAGGCGGGTGTTCATCACGAGCGGCTCCTCGGGGAGGTGGCGTCGCCCGGGCGGTGGGGGATGGGCGACGGCCAGGACCGGCCCCACGGCCCGGTGCCGGCCCCGGGCGGGGAGCAGGAGCCGTACGAGGGCGAGCAGCAGGGACTCGCAGAGTTCGGCGATACGCAGGCGCACGGGGGCGTCCCTTCTCAGGGCAGGGGTAAAGGGGGTCTGACGAGCGGAGATCACCGTTCGTGCCCTCATGGTCACCGACTGCCCCTACGCTGCGGAAGGGGCCAGGTGTTGCCTGGCCGCGTAGGCAACGGGGAGGGGTGACGGGGTGGATGTCGTTGACTCGGAGCGGGTCTCGCTGGGTCGGACGCTGAGGTTCCTCCGAGAACAGGCGGGCAAGTCGCTCGGGCAACTGGCCGAGGAAACCGGCTACGACAAGAGCTACCTGAGCCGCCTGGAGAAGGGGGAGCGCCTCTCCAAGATGGCGGTCATGGAAGACCTGGACAGCTACTACGGCAGTGGTGATCTGCTGGTTCGGGAGTGGCGTGAAGCCCGCCGCGAGGTCATCAAGGACAAGTACAAGGCCTTTATGGACCTGGAGGCGACGGCACGGGTCATGTGGATGTTCCAACTGCGGGTGCCAGGCCTCCTGCAGACCGAGGACTACGCCCGGGTGGTGTTGTCAGGGTTGTCTGGAGCCCAGACAACGGCCGGCAACAGGGAAGAGGTCGAGGAGCAGGTCGCCGCACGCATGGGCCGTCAGGAACTGCTGCATCGCGTGCCCGCACCGAGCGTGCGGGTGATCCTGGACGAGGGCGCGGTGCGGCGGCCCGTGCCTGACCCGAGGGTCTGGGCGGACCAGTTGTCACACCTTGTGGAGGCCGCCGAGTCACCGAACGTCGCGATCCAGGTGCTGCCCTACGCGGCCGGTGTGCACGATCTCATGAACAGCGACCTCATCCTGTTGTGGCAGCGCGTCGGAGATCCGGTCGCCTACGTGGAGGGCAACGGCATCGGGCAGTTGATCGACGAGCCGGACAGGGTGCTGTCCTACCGCCTGTCCTACGATCTGGTCAGGGATGCGGCGCTGAGTCCAGCGGAGTCGACGACGTTCATCAAGCGCCTTCTGGAGGAGTGCAGACCATGAACCGAACGCCTGACCTCACCACCGCGATGTGGCGCAAGTCCTCCTACAGCGACGGGGGCGCCTCGAACTGTCTCGAAGTCGCCGACGACTACCCGGACATGATCCCGGTCCGCGACAGCAAGGTTCCGGACGGTCCGGTGCTCGTGTTCGGCGCGAGCCCCTGGGCGTCGTTCCTCACGTTCGTCAGGACGTAGCCGTCGGGGTCTCCGGGGGAGGCACCGACGCCCCCGGTAGCCGGATCGTCGCGACCGTGCCGCCGGCCTCCGCCGGGGACAGGGACACGTCCCCGCCCGCCTGCTGGACGGTCCGGGCCACGATCGACAGGCCCAGGCCCGAGCCCGGCAGGGCCCGTGCGCTCGGGGAGCGCCAGAAGCGGTCGAAGACGTGCGGGAGTTCGTCCGGGGGAATGCCCGGGCCGTGGTCGCGGACCGTGAGGACGCCCTCGGTCAGCCTGACCTCGATCGTGCCGCCCTCCGGGCTGAACTTCACCGCGTTGTCGAGGATGTTCACCACCGCCCGTTCCAGCGCGGAGGGCTCCGCACGGACGAACCACGGCTCGACGTCCGCCGTGATCGTCAGTTCCGGGCCGCGCAGCCGGGCCCGCCGCAGCGCCGACTCGACCGTGTCGTGCCAGGCGACGATCTGGGTCCGGCCGGAGTGCTGGCCGGTGTCCGGGCGGGACAGTTCCTGCAGGTCGCCGATGAGCGCGGCCAGTTCCGTCATCTGGGCCTTCACCGACGCGAGCAGCGCCTTGCGGTCCGCCTCCGGGATGGGGCGGCCCGTCTCCTCGCTGCGGGTGAGGAGTTCGATGTTGGTGCGCAGCGAGGTGAGGGGCGTGCGCAGTTCGTGGCCGGCGTCCGCGATGAGCTGCTGCTGCAGCTCGCGGGAGCTGGCCAGGGCGGAGGTCATGGAGTTGAAGGAGCGGGAGAGGCGGGCCACCTCGTCGTCGCTGTCCTCGTCCAGCGGGATACGGACGTCCAGATCCTCCGTGCGGGCCACGTGCTCGACCGCCTCCGTCAGCCGGTCGACCGGGCGCAGCCCCGCCCTGGCCACCGCGAGACCGGCGGCTCCCGCGCCGATCACCCCGATGCCCGACACCAGCAGCAGGATCAGCGCCAGTTCGTTGAGCGTGGACTCCGTGCCCTTGAGGGGGACGGCGATGACCAGCGCGTAGTCGGCGGCGACGGCCTTGTCGAGCGGGCCCTGCTGGACGATGACCGCCGTGGTCAGCACCCGCACCGAGTTGCCGTCGCTGTCCTTGCCGTTGCGCAGCCGGGCCGTCCGGTAGTCCGGGTCCCGTGCCACCGCCTTGTCGCCGCTCGTGACCTTCACCTGCGGCATGTTGTTGCTGAACAGGCAGACCCGGCCGTCGACCCGAACCAGCTGCGCGTACGTCTGCGGACGGGGAGCGCCGCCGCCGAGCGTGCTGGACGGCGTCTGGGGGCACGTCCTGACCAGCGCCTCGAAGTCGTCCTCCAGGATGGTCCGGTAGGACGACTTCAGGTCCCCGTCCACCTGGTCGTACAACTTCCCCTGCACGATGAACCAGCACGTCACCGACACCGCCGCCACCGCGAAGGCCACCGCCGCCGCGACCAGCAGCGCCAGGCGCGAGCGGATCGGCAGCGAGCGGAAGCGGCGTACGAGCCTGTTCACTCGGCGCCGCCCTGCCGCAGTACGTAGCCGACGCCGCGCACCGTGTGGACCAGGCGCGGTTCGCCGCCCGCCTCGGTCTTGCGGCGCAGGTACATGACGTAGACGTCGAGGGAGTTCGACGACGGCTCGAAGTCGAAGCCCCACACCGCCTTGAGGATCTGCTCCCGCGTGAGGACCTGGCGCGGGTGGGACATGAACATCTCCAGGAGCGTGAACTCCGTGCGCGTCAGCTCCACTTGGCGGCCGCCCCGGGTGACCTCCCGCGTGGCCAGGTCCATGCGCAGGTCGGCGAAGGTGAGCGCGTCCTCGTCGGCCGGGTCGCCCGCGCCCACGGCCGCCGCGTAGGAGCTGCGGCGCAGCAGGGCGCGGATCCGGGCGAAGAGTTCGTCGAGTTCGAACGGCTTGACCAGGTAGTCGTCGGCGCCCGCGTCGAGTCCGGTGACCCGGTCGCCGACCGTGTCGCGGGCCGTGAGCATCAGGATCGGCGTCGTGTCGCCGCCGGCGCGGATCCGGCGCGCCGCCGTCAGGCCGTCCATGCGCGGCATCTGGATGTCGAGGACGACCAGGTCGGGGCGGTAGGCCGCGGCCTTCTCCAGGGCGTCCGCGCCGTCGACCGCGACCTGCGTGCCGTACCCCTCGAAGGCGAGGCTGCGCTGGAGTGCTTCGCGCACCGCGGGCTCGTCGTCGACGATCAGGATGCGCTGGGGTTCACGGTCGCCGTCTGCGGGGCTCATGGGTCGGGGTCCTCGGGGGTGATGGGGTCGGGGGTGCGTCTGACGCTCTCAGCGTCGCACGTCGCCACCGGACGCCGGGAGCAGCGAGCCCCGGCCCGCGCGGCTGCCGGGTCAGTCCCGTGTGCACAGGTGCCGGATCGGTCCCGGATCGCGCGGCGCCGGGTCTGCCCAGGACCGGGCTGGAGCGGCGCCAGCCCCGGATCGCGCGGGCGCCGGATCAGCCTCGGATCGTCGCGCGGCGCCGGGCCGAAGCCGGGCGGACCGGGTGCCGGGCCGGCGTGATCGGTACCTCCGGCGCCCGCCCGGCAGGGGCGTGCAGGGCGTACGCCACCGCCAGGGCCAGTCCGACCTTCGCCGGGTCCCCGCCCGGCTCCGTGTGTGCCACCTGCTGGATCATCGCCGTACTCCTCGGATGCGCGCTGCTCGGACTCAGTCGGTCGCCCCGGCCCGCAGCTTCGCGAGGTCGGCCTTGACGGTGTTGATCGGGATGGCGAAGCCCAGGCCCACGCTGCCCGCGTCGGAGGACGAGGAGGCGCTGCCGGCCGGCGAGTACATCGCGGAGTTGATGCCGATGATGTTGCCGTTCATGTCGATCAGCGCGCCGCCGGAGTTGCCCGGGTTGAGGGACGCGTCGGTCTGCAGCGCCTTGTACGTCGTGGTGTCGCTGCCGGTGTCGCCGTTGAACTGCCGGCCGCCGAACTCGAACGGCCACCCGTCCTCCGGCTGCCCCTGCTGCTGCCCCTGGTCCTCTTCGGTCGGAACCGTCACGTCCCGGTCGAGCGCGGAGATGATACCGCTGGTGACCGTGCCGGACAGCCCCTCGGGGGAGCCGATCGCGACGACCTGGTCGCCGACCCGGACACCGGCGGAGTCGCCGAGCGTGGCCGCCTTCAGGCCGGAGGCGTTCTCCAGCTTGATCAGGGCCAGGTCCTTCTTGCTGTCGGTGCCGACGACCTTCGCGGTGTAGGACCTGCCGTCGCTGGTCGTCACCTTGATCCGGGAGGCGCCGGAGACGACGTGGTTGTTGGTGACGATCTCGCCGTCGCTCGTGATGATCACGCCGGAGCCGGTGGAGGACCCGGCGTTCGAGGCGGCGCTGATCTCGACGATGCTGGGGCTGACCGCCTTCGCGACCCCGGCGACCGTGCCCTTCTGGCCGGCGGGCACGACGGTGGTGCTGGTGGAGCTGGAGGCGACCGTGTCGGTGCCGGTCAGCTCCTGGATGCCGTAGGCGGTGCCGCCGCCTATCGCCGCGGCCACGATCGCCACGGCGGCGATCAGGGCGACGGGGCCACGGCGGCGCTTCTTCGGATGCGGAGCATGCGCCGGGGCGTACGCCGGCGGGGGCGGCCACTCGGGGTTCACCGGGGCCTGCTGCTGACCCTCGTGAGGGGTGTCGTACTCGCCACTGCGGTGGAAGCTCTCGGTCATGGCAACGAGCTTGTCGCCCGACCATGAGAGCTTCCTGAGTGCCGGCTGAGAAGCCCGACAGAACCTCGTATGCCCGATATAAAGGCGCCCCGCGCGGGTGGCTCCGGCAGGCTACGGGCAGCCGCAGGACTGGCGGACCACCAGCCGCGACGGGAAGACCTTCAGCCGCTCGCGCCGGGAGCCCGCGACCCGCAGGCCGTCGTCCAGGACGAGGTCCACCGCGGCCCGGGCCATCGCCGAGCGGTCGGAGGCGATCGTCGTCAGGGGCGGGTCGGCCAGCGCCGCCTCCTTGATGTCGTCGAAGCCGGCCACGGCCAGCTCGCCGGGCACGTCGATGCGCAGCTCGCGTGCCGCCCGCAGCAGGCCGATCGCCTGGTCGTCGGTGGAGCAGAAGATCGCCGGCGGCCGCTCGGGCCCGGAGAGGATCTTCAGGGCGGCCTGGTAGGCGTCGTAGCGGTTGTAGAGGGCCTCGAAGAGGCGGCCCTCCGTGGAGATCCCGGCCTCGTCCATCGCGCGGCGCCAGCCCTCGACGTGGTCGGAGACCGGGTCGCCGACCGCGGGGGTCTCGGCTATGCCGCCCATGCAGGCGACGTACTCGTAACCATGCTCCAGCAGGTGCCGCACGGCCAGCTCGGCGCCGCCCAGGTCGTCCGTGGTGACGGCGACGTCGTCGATGGCCTCGGGGCGCTCGTGCAGCAGCACCACCCGGGCGTCCCAGGCCTCGATCTCGGCGGCGGCCAGGTCGTTGAGCGCGTGGCTGACCAGGATCAGCCCGGAGACCCGCATCCCGAGGAACGCCCGCAGGTAGTGGACCTCGCGCTCGCCCACGTAGTCCGTGTTGCCGACGAGGACCATCTTCCCGCGCTCGGAGGCGGCCTGCTCGACCGCGTGCGCCATCTCCCCGAAGAAGGGCTGGCGGGCGTCCGGGATGATCAGCCCTATGAGGTCGGTGCGCCGGGAGGCCATCGCCTGGGCGACCCGGTCCGGCCGGTACCCCAGTTCCTTGATCGCGGCGAGGACACGCTCGCGCGTGGCCGGGGCGACCGGCCGGGGTCCGTTGTTGATGACATAGCTGACCACGGCAGTGGAAGTCCCTGCCAGCCGCGCCACGTCATCCCGAGTCACCTTGGCCACGCGCGGAGTCTACGCGGATATACCCGCTCCGGGCAGGGCGTAAAGGGGGTTCCGTACGATATCCCGACTGCCGTCCGGGGCGCCCCGGTGCGAAGAGGGATGCCCAGGTCGGCGGCGGGTCACGCCTCCTACGCCTTGGCGCGGACCTCGACGGCGTCCAGGGCGGCCGACTCGTCCGCGTTGTCCGGCTTCGCCGTGGCCGCCTTGGTCTTCGCCTCGTCGGCGGCGCGCTCCGTCTTCTCCGGTTTCTCCGGCGTAACGAATCGATAACCGACGTTCCGTACGGTGCCGATCAGCGACTCGTGCTCGGGGCCGAGCTTGGCGCGCAGCCGCCGCACGTGCACGTCGACCGTGCGGGTGCCGCCGAAGTAGTCGTAGCCCCACACCTCCTGCAGCAGCTGGGCGCGGGTGAAGACGCGGCCGGGGTGCTGCGCGAGGTACTTCAGCAGCTCGAACTCCTTGAAGGTCAGGTCCAGGACCCGGCCCTTGAGCTTGGCGGAGTAGGTGGCCTCGTCGACCGACAGGTCGCCGTTGCGGATCTCCATCGGGGAGTCGTCGCCGACGATCTGCTGCCGTCCCATGGCCAGCCGCAGCCGCGCCTCGACCTCCGCGGGTCCGGCGGTGTCGAGCAGGACGTCGTCGATGCCCCAGTCCGCCGTGACGGCCGCGAGACCGCCCTCGGTGACGACGAGGATCAGCGGACAGCCCGGCCCGGTGGAGCGCAGCAGCTGGCACAGGCTGCGCACCTGCGGCAGGTCGCGCCGGCCGTCGACCAGGATGACGTCGGCACCGGGGGTGTCGACCAGGGCGGGGCCCTCGGCGGGGGCCACGCGCACGTTGTGCAGGAGCAGTCCGAGGGCGGGGAGCACCTCCGTCGACGGCTGGAGGGCGTTGGTCAGGAGCAGCAGAGAACTCATACGTCTGGTTCCTCCTCGGTCCCTGCGAGGACGTTTGTTGGCACAGCACCGCTCTGCGATCCCGAAGGCCCCGTACACCTGCGGTTTCCCGCTTCGTATACAACGCTTCCGAAAGCACAAAAGGACCCGGGGGCTTCGCTGCCCGAGTCCTCTGCCCAGCACAATAGCCCACATGAGCTCTTCTCCGGCAGGTCATGTGGCGCGTTCCACCGATCGTCCGCACTCCGAGACGGCCGCGGGAACGGCCGTTCGGGCGCTGGTGAGGACGTTTGTCCGCACGTCCGACGGGGTGGCGATCGACACCGTGTACGAGCCGGGCGCGGCCGTGCACGACGCCCCGGAGACACCTTCCGCTCATCCCGTGTTCGTCGTCGCCCACGGCTTCACCGGCGCGGTGGACCGCCCGCACGTACGGCGCATCGCCCGGGCGTTCGCCCGCCACGGCGCGGTGGTCACCTTCTCCTTCCGCGGCCACGGACGGTCCGGCGGGCGCTCCACGGTCGGCGACCGCGAGGTGCTGGACCTGGCGGCGGCGGTGGAGTGGGCCCGGGAGCGCGGGCACGCGCGCGTGGTGACGGTCGGCTTCTCCATGGGCGGCTCGGTGGTGCTGCGGCACGCGGCGCTGCACCCGGGCGGGACGGACGCGGTCGTCTCGGTGAGCGCGCCGGCCCGCTGGTACTACCGGGGCACCGCGCCGATGCGGCGGCTGCACTGGCTGGTCACGCGGCCCGAGGGACGGGCGCTGGGCCGGTACGGGTTCGGCACCCGCATCCACCACCGGGACTGGGACCCGGTCCCGCTCTCCCCGGTGGAGGCGGTGCCCAGGATCGCCCCGACCCCGCTGCTGATCGTGCACGGCGACTCCGACGGCTACTTCCCCCTCGACCATCCCCGGATGCTGGCCGCGGCCGCCGGTGACCAGGGCGAACTCTGGCTGGAGCCAGGCATGGGGCATGCCGAGCACGCGGCGGGCGACGGGCTGCTGGCCCGCATCGGGGAGTGGGGCGTCGCCCGGGCGGGCTAGCCTGACGGGGTTCACCGTCGGGTGAGCCCGTTGAGAGTCCCGAGTGAATCCGACGTGAGTCCGCTGCGACTGTGCGATTGAGGAAGCAGATGCCAAAGGTCACGGTGCGCTACTGGGCCGCCGCGAAGGCCGCGGCCGGGGTGGCCGAGGAGGCGCAGGAGGCGGCCACGCTCGCCGAGGCGCTCGACGGGGTGCGCGCGCGGCACCCGGGCGAACTGGAGCGCGTGCTGCGGCGGTGCTCGTTCCTCGTGGACGGTGATCCCGTGGGCACCCGCCCGCATGAGACGGTACGGCTGGCCGACGGCGGCACGGTCGAGGTGCTCCCGCCGTTCGCAGGAGGATGAGCGATGACCAACCAGCCGTATGACGGCTACCAGGACGGTTACGACCCGTACTGGCAGCAGCAGGCGCAGCAGCAGCACCAGCAGCAACAGCCGCAGCAGTCGCAGGCCTGGCCCGGGCAGGGGCACCAGGGGTACGAGGACCCGTACGCC
The DNA here is from genome assembly GCF_044540565.1 of Streptomyces sp. NPDC085931. Classification (NCBI taxonomy): domain Bacteria; kingdom Bacillati; phylum Actinomycetota; class Actinomycetes; order Kitasatosporales; family Streptomycetaceae; genus Streptomyces; species Streptomyces sp. NPDC085931. The sequence continues at coordinate 47,690 of NZ_JBITSK010000007.1, forward strand.
GCGCAGCAGTACACCCAGCAGTGGCAGGGGCAGACCTGGGAGACGCAGACGCACCAGCCGGTCACCGCGCCGGCCGCCGCGGACACGGCGTATCTGCCGCAGCAGGGCAACGAGACGCCCGCACCGGCTTCCGCCGCGTACGGTGCCGCTTCCGCCGAGCACGGTGCCGCCTCCGCCGAGTACGGTCCCGCCACCCTCGCCGGGAACAGGCGGATGACCGACGCGCAGCGGGCGCGGGCGGAGGGGCGGTCGCCGGTCATCGAGCCCGGGATGCAGCCGGCCGCGCTCACGGCCCTGCTCGGGCTGCTGCTGGCCGGGGCGGCGGCGGTCGGGACGTACGCGCTGCTCGTGCCGCTGGTCGTGCTGCAGGCCGTCACGGCGGCGGGATGGTTCCGGCTCAACGGCATGTGGCCGGCGCGGCAGGGCATCGCGCTCGGGTTCGCCGGGGCGCTCGCCGCGGACGCGGCCCTGCTGGCGTCGGGGCGGTCGCCGTCGGCGATCCTCGGGACGCTGGGCGTGTGGGTGCTGCTCGCGCTGGTCCTCCAGCTGCGCTCGCACGCCGACCCGGACGAGCGGATGTACGGCCTGATGGCGACGGTCGCGGCGTCGGCGCTGGCGATCGTGGCGAGCGGGTACCTGGCGGCGGACGCGGACGCCGTGACCGTGGGCGCGGTGGCCGTGGCGGTCGCGGTCCTGGTGCGCGCGCTGCCGTTGCCGACGGCGGCGTCGGTGGTGGTGGCGCTGCTCGCCGGGGTGGGCGGGGGCGCGGCGGCCGGCTGGCTGACGGGCCTGGGCACCTCGGGCGCGCTGGTGGGCGTGGGCGCGGCGGTGTGCGCGCTGATCGGGCACCGGGTCGCGAGCTACGACTACCCCTCGCGCTTCGTCCACTTCACGGCGGGCGTGGCGCTGCCCCTGGCCGCGGCGGCACCGGCGGTGTACGTCCTGGGCCGGGCTGTGGCCTAGGGCCACGCGCCCTGCTTCTCCGCGATGCCGGCCCGCGGCCTGTCACAGGTGATCGACAAACCTCGGGCCCGGACCTTGCTCGGCGTTACCCTCGCGCAGGGGGATCGCCGTCGAACACAACCGGGTGGGGGAAACACCGCATGCGAGCACTGCGCATACTGCTGATCTTCGTCGTGATCCTGGGCGGGCTCTTCGTCCTGGCCGACCGGCTCGCGGTGAACTTCGCCGAGGACGAGGTCGCCGACCGCCTGAAGTCCACGGAGAACCTCGCCACCACCCCCGAGGTCTCGATCAAGGGCTTCCCCTTCCTCACCCAGGTCGTCGGCGGTTCCCTGGACGACGTCGAGGTCGGCATCGAGAACTACGAGGCCGCCGCCGGTGACGGCGGCCGGAAGATCCGGATCGACGACCTCCGGGCCGACATGAGGGGCGTCGAGTTCTCCGGCGACTACAGCTCCGCCACCGCCACCACGGCCACCGGCACCGCGACCATCGCCTACGACGAGCTGCTGAAGACGGCGAAGGTGGAACCCACCCAGGTCGCACCGGGCGTCACCGCCAACGTCGTCGGCCTCTCCGACGGCGGCAACGGCAAGATCAAGGTGGCCGTCGAGGCCACCGTCCTCGGCACCAAGCTGCCCGAGCCGGTCACCGTGCTGAGCACCGTGACCGTGGTCGACGGCGACACCGTCCGGGTCAAGGCCGACGGCCTGCCCGAGTTCGCCGGTGTCGACCTCGCCGAGAACCGGGTCCGCACGATCACCGACTTCCAGCAGCGGATCGACGGCCTTCCCGGCGGCATCAAGCTCGACCGGGTGCAGGCCGCCCCGGACGGCGTGGAGATCACGGTGAAGGGTTCCGACGTCCGGCTCGCCGGGTAGGACGGACGCGGGCCGCCACCCGGGCTGTCCGGTGGGCGAGACGGCGGAGTCCGCAGCGCAGCTGTGACGGCGGCCGCAGGCGGACACGGGCCGGTCGCGGCACGGCCCCAGGCGCTCCCGATCCCACTCTGCGGACCATCGTGTCTCACTATGCGACACGCCGGTGACACGCCCGCCCGACCGTCCCTACGATCGACGGCATGAAGCGACAGGCGGACCTCACGAAGCGGCGGGCAGTAGACCTGTGCCGCGTCGCCGCCATGCTCTGTCGCCCCTTCTGAGCGACCGCGCCGGCCCGTGAGCCGGTGCGCGCATCCCCGCCGCCCTGCATCAAGGGCACCCGTGTGCCGCCCCGTCATGGGCGCGCGCCCCGCAGAACTCGCACGCCCCGCCGCAACTGCCCCGGAGGAGAAAGCGCATGAGCCGCAGCGACGTCCTGGTCGACGCCGACTGGCTCCAGGAGCACCTGGACGACCCGACCATCGCCATCGTCGAGGTGGACGAGGACACGTCCGCCTACGAGAAGAACCACATCAGGAACGCGATCCGCATCGACTGGACCAAGGACCTGCAGGACCCGGTCCGCCGTGACTTCGTCGACCAGGAGGGCTTCGAGAAGCTCCTGTCGGAGAAGGGCATCGCCAACGACCACACCGTCGTCCTCTACGGCGGCAACAACAACTGGTTCGCCTCGTACGCGTACTGGTACTTCAAGCTCTACGGCCACGAGAGCGTCAAGCTCCTCGACGGCGGCCGCAAGAAGTGGGAGCTCGACGCCCGCGAGCTGGTCCCGGGCGACGAGGTGCCGGAGCGTCCGAAGACGGACTACAAGGCCAAGGCCCAGGACACGTCCATCCGCGCCTTCCGGGACGACGTCGTCGCCGCCATCGGCGCGCAGAACCTGGTCGACGTGCGCTCGCCCGACGAGTTCTCCGGCAAGCTCCTCGCCCCGGCCCACCTGCCGCAGGAGCAGTCGCAGCGCCCGGGCCACGTGCCCAGCGCCCGCAACATCCCGTGGTCCAAGAACGCCAACGACGACGGCACCTTCAAGTCGGACGAGGAGCTCAAGGCCCTCTACGAGGAGGAGAACGTCGACCTGGCGAAGGACACCATCGCCTACTGCCGCATCGGTGAGCGCTCCGCGCTGACCTGGTTCGTCCTGCACGAGCTGCTCGGCGTCCAGAACGTCAAGAACTACGACGGCTCCTGGACCGAGTACGGCTCCCTGGTGGGCGTGCCGATCGAGCTCGGCGCCGGCAAGTAAGAGACCCCCGACCGACCTCTCCCAACCCCCTCAGGAGTACGACATGTGCGGTGCGAAGGCCGGCGGCCCCGACGCCTCGACGATCAAGCCCGGTGAGACCACGATCCAGGGTCAGGTGACCAAGGACGGCGAGCCCGTGGTGGGCTACGTCCGTCTGCTGGACTCGACCGGCGAGTTCACGGCCGAGGTGCCGACCTCGGCGACCGGACAGTTCCGCTTCTACGCGGCCGAGGGCACCTGGACCGTCCGTGCCCTCGTGCCCGGCGCCACCGCCGACCGCACGGTCGTCGCCCAGCAGGGCGGACTGGCGGAGGTCGCGATCGCCGTCTGACGGCGACCGGTCCTCTTCGGGGCCGCACCCACCGGGTTGGACGCCTGGGGTGCGGCCCTGCGGCGTGTGCGGACCTACGCTGGAGACATGTACGCACGGCGGCGGCGCAGGTACTTCGCCCTGATGGGCCTGTGCATCGGCCTGTTCGTCCTGGCCTGGGGCGTCGTGCGGCTGTGGTCCGTCCCGGTGGCCGTCGGGATGTGCGTGGTCGCGATGGTCATCCCGCCCGTCGCGGCCATCGTCGCCAACCGCCGGGGCCCCGACGACCGCTGGTGGGACGATCCTCCCCCGAGCTCTCGGCTTCGCTCGAGCAGGGGGGACCCCCACGGAGACCCCCAGTCCGACGAGTGGTGGGACGAGCTGGACGGCCGGAAACGGCCGCGGTGAGGAGTCCTCCCGCCCGCCCGGGGTATCCCGGCCCCATGAGACTGACAGCGACGGTGCTGGACGCACCCGACGCCCGGGAACTGGCGGACTTCTACCTGCGGCTGCTGCCCGGCTGGAGCGTGTGGCGCGACGAGGGCGATCCGGACTGGATGGAGATCCGGCCGCCCGGCGGCGGCGCGGGCCTGGCCTTCCAGACCGAGACGGCCTACGTGCCGCCCGTCTGGCCGGGCCGCCCGGACCGGCAGCAGATGATGCTCCACCTGGACATCGAGGTCGACGACCTGGAGCGGGAGACCGCGCGGGCCGTGGCCGAGGGGGCGCGGCTGGCGGACTTCCAGCCGCAGGAGGACGTCCGGGTGCTGCTGGACCCGGCCGGGCATCCGTTCTGCCTCTACACCGGAACCACGGGCGCGTCTCAGTAGACGAGCGCCTGCGTCCCGTCCGCCAGCGCCTCCTGGACGAAGACCTGCGCGCCCGCGATGCGCACGCCCTCGATGACGTCCTTCTCCGTGATCTCGCGGCGGGCCGCGCACTGCGTGCACAGGGTGACGCGGCCGGCCGCGAGGACCGACTCCAGCAGGTCGGGCAGGGGCGCCGCGTGCGGCAGCTCGAACTCGGCGGCGCGGCCGGGCAGCGCGAACCAGGCGGACTCGCCGGTCAGCCACAGGGAGACGTCGACGCCACTGGCCACGGCCACCGCCGCGACCGTGAACGCCTGGGAACACCGCTCGGGGGCGTCCGCCCCGGCCGTCACCTTGATCACCAGCTTCTTCGCCATAGCCGGAATCGTAGTGCCGCAGGGGCCCGCGTAAGCTGGGGCCGGCCCTGTGCTTACATCCGCACCCCGCTCAAGGAGCACCCCGTGGAGCTTTTCTTCGAAATCCTGTTGGTCCTGGTCGCCGTCGGCGTCCTCGCGTTCGCCGGACTGACCGTGAAGAAGCTGTACCAGGGCCAGCGCTGACCCACCTCTAGGAAGTTCTGATGATCGAGATCCCGTCCGACCTCCACAAGGACCTCGTCCCGCTCGCCTTCCTGCTCGGCAACTGGGCGGGCGCCGGTGTGCACGACTTCCCCGGCTCCGAGAAGTGCAACTTCGGGCAGGAGGTCGCCTTCACCCACGACGGCCGGGACTTCCTGGAATACCGGTCCCACACGTGGGTGCTGGACAACGACGGCAACAAGGTCCGCCCGCTGGAGTCCGAGCACGGCTACTGGCGCATCGACGCCGACCGCAAGGTCGAGGTGACGATGACCCGCGACGACGGCGTCATCGAGATCTGGTACGGCGAGTTGGCGGACAAGAAGCCGCAGATCGACCTCGTCACCGACGCGGTGGCCCGCACGGCCTCCTCGCGGCCCTACACCGGCGGCAAGCGCCTGTACGGCTACGTCAAGAGCGACCTGATGTGGGTCGGCGAGAAGCAGACCCCCGACGTCGAGCTGCGCCCCTACATGTCGGCCCACCTGAAGAAGGTCGTCACGCCGGAGGAGGTCGAGCGCTGGGCCAAGGCCCTGCCCGACGACATGCCGGACGACGGCATCGCTTTCTTCAAGTAGTTCTAGACTCGTCCGTGTGGTGAGCACCGACTGGAAGAGCGATCTGCGGCAGCGCGGCTACCGGCTGACCCCGCAGCGGCAACTCGTGCTCGAAGCCGTGGACACCCTGGAACACGCGACCCCCGACGACATCCTCGTGGAAGTGAGGAAGACGGCGTCGGGGGTCAACATTTCCACGGTGTACCGGACGCTGGAACTCCTGGAGGAGCTGGGCCTGGTCAGCCACGCGCACCTGGGCCACGGGGCACCGACGTACCACCTCGCGGACCGGCACCACCACCTCCACCTGGTGTGCCGGGACTGCCAGAACGTGATCGAGGCGGACGTCTCCGTGGCCGCCGAGTTCACGGCCAAGCTGCGCGAGGCCTTCGGGTTCGACACGGACCTGAAGCACTTCGCGATCTTCGGCCGGTGCCGGGACTGCACGCTCAAGGCTTCAACTACCGAGTCGTAGGCTTGGGGACATGAAGAGCCCTCTGCTGACCCTGCCCGGCGCCGTCCCCGCCGAGGGCGTGGACGAAGGCGTCGCGGCGCACTACGGCGATCTGTTCCGTGAGCAGCGCGCCCTCGCCGACGGCGCCGGATTCGTGGACCTCTCCCACCGGGGGGTCGTCACCGTCACCGGCGAGGACCGGCTGGCCTGGCTGCACCTGCTGCTCACCCAGCACGTCAGCGAGCTCCCGCCGGGCGAGGCCACCGAGGCGCTGATCCTCTCCGCGAACGGCCACATCGAGCACGCGCTGTACCTCGTCGACGACGGCGCGACGGTCTGGGCCCACGTCGAGCCCGGCACCGAGGAGGCGCTGATCGCCTACCTGGAGTCGATGAAGTTCTTCTACCGGGTCGAGGTCGCCGACCGCACCGCCGACATCGCGGTCGTCCATCTCCCGGCCGGCTCCATCGCCGAGGTCCCCGAGGGCGTCGTCGTCCGGGAGACCTCCCACGGCCGGGACCTGTTCCTGCCGCGCGCCGACCTGGAGGCCTACGCCGCGCAGGCCGGGCCGCCCGCCGGGATCCTCGCCTACGAGGCGCTGCGCGTGGAGCAGCACCGCCCCCGGCTCGGTTTCGAGACCGACCACCGCACCATCCCGCACGAGCTGGGCTGGATCGGCTCGGCGGTGCACCTGCAGAAGGGCTGCTACCGGGGGCAGGAGACGGTCGCCCGGGTGCAGAACCTGGGCAAGCCGCCGCGCCGCCTGGTCTTCCTGCACCTGGACGGCAGCGAGGTGCACCTGCCGGTGGCCGGGACCGAGCTGCGGCTCGCACAGGACGGGCCCGACGGCCGGAAGATCGGCTTCATCACGACCTCCGCGCGCCACCACGAGCTGGGCCCGGTCGCCCTCGCCCTGGTGAAGCGGAACGTGCCCGTGGACGCGCCCCTGGTGGCCGGGGACACGGCCGCGGCCCAGGAAGTCGTCGTCGAGCCGTAGGACTTGTAGATCTTTCGGGTCAGATTTCGATCAGCACGGTGAACGGGCCGTCGTTCGTGAGCGATACCCTCATCGCCGCTCCGAAACGGCCCGTCGCCACCGTCGCGCCCAGCGAGCGCAGCTGCGCGACCACCTCGTCCACCAGCGGCTCGGCGACGTCCCCGGGAGCGGCCGCGTTCCACGTGGGCCGGCGGCCCTTGCGGGCGTCTCCGTAGAGGGTGAACTGGCTGATCACCAGGAGCGGGGCGTCCGTGTCGCTGCAGGACTTCTCGTCGTGCAGCATGCGGATCGACCACAGCTTGCGGGCCAGCTGGGCCGCCTTCTCCTTGGTGTCCTCGTGGGTCACGCCGACGAGCACGCACAGCCCCTCGCCCTCGATCGACCCCACCGTCTCGCCGTCCACGACGACGCTCGCGCCGTCCACCCTCTGCACCACAGCTCGCATGTGTCCATCATGCCGGGAGGTGACGTCAGGGCCGCGCGTGGTGGGCGCATGGCCCGAAAGGGTGGTTTGCGCAGGACGCCAACTGCCTGTGCTGGACCGTATTTTGCTGCTTAACCGCCCATCTGGGGTCTATCGGGACCACTCGTTCCCATAGGGACCACTTGGGGTGGCACGATGCATGCACACACCGGTCGAGGGGACGGTTGAGGCACATGAGCACATCAAGCACCGGGCAGTACCCGGGGGCTGTCCGGTCGGCATACACGGGGGTCGGGACGTCGGAGTACCACCGGCCGCCCACGCAGCGCACGGACAGCCCGCGGCTGCCCTCGGACGCTCCCGAGCCCGGTCTGACCGCGCTGAGCCTGTCCGAGCTGCGCGCGCTGCGCCGCGAGGCCCAGCGCGACGAGGCCGACCTCAGCTACCTGCGGCGGCTGCTGCAGGGGCGCATCGACATCCTGCGCGCGGAGCTGGCGCGGCGCGGTCCGGTGGACGAGGTGGCCCCCGCGGCCGAGGAGGCGTCCGTGGTGGAGCGGCTCGCGGAGATCCTGCGCGACGCCCCGGCCCGGCACCGCTCCTCCGCCCGGCACGTCACCCTGGGCACCCCGCAGGGCGAGGAGTACCGGCGGCTGGCCGCGGAGATGCTCGACGACGTCGAGCTGTCCGACCTGGACGCGCGCACGGACGCGGAGCTGGCCACGGGGATCGGGCGGCTGGTGCGCCACGAGCAGCAGGTCTCCCGGCGCCGCCGGCGGCTGCAGCGCACGGCCGACGAGTGCAGCGCGGAGATCGCCCGCCGCTACCGCGAGGGCGAGGCGCAGGTCGACGACCTGCTGGTCTGAGCCGGCCGCGGGGGCCGGTCGGATATTCGGGCGACACCGGCCGGCCCTGCGCCTACGTTGAGCGCATGACCTCCGCCCCACGCGCCGACGGCATCGACGTCCGCCCCGTCACGGAAGCCGAGTTCACCGACTGGCTGCGCGCCGTGAACACCGGCTTCCTGCGGGTGCCCACCCTGTCCGAGGAGGAGATCGAGGGCCGCCGCGAGCGGTTCGTCCCGGGCCGCTACCTCGGTGCTTTCGACGGCGGCCGGTGCGTGGCGACGTTCCGCTCCTTCGACCAGCGGCTCACGGCGGTGGGCGGGGCGGCGGTCCCGGCCGACGCCGTCTCCGGGGTCACCGTCCACGCCACCCACCGCCGCCGGGGGCTGCTCAGCCGGATGATGGCGCGGGACCTGGCCGCCGCGAGGGACCGCGGGGACGTCGTCGCCACGCTGGTGGCCGCCGAGTACCCGATCTACGGCCGCTTCGGCTTCGGACCGGCCACCTCGACGGCCGAGTGGACGGTCGACGTGCCGCGCGCGGGCCTCGACGCCCGCTGGGCGGGCCCGGCGGACGGCGGGCGGATCGACCTGGTGGACGCCGGGGAGGTCCGCAAGCTCGGCCCCGACCTGCACGCGCGGCTGTGCCGGACGCAGCCCGGCGCCATCGACCGCGACGAGCTGTGGTGGAAGTGGAACACCGGCGCGGTGCGGGTCGACCCGTCCTGGAAGGACCCCTTCTTCGCCGTGTACCGCTCGGCGTCCGGCGAGGTCGAGGGCATGGTCGCCTACGACGTGGACGACAACTGGGGCGATGCCAAGCAGCCGTTGAACACGGCGACGGTGCGGTGGCTGACCGGCGTCACGCCGGCCGCGGAGCGCGCCCTGTGGCAGTACCTGTGCTCCATCGACTGGGTCGTCGGCGTCAAGAGCGGCTGGCGGGCCCCCGACGACCTGCTCCCGCAGCTCCTGCCCGATCCGCGGGCGGCCAGGATCACGTCCCTGGCGGACTGGCTGTGGGTCCGGATCCTGGACGTCGTACGGGCACTGGAGGCGCGGACGTATCAGGGGGAGGGGCGGCTGGTGCTGGAGATCGCCGGCGTGGACGGGCTGACCGGCGGGCGCTACCGGCTGGACGCCTCGCCCGTGGGGGCGTCGTGCGCGCCGACCACCGAGAGCGCGGATCTGGCGCTGGGCCTGGGCGAGCTGGGCGCGCTGTGGCTCGGGGACGAGTCGGCGGTGCGGCTGGCGGCGCTGGGGCGGGTGCGCGAAGAACGAGCGGGCGCCGCCCGGAAGGCCGACGCCCTGCTGCGTACGCCCAGGCGGCCGTGGTGCCCGGACCTGTTCTGAGCGCTCCCTTCTGGCTGGTGGACGGGGACCCGCATCCGTAGCGAGCTGTTCTGTTGTGGTGGTGATCGTGCGACGGGGCTCCCGGCTCCCCTCCGGAAGGGGGCCCCGAACGGACTGGCCAACCCTCTGAAGGTCCGACCATGTCACGCAAGTTGGTGACCAACTTGTCTGTACTTATCTCCGCTTGGAAGCGGCTCATAACCACCTCCCGCTGAACTGCCCGAAGATGGCGGGAAGTTGTAGCGTTGAGGTGTGGACCCCGAACGCGAGGTGGCCGAGGAGCTGCGCGCCCGGATCAGGTCAGGGGCGCTGCGGCCGGGGCAACGCATGCCCACCCAGGCCCAGCTGGCCCACGAGTTCGGTGTCGAGCGCGGCGCGGTGCGCCGGGCGCTGCGCATCCTGCAGGCCGAGCGGTTGCTGACCAACGTCTCCAAGGGCAGCCCGGCGAAGGTCGCCGCGGACCCGGCCGGGGCGCTGACCGGCCCGGAAGCGCCGCCGCTGCCCACGACGGTGGCGCTCGCGCCCCGGATCGCGGCGGCGTTCGCGGCGGAGCACGTCGAGATCGACGCGGTGTGCCTGACGTCGGTCTCCCTCACGCTCGCCATCGGCGAACCGCTGCGCCGGATCCACGCGGGACAGCTGAAACCGGCCAAGGTCGACGTCCGCGTCCTGCTGCCGAGCCGCGACATCGACCTCGCCTTCCCGGTGCCGGTCGAGGGGCGCGGCGAGGACCGGGTGCACGAGCGGTGGCTGGCGATGCGCAACGCCCAGGGGCAGGTGCTCCAGCACAACCTGCTGGCCCTGCGCGCCACGCACGGCATCGACGTGCGGGTGACGTTCCGCGCGCTGCCCTTCACCCCGCCGGTGAAGCTGTACCTGCTCAACGGCGTGGAGGCGCTGTTCGCCTACTACACGCTGTCGCGCCGGGAGGCGGAGGTCGACCACGAGCCCCTGCAGATGTACGACGCCCAGGGCACCCGGTCGATGCTGTTCTCCTTCCGGCAGGGCCACGCGCTGCGCGACACGACGTTCGTCGAGCAGTCCCACCTGTGGTTCAACGCGCTGTGGGAGACGATCAGTTCGGAGCTGGCGCTCACGAGCTGAGGGTCTCCCACGGTGCCGGGTCCGGGCGGGCGGGGTGGCTCACAGGGTGGGCCGCGTCATCAGCAGCGCGAGGACGACGGCCCCCGCGGAGCTGACGGCCGGGCTCTTGGCCTTGAGGCCCACGGTGAGCAGGAGCAGGCCGACGATGCCGGCCAAGCCGTACTTCCACTGCACGAGCTGCTCGAAGGCGACGACGAAGACGGCGGAGAGGAGCGCGAGGGCGGGCATCGGATTCCCCCTTCGGGAGCCGGAAGTCCGGCGGGCCGGAACTTCGGAAGCAAAACTTCCGCCAACTTCGAGAAGTTGGCAACCAACTCTGATTAAGTTGTCCCCGCTTGGCCACCGGTCATAAACAACTTTCAAACAACTCCCGCTAGATGGATCAGAGTTGTAGCGTTTGGTCGTGACTCAGGAGGACGTGGCGGCGAACGTGGCGGAGAACGTGGCAGTGAACGGCAGCAGAAGGCTCTCGCCCCAGGAGATCGCCGACGACCTGCGCGAACGCATCCGGTCCGGGGAACTCGGGCCGGGGGACCGCCTGCCCACGCAGGCCGAGCTCGCGGAGCGGTTCGGCGTGGAGCGCGGCACCGTGCGCCAGGCCCTGCGGATCCTCCAGGAGGACGGCCTCCTCACCCACGTCTCCAAGGGCAGCCCTCCGCGCGTCGCGGCGCCCGCCCCGGCTCGGGACGAACCCCAGCCGACGATGGTGGGCCTGGCCCCGCGCCTGGCGGACGCGTTCTCGGCGACGGCCGTCCAGGTGGACGTGGTCTGCCACACGTCCGAGACGCTGATGGTGGCGCTCGGGGAGCCGCTGCGGCGCATCCACGAGGGCCGCACCCGGCCCGCCTCGATCGACCTGCGGGTCCTGCTCCCCTCCCGGGACATCAACCTGGCCTTCCCGCGCCTGGTCGACGAGCAGGGGGAGGACGACGCGGTGCACCAGCGCTGGCTGGAGATGCGCAACGCCCAGCTCCGGGTCCTGGAGCACAACCTGCTGACCCTGCGCGCCACGCACGGCATGGACGTACGGGTGAGGTTCCGGGCGCTGCCGTTCACGCCCCCGGTGAAGCTGTACCTGCTCAACGAGCAGGAGGCGCTGATCGGCTACTACATGCTGACCCGCCGCGAGGAGGAGTGGGGGGGCCGGGCGCTGGACATGTACGACGTCCTCGGCTCCCAGTCGCTGCTCTTCTCCTTCCTGAAGCGGACGGGCCGGCGGGACGCGGCGTTCGTGGAGGAATCCCAGAAGTGGTTCGACGCCCTCTGGGAAACCATCACGACGGACCTGACACTCTCCTAGTGACTTCTGATACGACGCAGACTGGTGCGGTGACGCCGTCGATCGAGGAACTGCGGGAACTGCTCGCTCCGGTCCGTTACGTCCTGTGGGACCTGGACGGGCCGATCTGCCGGCTGTTCGCGGGCCATCCGGCGAACGGGGTGGCACGGGAGCTCGTGAAGGAGCTCGAACGGCTCGGGCTGGACGGGCTCCTCAGCGAGGAGGAACGTTTCGACCCCGATCCCCAGGCGGTGCTGCTCCTGATCGACCGGCGGCACGCCGACGGCGCTCCGATCGCCCGGCTGGAGCAGTGGCTCACCGAGCAGGAGCTCACGGCGGTCCCCCGGGCGCTGCCCACGCCGTACGCCGACCCGCTCATCAGGACGTGGTCGGCGCTGGGGGCCCGCTTCGCCATCACCACGAACAACTCGGCGCGGGCCGCGGCCGCCTACATAGAGAGCCGGCAGCTCACGGGCTGCTTCCCCCACATCTACGGGCGCACCGGCGATCTCCCCCGGATGAAACCCCACCCGTACTGCCTGTCCCGGGCCCTGGAGTCCCTGGGCGCGCACCCGTCGCAGGCCCTGATGCTGGGCGACGCCGGCACGGACTACGAGGCGGCGCGCGAACTGGGCGTCCCGTTCCTCGGCTACGCCCGCAACCAGCGCAAGCTCGACCTGCTGACCACCGCGGGAGTCGACCGGTCGCACATCGTGGGGTCGCTGGAGGACGTCCTGAAGGCGCTGAGGGGCATGCCCTGACAGGGCGTCACGGTTACCTCATCGAGACCAGCGATCATCCTGGTCGAGTCGTGCGGAGATCGGGGCGGCGCTAGGCTCTGCAACACTTTCCAGAGCTTTGCACAGTGATCCAGGAGCAGCCGGTGCCCCCGCTGGCGGTTTCCCCCTCCCCTTCGCGGAGGTTCCCCGCGCACGATCCTTACGGGGACTTCGTGCGGCGGGCGAAGACGGACGGCGTCATGTACGACGGCCGTCACAACCGGAATTTCGTCCTGCCCCTGACCGAGCCCATGGCCCGGTACGTGGGGCGCGCGGCGGGCACCCCGGCGATAGTGCGCGTCAGGGCCCTGAACGCGCTGCCCGTGGTGATCCGCACCTGGAAGGAGCCGGACGTGCTCCGCGCCATCGGCGGTGTGCTGCCCCGGGCCCCCGAATGCCTCGCCAGACGGAACGGTTCGGCGGTCCACAGCTATGTGGAGGGCGTCCCGCTGTCCGCTCTCCACCGCGACGGCACACCCGTCGCCCGCCCTCTCGTCACATCCCTCATGCACACGGTCGCCCGCACGTCGCAGGTCCGCAAGGAGAGCCTGCCGCCCCTGCCGGGCGTACGGCCCGGCGGCGACACGGGCAGCCGGGGGTTCCTGCGCGCCCTGGCCCAGCTGGCGGACCGGCAGATCCGCCAGCCCAACTGGCCCGAGTTCGGCGGCCTGTTCGAGGCACTGGGGGTGCCCGCCGACGCGCTGACGCGACTGGCCGAGCGGGTCCCCGCCATGGCGCGCCGACCGTACACCCTGCTCCACACCGACCTGCACCGCGACAACCTCATCGTCTCCGCGGACCGCCGGTCCGTCGCGGCCGTGGACTGGGAGCTCGCCACCTACGGCGACCCGCTGCACGAACTCGCCACCCACCTGGTCCGGATGCGCTACCCGGACCCGCAGTGGGACGAGGTGCGCGACGCCTGGGCCGGGGCCATGGAGGAGGTGCGGCCGTCGGCGGTCAACGGCCTGACCAGGGACCTGCGCCACTACGTCGCCTTCGAGCGGGCCCAGTCGCTGTACGCGGACGTCATGCGGGCCGCCCGGTCGCTCGACGACCGGCTCGACGAGCGGAGCCTGGCGGAGGCCACGGCCGGCGTGCACCGGGCGCTGGCGGGCGCCGCCGAGCCGCTCGGGCTCGCCAGGGTGCCGTGCGAGACGGAGATCGAACGGCTGCTGCTGCGCCGCCGGGACTCCCGGCACCGGCGGACCACCGGCTTCCGTCCCGTCCCGCCCCTCACCTGGACCCCCGACAAGCGGGTCCCGGAACAGCCCGACTTCCCGTACGCGGCGGTGCGCGACGCCCTGCTCGCGGAGGGCACCGCCCCGGCGGGCCGGGTCTTCAAGGGCACCGCGCACCTCAACTCCGTGGTCCGCGTGCCGCACATCGACGTCCCCGTCGTGGTGCGGCGCAGGATGGCCTCGTTCCGCCGCCGGGAGCCGAGCCACCTCAGCGAGCACGCGGTGCTGCGTGCCATCGCCCGTTCCGAGGTGGACGTGACGGCCCCCCGGGTCCTCGCGCTGGGCCACAGCCACGGCGGGGACGCCTTCGCCGTCCACACCTACGCCGGACCCCCGCACGGCGACCGGCCCCCGAGCCACCCGGTGAACGGCCTGCTGCCGCACGAGGCCGACGGGCTCGTCTACCAGCTCGGGCAGCTGACCCGGGTCGACCACGCGGGCCTCGACCCGCTCACCGGGCCGTGGGACTTCTACACCTGGCTCAGCCAGCAGCTGGTCACCCTGGTGCGCGGCCTGCCCCGGCCGTCACGGCAGGCCGCGAAGGCGCTGGGGCTGCCGGACGCCGACCGGCTGAGCGAGATCCTCGCCCGGCACCGCGTCACCCCGCGCCGGCACGCCCTGCTGCACGGCGACCTCAACCCCTGGAACCTCGTCCGCCACTCCCAGCGCGACCACCTGGCCCTCACCATCATCGACTGGGAGATGGCGATGGTCGGCGATCCGCTGTACGACCTGGTCCGGCACATCCACCTCACCCCGACCAGGCCGGAGATCCGTGAGCGCATGCTCCGGCAGTGGGAGCACACGCTGGCGCCCGAGTACACCCGGGACTGGCGCAAGGACTGGCGGGTCTACCGCTGGGTGGAGATCGTCCGCTCCGCCTACGTCGACCTGGACCGGCTGGTCACCGGCTCCGGCCTGGACGCGCCCAACGTCCGCCGGGCCGTCGACGCGTACGCCATGACCCTCGCCGCCGCCACCGCCTCCCTCGGCCTCCCGGCCCGCCCCCTGGCGGACCCCTACCTCGTCCGGTCCCTGGCCTAGGGACCCGCCCGCCGGGGCACTGCGTAGGCTCCCCTCCATGACCGAGCCCGGCCTGCGTGAGCGCAAGAAGCGGCGGATGTACCAGACCGTGTCGGACATCGCCATCCGGCTCTTCCTGGAGCGGGGGTTCGACGCGGTGTCCGTCGCGGAGGTGGCGGCGGCGGCCGAGATCTCCAAGCCGACGCTGTTCCGGTACTTCCCGGCGAAGGAGGATCTGGTGCTGTACCGGATCGCCGACCACGAGGGGGAGGCCGCGCGGGTGGTGGCGGAGTCCGCGGAACCGCCCGTCCAGGCGCTGCGGCGGCACTTCCTGGCCGGGCTGGAGCGGTGCGATCCGGTGACCGGGCTCAACGACGACCCCCAGGTGCTGGCCTTCCACGCCCTGCTCTACGGGACGCCCTCGCTGGTCGCCCGGGCGCACACGCACCAGGAGCGGTCCGAGGCCGCGCTCGCCGAGGTGCTCGGGGGCGACCTGGACGCGCGGCTCGCCGCCGGGCAGATCATGGCCGTCATCCGGGTCCTGGCGCTGGAGAACTGGCGGCGGATCGCGGCCGGGGAGCGGGTGGCACAGGTGCGGCCGGACGCGGTGGCGGCGGCGGAGCGGGCCTTCGGCCGGCTGGCGGCCGGGCTGGCACCGGGCGGAGGAGTGGGCGAGATTCGGTAATAAATTTAACTCAGTCACGTTTTTCGCTACGCTCCGTGGCATGACGTCGACCGAGTCCGCCCTTCAGCACGTCCTCGACCGCGCACGCGCCCACCACGAGCGCTGCCGGGACGCCCTCGCCGCGATGGTCGAGGGCGCCGGTGAACAGGTCGTCGTCGGCGAGGACGTCTCCGCGTCCGGTGCCGACGCCGAGGTCCTCGGCCACCGGCTGCGCAGCCGGGCGAAGGAACTGCGCGAACTGCCGCCGGGACCCCTGTTCTTCGGCGCCCTGCGCGGGGAGCAGGGCGAACTGCACATCGGACGGCTGCGGATCTCCGAGCACCCGGCCGAACCGCCCCTCGTCGTCGACTGGCGCGCGCCCGTCTCCCGCGCCTTCTACCAGGCCTCCGCCCGGGACCCGCAGGGCGTCGCCGTACGGCGGAGGTTCGGCTGGGCGCCCGGCAGCCGCGGGGACTCCGCCGACCTGACCGGCCTGGAGGACGAGCATCTCGACCGGGGCGAGTCCCGGGAGAGCGAGATCGTCGCCCGGGAGATCGAGCGCCCCCGGGTCGGGCCCATGCGGGACATCGCCGCCACCATCCAGCCCGAGCAGGACGACCTGGTCCGCGGTGACCTGGCGCGGTCGGTGTGCGTGCAGGGCGCGCCCGGCACCGGCAAGACCGCTGTCGGCCTGCACCGGGCCGCCTATCTGCTCTACACCCACCCGCAGCGCATCCGGCGCGGCGGTCTGCTGATCCTCGGCCCCAACCGCACCTTCCTGTCGTACATCGCGGAGGTCCTGCCGGCCCTCGGCGAGACGGGCGTGCGGCAGTCGACGCTGACCGAGGAGATCGCCCGTCAGCCGGTCGGCGCCGTCGACGGCGAGTCCGCCGCCGTGGTCAAGCACGACGCCCGGATGGCCCGGGTGCTGCGGCGGGCGCTGTACGCGCGCGTGCGCACCGCCGGGGCCGGCTCGCTCGCCGTGCCGGACGGGTCGTACCGGTGGCGGGTGCCGGAGGCGGAACTGGAGCGGATCGTGACGGGGGTGCGGCAGGAGGAACCGCCGTACGGGGTCGGGCGGGAGCGGGTGCGGGCGCGGATCGTGCGGAGTCTGCGCGAGCAGGCCGAGCGGCGGGCCGGGCCGCCGCCCGCGGCCTGGGTGCGCCGCGTCGAGCGGGCGCGGCCGGTGTCCGCGTACCTCGACGCCGTCTGGCCCCGGGTGCGGCCCGAGGAGGTCGTGGCCGAACTGCTCGGTGACCCGGCGGCGTTGGCGGCGGCCGCCGACGGGCTGCTCGACGCGGCGGAGCAGCGGGCGCTGCTGTGGGACAGGCCGCCCCGGTCGTGGAAGTCGGCCCGCTGGTCGGCCGCCGATCTGGTGCTGCTCGACGAGGTGGCCGGGCTGATCGAGCACCCGGAGGGGTACGGGCACGTCGTCGTGGACGAGGCGCAGGATCTGTCGCCGATGGAGTGCCGGGCCATCGCCCGCCGGGTCCCGTTCGGTTCGCTGACGGTGCTGGGCGACCTGGCGCAGGGGACGACGCCGTGGGCGGCGCGCTCGTGGCCCGAGACCCTCGCCCACCTGGGCAAGCCGGACGCGGCCGTGGTCGCGCTCACCACGGGCTTCCGGGTGCCGCGGGCCGTGGTCGACCTCGCCAACCGGCTGCTGGAGCGGCTGGACGTGGCGGTGCCCGCGGCCCGTTCGCTGCGCGGGGACGGGGAGTTGCGCCTGCGGGAGACGACCCCTGAAAAGGTGCCCGCGACGGTCGTGGACGCCGTACGGGACGCGCTGGCGCGGGAGGGCTCGGTCGGGGTCGTCGCGGCGGACGCGGACGTGGCCCGGGTGCGGTCCGCGCTGGACGCGGCCGGGGTCGCGACGGCGGGCCCGGAGGACCTCGGCGCGCGGGTCTCGCTGGTGCCCGCGAGCCTGGTCAAGGGCCTGGAGTACGACCATGTCGTGGCCGTCGAGCCGGCGGCCGTCGCCGAGGCCGAGGAACGGGGACTGCACCGGCTGTACGTGGTGCTGACGCGGGCGGTCACACGGCTGGACGTGGTGTACGGCAGGCCCCTGCCCTTCTGAGCGGCGGCCGGCCGGGGTTGTGGCGGGTGCCGCTCCGTGGCCGGGCGGCTCCCGCCCGGCCTCAGTGGGACGGCCGGGAGGCGTCCGCGAAGGGACCCTTCCCGCCGAAGACGTGGTCCGCGAAGCGCTCGCCGATGCGGCGGTGGGTGGCGGCGTCGGGGTGGACCCGGTCCGGCAGCGGGAGTTCGGCCGCGTCGGCCTCGCCGTAGAGGTCGAGTCCGTCGAGGTAGTACAGGTGCGGGTCCTCCGCGGCGCGGTGGCGCACGATGCGGGCCATCTCCTCGCGGACGACGCCGAGGGTGAGCTTGCCGGTGGGCACCTCCGCCGGGTCGCCCATGGCGGCGAACAGCAGCCGGCCCTCCTCGACCGCGCTCAGGTCCGGGGCCGTGGGCCCGGGCGTGTCCTCGTGGATGGCGCAGTGGATGGGGGAGACGAGCAGCAGCGGGGTGTCGGGGTGCCCCTCGCGGATCGTGTCGAGGAAGCCGTGCAGGGCCGGCCCGAAGGCGCGCAGCCGCATCACGTCCTGGTTGACGATGTTGATGCCCATCTTGACGCTGATCAGGTCGGCCGGGGTGTCGCGCAGGGCCCGGGCGGTGAACGGGTCGAGCATCGCGCTGCCGCCCAGCCCCAGGTTGATCAGCTCCACCCCGCCGAGCAGCGCGGCGACGGCGGGCCACACGCCCGTCGGGCTGGCGGCGTCGGTGCCGTGGCTGATGGAGCTGCCGTGGTGCAGCCAGACCCGGCGGCCCCGGTCCGGTGCGGGTTCCACGGGCGCGTCGGTGCGCAGCGCGACCAGCTCGGTGGTCTCGTTGTGCGGGAGCCAGATCTCGACGTCCTTCTCGCGCGCGGGCAGCTCCGTGAAGCGGACGGTGCCGACCGGGCCCTCGGTCACCGTGCCGTTCCACGTGGCCAGGTCGATGGTGAGGACCTTGCCGCCGTTGCCCGGGGCCTGCCCGGCCGGGCGGCCGTCGACGCGCAGGTCGTACAGGCCGTCCGGGCGGGGCGGGAAGCCGCTGTAGTCGCGCTTGGTGCGCAGGACGTCCAGCTCGACGGCGGTCGCGGCGGTGCGGAAGACCAGCCGTACGCCGGAGGGCTGGGCCTCGGCCATGGCCAGTTGCGGGTCGGTGTTCTGGGCGCGGGCCCGGGCCGGGAGGCGGTGCGGGAGCAGTCCGTGCTCGGTGCGCTCCACGTCGAGCGCGCCGCGCAGCAGGTCCGCGGTGAGGGGCGTGGTGATCCAGTCGGGCTCGGTGTGCATGGTGTCAGCCTCGGGGGTCCGTAGGGGGTTCGCCCGGCGCGGGCCAGTTGCGCAGCAGCGTGTCGAGGGCGTCGAGGATCCGGGCCCAGGTGACGTCGGTGTCGGGGGCGCTGTGGCTGAACCCGCCGCCCAGCTCCAGGCTGACGTAGCCGTGGAAGACGCTGCCCAGCAGCCGGACGGCGTGGGTCTGGTCGGGTTCCGTCAGGTCGTAGCCGCGCAGCAGGGCCCGGGTCATCTGCGCGTGCCGGACGCCGGCGCTCGCGGCGGCCGTCTGCGGGTCGAGCCGCAGCTGGGCGGCCGCGTAGCGGCCCGGGTGCTCCCGGGCGTAGTCGCGGTAGACGTTCGCGAGGGCGGCCAGCGCGTCCTTGCCGGACCGTCCGGCCAGGGCCTCGGCGGCGCGGTCGGCCAGTTCCGTGAGCGCGAGCAGGGCGATCCGGGTCTTCAGGTCCTGGGAGTTCCTGACGTGCGAGTACAGGCTGGCGACCTTGACGTCGAACCGCCGGGCCAGCGCCGAGACGGTGACCCGGTCGAACCCGACCTCGTCCGCGAGTTCCGCACCGGCCCGGGTCAGCCGCTCCGGGGTCAGTCCTGCGCGTGCCATAACGGCGCTCCCTCCTGCCGAAAGGAATTGTGCACCTGCCTAAAACTTTTAGGCAAATCTCGCCTCCCTTAGGCTGCCGTCGAGGCTCCGCGCGTGCGCGCTCGCAGCCTCCTTCCCCGGCGGGTGGGTCCCCATGGCTTCAGCACGGAGATCGCGGTCATGAAGACGTAGGCGGACAGCGAGACGACCGGCCCGAACAGCACGTCCCCGGCGTCGGGCAGCGGCCCGCCCGCGGCGACGGCGGTGACGGCGGCGCGCACGCCGGGGCGCAGGGCGAACGCCGTGGCGGCGGTCGTCGCGAGGGTCAGCCAGAACTTCGTGACGACCCACCGGTGCCGGGCCAGCCCCCACGGGGTGCCCAGCGCCAGCACCAGGCCGCTGAGCAGGGTGAGGAGCGCGACGGGCAGCAGCAGCCAGTCGGCGAAGAGCAGCATGGCCCGCACACTGGCCTCCACGGTCGCGGCGGAGCCGGTCGTGGCGGCGGTGGTGCCGAGCGCGAGCAGCCCGAGCGTGAGCCCGAGCCAGCTCGCGGAGGCGGTGACGTGCACGACGAGCACGGCCCGGCGCGCGGACCGGCCGAGCTTCGGTTTCGAGGTGGTGGTGTTCACCCGGACCACGCTGCCGGGCGGCGGCCCCGAGGGCGTCTTACGGCGGGAGTAACCCGGGATACCGACGCGGGCGTACGACCGGAGTGCCGGTGGCGGCGGCTAGCGTCCGGGCATGACCGAGCCCACCTACCTCTCCGCGGTCCGGGAGTCCTACGACACCGTCGCCGCCGCATACGCCCGGCGGGTCCCCGAGCCGGCCGCACTGGACCCCGTGTCCCGCGCCATGCTGGCCGCGTTCGCCGAACTGGCACGCCCTCTGGGACCGGTCGCCGACCTGGGCTGCGGCCCGGGCAAGGTCACCGCGCACCTGGCCGCCCTCGGGGTGCGGGCGTTCGGGGTGGACCTGTCGCCGAGGATGGTCGAACTGGCCCGGGCGGCCCACCCGGAACTCCGTTTCACCACCGGCTCCATGACGGCGTTGGACCTCGCGGACGGCGAACTCGGCGGCATCCTCGCCTACTACGCCACCCACCACACCCCGCCCGGGCACCTGCCCGCCGTCTTCGCCGAGTTCCGCCGTGTCCTGGCACCCGGCGGTGTACTGATGCTGGCCGGCCACGTGGGTGAGGGCGAGCAGCTGAACCCGACCCGCGCCTACGGTGACCACCCGGTGTCCTACGCGTCGTACCTGCTCCCGCCGGACCGCATCGCCGAACTCCTGGAGGAGGCCGGACTGGTGATCACGACCCGCCTGGTGCAGGAACCGGAGGGCGGCTCGAAGAGGCGGTCGGCCACGTTCCTGGCGGGCCGGACCGGCGGTTGACGTGTGCGCCCCCGGGATGTCCCGACGACCGGCGGGAGGCCGCGTGGCCCTGCGCATGAAGCCGAGCGCCATCACCCGCGACTGTCCGGATCCGCTCCCTCTGGCGGCGTTCTACCAGGAGGCCACGCGCCTGCGGCGGCACCCGGGGCGAACGCCGGCTTCGCCGCTCCGGAGGGTGCGGACGGGCCCCCGGCTTCCCGTGTCCCGGGCCTCGACGAGGCCGGGGCCAGCCGGGCGAGGGCAGATGGCGGGTCCTCACTGATCCGGCCGGGCATTCCTTCCACATCGTCGGGGTATCGGCCCCGACGGCGCCCGGAGCGGTCGGGTGGGTGGTGTGGCGCACTATTGCAAGCGGGTGCTTGCAATAGTTAGCGCAGTGCTGCACTGTGGAGTCATGGCATCGCTCAACGTCGGCAATCTCGGTGACTACCTGCGCGAGCAGCGGCGCAACGCGCAGCTGTCGCTGCGGCAGCTCGCCGACGCCGCCGGGGTGTCCAATCCGTACCTGAGCCAGATCGAGCGCGGGCTGCGCAAGCCGAGCGCGGACGTGCTGCAGCAGGTCGCCAAGGCCCTGCGGATCTCCGCCGAGACGCTGTACGTCCGTGCCGGGATCCTCGACGCCGAGCGGGACCGGGACGAGGTGGAGACCCGCGCGGTCATCCTCGCCGATCCCACCCTGCACGAGCGGCAGAAGCAGGTGCTGCTGCAGATCTACGAGTCGTTCCGCAAGGAGAACGGGTTCGGGAGCGGCGACGGCGCGGTCGCCGAGGACGGCGCGGCGGACGGGGGCGGTGACGCCCCGGGCCCCGGCACCGGGATACGCGTGCCCCGCACGGCCGACGGCGACCGGCCCACCGGGTTTCTCGTCGACGGCGACGGCGACAGCGACAGCAACGGCCACGGCGGCGACGGCAAGGACAGGAACGACGGTCCGTCCGCCACCACAGCCCGCACCGGTGCGAACGGCACCGCTCCGGCCCGCCGCCCCCGCAAGGCCACCGGCGGAAACGACACCGGCGGAAGCGACACCGATCCGCGGCAGACGGCCGGCTAGCCGGACCAGGGCACCGGCCGCCGCCGCAGATCACACCAACCCTCAGCCGAACCCTCAGACAGAAATCCGGGAGGACCATCACCATGGCCATCACCGACGACCTGCGCAAGACCTTCAGCGACCCGACCCCGCTCTACTTCGCGGCGGGCACCGCCGACCTCGCCCTTCAGCAGGCCAAGAAGGTGCCGGCCCTGGTCGAGCAGCTGCGGTCGGAGGCGCCGGCCCGGTTCGACGCCGTGCGCAACACCGACCCCAAGGCCGTGCAGGAGAAGGCCTCCGCCCGGGCCAAGGAGGCCTCCGCCCGCGTCAAGGAGACGCAGGAGACCCTGCAGAACAAGGTCACCGAGTTCCTCGGCTCCTTCGACGTCAAGAAGATCGGCAGCACGATCGACGCCGACCTGAAGAAGGTCGGCGAGAGCGCCCAGGACCTCGCGCTGCGCGGCGTCGGCGTGGCCGCCGAGTACGCCGTCAAGGCCCGTGAGACCTACGAGAAGGTCGCCGAGCACGGCCAGCAGGCCGTGCGCACCTGGCGCGGCGAGGCCGCCGACGGCATCGAGGACGTCGCCGAGAGCGTCGAGGAGCTGGCCATCGCGGTCGAGCCGAAGTCCGAGCCGGTCGAGGTCAAGAAGGAGCCGGTGAAGCCCGCCCAGGTCATCGCCTCCGAGGCCAAGGCCGCCGCGGCGGCGAAGAAGGCCCCTGCCGCCAGGAAGACCCCGGCGCGCAAGACCACCACGGCCAAGAAGACCACGCCTCCGGCGAAGTAACCGGCGGCCGGTGCGGGCCGGGCACCCCGGGGGTGCCCGGCCCGTTGTACGGGTACGGTGACCGCGTAGGGACGAGCCGAGTCGGGTGGTGGACGTTGTGCTGATGCAGGGCTTCGCAGGGTTTATGTGGCTTCTGAGCATGGCCCTGATCGTGTTCAGCGGCTTCGCCGTGCTGGACGCCGCCGTGCGCCGGGAGGACGCCTACCGCGCGGCCGACAAGAAGACCAAGCCGTTCTGGCTGATCATCCTCGGGATCGCCTTCGTGGTGAACCTGCTCTTCCCGATCCTGTCGTTCCTGCCGATCATCGGCCTCATCGCGACGATCGTGTACATGGTCGACGTACGGCCGGCGATCCGGGCGCTCCCGGGCGGCGGCCGCAGCAACCGGGGCTCCAGCAGCGACGGCCCGTACGGCCCGTACAACGGCGGCCGCTGAGGCCGCTCCGGGGCCCGGGCCGGCTCCTGGCTACGGCACCCGGTCCAGCAGCAGTACCGCCACGTCGTCCGTCAGCTCGCCGCCGTTGAGGTCGCGGACCTCGTTCACCGCCGCGCGCAGCAGCTCCTCGCCGCGCAGTCCCTCGGCGAACTGGCGACGGACCATCTCGGTCATGCCCTCCTGGCCGAGCCGCTCCCGGCCCTCGCCGACGCGGCCCTCGATCAGACCGTCGGTGTAGAGCATCAGGCTCCACTCGGCGCCCAGCTCCACCTGCATCCGCGGCCAGCGGGCCCCCGGCAGCAGCCCGAGGGCCGGGCCGTTGTTGTCGTAGGGCAGCAGCCGGGCCGGCCGGCCGGGGCTGGCCAGCAGCGGCGAGGGGTGGCCCGCCAGGCACAGTCCGGCGCGGCGGCCGTCCGGCGCGATGTCCACCGTGCACAGGGTCGCGAAGATCTCGTCGTCGGCCCGCTCGTGCTCCAGCACCTGCTGGAGCGTGCCCAGCAGCTGGTCGCCGCACAGGCCCGCCAGCGTCAGCGCGCGCCACGCGATCCGCAGCTCCACGCCCAGGGCCGCCTCGTCCGGGCCGTGGCCGCAGACGTCACCGATCATGGCGTGCACCGTGCCGTCCGGGGTGCGGACGACGTCGTAGAAGTCACCGCCGAGCAGGGCGCGCGAGCGGCCCGGGCGGTAGCGGGCGGCGAACCGCAGCGACGAGCCCTCCAGCAGGGGGGTGGGCAGCAGGCCGCGCTCCAGGCGGCGGTTCTCCTGCGCGCGCAGCTTGCCCTCGGCGAGCCGGCGCTCGGCCGACTCGGAGCGCTTGCGCTCCACCGCGTAGCGGATCGCGCGGCTCAGCAGCCGGCCGTCCAGCTCGTCGCGGAAGAGGTAGTCCTGGGCGCCCACGCGCACCGCCTCGGCGCCGCGCTCGGCGTCGCCCGACGCGGTCAGCGCCAGCACGGCGTGCCGGGGGGCGAGTTCCAGCACGTGCTTGAGCACGGCGAGCTCGTCGTCGGAGTCGCCGCGGCCGGGCGCGGACAGCGCGAGGTCCAGCAGGATGCAGTGGACGTCGTCGGTCAGCAGCCGCTCGGCCTCCGTGAGGTTGCGGGCCGTGCGGACGCGGATCGGCTTGCCCGCCTGGTCGAGCATGTCGGGCACGATCGGCGAACCCGCCGGGTCGTCCTCGATCAGCAGCAGCGTCAGGTTGGTGTGGGTGGTGTGGTGGTCCGCCTTGTCCGTGGTGTTTCCGGCGGTGTCCGGGGTGCGCGGGGCCTGCGCCGAGGCGTCCGTCACGGAGTCCCCGGCGGGGCCGTCGTACGCGGACGCGGCCTGCGCCTGACCACTCTCCGCGGCCGGGATCGCTCTCTGCCGCGGTATGGGTACGGGCATTGTCTTGGGTTCCTTCCCTCCCCCCGAGGGCATGGCGGGGGCGAGGGACCTCGACCCACCGACCGGGACCATAGCGGGTGTCGGCGCCGCAGTGGAATGGTGTGAGCCACGCCGCCGTGCCATCGGCCAGTGTCATATGCCGCGATATGCCCCGCAGTTGGACGGGTGCGGGATGCCGCGGGGATGACGAACGTCACGTCGGCGCGGTGCCTGGGCGGGGGTTCGGCGTGGGGTGGGTCACGTGGCCCGGGTCACCGCGGGTGCGGGCTGTCCGGTATCCGGTGCCGGGAGGGCGGCTCAGCCGGTGGTCGGGGGCGGTTCGGCAGGCGTCCGGGGGAGGTTCAGCCGGCGTCCGGGGGAGGTTCAGCCGGCGTCCGGGGGGCGGCTCAGCCGGTGTTCGGGACTCCGGGGCCGTTCAGCCGGCGTCCGGGCGCACCACTCCGAGGATCGGCATGGATCCCGCCCCGGCGACGGTGATCGTCCGGCCGGGCCGCGGGGCGTGCACCATCGCCCCGTCGCCGATGTACATCGCGACATGGCTGGCGTCGCCGAAGTAGATGATGAGGTCGCCGGGCCGCATCTCCCGCACGTCGACGCGCCGCAGTTGCCGCCACTGCTCCTGCGACGTGCGCGGTATGCCGCGTCCGGCGGCTGCCCAGGCCTGGGACGTCAGCCCCGAGCAGTCGTAGCTCTCGGGACCCTCGGCGCCCCACTGGTACGGCTTGCCGAGCTGGGCCGTGGCGTACTGGACGGCCTTCCTGCCCTGCTCGGAGGCCGCGGCGTCGATCCCGGCGAGGACGCCGGAGTCCAGCCAGGCGGTCTGGGCCCGGTCCGCGGCCTCCTTCTCCAGCTCGGCGAGGCGCTTGTGCTCCTCCTCGCGCAGCTCGGACTCCAGCTTCTCGGCCTGCGCGATCTGCTTCTCGATCTTCTTCTGCGCGGCGGCCTTGGCCTTGCGGCCCGCCTCCAGCTTCTTCCACTGCGCGGAGGCGTCCTCGGCGTACTGCTCCAAGTCCTCCTGGGCGCGCGTCAGTTCGCCGATTAGGCCCCTGGTCGCGTGGTGGCCCTGGCGGACGCGGCCCGTGCCGTCGAGGAACTCCCGCGGGTCGTCGCTGAGCATCAGCCGGGCCTCGGGCGGGAGTCCGCCGCCGCGGTACTGGGCGGCGGCCGCGGCACCCGCGCGGTCCTTGAGCCGCTCCAGCCGCTCCTTGCCCTTGACGATCTTCTTGGCCAGCCTGACGATCTCGGCGGACTGCTTGTCGGCCTTCTCCTCGGCGGCGTTGTACTCGTCGGTGGCGCGGGCGGCGGCGCGGTAGAGCTTGTCGAGCTTCTCGCGGACGGCCTCCAGGTCCGGGTGGGGTGTGCGGGCCGCGCTCGCGGTGGGGGTGGGCTCGGGGTCGGGGTGGGGGCTCGCGAACGCGGTGCCCGGCGCTGCCAGGACCGTGACCGCGCAGACCACGGCCACGGCCGTCGCGATCAGGCCACGCTTGCCCGTTCCCATAGGTCGTCCCCCCACTTATTAACCGTCAGTAACATGCGGCTCGCCTGGGGATGCTGCCATGTCGGCGGGCAAAGCGACAGGGGGAGTACTTCCCGCCACTCCCCTCCCGGCATGCCCCCGTCCCACGTTCTCCCCCCGTGTGTGACGAACGACTCACGGAGATCGTTCCATCGCGTCCGGGCCGCACCGCCCGAAGGCCCTGACTCCGGCCGCCCGGGCCGCCCCGGCCGTCCCGGCCGCCTCGGGCCTTCCGTGGGCATCCGCACGTCCGAACGCCCGGGCCCGCCGCGGCGGTCCTCACCCGCGCGGCGCCAACGCCCCCCATCGGACCGTCACTTCGCCCTGGCGCCACCGTGCCGGTCCGTCCACGACCGGCCAGTCGGCGGTCAGATCGCGCACCGCCCGGATCCAGCGCTGGCGGGCGCCGTAGGAGGCGTAGGGCGCGGCGGCGGCCCAGGCGCGGTCGAAATCGCGCAGGAAGGCGTGCACGGGTTCGCCCGGGACGTTGCGGTGGATGAGCGCCTTCGGCAGGCGCTCGGCCAAGTCGGAAGGGCGCTCCAGGGAGCCGAGCCGGGTGGCGAAGGTGACCGTGCGGGGGCCCTCCGGGCCGAGCGCGACCCACACGTGCCGGCGTCCGATCTCGTCGCAGGTCCCCTCCACCAGCAGCCCGCCGCGCGAGCCGGTCGCGGGATCGGCCGGGGCGAGCCGCCCGCACAGCCGCTCCCACACGGCCGCCACCTCGTGCTCCTCGTACTGCCGCAGCACGTTCGCCGCGCGGACGAGCAGGGGGCGCTGCGGGACGGGCAGCTCGAACCCGCCGTGCCGGAAGACCAGCCCCGCCCGCTCGTAGGGCCGGGCCGCCGCGACCCGGGCCGGTTCGATCTCGATGCCGACGACACGCGCGCGTGGTGCCACCGCGCGGAGCCGCTGCAGCAGTTCCACGGCCGTCCAGGGGGCGGCGCCGTACCCGAGGTCCACCGCCACGGGGTCGGCGGCGCGGCGCAGTTCGGCGCCGTGCGTGGCCGCGATCCAGCGGTCCATGCGGCGCAGCCGGTTCGGGTTGGTGGTCCCGCGCGTCACCGTTCCCAGGGGGCGGGTGGCTGCGCGGGCTGTCATGGCTACGAGGGTATGCGGCGCCACGGACCCCGGGGGACCGGGAGAGCCCTCGGGAGGCCGTGCGGAGCAGAGGTCGAACGGTTGAGCGACCAGCGGTAATGATTCGGTAAAACTCTCGAACCGGGAAATGGAGCGTGTTCCTCCGGTGTTGGACCACGTCGGAGGGCACGTGTGCCCTGCGACAGGCATGCCCCGGAGCGAGGAGGAACGCCACGTGAGCCAGTACATCGGCAGGCTCGGGCGGCGCTCGGCGTCCTCGCCCGCGCGTCTGCGGCTGCACCGCAGGCCCCGCCGGGTCGCCATGCTCTCCGTGCACACCTCCCCGCTCCACCAGCCCGGCACCGGCGACGCCGGCGGCATGAACGTCTACATCGTGGAACTCGCGCAGCGCCTCGCCGCGATCAACATCGAGGTGGAGATCTTCACGCGCGCGACCGCCGCCGCCCTCCCGCCCACCGTCGAACTGGCCCCCGGCGTGCTCGTCCGGCACGTCGACGCCGGCCCCTACGAGGGCCTCAACAAGGAGGACCTCCCCGCCCAGCTGTGCGCCTTCACGCACGGCGTGATGCAGGCCTGGGCGGGCCACCGCCCCGGCCACTACGACCTGGTCCACTCCCACTACTGGCTCTCCGGCCACGTCGGCTGGCTCGCCGCCCAGCGCTGGGGCGTGCCCCTGGTGCACGCCATGCACACCATGGCCAAGGTCAAGAACGCCAACCTGGCCGACGGCGACACCCCCGAGCCCGCCGCCCGCGTCATCGGCGAGACCCAGATCGTCGACGCCGCCGACCGCCTCATCGCCAACACCACCGAAGAGGCCGACGAACTCGTCCGGCACTACGCGGCCGACCCCGGCAAGGTCGCCGTGGTCCACCCCGGCGTGAACCTACGCCGCTTCTCGCCCGCCGACGGCCGCGCCGCCGCCCGGGCCCGCCTCGGCCTGCCCCAGGACGCCCTCATCCCGCTCTTCGCGGGCCGCATCCAGCCCCTGAAAGCCCCCGACGTGCTGCTGCGGGCCGTCGCCGTCCTCCTCGACGAGCGCCCCGAGCTGCGCTCGCGCATCCTCGTGCCCGTCGTCGGCGGCCCCAGCGGCAGCGGCCTCGCCAAGCCCGAGGGCCTGCAGAAGCTCGCCGCCCGCCTCGGCATCGCGGACGTCGTACGGTTCCGCCCGCCGGTCGGCCAGGAACAGCTCGCCGACTGGTTCCGCGCCGCCTCCGTGCTGGTCATGCCCTCCTACAGCGAGTCCTTCGGCCTGGTCGCCATAGAGGCCCAGGCGGCCGGCACGCCCGTCCTCGCGGCCGCGGTCGGCGGCCTGCCGGTCGCGGTCCGGGACGGCCACACCGGTTTCCTCGTCCGCGGCCACGATCCGGCCGACTACGCGCGCGTGCTGGCCGCCTTCGCCGACGACCCGCACCTCACGCCCCGGCTCGGCGACCAGGCCGCCCGCCACGCCCAGTCCTTCGGCTGGGACACCGCGGCCACCGCCACCGCGGACGTCTACACGGCCGCGCTGCAGGCGCACCGCCGTCGCGTACGCTCGCTGCATGGGTGAAACCGATCTCGAACAGCGCGCGGCCCAGGTCGTCGAGGGAGTGCTCAAGGACGCCGGCCTGGAGTGGGAGAGCCCGCAGCCCGGCACGTACGTGGCGCAACTGCCCGGCACCCGCAAGCTGAAGACGACGGTCTCCCTGATCGTCGGCCGGCACTCCCTGTCGCTGAACGCCTTCGTCATCCGCCACCCCGACGAGAACGAGCAGGGCGTCCACCGCTGGCTCCTGGAGCGCAACCTCAAGCTGTACGGCGTCAGTTACGCCGTCGACCAGCACGGTGACGTCTACGTCACCGGCCGCCTCGCCCTGTCCGCCGTCACCGCCGACGAGATCGACCGCCTGCTCGGCCAGGTCCTCGAGGCCTCCGACGGCAGCTTCAACACCCTGCTGGAACTCGGCTTCGCCTCGGCGATCCGCAAGGAGTACGAGTGGCGGGTGTCCCGGGGCGAGTCCACGCGCAATCTCGACGCCTTCGCCCACCTGACCCAGCGCCCCGAGCGGCCCTAACGCGCCGCCCGGTAGCTCCCGGGCGGCACGCCCACCAGCTTCCGGAAGTGCCGGGTGAGATGGGACTGGTCGTAGAACCCGGTCGCCACCGCGACCTCGCCCGGTGAGCGCCCTTCGAGCAGCAGCCGCCGGGCGCGGCCCACGCGCAGGGACGTCAGGTACTGGTGCGGGGCGATGCCGTAGGCCGTGCTGAAGGCCCGTACCAGGTGGGCGGGGTGGGCTCCCAGCAGGCCGGCCGCCTCCCGCAGTCCGACGCCCTCGACGACCCGCTCGTCCAGCAGTTCGCGCAGCCGCCGCGCGAGCACCGGATCGGCCGGCCGGGCCGCGCCGGCCTCCCCGCGCAGATGGTCGCGCAGCCGCTCCCCGACGAACGTCAGCCTGCTCTCGGCCTCCAGCTCCTCACCGGGCCTGGCCAGCGCGCCGTGCACCTGGCCGACGCGCCGCCGCAGCAGTGGATCGCGCAGATCGGGCCGGTCGACGGCGGCCCCGATGAACTCGTCGCCGAGATACGTCGTGTCCAGGTACAGCACCCGCTTGCGGAAGCCCTCCTCGGTGACGGGCGAGCCGTTGTGGGGCACGTGCGGCGGCAGCAGCGACACGGTGTCGTGCGGGGTGCCGTGCTCGTGCCGGTCCAGGTCGTACCGTACGGCGCCGGTGTCGACGATCAGCAGGGTCCAGGCGTCGTGGACGTGCATCGGATACGCGTACTCGGTGAACCGGGCGTGGAACACCTCGACGACACCCGGGACGGCCGGCCGCCAGGCGGAGACGATCCGCTGTCGGTCCGGGGCCGTACGGGCGGGCGGTGAGGCCATGCAAAGAACGTACAAGACCCGGCCCGGGGCCGCCGGGCACGCTCGGATCATGAACACCACCACCGAACCCCCGGGGCCGGAACCCATTCGCTTCGACACGAAGATCGCCGTCCTGCTGCGCGCCGACCTGGAGCCCTGGCAGCGCCTCAACGTCACGTCGTTCCTGGTCAGCGGCCTGGGAACCCAGATCCCCGAGGTGATCGGCGAGCCGTACGAGGACGCGGACGGCGTGCCGTACCTGCCGATGTTCCGCCAGCCGGTCCTGGTCTTCGAGGCCGCGAAGGAGACCCTCTCCGCGGCCCACGCCCGGGCCCTGTCGCGCGCCCTGCCGCGCTCGGTCTTCACGTCCGACCTGTTCGCGACGGGCAACGACCGCGACAACCGGGCGGCCGTACGCGCGGTGCCGACGGCGGAGCTGGACCTGGTGGGGCTCGCCGTCCACGGCCCGCGGAACGCGGTGGACAAGGTGGTGAAGGGAGCGCGCCTGCACCCGTGAGCCGGCCGGGCGGCGACCAAAGTCGCGGACCGCTAGACCAACGGCTGATGACGGGGCCGCGAGCGCCCGAGCAGACTCGCTGCCATGGAGGAAACCGGGAACGTACCGCTGCGCAAGGACCCCGTGCCGCGGGCGGAGGAAACCGCGCAACTCAGCGAATCGGCGTGGGCGATCGTGCTGTTCTGCGTCGTCTGCGGGGCCGTGGCCGGCGGGCTGCTGCCCCTCCTCGCCCGCCTGCTGCTGTCCCTGCCGTGGGCCCCGTTGGACGGCCCGGCCGAACTGCTGACCAGTGTCCCGGAACCCGCCCTCACCCTCGGCACGGTCGCGGTGGGCGCGCTGGGCGGTCTGCTGCTCGGTCTCACGGCGGTCCACGAGTCCCTGTCGGTCCGCGTCACCGGCACCCACCTGGCCCTCATGATCAGGGACAGCACCCAGGAGTTCGCCCGCGAGGACGTCGGCGTCCTCTGCCGGGACGGCAAGCAACTCGTCGCACTGGCCCCGGACGGGCGGGAACTGGCCCGCGAGCAGTGCGGCCTGCCCTGGCGCCGCCTCGCCGACACCCTCGGCACGCACGGCTGGACCTGGGCGGAGCAGGACCCCTACCACGCGGACTTCCGCCGCTGGGTCCCCGGCACGCCGGGGCTGCCGCCGGGCGCCGACGCCCTGCTGCGCGCCCGCGCCCGGGTCCGCGAGGGCGGGGGCGGCGCGGCCGACGCGCGGGAACTGCGCGGGGAGCTGTGGCGGCTCGGCGTGGTCGTACGGGACGAGGGCGAACGGCAGTACTGGCGGGTCGTCGACGTCTGACGCGGCCGGACGGCGCCGTCGGCGGTCAGGGCGTGCAGGCCGCCGCGATCGACACGCTGTTCTCGTACAGGTGGTGCCGGGTGATCCGCCCGTCCTCGACGGTGAGCCGCAGGGCGAAGGGCCCGGAGAAGGACTTCCCGGTCGCCCGCACGGTCCCGGCGAGATGCCCCAGCAGCACGGCGTCGGCCCCGTCGACGAGGAGGGTGTCGATCGACGCGCGGGCGTCCTCCGCGACGGTGTACCGCGCCAACTCGTCGGCCTGCGCGGCGCATTCCGCGGCCGTCGAACGGGGCCGGATCCAGGGCACGACGGGATTCTCGGCCAGCATCCAGTCGACCTCGTCGGCGAACAGACCGGCAAGCCCTTCGGTGTCCCCGGCGAGCCGGAGTTCGAGGAACTTCTGCACGGTGGCGCGGGTGGCTTCAGCGGTGTTCGTCATGGAAGCAGCGTGGCGGGGCGGGCCGGTGGGCGTCGATTACGCCGGAGGTAAGGGGGCCGTGCCTGGGCGGGCGGGGCTCCGGCCGGAGGACCGGGGTGCGGGGTGCGTGCGGGTGGGGTTCGGACCGGACGATCGGGGCCCGGGGTCCGCGAGGGCGGTGAGTGCGCGGATCGCGACTCACCCGGCCCCCACCTCCGGCTGCGCCCGCACGGCTCCCTGCACCGGCTCCAGCGGCTTGGCCATCGGCTGGGTCGTCGGCTCCACTGGCTGGAGCATCGGCTCCACCGGCTTGGTCATCGGCTCCAGCACCGGCTGGGCCCCGGGCTCGGCACCCGCCGGTGTTCCCTCCGCCGTCTCATCCGCCGTCTCCTCCGGCAGCCGCCGCATCAGCACGCCGTACCCCACACCGGCGACCGTGCCCACCACGGCGCAGAGCCCCCACAGCCACTCCGCCCCGAACCGGTCGATGACGAACCCGGAGAGCAGCGGGGCGACGAGGGCCGCGACCGACCAGGACATCGTGTACATGCCCTGGTAGCGCCCGCGCCCGTGGACGGGGGACAGCCGTACGACCAGACCCGTCTGCGTCGGCACGTTCACGATCTCGGCGAGCGTCCACACGCACACCGTCAGGGCGATGACCCCGACCGACCCCGCGAAGGCGGTCAGCGCGAAGCCGTACCCGGCCAGGACGGACGAGACGACGAGCAGCCGGCGCGGGTCGCGGTGCTCGATGAAGCGGGTGACCGGGATCTGGAGGACGACGATCAGCACACCGTTGACGGCGATCGCCATGCCGTACTCGGCCGGGGTGAACCCCGCCGCTCCCATCGCCACCGGCAGTCCCACCGACCCCTGCTGGAAGATCAGCGCGACGAGGAAGGACAGCCCGACCACGCTCATGAAGCGCCCGTCGCGCAGTACGGTCCCGAGGCCGACCGAGCGGTCGGAGCCGGCGGCCGTCTTCACCGGCTCGGCCGGCCGGGACTCCGGCAGGCGCAGGAAGACGACGATCGCGCAGACCATCGTCATCCCCGCCTCGAGGAGGAAACCGGCGCGGTAACTGACCTCGGCGATGAACCCGGCGGCCATGGAGGAGATGGCGAACCCGAGGTTGATGGCCCAGTAGTTGAGGGAGAAGGCGCGGATGCGGTCCTCGGGCCGGACGATGTCGGCCATCATCGCCTGCACGGCCGGGCGGGACGCGTTGCTCGCCATGCCGACGAGGAAGGCGACGCCGGCGATCGTGACGGGGTCGCGCACGAAGCCGAGCAGGGCGACGGAGGCGGCGGTCGCGACCTGTGCGATCAGCAGCGTCGGGCGCCGCCCCAGCCGGTCGGTCATCACGCCGCCGCCCAGGGAGGAGATGACGCCGCCGAGCCCGTGCAGGGCGGCGACCAGACCGGCGTACGTCGCGGAGTAGCCGCGGTCGAGGGTCAGGTACAGCGCCATGAACGTGGCGACGAACGCGCCGAGCCGGTTGACCAGCGTGCTGGTCCACAGCCACCAGAACTCCCGGGGGAGACCTGAGACCGTCTCCCGGACGGCACGTCGGGCACGCAGGGCGTACGGCATGGTCTCCCCCGGAGGTGGCGGTTCACGGACGGCGGCAGCCAGATGTAAGCGGCTCTGGCGGCAAGGGGAAATTACATTCCCCCTCTTGTCGGGGGCCACTCAATTAACAGATCCCGTCAAACGTCCGCCTGCCGGGCAGCCACGCGAACGGGCGAAAGCGTGGATTACGCTCTGAGGCATGGCCGACGCACCGTACAAGCTGATCCTCCTCCGCCACGGCGAGAGCGAGTGGAACGAGAAGAACCTGTTCACCGGCTGGGTGGACGTCAACCTCACCGCGAAGGGCGAGAAGGAGGCGACCCGCGGCGGCGAACTGCTCAAGGACGCCGGCCTGCTCCCCGACGTGGTCCACACGTCCCTCCAGAAGCGCGCCATCCGCACCGCGCAGCTCGCCCTCGAGTCCGCCGACCGCCTGTGGATCCCGGTCCACCGCTCCTGGCGCCTGAACGAGCGCCACTACGGCGCCCTGCAGGGCAAGGACAAGGCGCAGACGCTCGCCGAGTTCGGCGAGGAGCAGTTCATGCTGTGGCGCCGCTCCTACGACACCCCGCCGCCGCCGCTGGACGTCGACGCCGAGTACTCCCAGTTCTCCGACCCGCGCTACGCCACCCTCCCGCCGGAGCTGCGCCCGCGCACGGAGTGCCTGAAGGACGTCGTCGTCCGCATGCTCCCGTACTGGTTCGACGCGGTCGTCCCCGACCTGCTGACCGGCCGCACGGTCCTGATCGCGGCCCACGGCAACAGCCTCCGCGCCCTGGTCAAGCACCTGGACGGCATCTCCGACGAGGACATCGCGGGCCTGAACATCCCCACGGGCATCCCGCTCTCCTACGAACTGAACGCCGACTTCAAGCCGGTGAACCCGGGCGGCACGTACCTGGACCCGGAAGCGGCCGCCGCGGCGATCGAGGCGGTCAAGAACCAGGGCAAGAAGAAGTAAGCAGCGCCGAAGAAGCCCCCTACCTGCGGGTTTTCCGCGGGTAGGGGGCTTGTTGTTGGGGTGACCGTCGAGGCACCACCGTCCGAAGACACCGCCGACCTGGCCCCGCCGGCGGACCAGGCGCAGGCAGGCTGAGCGACGCCTGACGAGGAGTCTGCTGCGTCCGCGGCCCGGCCGGATCGTGGTCGCATCGGCCCGGCCGGCTGCGAAGGGCGGTCGGGGATCGGAGCGTTCGCGTAACAACCCGGTGGCGGAACCCTCCCGAGCCGTCCACCATGCCCGCATGGTCTCGGACGAGCACAAGCATGGACACCGGCACGAGCACGACACTGGCAGCGGCGCGACCCGGTGGACGCAGGCGACCGTCTACCCCGACATGTGGGTCGACCCCGACGACGACCCCCGTGAGACCGATGCCGAGCCCGTCGGGGAGCACGGTCTTCTGCTGGACTACCTGCGCACCTACCGCCTCACCCTGGAGATGAAGTGCGCGGGCCTGGACGCGGAGCAGATGGCCCGGCGGTCCGTGCCGCCGTCCACCATGTCCCTGCTCGGGCTGGTGCGGCACCTGACCGAGGAGGAGCGGCACTTCCGTCGCGTCATGGCCGGTGAGGACGCCCCGAAGCTGTACCGCACCGACGAGGACCGCGACGGCGACTTCAACGGCGCGTTGCCGGACCAGGCGGTCGTGGACGACGCCTGGCGCCAGTGGCGGACGGAGACGGAGCGCACCGACCGCTACCTCGCCGGCGTCACCGACCTCACCACGCCGAACGCCGGCCACTCCGACCTCGGCCCCGAGCCCGGCGGCCGGCTCCAGCTCCGCGACGTCCTGCTGGCACAGATCGCCGAGTACGCGCGCCACTGCGGCCACGCCGACCTCCTGCGCGAGCGGATCGACGGCCGGGTCGGGCAGTGACGGGACGACCGACTCCCACGATCATCCGCAGCTGCGCCGCCAACGGCTGCGCCTGCGCACACGGCAGCGCCGACGCGCGGCCGGCGCTGGCGGGTCACCGCCTGGCCATCGACGAAGCCCGGTCGTGGGTTGGGTCCCGGACGACTTCTCCGGGCCGCCCCCGCACAGACCGGGGATGCAGCCATTCCCTACGGAGCTGGAACCCCCGGAAGCCGGCCGCGCGGTGCGAACCTAACGCCCACCACTGACAACGACCCCGTCGCATCCCGTCACCGGCCCCGCCCCGTCACCAGGTCCGCCCCGTCACCAGATCCGCCCGCGGACGATGCCTCACGACACCGTCAACGGCACCGCATGCACCTCGTCCGCCCGGTGCCCGGCCCGCTCGTGCACCCGCTGCACCGCTTCCGCCGACGGGGCCTCCGACAGGCAGTAGACGACGCCGGACTCCGGGTCCGCCCAGGCCTGCTCGAAGGTGACCTGCTCCTCGTCCTGGATGGCGAGGTCCGCGTCGTGGGCCTCGCGCAGCTGTTCCTCCGTGATGCCCTTCATGCTGTGGTGGACATCCATGAACTTGGCCATGGCCCGTGCCTCCTTCCCGTACGGCACTCCACGCCCTGACCCCCGTACCTTCCATGCTCCGCCCGTACGGTCCCGAGGGCGACCCCGACGCCGGAGGGCCCCGGCGCGCGGCCGGGGCCCTCCTGGTCGAACGACACGGCGTGCCGGCGTCAGCCGCACTGGCAGGGGCTGCCCGACTGACACCCGCAGCCGCAGCCCGAGCCGCAGCCGCACGCGGCGATCAGGGGCAGGTTCCTGAGCTCGGCGGGCTGCTCGGTCTCGCGCTGCTGGGTGGGGTCGGGCGCGGTGCTGGGGGATTCGGCCATGGGTCCCTCCTCGAGGCTGGTGCCTGTGCCCATTGGACGCCCGGTCCGCTGGGCGCATCAACGGCGCACAGAGGCGCCCGCGCGCCCGGGCCGAACCCGCCCGCCCTTTTTCACGCCCTGGCAGGACCGGAGGTCAGGACGCCCCCACGCCCTGACAGGACCGGAGGTCAGGACCCCTCCACGCCCCGGCAGGACCGGAGGTCAGGACCCCTCCGCCCCCGCCGCCGGCTGGATCTCCGGCTGCACGTCCACCTGGAGCTCGTCCGCGTGCTCGCCCGTCACCAGGTACACCACCCGCTTGGCGACCGACACCGCGTGGTCGGCGAACCGCTCGTAGTAGCGGCCCAGCAGCGTGACGTCCACGGCCGTCTCGATGCCGTGCTTCCAGCGGTCGTCCATCAGGTGCTGGAACAGCGTGCGGTGCAGCAGGTCCATCGCGTCGTCGTCCTGCTCCAGCTGCAGCGCGAGGTCGACGTCCTTGGTGATGATCACCTCGGCGGCCTTCGCCATCAGGCGCTGCGCGAGCTGGCCCATCTCCAGGATCGTGGCGTGCAGGTCGCTCGGGACCGCCCGGTCCGGGTAGCGCAGCCGTGCCAGCTTCGCCACGTGCTGGGCGAGGTCGCCCGAGCGCTCCAGGTCGGCCGACATGCGCAGCGACGTCACGACGATGCGCAGGTCCGTCGCCACCGGCTGCTGCCGCGCCAGCAGGGCTATCGCCCGGGCCTCCAGCTCGTGCTGGAGCTCGTCGACCTTCTGGTCGGCCTCGATCACGTTCTCGGCCAGCTTCAGGTCGGAGTCGAGCATGGCGGTCGTGGCGCGCCCGATCGCCGACCCGACCAGCCGGGCCATCTCCACCAGACCGTCGCCGATCGAGTCCAGTTCCTCGTGGTACGCGTCCCGCATCAGGGTTCCCTCTCGTGCGTTCAAGTCGGGGGTTCAAGGGCCGGGCCCCCACCGACAAACCGGCGGTACGACCGTCGTACGACCGACGGTCCGCACCCCACGCTCCCACGTTCCGGCCCGTACGCGTCCGTTTCCGGCATCCCAAATGAACCGGTACTGGCTCCAAGGTGAACTCTGGGCGACGAGTGTTCGAGGTCGCAGCCCGACGACTGTGGAGCGTGCCCGGAGCATGCCTAACCTGGGGGCATGGACGTGAACGCGGCGGTCGCCGCAGTGGCAGCGATCGCCGGGGTGCTCACCGGCGTCATCGCCATGCTGGCGTTCCGCTGGAGTGAGCGCGAGCAGAAGCGCCCCACCCGCAGCTCCCTGCACACGGACGCGGTGCTCCCACCGGGCGTCGACACCGTCCTGTCGGTCCTGAGGTCCTCCGCCGTGGTCCTCGACGAGGCCGACGGCGTGGTGAAGGCCAGTTCGGCGGCGTACGCCCTCGGCCTGGTCCGCGGCGGAAAGCTCGCCGTCGAGCCGATGCTGCAGATGGCCCGGGACACCCGGCGCGACGGGGAGATACGCCAGGTCGAGCTGGACCTGCCACGGCGCGGCACCGGACGCGGAGAGGCCCTGGCCGTCTCCGCGCGGGTCGCGCCGCTCGGTTCCCGGCTGGTGCTGCTGCTCGTGGAGGACCTGACCGAGGCCCGCCGCATCGAGGCGGTCCGGCGCGACTTCGTCGCCAATGTGAGCCATGAGCTGAAGACGCCCGTCGGCGCCCTGTCGCTGCTGTCCGAGGCCGTGATGGACGCCTCGGACGACCCCGAGGCGGTGCAGCGGTTCGCCGGGCGCATGCAGATCGAGGCGACGCGGCTGACCAGCCTGGTGCAGGAGCTCATCGACCTGTCGCGGGTGCAGAACGACGATCCGCTGGAGGACGCCGAGCCGGTCCGCGTCGACGAGCTCGTCGCCGAGGCCATCGACCGCTGCCGGCACCAGGCCGGCACCAAGCAGATCACCATGGCCTCGAACGTATGGGCGCCCGAAGGGCTCGAGCAGGGTGGCGGCGGGCGACGGGCGGGCGGCACCGCCGACCTGCACGTGTGGGGGAACCGCGGCCAGCTCGCCGCCGCGCTCGGCAACCTCGTCGAGAACGCGGTCAACTACTCACCCGCCCGCACCCGGGTCGGCATAGCGGCCCGCAGGGTGAGCGCGCCCGGCGGGGAGCACATCGAGATCGCCGTCACCGACCAGGGCATCGGCATCTCCGACAAGGACAAGGAGCGCATCTTCGAGCGCTTCTACCGCGTCGACCCGGCCCGCTCCCGTGCCACGGGCGGCACGGGCCTGGGACTGGCCATCGTCAAGCACGTGGCCGCCTCGCACGGCGGTGAGGTCACCGTGTGGAGCGCCGAGGGCCAGGGTTCGACCTTCACGCTGCGGCTGCCGGAGGCCCCTGCGGCCCGCGACCGCGCACATCAGCAGCCCGCCCGGGACGAACGCGCCGGAGGCGCGGGCCTCGATGACGAGGCCGGGCGGCACACCCCCACATCCCCCGATTCCACCGCGTACGAAACGCTTCCCGCCCCGGAGGTCCTTCCGTGACCCGTGTGCTCGTCGTCGAGGACGAGGAGTCCTTCTCCGACGCCCTGTCGTACATGCTCCGCAAGGAGGGCTTCGAGGTCGCCGTCGCGACCACGGGGCCCGACGGACTCGACGAGTTCGAGCGCAACGGCGCCGACCTCGTCCTCCTCGACCTGATGCTGCCCGGCCTGCCGGGCACGGAGGTCTGCCGCCAGCTGCGCGGCCGCTCCAACGTCCCCGTGATCATGGTCACCGCCAAGGACAGCGAGATCGACAAGGTGGTCGGGCTGGAGATAGGAGCCGACGACTACGTCACCAAGCCGTTCTCCTCGCGCGAACTGGTCGCCCGCATCCGGGCCGTGCTGCGCCGCAGGGGTGAGCCGGAGGAGGTCACTCCGGCCGCGCTGGAGGCCGGCCCGGTCCGCATGGACGTCGACCGGCACGTGGTCACCGTCGGCGGCACCAAGATCGACCTGCCGCTGAAGGAGTTCGACCTGCTGGAGATGCTGCTGCGCAACGCCGGCCGCGTGCTGACCCGTATGCAGCTCATCGACCGGGTCTGGGGCGCCGACTACGTCGGTGACACCAAGACCCTCGACGTCCACGTCAAGCGCCTGCGCGCCAAGATCGAGCCGGACCCGGGCGCCCCGCGCTACCTGGTGACGGTCCGCGGCCTGGGCTACAAGTTCGAGCCGTAGACCGGCCCGGGCGCCGACGGCACGAAGGGCGGGACCTCTCCTCGGAGAGGTCCCGCCCTTCACGTGCTGCGACGGGTCAGTGCCCGGCGCCGGCCGTCGCGCTCGCGGAGGCGGCGTCGGTCGGCGTGGCCGGCGACTCCTCGCCGCCCGGCTTCTCGCCCGCGGCGGGGCTCTCGGAGCCGGCCGGCGAACCCGAGGGGCTGCCCGACGGCGAACCGGACGGGGAGGCCGACGCGCCCGGCGCGGCCGGGACCTCGGACGGGCCCCACTCCTCGAAGTAGTGCTCGGCCGGGACCACGAAGGCGCGCAGACTTACCTCACCCGTCTTGCTGAAGGTGAAGGTGACCTTCTGGGCGTTGCCGTCCCGCACGGCCTCACGGCTGCTCGGCAGGATCGCGGTGGCGTTGTCCTTGCCGCCCAGGATCAGCGAGCCGCCGGCCGGGATGGTCAGGCTGCCGCCCTTGGCCGGCTTCAGCTCGGCGCTCTTGCCGGTGCCGGGCAGGGTGATCGACTCCAGCGTCTGGTCGGTGCGGCCCTCGTTGAAGAAGGTGGCGGAGATCGCGGCCGGGCCGGTCGACTCGAGGTCGGGCTGCGTGATCACGATCGCGTTCTGGATCTTGATGTCCCCCACGCTCGTGGCCGCGTTGTCCGGCTTGATCTCCAGCGTCTGGGCGTTGTGGCCGGCTCCGCACGCGGCGAGCGAGGCGACCGAGAACGCGATGGCGGCAGCGGCGAGGGCGCCGCGTCGAAGGCTGCTGCTCACGGCGGCGGCAACTCCTTGACTCGAACGGAGCGGCCGATAAAGCCGCCCTAAGTGTCTGTCAGCGTGCCTTAGGTTACCGAGCCGTTCCCGCGTGGCCGCACCCGACCCCCCGGCGCCTCCGATCCCACCTGCGTCTCCGTGGCCTCCGATGCCACAAGTGACTCGTGCGTCACATTGCCGGGTGTGGGTGCGGCATTCACATAAGAGCCCCGGGCGGCAGCGCAAAACCTCCGTGAAGGAATGTGCGCGCCGCCCGGAAAATCGATCACCCGCGGCTCGCCGAGGTCCGTGTGATCAATTCCGGAATCGACCGGAAGCCGGCTCGGGCCGCCGAACGGAGTAGCGGAAGTCGATCACGTGGAACCGGACATACCGGGATGTTCGGCCATCTGGAGGGGGCTGCGGATGCGTGTAACGTACGCGTTTCGCTCGGCCCGGAGAGCCGCTCCCACCTGCGAATACCTTCTTCCACTCCCTGTCCGAAGCACGTTCCTGTCGGAGTTGTCAAGCCCCGAGATATGCCCTGACCTGCGAAAACGCCATTCAGAACCGCCGGTTTCCGTGTTACCCTGGATAGCCACGGAAGGGGTACCTGTCACATGACGTTCAAGGTTGGCGACACCGTGGTCTATCCCCATCACGGGGCCGCGCTGATCGAGGCTATCGAAACTCGCCAGATCAAAGGCGTGGACAAGACCTACTTGGTGCTGAAGGTCGCCCAGGGTGACCTGACGGTACGTGTGCCAGCGGACAATGCGGAGTTCGTCGGCGTGCGTGATGTGGTCGGTCAGGACGGGCTGGACCGGGTCTTCGAGGTGCTGCGCGCGCCGTACGCCGAGGAGCCCACGAACTGGTCCCGTCGATACAAGGCAAACCTGGAGAAGCTCGCCTCCGGCGACGTCATCAAGGTCGCGGAAGTCGTGCGTGACCTGTGGCGCCGGGAGCGCGAGCGTGGTCTCTCCGCCGGTGAGAAGCGCATGCTCGCCAAGGCCCGCCAGATTCTGGTGAGCGAGCTCGCGCTCGCGGAGAACACCAACGAGGACAAGGCCGAGGCCCTGCTCGACGAGGTGCTCGCCTCCTAACCGGGGTGAGGCTCGTTCGTTCAGCACTTCGCTCAGCACATCGAAATGCCGCGGTGCCCGATGACGATTTTCCTGTCGCCGGGCGCTGCGGCATGTTCGTGCTCCGAGGCCGATGCGCCGTGCCCCCGGAATGTGTTATCACTCACGCCCCGGTGTGTGGTGTGCCGGGCCCGGGCAGCCGGCTCGACCAGCGTCACGGAAGGGTCCGGTCGAGCGCGTCGCGCCCGGCACTCCTCCAGGCCATACCCACGCCGGGTCGGCACACAAACCTGACAGGAACCGATGTCTGACGATTCGCGTCCCTCGCCGTCCGCCGCCCCCACGACGGCCCGTACGGCGGTCGTGATCCCGGCCGCCGGCCGTGGAGTACGGCTCGGCCCGGGCGCCCCCAAGGCGCTCCGCGCACTGGGCGGCACACCCATGCTCATCCACGCCGTCCGCGCGATGGCCGCCTCCCGCGCCGTCTCCCTGGTCGTGGTCGTGGCCCCGCCCGACGGCGCCGCCGAGGTCAAGTCGCTGCTCGACGCGCACGCGCTGCCCGAGCGGACCGACTTCCTCGTCGTCCCCGGCGGGCAGAGCCGCCAGGAGTCCGTGAAGCTCGGCCTGGACGCGCTGCCGCCCGGCCACGACATCGTGCTGGTGCACGACGCGGCCCGGCCGCTGGTCCCGGTGGACACGGTCGACGCCGTGATCGAGGCCGTACGCGACGGCGCCCCGGCCGTGGTCCCCGCGCTGCCGCTCGCCGACACGGTCAAGCAGGTCGAGCCCGCCCGGACGCCCGGCGAGCCGGAGCCGGTCGTCGCCACGCCGGAGCGCGCGCGGCTGCGGGCCGTGCAGACCCCGCAGGGCTTCGACCGGGCCACCCTGGTCCGGGCGCACGAGACGGTCACCGGGGACGTCACCGACGACGCCGGCATGGTCGAACAGCTCGGCCTCACGGTCGTGGCCGTCCCCGGCCACGAGGAGGCCTTCAAGGTCACCCGCCCCCTGGACCTGG
Organism: Streptomyces sp. NPDC085931; assembly: GCF_044540565.1. Taxonomy (NCBI): domain Bacteria; kingdom Bacillati; phylum Actinomycetota; class Actinomycetes; order Kitasatosporales; family Streptomycetaceae; genus Streptomyces; species Streptomyces sp. NPDC085931. Next base: position 89,704 of record NZ_JBITSK010000007.1, read on the forward strand.
TCCTCGCCGAGGCGGTCCTGGCCCGCAGGAGGCTCAACGATGGCTTCTGACGCCTTCCCGCTGCCCCAGGTGGGCATCGGCACCGACATCCACGCCTTCGAGGAGGGCCGCGACCTGTGGTGCGCCGGCCTGAAGTGGGAGGGCGAGGGCCCCGGGCTGGCGGGCCACTCCGACGCGGACGTGGTCGCCCACGCCGCCTGCAACGCCCTGTTCTCCGCGGCCGGCCTCGGCGACCTCGGGCAGCACTTCGGCACGGGCCGGCCCGAGTGGTCGGGCGCGTCCGGGGTCACGCTGCTCACCGAGGCGGCCCGGATCGTCCGCGCGGCCGGCTTCCGCATCGGCAACATCGCCGTCCAGGTGGTCGGACCCCGGCCGAAGATCGGCAAGCGCCGGGACGAGGCGCAGAAGATCCTGTCGGAGGCGGCCGGGGCCCCGGTGTCGGTGTCGGGCGCGACCACGGACGGCCTGGGCTTCCCGGGACGCGAGGAGGGCCTGATGGCGGTGGCGACGGCCCTGGTGGTGCGGGCGGGCTGAGCCGTGCGGGCCGATCGGGGCCGCGCACTGCCCACGGCCCACTACCCTAGGAACCGTGACCATTCGCCTGTACGACACCAGCGCCCGGCAGATCCGTGACTTCGCCCCGCTCAAGCCGGGTTGTGTCTCGATCTACCTGTGTGGTGCCACCGTGCAGGCCGCGCCCCACATCGGCCACATCCGCTCGGGCCTGAACTTCGACATCATGCGCCGCTGGTTCGAGTACCGCGGCTACGAGGTCACGTTCGTGCGGAACGTCACCGACATCGACGACAAGATCATCGCCAAGTCGGCCGACCAGAACCGCCCCTGGTGGGCCATCGGCTACGAGAACGAGCGGGCGTTCAACGACGGCTACCGCGCCCTCGGCTGCCTGCCCCCGACCTACGAGCCGCGCGCCACCGGCCACATCACCGAGATGGTCGAGATGATGCGCGGCCTCATCGAGCGCGGGCACGCCTACGTCGCCGACGGCAGCGTCTACTTCGACGTCCGCTCCTTCCCCGCCTACCTGGAGCTGTCCAACCAGGACATCGACGACCTGCGCCAGCCCGACGAGGGCGTCTCCGGCAAGCGCGACCCGCGCGACTTCGCCATGTGGAAGGCCACCAAGCCGGGCGAGCCCGACTGGGAGACGCCCTGGGGCCGCGGCCGGCCCGGCTGGCACCTGGAGTGCTCGGCGATGGCCCACAAGTACCTGGGCTCCGCCTTCGACATCCACGGCGGCGGCCTCGACCTGGTCTTCCCGCACCACGAGAACGAGATCGCGCAGGCCAAGGCCTACGGCGACGACTTCGCCCAGTACTGGGTGCACAACGCCTGGGTCACCATGAGCGGCGAGAAGATGTCCAAGTCGCTCGGCAACTCGGTCCTGGTCAGCGAGATGGTCAAGCGCTGGCGCCCCATCGTGCTGCGCTACTACCTCGGCACCCCGCACTACCGCTCGATGATCGAGTACAGCGAGGAGGCCCTGCGCGAGGCCGAGTCGGCGTTCGCGCGCATCGAGGGCTTCGTGCAGCGCGTGGTGGAGAAGACCGGCGTCGTCGAACCGGCCGCCGAGGTGCCGCTCGCCTTCGCCGAGGCCATGGACGACGACCTGGGCGTGCCGCAGGCGCTGGCCGTGGTGCACACCACGGTCCGCCAGGGCAACAGCGCGCTCGCCGCCGACGACAAGGAAGCCGCCGTGGCCCGGCTCGCCGAGGTCCGCGCGATGCTCGGCGTCCTCGGCCTCGACCCGCTCGACCCCCAGTGGGCCGGCGAGGGCGACCGCGGTGAGGACCTGCACGGCGTGGTCGACACGCTCGTGCGCATGGTCCTCGACCAGCGCGAGGCCGCCCGGGCCCGCAAGGACTGGCCGACCGCGGACGCCATCCGCGACCAGCTGGGCCAGTCCGGCCTGGTCATCGAGGACAGCCCGCAGGGCCCGCGCTGGAGCCTCGGCCCGCGCTAGCCCGGCCGCGGCCGGAAGATCGATTGTGCCGTCCGGGCCCCCGGGCGGCACACTTCATAGACGTACGCAGTTCACCGCCTCACGGCGACAGCAGAGACAGGTAGGTCATGGCAGCCAACAACCGCCGCATGTCCGGCAAGAAGGGCGCGCAGGTCGGCAGTGGCGGCCAGCGGCGCAAGGGCCTGGAGGGCAAGGGCCCCACCCCGCCCGCCGAGATGCGCAAGGGACACAAGAAGAACCGGCTCGCGAACGCCAAGGCGCGCCAGACCTCGCGCCGCCCCGCGGCCCGCGGCCGCGGCGGCAAGTCGGCCTCCGAGCTGGTCGTCGGCCGCAACCCGGTCTACGAGGCCCTGCGCGAGGGCGTGCCCGCCTCGACGCTGTACGTCCAGCAGTTCATCGACAACGACGAGCGTGTGCGCGAGGCCCTGCAGCTCGCGGCCGAGCGCGGCGGCATCAACCTCATGGAGGCGCCGCGCCCCGAGCTCGACCGGATGACGAACGGGCTGAACCACCAGGGCCTGGTCCTCCAGGTCCCGCCGTACGAGTACGCCCACCCCGAGGACCTGCTCGACGCGGCCGCCGACGAGGGCGCCGACCCGCTGATCGTGGCGCTCGACGGCGTGACCGACCCGCGCAACCTGGGCGCGGTCGTGCGGTCCGTCTCCGCGTTCGGCGGGCACGGCGTCGTCGTACCCGAGCGGCGGGCCGCCGGGATGACGGCCGGTGCCTGGAAGACGTCCGCCGGTACGGCAGCCCGGACGCCCGTCGCCCGCGCCACCAACCTGACCCGCGCGCTGGAGGCCTACAAGAAGGCCGGTGTCGTGGTCGTCGGCCTGGCCGCCGACGGTGACGTCGAACTCACCGAGCTGGAGGCCCTGGAGGGCCCCGTCGCGATCGTCGTCGGCAGCGAGGGCAAGGGGCTGTCCCGGCTGGTCGGGGAGACCTGCGACTTCCGGGTGCGGATCCCGATGCCGGGCGGCGCCGAGTCGCTCAACGCCGGTGTGGCGGCGGGCATCGTGCTCTACGAGGCGGCCCGCCGGCGCGCCTGAACAGGCGTCCGGCATCTCACCCGTGCGGGGTGATTCCGGGGCCGCCGGGGCGACGAGGACACGCTTGACGGGGTCCGGACAGATAGGGCGGGTCAAAGCAGTGTCCTAACCCGACGTCACTCGGTTAGATGAGTGTGGACACCAGAACACCCCGCACACCCACGGGGGACCGCTCGTCGGGACTCGACGACGCTCCCGCGCTGAGCATGGTGAAGGTGCCGAGCGACCCGGCGCAGGTGATCGTCAACCACGCGAGTTTCCGCGTGCAGTTGGGCGTATCGACGCGTCGCGTCCAGTCCCCCCGGGTCGCACGGCATCTGAACGCCACCGAGGACACCGCCCGCATCCCCGTCGTCACCGCCGGGGGCGCGGCGGACGGGGCCACCACCCGGCGCCGGCCGGTCGTCTGGAGCGGCAGATCCGCGCCCGACGACACCGGCGCCCACCGGCTTCTGCAGGCCGTGCGGCACGAGAGCGTGCGGCACGCCGAGGAGCCCCCGTCCGACACCGGAGCCACCCAGGTCATCTCCCGCGTCGACGCGGGCCACGAGGGCGCGGGCTACACCACCGGCTACGAGGGCGGCTACGAGGACGACCTCGTCCAGACGGTCGAGACCCCCGTCGTCGGCCCCCAGCGCTCCCACGGCCCGGCCGACGGCACCCGGCTGCTGCCCCCCATGCGCACGGTCGGCAGCGCCTACGACGAACCCGCCTACGCGGACAGCGAGTTCGAGGACCTCCCCGACGAGCAGGAGGAGTCCGGACGGCGCGTCAGGCGCCACGGCGACGACCCCGCGCGGCACGCCTACTACCCGGGCCGCCGCATGAACCTCGGCGTCGTCCTCCTCCCGCTGCGCGTCTTCCTCGGCTTCATCTCCATCTACGCCGGCATGGGCAAGCTGTGCGACCCCGTCTACTTCGACGGCGGCAAGCGCGGCTCCATGGTGAAGTGGCTGAACACGCTGCACCCCTGGGAAGTCGCCGAGCCGCTGCGCCAGTTCGCCCTCGAACACCCGGTGGGCTCCGGCCTGGTCATCGCCTTCGCGCAGGTCATCGTCGGCGTCCTGACGGTCCTGGGCTGCTGGCAGCGCGTCGCCGCGGCGTTCGGCGCGCTGCTCTCCGCCGCGCTGCTGGTCACCGTCAGCTGGAAGAGCGTCCCGGCCTACGAGACGCCCGACATCATCTACCTCGCCGCCTGGTCGCCGCTGATCATCGCCGGTGCGCCCGTCTACTCCGTCGACGGCCGCCTGGCCGGCAGCGCCTGGCGGCGGCTCGGCCCCCGCGCCGACATCTGGGACCTGCGCCGGTACGTGCTGCGCCGGGGCGCCCTGGTCACCGCCGTCACCATCGGCCTCACCCTGCTCGTCGGCTCGCTGCTCGGCGGTGCCGTCCGCGACGCCGACCGGGTCGTCGTCCCGGGCCCCGGCGAGGCCCCGCGCAACGAGCTGCCCGGCTCCCCGCTCCCCGGCGAGCCCGGCAAGCGGCCGGAGAAGCGGACGCCGTCGGCCTCCACCTCGCCCACGCAGGGCGCCACGGCCGGTTCGGCCAGCCCCAGCGCGGGCACCACGACCCGGCCGGACGCCACGCGCGACACCGGCACGGTCACCGGCGGCTCCCCGAGCCAGACGCAGGGCACCGGAGGCCAGGCCCCGCCCCAGCAGTCCTCCCCGGTCGAGCAGGCGCCGACCACGACCTCGGGCCCCACGTCCGGCGGCAGCGCCACGGGCGGCTCCGGCTCCACCGGCGGCGGTGGCACGGGCGGCGACGGCTCCTCCTCCACGGGCCGCCCGGGTCTGGTGGGCGGCCTGCTGGGCTAGCTAGCCGGCCACCCCGAACACCGAGGGCCCCGCACCAAGAGGTGCGGGGCCCTTTTCGATGCCCGGGGGCCGGCTGGGCGGTTGGGAGGGCGCGGGGCCTTTCCATGCCCGCGGGGGGCCTTTCCATGCCCGGGGGCTGGCTGGGCGGCTGGGATGCGCGGGACCCTGGCCTCCCGACCGGAACGCCACCCCCAGGCCACCGGGCACCGCCCCCAGGCCCAGGCCACCGCCCCCAGGCCACCGGCCCCAGGCCCTCGAGGGCCACCGGCCACCGGCCACCGGGCACCGGCCACCGGGCACCGGCCACCGGGCACCGGCCCCAGGGCACCGGCGAGGGGGTCTGGTCGGTGTTCGGGTGTCGGTCGTCCGGCTCCCGGCCGATGTTCTGAGCGAGGTCGGTCGCAGGCTGAGCCGGCTCGCGGCAGAGGGTCTCCACGGCGGGGCGTGCCCGGAGGCCGGAGGCCGTCGGAGGGGTCCTCAGCGGCTCAGGGCCGCCAGTTCCTTGGCCGCCTCGGTCAGGTCCTTCGCCGTGTCGATGGCCCGCCAGTAGGACCCCTGCGGGATCGTGAACCCGGCCAGGCGCCGCTCACGGGCCAGATGCGGGAACGTCGTCCGCTCGTGGTCCCCGCGCTCCGGCAGCAGCCCGGCGAACTCGGGGGAGAAGACGTAGACGCCCGCGTTGATCTCGAACGTCGAGGGCGGGGCTTCGATGAAGTCGGTGATGTGGCCGAAGCCGTCGGTCTTGACCGCGCCCCACGGCAGCCGGGGCCGGGCCAGCGCCACCGTGGCGATGGCGTCGCGCTCGGCGTGGAAGCCGGCCATGTCGCGCAGCGAGAAGCGCGTCCAGATGTCCCCGTTGGTGGCGTACCAGGGCCGGTCGGGGTGAGGGAGACGCGCCGCGGCGTACTTGAGACCGCCGCCGCGGCCGAGGGGCTCGGGCTCCACGACGGTGGTGACGGAGAGGGGCAGATCGGCCGTCTCCAGCCACTTCTGGAGCACATCGGCGAGGTGGCCGCAGGAGACCACGACGTCCGTCACGCCCTCCTCGGCGAGCCAGGACAGCTGATGGCCGATGATCGGAGTCCCCGTCCCGGGGATCTCGACCATCGGCTTGGGCCGGTCGTCGGTGTACGGACGCAGCCGGGAGCCCTGGCCGCCGGCCAGAACGACGGCTTGAACGGGGCGGGACGCGGCGTTCGGATCGCTCATGAGACCGAACTGTACGTGGCGTCCCGCCCGGGACGACGGGGAAGCCGGTTCCCTCGTCGGCTGTCACCGGCGTCCCGGGCATGGCCGGTCCGCCGTCGGGTCGACCCGGCGGTCTGCGCCGGGGTGGCGCGCTCAGCTGTGTGCCGCGGCGACGCCTGTGGCGAAGGACGTGTCGCAGACCGGGCGGGCGTAGGACTGTGCGCGGGTCGGGCCGTAGACCCGGACGGCCGCCTCGCCGAGGGCGCGGGCGATGGTCCTGCAGTGCTTGGCCAGCGACGGGCGGCCGTTGACGGCCTGCTGGAGGTGGGTGAGGGCGACGCCCGGGTTCTCCTCCTGCAGTTCGGTCAGCAGTCTGTCGCGCAGGACGTCCTGGGGGGCGCGCTTGGCGGCGCGCGAGGCGCCGGCGGAGGTGGCGGTGTCCGCTGCGGTGAGCACCGGGTCGGTGGAGTAGCCCGACCAGTTGACTCGGGTGACCGCGAGGGTCCCGGAGAGCACCAGGACGACGGGCAGGACGAAAGCGAGGGTGCGGCCGATCCGGCGGGCGGGGCCCCGGCCGCGTCGCGTCTGAGGGTTGTTGGAGTGCTTCACGCGTGTGAGGGTAGCGCCCGGTAATGGTTTGTAGACATTTAGTCACCGGTTCGGGGGATGAGGAAGTGCCCCTTTCTGGGTACTGGGTTGACGCACACCGCTCGAAAAGTCCGGTCTGCCGGGGTATTTGTCGACAACGAGAAGGGCCCCGCGGCAGGTCGCGGGGCCCTTCTTCGTCAACGCGGGTGATTCACCCTAGGTGGTGCGTCCGCCGGTTGATCAGTCGGACAGGCGCTCGCCGCTCGACGTGGAGAACACGTGGGTCTCGCCGGAGCGCGGGACGACGCGCAGCTGGCTGCCCTTCTCCGGGACGTCACGGCCGTTGACGCGGACGACGAGGTCCTTGGAGTCGTCGCCGAGCTTGGCGGTGCCGTAGACGTAGGCGTCGGCGCCGAGTTCCTCGACGACGTTGACGGTGACGGCGAGGCCCTGGTCGGACTCGGGGCCGGCCACGTCGAAGTGCTCGGGGCGGACGCCGACCGTGACGGTCTTGTCGCTGGTGGCGGTGAGCGCGTCACGCTGCACCGGCACGACCGAGTTGCCGAACTTCACGCCGCCGTCGGTGACCGGCACCTCGACCAGGTTCATGGCCGGGGAGCCGATGAAGCCGGCGACGAAGAGGTTGGCGGGCCGGTCGTACATGTTGCGCGGGGTGTCGATCTGCTGGAGCAGACCGTCCTTGAGGACCGCCACGCGGTCGCCCATCGTCATGGCCTCGACCTGGTCGTGGGTGACGTAGACGGTGGTGATGCCGAGGCGGCGCTGGAGGGACGCGATCTGCGTACGCGTCGACACACGGAGCTTGGCGTCCAGGTTGGACAGCGGCTCGTCCATGAGGAACACCTGCGGCTCACGCACGATGGCGCGGCCCATCGCGACACGCTGGCGCTGACCGCCGGAGAGGGCCTTCGGCTTGCGGTCCAGGTACTCGGTGAGGTCGAGGATCTTCGCGGCCTCCTCGACCTTCTGCCGGATCTCCGCCTTGTTGACGCCGGCGATCTTGAGCGCGAAGCCCATGTTGTCGGCGACCGTCATGTGCGGGTACAGCGCGTAGTTCTGGAACACCATGGCGATGTCCCGGTCCTTCGGCGGCAGGTGCGTGACGTCGCGGTCACCGATGCGGATGGCGCCGGCGTTGACGTCCTCGAGCCCCGCGAGCATGCGGAGCGAGGTGGACTTGCCGCAGCCGGAGGGGCCGACGAGGACGAGGAACTCGCCGTCCTCGATGTCGATGTCGAGAGCGTCGACGGCGGGCTTGGTGGAGCCCGGGTAGATCCGGGTCGCCTTGTCGAACTGCACAGTGGCCATGGTGAATGAACCCCTTCTACCGGCAGGAACGTGCCGGACGATCCGAGTAGGAAGGCGGTGCCACGACGGTGTTCCGTTGTGGTGTGGTCCACGCGTGTGAACTGGCTCAGGACGGTACCCGGCGTTCACACGTCTGTCAGCAGTTCCGGGCATGTGAACTTCGCGGAAATTTTCGGGACGGGCCCGGGGTGGCCCGAACTCCGTGGCTGCGGGTATGGGCCTCTGTGTACAGTGGTGCCGCCTCGCGCGCGGCGTCGTGGCGCGCGTGCCTCCTTAGCTCAGCTGGCCAGAGCAACGCACTTGTAATGCGTAGGTCGTCGGTTCGAATCCGACAGGGGGCTCTGTCAATGCCCAGGCCGGGTCGTCCCGGGCCTGGGCTTTTTGGTGAGGCGGCGGGCCAGGTCCAGGTCGGTGGGGGACAGGGGGCGGGCGTCCTCGATGTCCCACAGGGCGTTCTGGAGCAGGCGGCCGAGGGTCCAGGCGCGGGCGCGGGCGCGGTCCAGGGCGAGGACGTCGGTCATGGCGTCGAAGCGCCAGTGCAGGTCGTCGGGGTCGTAGCGGTTGGCGAGGGCCGGCCACAGGTCGAAGCCGGGGTCGCCCGCCAGGGGCTTGGGGTCGATGGCGAGCCAGGGGGCGCGGTCGCCGGCCAGGACGTTCTCGTCGTGCAGGTCCCAGTGCAGGAGGCGGTCGCCCGGTTCGCCGGCGACCTCGCGGACGGCGGCCGCGCAGTCCGCGATCAGGCCGCGGGCCTCGGGGTCGGCGATGCGGGACAGCGCCCACGGGGTCCTGTCGAGCATGGCGCGGGCGATGTCGCCGAGGTGGCGCAGGCCGGGCGGGGCGGGGGAGGAGGTGAGGTGGGCGAGGAGCCCGGCGATGGTGACGACGGCCTCGCGGGGTTCCGCGGCACGGGAGAGCATCCGGGTCTCGTCGAGGCGTTCCAGCAGCATGGTGCCGGTGGGCTCGTCGTGGTCGAGGAGGCGGACGGCCCCGTCGCCGTCCCAGAAGCGCAGGGCGACCGGTTCGCCCGCGCTCTCCTCGTCGAGGATCTGCAGCTTGAGGACCGCGGGCGTGCCGTCCCGGCCGCGGACCGGGAGGACCAGGGCGGACACGCCGTGCATGGGCGGTCCGTCCGGGGTCAGTGCCCAGTGGTCGAGGAAGCGGGCCGTCAGCTCGGGCAGCGCGGCGATGAAGGCGCGGCCCGCCTCCCCGTTGTACTCCTGCTGCGAAGCGGCCAGTTCCTGGGGAATCTCGATCACCCGCGGCACGGTAGTGGGGCGGGCCGGGAGCGTCATGTGAATAGGGCGGGGCCGCTGCGGTCGCCGGGCGCGGGTCAGGGTTCCAGGACCACCTTGCCGATCGTCCCCCGGTTCTCCAGGGCGCGGTGCGCCGCCGCGGCCTCGGCGAGCGGGAACCGCTGCACGGCCGGGGTGAGCCGGCCGGCCGCGGCCTCGGCGAGGGCGCGCAACTCCAGGGTGCGCAGGGGGTCGGGGCCGCCCGCCTCGCGCAGCATCACGGGGCCGAGGACCTGCTCCGACACCCCGTCGACCAGGTAGGGCCCGCCTTCCTTGATGCCCTCGCCGGACCAGCCGAAGACGAGGTGCCGGCCGCCGGGGCCGAGGAGGCCGACGGCCTCGCGGGCCACGTCGCCGCCCACGCCGTCGAAGACGACCGTGGCGCTCCGGCCGCCGAGGTGGGCGCGGACCTTCCCGGGCCAGTCGGGGTCCGTGTAGTCGACGGCGAGGTCGGCCCCGCCGGCCCGCACCCGGGCGGTCTTCTCCGGCCCGCCCGCCAGCCCGACGACGGTGGCGCCGGCGTTCTTCGCGTACTGCACGAGGAGGGTGCCGATGCCTCCGGCGGCCGCCGGGACGACGGCGACCGCGCCGGGGCCGAGGTCGGCGAACTGCAGGATGCCCATCACCGTGCGGCCCGTGCCGATCATGGCGACGGCCTCGGCGAAGTCCAGGTTCCCGGGGATCTCGTGCAGGCGGCCGGCGTCGGTGACGGCCAGTTCGGCGTAGCCGCCGGGCACGAAGCCCAGGTGGGCCACGACCCGCTTGCCGAGCCAGTCCGGGTCGACGTCCGTGCCCAGCGACTCGACGAGGCCGGCGACCTCGCGGCCGGGGATGGTGGGCAGGGGTGTCGGCTCGTTCGCCGGGCCGCCCGGCATGCCCTCGCGCAGGGCCGCGTCGAGGAGGTGGACGCCCGCCGCCCGTACGGCGACACGCACCTGGCCGGGCCCCGGGCGGGGGTCGTCGGTCTCCTCGTAGCGGAGGTTCTCGGCCGGGCCGAAGGCGTGCAGGCGGATGGCGCGCATGGCGGGCTCCTCGTGGGTCGGGCGCTGCGTTTGGTGGTCGTCGCCCCAGCCTTCAACCTCAAGCTTGCTTCAGGTCAAGCTCGCGTCGTCCGAGGGCCAGGGAGACCGCCGTCAGGGCGCTGTTGAAGGAGACCTCCGACAGCACCCCGGGCGCCGCGACCTGGTCGCCCGCGAGGTAGACACCGTCGCCCCGGTCCACGGCGGGCCGGTCGCGCCAGCTGGTGCCGGGCGGGTCGACCGCGCCCGTCCGGCCGCTGGCGACGGCCTCGCGCCGCCAGGTGACGCGCTCGCGCCAGCCCGGGAAGCCCAGGTCGAGCAGCTCCTCGGCGCGGGCGGTGCCGTCGGCCTTCGACTCGTGCGGCGCGATGGGGATCTGACCCTGGATCAGCTGCTCGCCGGCCGGGGCGAGCGTGCGGTCCTGGGCGGTGAACCGCTCCAGCCAGCCGGGCGCGTCCAGGTCGGAGACCGCGAAGGCGTCCCCGCGGCGGGTGCGCACGGCCAGGTCGACCAGGACGGTACGGCCGCTCGGCCAGGTCAGGGAGTCGTCGCCGAGCAGGCGCCGGGCGGCGTCCAGGGAGGTCGCGACGACCACGGGCGTGTCGGTGGGGAGCGTGTCGACGCGCGACAGGGTCTCCATCCGGACGCCCAGGTTCCAGGCGCGGGCGGCCATCCGGTCGATCAGGGAGGCCCAGCCGCCGCGCGGGTAGTGCGCCTCGGGCGGCAGCTTGGTGGCGCGGCGCAGCCGCTCCTGCACGAACGCGGCCGACAGCCCGCCGGGGTCGTGGTGGAAGAGGGCGACCGCCGAGTAGTGGGCGGCGGCGCGGGCGCCCTCCTCGCCCGCGATGCCGGTCGCCCAGGTGAGGAAGTCGGCGTCCACGGGCGCCTGCCGGGCGGTCCGGCGCAGCAGCTTCAGCATCGGGAAGGGCGGGGTGCGGCGCAGCGCGCCGTGGTGGCGCAGCCGGAGCCGGGCGGCCTCCAGCGGCGGCAGCGGGGCGAGCGGGCCGATGAGGTCGCGCTGCCTGAGCCAGGCCCAGTGCGGGCCGCCGTTGTAGAGGGCGTGCGGCCCCTCGTTGGTGCGGTAGGGGCCTTGGGCGGTGCGAGCCCGGCCGCCCAGGGTGTGGTGGGCCTCGTGCAGGGTGACCTTGGCGCCGGCCTCGGCGGCGGTGATGGCCGCGGTCAGTCCGGCGAAGCCGCCGCCGATGACGGTGATGCGGTGCATGACTGGGCGTCTCCCTCGGGTCGTGATGACCTTCCGGCAGTACGACGGGACGAGCGCCCCGGAATGTGACACGGGCGGTGTCCGTGCAGGTCGGGGACGTTGTCAGTGGCGGGGTGCAGCATGGGGGCATGGCGAGGAGAGCGGCGGGCGGTTCGGGTGTGAAGGCGGCGCGGCGACCGGAGGTGCGGCTGCCCCGGCTGGAGCCGTACGAGGGGGGTGGACTGGAGCCGGACGGGGACTACGACGGGCTGGAGTTCCGCGAGCGCGACCTGACGGGGCAGGACGGCTCGGGCGCCCGGTTCATGGACTGCGCCCTGACGGGTTGCGTCCTGGAGGAGACGCGGCTGCGGCACGCCCGCGTCCTGGACTCGGTCCTCAGCGGCGTGCGGGGCGTCGGTACGGACCTCGCCGAGGCGACCCTGCGGGACGTGGAGCTGACCGACGCCCGGCTCGGCGGGCCGCAGCTGCACGGGGCGGTGCTGGAGCGGGTGCTGATCCGAGGCGGCAAGATCGACTATCTGAATCTGCGCACGGCCCGGCTCAGAGACGTCGTCTTCGAGGGCTGCGTGCTGGTCGAGCCGGACTTCGGCGGGGCCCGTCTGGAGCGGGTGGCGTTCGCCGACTGTGTGCTGAAGGGGGCCGACCTGCACGCGGCGACCCTGGTCGACGTCGATCTGCGCGGGGCCGCGACCCTGGAGATCGGCCGGGGCCTGGACCGGCTCGCCGGGGCGGTGATCAGCCCGGCCCAGCTGCTGGAGCTGGCGCCGGTGCTGGCGGCGCAGTGGGGGATCCGGGTGGAGGGCTGAGCCGCGCGGCGGATCAGGGCAGACGGGGGAAGCGGGCCTGGAGGGTCCAGATCGCCGAGTTCTCCGCGAGGTCGTCGTGCAGGTCGGTGAGGTCGGCGATCAGGTCGTGCAGGAAGTCCCGGGCCTCGCGGCGCAGTTCGGCGTGGGAGACGGTGAGCGGGGGCTCCTCCGCGCGCATCCAGTCGGCCTCGATGTCCACCCATCCGAAGCGGCGCTCGAAGAGCATCCGGTCGGTCGACTCCGTGAAGTCCAGCTCCGCCCGCTGCGGCCGGGACGCCCGGGAGCCCGCCGGGTCCCGGTCGATCCGCTCCACGATGTCGCACAGCGCCCACGCGAAGTCGAGCACCGGCACCCATCCCCAGGCGGTGGACACCTCGTGGTCGGTCCTGGTGTCCGCCAGGTAGACGTCACCGCAGAACAGGTCGTGCCGCAGGGCGCGCACGTCCGCGCGGCGGTAGTCGGTCTGCGGCGGGTCGGGGAAGCGGTTGGAGAGGGCGTAGCCGATGTCGAGCACGCAGGTGATGGTGTCACGCGACCGTAGGATCATGAGCGTGGCCCGATCTGTACGACTTGTCCCCGCCCTGCTCGCCGCCTGCCTCGCCCTCACCGGGTGCGGCGGGGGAGTGCACGGCACCCCGGGCGGCTCCGGCGTACGCGACCCGTTCTTCCCGAAGGCCGGCAACGGCGGCTACGACGTCTCCCACTACGGCCTGCGCCTCGCCTACGACCCGGACGCGCACCATCTGACCGGCACGGCCACCCTCACCGCTCGGGCCACCCAGGACCTCTCGGCGTTCAACCTCGACCTGCTCGGCATGGAGGTCGAGCGGGTCACCGTCGGCGGCGAGACGGCCCGGTTCAACCGCGCGGGGCAGGAACTCACGGTCCGGCCGCGTCAGGACGTCGACCGGGACGAGACGTTCCGGGTGACCGTCCGCTACTCCGGCGCCCCGGAGACGGTCACCGACCCGGACGGCTCCCGCGAGGGCTGGCTGCGCACCGCGGACGGGGTGCTGGCGCTGGGCGAGCCGACGGGGTCGATGACGTGGTTCCCCGGCAACCACCATCCCTCCGACAAGGCGGCGTACGACCTGACGGTGACCGTGCCGCGGGGGCTGCGGGCCGTGTCCAACGGCGAGTTGCGGGGCGAGAGGACCGCGCGGGGCCGGACGACGTTCGAGTGGCGCACCTCCGAGCCGATGGCCGGCTACCTCGCCACGCTCGCGATCGGCCGCTTCGACATCGGCCGGTCCCGGGCCGGGGGCGGACTGCCCGTGTACACGGCCGTGGACCCGGCCGAGGCGGCGGCGAGCCGGCCGGTGCTCGGGCGGATCCCCGAGGTGCTGCGCTGGGCCGAGGGGTGGTTCGGGCCGTACCCCTTCTCCACCGCCGGCGCGATCGTCGACCACGCGCCCGACCTCGGCTACGCGCTGGAGACCCAGACCCGGCCGGTCTTCCCGGGCGCCCCCGACAGCACGCTCCTCGTCCACGAACTGGCGCACCAGTGGTACGGCGACTCCGTCTCCCCCGAGAGCTGGCGGGACATGTGGCTCAACGAGGGCTTCGCCACCTACGCGGAGTGGCTGTGGGAGGAGGAGCACGGCGGGCGCAGCGCGCAGGAGACCTTCGACGCGCTGTACTCCGGCGACTACTTCGCCACGGCGGAGGCCGGCGAGGCCGTCTGGGCGTTCCCGCCGGCGAACCCGCCGAGCGCCGCGCGGATCTCCGACCCGCCGGTGTACTGGCGGGGCGCGATGGTGCTGCAGAAGATCCGTCAGACCGTCGGTGACGAGAGGTTCCGGGGGATTCTGAAGGGCTGGGCGGCGGAGTACCGGCACGGGAACGCCGACACGGCCGACTTCACGGCGTACGTGGAGAAGTGGGCACCCGGGAAGGACTTCCGGGCCGTCTGGGACGACTGGCTCTACGGGGAGGGCAGGCCGGAGCGGGCCTGAGCGCGCCACGCCTGGAGCGACGGCCCGGGCATCGCGAGGGCCCCGGGTGCGCGGTGCGGTGCGGGCCTCGCGGTGGCTCGGGGGCGCGTGCGGTGCCGGCCGGTGAGGGCTCGTCGCGCAATTCCCCGCGCCCCTGAGGGAGAAGCCGCCCGGGGCTCTGAACGGAAGCCGCCCGTGCCCGGAGAGGGGAAGTCCCCGGGCCGGTCGTCCGGTCCGGGGACTTGCCTCGGCTGCCTGGCTCAGGCGTGAGTCAGACGTTCACGCCGAAGTCCTGGGCGATGCCGACCAGGCCCGAGGCGTAGCCCTGGCCGACGGCGCGGAACTTCCACTCGGCGCCGTTGCGGTAGAGCTCGCCGAAGACCATGGCCGTCTCCGTCGCCGCGTCCTCCGACAGGTCGTAGCGCGCGATCTCGGCGCCGCCGGCCTGGTTGACGATGCGGATGTACGCGTTGCGCACCTGGCCGAAGTTCTGGCTGCGGTTCTCGGCGTCGTAGATCGACACCGGGAAGACGATCTTGTCGATGTCGGCCGGGAGGGCGGCCAGGTTGACGTTGATCGCCTCGTCGTCGCCGGCGCCTTCACCCGTGCGGTTGTCACCGGTGTGGACGATGGAGTTGTCCGGCGTCTGCTTGTTGTTGAAGAAGACGAAGTGGGCGTCCGAGTAGACCTTGCCCTGCGTGTTGACCGCGATCGCGGAGGCGTCGAGGTCGAAGTCCGTGCCGGTGGTGGTGCGGACGTCCCAGCCGAGGCCCACGGTGACGGCGGTCAGGCCCGGAGCCTCCTTGGTGAGCGAGACGTTGCCACCCTTGGACAGGCTTACAGCCATTGTTTGGGAGTCCCTTCCCTCGTTTGTGCGGCAGAGAAGCTGCGGCACCGAAGCTACAGCTACCCCCTTGAACGTGGAGAGGGGTACGCGAGGTTCCAGGTCCTTTACTTTCTTTACCCGGAATATTCGGGTGACGTGGACCGGACAGGAACGGGAACATGGACGGCATGTCCGGTCCCCATGTCATCCGCGGCTCCGTCTGCCTGCCCGAGGCCGAGCTCATGTGGCGTTTCTCGCGTTCCTCGGGACCGGGCGGGCAGCACGTCAACACCAGTGACTCCAAGGTGGAGCTGAGTTTCGACCTGGCCCGGACCGAGGCGCTGCCCGCGGTGTGGAAGCAGCGGGCGCTGGAGCGGCTGGCGGGGCGGCTGGTGGACGGGGTCGTCACCGTGCGCTCCTCCGAGCACCGCTCCCAGTGGCGCAACCGCGAGGCCGCCGCCGTACGCCTCGCGGCGCTGCTGGCCGAGGCCACCGCGCCCCCGCCCAGGCCCCGCAAGCCGACCCGCATCCCGCGCGGCATCAACGAACGCCGGCTGCGGGAGAAGAAGCAGCGCTCGGAGACCAAGCGCGGCCGCTCCCCGCAGGGCTGGAGCTAGCCCAGGTCGAGCACGCCGACCGTCTGGCCGCCGCTGATCTCGCCGGTCGGGCGGAAGCCGAGGCTCAGGTAGAAGCCCTCGGGTCCGTCCGGACCCGGGTGCCAGGTGGCGTGGAGCTCGGTGCGGCCGCGGCGGCGCAGCTCCCGCGCGACCGACTCGACGGCGAAACGGCCGTACCCCATGCCCTGCTCCCCGGCCGCGATGTTCAGCCGCCACAGGCCCGAGCGGCGGACGCTGCCGTCCCCGTGCCAGTCGATGTCGAGGAACGCCATCAGGAACCCGACCGGCCGGTCCCCGTCGACGATCAGCCGCGGCCAGGCGACGCCCGGGTGCGCGTACGCCTCCGCCAGCGACTTCACGACCGGGGCGACCGCGTGCTCCTGGGCGGGGTGGACGCGGATGCCGAGGGCGGCGTCCAGGTTCGCCGGGGTGATCTCTTCGAGGCGCGGGCCGCTCGTCGTCATGCGCGCACCCTAGGTCGCGGCCCCCCGCCCGGCGAACGGTTTCTTCAGGCCAAGTGGCGGTACCGGCCCCGGAAGTACGTGAGCGGGCCGCCCTCCGCGCTCGGCACCCGGGCGGTGAGGACCCGGCCGATCACCAGCGTGTGGTCGCCGGAGAGCACGCGCTGTTCGGTGCGGCACTCCAGGACGGCGAGGGCGCCGCCGACCAGGGGCGCGTCCGTGTGCGCGCCGCGCGTGTAGGGGATGTCGGCGAACAGCAGCCGGTCGCTGACCCGGCCCTTCATGGCGAAGCGGCCGGCGATGTGCCGCTGGCTCTCGGACAGCACCGAGACCGCCCACAGTTCCTGCTCCTCCAGCAGCTCGTCCATGCGGGAGCCGTTGCGCAGGCTGACCAGCACCAGGGGCGGGTCCAGGGACACCGACATGAAGGCCGTGGCCGTCATGCCCACGTCCTCGCCGCCGGGCGCCGTGGGGTCGTCCGGGTCCAGCGGCGGCTCCTGCGCGGTCACCAGGACCACGCCCGAGGCCAGCCGGGACATGGCGGCGCGGAACTCGTCGTTGCTCACCCCCTCAGCATGCCCGGAGGCGGGCGACGGAATGATCGGGGACGGGGCGGCGGGAGTGTTCGGCACGGGGGAAACGCTAATCTCCCTCTCGCGCGCCGCGCATCGGGCTCCCGCCCGAGCACGGTCCTAGGACCAGCGACGGACACCCGGGACGAGCCGGGGAAAGGTGCTCAACGCGACAAAGCCTGCGTTCGGTGCCGCACGTGCAGAACGCAGAAACTCCACTCAATTGTTCAGGTTTGCCTGTGACTTGAGTCACAAGGGGCAGGAATTGTTGACCCTGTGTACCGAGTGGGGAGCGCGCTGTGATTCAGTGGCGGGGAAGCTGCCAGGACCGTACGCCGATGAAGACCCTTGATTCTTGATTCGCTGCGAGGTACTCGGGGGGAGGGCGAGCATGGAGACCGAGTCGGAGCCCTACGTCCGTCTTGCCTCCCTGCGACAACTGCACCAGGTCATGGCCGACATGAACACGGCCCGCAGCCTGGCGGACACACTGCAGACGGTCGCGGAGGGCGTCGTCGCCGCCCTCGGGTACGAGCTGGCGTGCGTGAACCTGGTACGTCCCGACGGCGACCTCGTCGTCGCCGCCTTCGCCGGGAATCCCGCCGCCGAGGCCCTCATCACCGGCCGCGTCGGCTCACGCGACTCCTGGGAGCGCCGCCTGGGCATGGGCGAGCACTGGGGCGACCTGGTGTTCATACCGCACACCGAGGGCTGGGTCCTCGACGACGACGACGTCCCGCAGTGGTACACCGACGGCCCCGCCCCCCGCTTCGAGGACGAGTGGCACCCGGCCGACCGCCTCTTCGCCCCCATGTACGCGCCCGCCCCGAAGGGCAGCGGTACGTGCGGCGAGCTGATCGGCGTGCTCTCCGTGGACCGGCCGCGCAACGGCCGCCGGCCCGGCGCCTGGGGCCGCGAGGCGCTCCAGATGTACGCCTTCCAGGCCGCCATCGCGATCAGCAACGCCCGGCTGCGCGCCAACATGCAGCGCGCCCTGGTCCGCCTGGAGCGCGAGCAGCAGGCGCTGCGGGCGAGCGAGGAGAGCTTCCGGCAGGCCTTCGAGTACGCCCCGTCCGGCATGGCCATCGCCGAGATGGGCGGCGACCAGCACGGCCGGATCCTGCGCACCAACGACGCCCTGTGCCGGCTGCTGGGCCGCCCCGCCTCCGCGATGCGCCGCTACTCCTTCTCCGACCTCGTCCACCCCGAGGACATAGGCACGCTGCTGCGGACCTCCGCCGAGGGCGGCCGCGCCGAGCTGCGCCTGGGCCGCAGGGACGGCACGTACGTCTGGGTCAGCCTGCGCAACAGCGTCGTCGCGGACGCCGCCGACGGGCCGCGCTTCCTGCTCACCCACGTCGAGGACATCGAGGAGCGCAAGCGCCGCGAGCTGCAGCTCGCCCACCGCGCCTCGCACGACTCGCTGACCGGCCTGCCGAACTCCGCGGAGCTGCGCTCCCGGCTCTCCGCCCGCCTGTGCCAGCGCGCCACCCCGCACCCCGCCGTCGCCGAGTCCCACGACGCGGCCTACGGCCATCCCGCCTTCGACGTGGTCGGGCCGGGCTTCGACTTCCGGCAGGGCGTGGAGCCCTACGACGCCTACGACCACCATGTGCACACCGTCGCCCCGGACGGGGACCACGACGACGGCACCAAGGGCCTCGCCGTGCTCTTCTGCGACCTCGACGGCTTCAAGTCGATCAACGACCGGTTCGGGCACAACGCGGGTGACGCGGTGCTCATCGAGGTCGCCCGGCGGCTGAGCAACGGCGTGCGGGACGGGGACACGGTCGCCCGGCTCGGGGGTGACGAATTCGTCATCCTGGCCGACGGGCTCGGCCGGGCCGACGCGCAGGACCTCGCGGTCCGCCTCCGCAACGAGATCATCCAGCCCATCCGCGCCGAGGGGCGGGCCGTGCGGGTGGGCGCCAGCTTCGGCATCGGATGGGCACACTGTGGAATGACGGCGGACGAAGTGTTGAAGTCCGCTGACGAGCGGATGTACGTCGAGAAACGATCTCGTCCCAAACAACACAGACGCGCGGGGTGAACCCCAGGTCAGCGAGTTGATGCGGTCTGAGTCACCTGTTTGGGTCACTGGGAGCGGGTAGGCTCGCGTACTCACGACCCGTACCGCATGCACCGCACCTGACTGAGGAGACCAAGGGATGACGCCCGGCAACAACGGCGCGAGCACGCCCGAGGACGACGACCCGTTCGGCTACCTCTACGCCGACGGGCAGGCCAACGGAGCCCAGCCGCCGTCCGGTGGCTACGGCTACCCGAACTCGGTCAACCGGGTGCGGACGGTGGGCACCCGCCAGTACGGCCAGCAGCCGCAGCAGGCGCCCTACGGGCAGGTACCGCAGCAGCAGGGCGCGTACGGCCAGCCGAACGCGCACTACGCGGCGCCGGAGACGCTGCCCGGCGGTGCCCCCACCACCCAGACGGCGATGCCGTCCGGCGGCCACGGCGGCGGCCGGGGCGGTCGCGGGCCCAACACCAAGGGCCTGCTGATCGGCGCGATCGCGGTGGTCGCCGCGGTCGTCATAGGCATCGGTGTGGCGATGGTCGGCGGCGACAAGGACAAGGGCGACGAGGGCGCCGCCCCGGGCACGACGCCGACGCAGTCCCAGGAGTCGGAGCCGAGCCCCTCGGCCAGCAAGGGCGGAGCGGCCCAGGAGGAGCTCCCGCAGATCGACGCGAAGGCTCTGCGGCTCGGCGGCGGCGCCGCGCTCGCCCAGGACGTGCAGGGCGCCCAGTCCGACGGCGGCATCTACGTGGGCAACCTGAACCAGCCCGGCTCCTCGGTCACCTGGACCGTCGACGGCATCCCCAAGGACGGCCCGTACACCGTCTTCGTCCGGTACAGCACCGTCGACGAGGACCAGAAGATGACGCTGACCGTCAACGGCAAGCCGTTCGGCAGCAAGCTGAACCTGGGCAACTTCACCGGGGCCAAGGGCGGCGACTTCGCCAAGGGCTGGACCAAGACCTACGTCTGGCCGACCCTGAGCAAGGGCACGAACACGATCACGGTCTCGTGCGAGGCCGGCGACAAGTGCAACGTCCTGCTGGACCAGCTGTGGCTGAAGGCGGGCCAGGTCAAGGACTGAGCCGGCCGGGTTTCAGGCCGCGCTGGCCTCACCCGACACCGCCACCCCGGTCAGCAGCTCCTCGTACATCTCCCGGTCGAACTCCCCGGCCGCCGGTGCGGTCACCGTCGCCGTCGCCAGGGCCGTGGCCCGGGCCAGGCGGTCCGGCCAGGAGAGGTGGTCGGCCAGGCCCGACAGCAGGCCCGCGACCGCGGAGTCGCCGGCGCCCGTCGGGTTGCCCCGGACGGGGGCCGGTGGCGTGGCCCGCCAGCGGCCTTCGCGGGTGGCCGCCAGCAGGCCGTCCGGGCCGAGGGACGCGACCACCGCGCCGGCGCCCCGGCGGCGGGCGTCCTGGGTGGCCCGCAAGGGCTCGTGGGAGCCGGTCAGCTCCGCCAGCTCGTCCGCGTTCGGCTTGATGATGTCGGGGCGGGCCGCGACCCCCCGGCGCAGCGGCTCGCCGCTGGTGTCCAGGAGGACCGGTATGCCCGCGGCGCGCGCCGTGCGGACCAGGCCCGCGTACGCGCCCACCGGCACGCCGGGCGGCAGGCTGCCGCACAGGGCCACGGCCGAGACGCCGTGCAGCAGGTCCGCGTAGGCCTCCTGGAAGGCCGACCACTCGGCGGGGGTGATCGTCGGGCCCGGTTCGTTCAGCTGGGTCGTGTCGCCGGTGCGCTCGTCGACCACGGCTATCGTGCGGCGGGTCGCGCCGGAGACCGGGACCAGGGCGTCCGCGAGGCCGGGGACCGCCGCGAGCCGCTCCTGCACGATGCGGCCCGTCGCGCCGCCCGTGAATCCGGTCACCGTCACCTCGTGGCCGAGCGCCGCCAGCACCCGGGCGACGTTGACGCCCTTGCCGCCGGGGCGTTCCGTCACCTCGGAGACGCGGTGGGAGGCGTGCGGCCGCAGGGACCGTACGCGGTAGGTGATGTCGAGAGCGGTGTTCAGTGTGACCGTGAGGATCACCTGGGCCGACCTCCCCCGATGCGCTGGCTGACGTGAACTGTCCGGAAGCCCGATCATGCCAAACAGACGGCGGCCGGCCCAGTCCAGGAGTCGGCCACCGTCTGTCGACTGCGGGATGGATCAGGCCAGTTGGGGACCGACCACCCATTCACCCCGGCGCATCACGCCCTTGAGCTCGTACGCGGAGTCCAGGATCACCAGGTCGGCGGATTTCCCGGGTTCCAATGAGCCGATCGTGTCGGCCATGCCGAGCAGCCGGGCCGGGGTGGCCGACAGCGCCGCCACCGCGTCCTCGACGGACAGGCCGTCGACGGTGACGGCCCGCTGGAAGGCCCGGTCCAGGGTGAGGGTCGAGCCGGCGATCGTGCCGTCGGCGACCAGGCGGGCCACGCCCTCGGCGACCTCCACCTCCAGGGGGCCCAGCCAGTAGCGCCCGTCGCCGAAGCCGGCCGCGTCCATCGCGTCCGTGATGAACGCGACCCGGTGGGCGCCCGCGTGGTGGAAGGCCAGCCGCAGGGCCGCCGGGTGCAGGTGCGTGCCGTCGTTGATCAGCTCGACCGTGATCCGCTCGTCCTCCAGGAGCGCGGTGATCGGGCCGGGGGAGCGGTGGCCGAGCGGCGGCATCGCGTTGAACAGGTGCGTGGCGACCGTCGCGCCCGCGTCGATGGCCCGGACCGTCTGCTCGTAGGTGGCGTCCGTGTGGCCCACGGCCGCGATCACGCCCTGGTCCGCCAGCAGGCGTACGGAGTCCAGGCCGCCGGGCAGTTCGGTGGCCAGCGTGACCATCTTCGCCCGGCCCCGGGCCGCGTCGATCAGCTTGCGGACCTCCGCGGGGTCCGGGTCGCGCAGCAGTTCCTCGGAGTGGGCGCCCTTGCGGCAGGGGGAGATGAACGGTCCCTCGAAGTGGACGCCGGCGATCTCGCCCTGCTCGGCCAGTTCGGCGAGCAGGCCCGCGCGCCGGGCGAGGGAGTCGAGGTCGCCGGTGACGGTGGAGGCGACCAGGGTGGTCGTGCCGTGCAGCCGGTGGGTGTGGATGCCCTTGAGGATGTCGTCGACCGAGCCGGAGGTGAAGGAGGCTCCGCCGCCGCCGTGGTTGTGCAGGTCCACGAAGCCGGGGACCACGTAGTGGCCGGTGGCGTCGATGACGTGGGCGTTCTCGGGGGCGGTGGCACCGATGCGGGTGCCGTCGACGACCAGCCTGCCCTTGTCGACGGCTCCGGTGGGGAGGACGACGGTCGCGCCGGTCAGGACCGTGGGGCGGTCGGCCGTGGCGGGGTGCGGGTGCGTCGTGGCCGGTCGCGCAGTTCCCCGCGCCCCTGGGTGGGCTGCCATCAGGGCGTTACCTCCATACGGTCGGTCGATGCCAGAAGATCCCAGGCCAGCAGGCCCGCCCCCAGGCAGCCGGCACCGTCCCCCAGCGCCGCCGGGACGAGGGTCGGCTGTCTCTGGAAGGTGATGCGGCTGCGGATCGCTTCCCGCAGGGGTGTGAACAGGGTCTCTCCCGCCTCCGCCAGGCCGCCGCCGATGATCAGGACCCGGGGGTCCAGCAGGGTCAGGGCCGTGACCAGGCCGTCGGCCAGGGCGTCCACGGCCTGCTGCCAGACGGCGCGGGCCCGGGCGTCGCCGGCGTCCACCGCCTTCGCGCAGTCCGCCGCGTCCGCGTCCGGGGTGCCGGCCGCCGCCGCCCAGGCCTCGCTCACGGCCGCCGCCGAGGCGAAGCGCTCCAGGCAGCCGCGCTGGCCGCAGGGGCAGGGGGTCCCGCCGGGGCGTACGACGATGTGGCCGATCTCGCCCGCGAAGCCGTGCGCCCCCGCCTCCACCCGGCCGTCGACGCCGATGGCGCCCGCGATGCCGGTGCCCAGCGCCACGAACAGGAAGCGGTCGGCGCCCCGGCCCGCTCCCACGCGGCCCTCGGCGAGGCCGCCGGTGCGCACGTCGTGCCCGAGGGCGACCGGCACGCCCAGCCGCTCCGCCAGCAGGGCGCGCAGCGGGACGTCGCGCCAGCCGAGGTTGGCCGCGTAGACGGCGATGCCCCCGGCCTCGTCGACGATGCCGGGGACGGCCACGCCGGCGGCGGACGCGGGCGTGCCCAGCTGCTCGATGCCGTGGGCGCGCAGCTCGGCGGCGAAGTCGAGGATGCCCGCGACGACGGCGTCCGCGCCCTGGGCGCGGCCGGTGGCCCGGCGGGCGCGGTGCAGGACCTCGCCCCGCGGCCCGGTCAGGGCGGCCTTCATCCCGGTGCCGCCCACGTCGAGGGCGATGACATGTCTCACGGGGAACAGTGTGACCCGGGGACCCGCAAGAGGTCTAGTCCACTCACGTGGTGTAGACCTTATTCCGAATATCGAAAAGTTTCGGGTGTGGCACCCCGCGCCGAGTGCGGTGCGGGACGCCAGGGTTGGGGAAGAACAGCGGTGCAGCGTCGGCGAATGGCAGGAACGATCGCGGTGGCGTCCGCACTGGGCATGACGGCGGTCCTCGGGGGCTGCGGCGTCACGGGCGGCTCGGGGGACGTCACCCTGAAGCTGGTCGCCGCGGACTACGGCGACAGCGCGGCCACCAGCTCGAAGAAGTACTGGGACAAGCTGGTCGAGGAGTACGAGGCCGACCACCCGGACGTCACGGTCGACGTCAGCGTCTACTCCTGGAACGACGTCGACCGCAAGGTCCGGGAGATGGTCCTGGCCGGTGACCCGCCGGACATGGCGCAGATCGGCGCCTACGCGGACTACGCGGCGCAGAACCGGCTCTACAAGGCCGACGAGCTGCTCTCCATACCCGTCCAGGCCGACTTCGTCGGGCAGCTGGCCTCCGCGGGCCAGGTCAAGGGCGTGCAGTACGGCATGCCGTTCGCCTCCTCCACCCGCGTGCTCTTCTACAACAAGACCCTCTTCGCCAAGGCCGGCGTCACCCCGCCCGAGAGCTGGGACGACCTGGCCGACGCCGCCGAGGCGCTCAAGGCCGAGGGCGTGAAGTACCCCTACGCGCTGCCCCTCGGCCCCGAGGAGGCGCAGGCCGAGACCATGCAGTGGATGCTCAGCGGCGGAGGCGGCTACACCGACAGCGTCGACAGCTACGGCATCGACTCCCCCGAGAACATCGAGACCTTCTCCTGGCTGAAGGACGAGCTGGTCGGCAAGGACCTGACCGGGCCGGTCGCCCCGGGCCGGCTCAACCGGGCCGACGCGTTCGCCGCCTTCGCCCAGGGCCAGGTCGGCATGCTCAACGGCCACCCCTCGCTGATGAAGACGGCCGAGGACAAGGGCGTGAAGTACGGCATGGTGCCCACGCCCGGCAAGGACGGCCCGAGCAAGTCCACGCTCGGCGTGGCCGACTGGATGATGGCCTTCCGCGCGAACGGCCACCGCGACCAGATCGGCGACTTCCTCGACTTCGTCTACAGCGAGAAGAACGTGCTGGACTTCTCCCGCCGGTACGACCTGCTGCCGGTCACCGCCTCCGCGTCCGCGACCATGACCGCAGCCGACCGGGACAAGCACCTCCGGCCGTTCCTGGAGCAGTTGCTGTCCTCGGAGCTGTACCCGGTCGGCAAGACCTCCTGGGCCGACGTCAGCGCCCAGGTGAAGACGGAGATCGGCAAGGCCGTCGCCCCCGGCGGCAGCCCCACGGGCGTCCTCGGCCACCTCCAGGCGGCGGCGGTCCGGGCCGAGAGCGCGGAGTAGCCCCCCTGTCGGTGGCGCGCGTTACGGTGCCGGACATGGACGACGACACGGACGACGGGCGGCTCGGGCGCAGGGAGCGGGACATCCTCGCGCTCGAACGCCGCGGCTTTCCCGGGCCGGGCGTGAAGGAGCGGGCCATACGCGAGGAGCTGGGGCTCGCCCCGGTGCGCTACTACCAGCTCCTCAACGCCCTGCTCGACGACCCCCGGGCCCTGGCCCACGACCCGGTCACGGTCAACCGGCTGCGGCGCGTGCGCGACAGGCGCCGGGCCGAACGCTGACCGCGCGACACCGGCCTCTTCAGCCGATCCGGCCGGCCAGCTCGCGCAGCAGCCGTACGACGCCCTCGGGGCCGTCCACCACCAGGTCCGCCCGTTCCCGCAGCGCGGTCACCTCGTCGCTGCCGCTGCACACCAGCAGGCCCGGGGTCCCCTCGGCGCGCAGGGCGTCGACGGCCGCGTAGGCGGGCAGGTCGCCGAGGTCGTCGCCGGCGAAGAGGACCGACTCCGCGCCGATCTCCCGGGCGAGGGCGCGCAGGGCGACGCCCTTGTCCATGCCGGGCGGACGCAGTTCCAGCACCAGGCGGCCCGGCTCGACGATCAGCCCGTGCCGGTCCGCCAGGGCGGTGAGCGGGGCGCGCAGGGCGTCGAAGGCGGCCTGCGGGTCGGGGGCCCGCCGGGTGTGCACGGCCACGGCCCGGCCCTTGTCCTCGACGAAGGTCCCGGTCCCGTCGAGCAGCCCGGGCAGCTCGGCGCGCACGGCCGCCACGCCCGGGTGCGGCGCGGGGGTGCCGACCTCGCCGCTGCGGGCGTCCCACCGCTCGGCGCCGTAGTGGCCGAGCACGACGAGGTGCTCCAGGCCGGGCACGCCCGCGAAGGCGCCGTTGCGCACGGCCACCGCGGCCGGCCGGCCGGTGATCACCGCCACGGCGGCGACCTTCGGCGCGAGCGCGGCCAGCGCGGGCACCGCTTCCTCGTGGGCCCGGGCCAGCTCCGGGTCGGCGACGATCGGCGCGAGCGTCCCGTCGAAGTCCAGGCCGATCAGCGCCTTGCCGGGACGGGCGAGCAGGGCCTCCAGGCCCTCCAGGCCCGCCTTCGTGACGGGCGAGGGCAGCGGCTGCTGCGAGGCGGGCATCGGGCCGGTCATCCCTTCAGCGCTTCCAGCTGGTCCACGAACCACCGCGCCGGCGGCAGCGCCGTGGCCGCCGCCGCGAGGCGCTTGCTGCGCTCGGCCCGCTCCTCCGGGCGCATCGACAGCGCCTCGTGCAGGGCCTCGGCCGTGCCGGTGATGTCGTACGGGTTCACCGTGATCGCGTCCTCGCCGAGCTCCTCGTGCGCCCCGGCCTCCCGGGACAGCACCAGCGCGCAGCCCGCGTCGGAGACCACCGGGACCTCCTTGGCGACCAGGTTCATGCCGTCGCGGATGGGGTTGACCAGGGCCACGTCGGCCAGCCGGTAGGCGGCCAGGGAGCGGGCGAAGTCGTCCTTGACGTGCAGCACGACCGGCGTCCAGCCCGGCGTGCCGAACTCGGCGTTGATCTCGTCGGCCAGCCGCTGCACCTCGGCCGTGTAGTCCCGGTACACCGCGAGGTCCTGCCGGGAGGGGTAGGCGAAGGCGACGTGCACCACGCTTTCGTGCCACTCGGCGTGGGTCCGCAGCAGCCGCCGGTAGGCCAGCAGACCGCGCACGATGTTCTTGGACAGCTCGGTGCGGTCGACGCGGACGATGGTGCGGCGGCCCTCGCCGATCTCCTCGCGCAGCGCGGCCATCCGCTCCTCGACGTCCGGCTCGTGCGCGCGCTCGCGCAGGAAGTCCGCGTCGGCGCCCAGGCCGTGCACGCCGATGCGCGTGCCGCCGAGCCCGCCCGCGAACCGCTCCGCGCACGCGGTGAACGCGTCCGCCCAGCGCTGCGTGAGGAAGCCCAGCCGGTCCGCGCCGAGCATGCCGCGCAGCACCTGCCCGGCCACGTCGTCCGGCAGCATCCGGAAGTACTCCGGGGGCGCCCAGGGGGTGTGCGAGAAGTGGCCGATCCTGAGGTCCGGGCGCAGCTCGCGGAGCATGCCCGGCACCAGCGTCAGGTGGTAGTCCTGCACCACGACCGCCGCGCCCTGGGCGGCTTCCTCGGCCAGGGCCTCGGCGAACGCCCGGTTGTACGTCTCGTAGGACGCCCACTGGCGCCGGAACTCCGCGTCGAAGACCGGCTCCAGCGGCGTCTGGTAGAGCATGTGGTGCACGAACCACAGCACCGAGTTGGCGATGCCGTTGTAGGCGTCGGCGTGCACGTCGGCGGGGATGTCCAGCATCCGCACGCCGTCCTCTCCGGCCCCGCGCCGCACCGCCTCCCGGTCGCCGTCGGACAGCGCCGAGCAGACCCACAGCGCGTCCGCGTCCGAGCCGATCGCGGAGAGTCCCGACACCAGCCCGCCGCCGCCCCGCTTGGCGTTCAGCGAACCGTCCTCACCGACCGTGTAGGAGACCGGGCCCCGATTGGAAGCCACCAGTACCCGCGCAGAACCGTACGTCGAACCCATAGGCCTCAACCTAGCCCGCCTGTAAACGCTCAAACGTACGGACCTGCCGCCTTGGGCCGAAAACGGTCCCGGTCAGGCCGCTCTGCGCGCCTGGTACTCGGCGATCTCCACCATCGGCGGACGTTCCTCGGTGTCGACCGAGTACGTGCGCGGCTCGAAGCCGTCCCCGCCCCGCTCGAACTGCGTCAGGGCCGGCCGGATCAGATGTCCCCGGGCCAGCCGCAGCTGGGCGGTGCGGTAGATCTCGGCGGCCATCCGGCCCAGCGCCTGCCCGTCCTGGTGCCGGTGCCTGCGCACCCCGACGTCCACCTGGGCGAGGGCGTCCAGGCCCACCAGGTGCAGCGCGTCCACCAGCATGCCCAGCTCGACGCCGTACCCGACGGGGAACGGCAGCTGCTCCAGCAGTGAGCGGCGGGCCGCGTACTCGCCGCCCAGCGGCTGCACGAACCCGGCCAGCCGCGGCCAGTGCATGTTGAGCAGCGGGCGGGCCATCAGCTCGGTGACCCGGCCGCCCTGGCCGGCGGCCCCGCCGAGGGGGCGGTCGTACATGCCCTTGACCAGCTCGACCTCCGGGTCGGTCAGCAGCGGACCGACGATCCCCGAGACGAAGTCGGACGAGAACTCCCGCAGGTCCGCGTCGACGAAGCAGACGATGTCGCCGCGGGTGACGAGCAGCGAGCGCCACAGCACCTCGCCCTTGCCGCGCACGGCCGGCAGGCGCGGGAGTATCGCGTCGCGGTGCACCACCGTGGCGCCCGCGGCGGCGGCCACCTGGGAGGTGCGGTCGGTCGATCCCGAGTCCACGACGACCAGTTCGTCGACGAGCGGGACCTGCAGCATCAGGTCGTGCCGGATGGCGGCGGCGATGTCGCCGACCGTCTCCTCCTCGTTCAGCGCGGGCAGCACCACACTGACGGTCCGGCCCGTGCGCTGCTTGGCGGCCATGATCCGGTGGAGCGGGCGTTCGTGCGCGGACCAGGAACGGGTGCTCAGCCAGCGCTCGACTTCTTCCAGCACCGTGGCGGCTCCTTAGCGTTCTCTCGGCGGGACGGAATGTGACGCGTCTCGCGGTTCGGACGACTATCTCAACTGTCCTGGTCGTCGGTTACAGTCTTGAACAACGCGGATGACCATCGCATGTCCGGGGTCGCCCGCCGCCTACAACCACATACAGCTCATCCAGAGGGGCAGAGGGAAACGGCCCGATGAAGCCCCGGCAACCCTCCAGTCGGTTCTCGTAGGTCACTGGCGACCACAGCGCGAGGCTCCCGGCTAGGGAAGGTGCCAAATCCGTCTCACGGCGAGATGCGTCGTGAGGAAGATGAGGAGAAAGGGCCTCGCCTCACATGGCTGTGCAGACTGTTGCAAGCACCACGAACTCCACCGTAGACCTCGGCCCGGCCGCCGCCCTGAGCTGCCGCGAGTGCGGTCACCGCGTGCCCCTCGGCCCGGTCTTCGCCTGCGAGGAGTGTTTCGGCCCGCTGGAGATCGCCTACGACTTCTCGGCCTACGACGCCGAGGAGCTGCGCAAGAAGATCGAGGCGGGCCCCGCGAACATCTGGCGTTACGCCCCGCTGCTGCCGGTCCCGGCCGACGTGGCGGACAAGCCGAACCTCAACCCGGGCTGGACCAAGCTCGTGCGGGCCGACAACCTCGCGCGTGAGCTGGGCGTCGACGCCGGCAAGCTCTTCGTCAAGGACGACTCCGGCAACCCGACGCACTCCTTCAAGGACCGTGTCGTCGCGCAGGCCCTGGAAGCGGCCCGCGCCTTCGGCTTCACCACCCTCTCCTGCTCCTCCACCGGCAACCTGGCCGGCGCGGTGGGCGCCGCCGCGGCCCGCGCCGGCTTCCGCTCGTGCGTGTTCATCCCGCACGACCTGGAGCAGGGCAAGGTCGTCATGGCCGCCGTCTACGGCGGCGAGCTGGTCGGCATCGAGGGCAACTACGACGACGTCAACCGCTTCTGCTCCGAGCTCATCGGCGACCCGGCCGGCGAGGGCTGGGGCTTCGTCAACGTCAACCTGCGGCCGTACTACGCCGAGGGCTCCAAGACGCTGGCCTACGAGATCTGCGAGCAGCTCGGCTGGGAGCTGCCCGACCAGATCGTGGTGCCCATCGCCTCCGGCTCGCAGCTCACGAAGATCGACAAGGGGCTCCAGGAGCTGATCAAGCTCGGGCTCGTCGAGGACAAGCCGTACAAGATCTTCGGTGCGCAGGCGCTCGGCTGCTCGCCGGTGTCCACGGCGTTCAAGGCCGGGCACGACGTGGTGCGGCCGCAGAAGCCGGACACGATCGCCAAGTCGCTGGCGATCGGCAACCCGGCGGACGGGCCGTACGTGCTGGACATCGCGCGGCGCACGGGCGGTGCGGTGGAGGATGTGACGGACGAGCAGGTCGTCGACGCGATCAAGGTCCTCGCGCGGACCGAGGGGATCTTCGCGGAGACCGCCGGTGGGGTGACCGTGGGTGTCACCAAGAAGCTGATCGAGAGCGGGCTGCTGGATCCGTCCAGGACGACTGTGGTGCTCAACACCGGGGATGGTCTGAAGACGCTGGACGCGGTGGCGGGCACGGGGCTGACGGCGACCATTCGGCCCAGCCTGGAGTCGTTCCGTGAGGCCGGGCTCGTCTGATCGTTGCCGTCTGCGGGCCGGTGGGGGTTGTTCAAGCAGTTCCCCGCGCCCCTGGGTTCGTCACCAACCGGAGGTTCTGAAGTCATGAGCGTCACCGTTCGCATCCCCACCATCCTGCGCACCTACACCGGCGGGCAGGCCGAGGTCGCCGCCGAGGGGGCGACCCTGGGCGAGGTCATCGCCGATCTGGAGAAGAACCACACCGGGATCGCCGCCCGCGTGTTGGACGACCAGGGCAAGCTGCGCCGGTTCGTCAACGTGTACGTGAACGACGACGACGTGCGGTTCGAGCAGGGGCTGGAGACGGCCACCCCGGACGGTGCCGGCGTGTCGATCATCCCGGCCGTCGCCGGCGGCTGAACCCGCCCCGACCGGTCGACCGGCTTGATTGTTACCTGGAGTAATGCCGGTCACGGAGAGTTCATCGAATTGCCCCCACCGTGAGAGAAGCGGAGGGGGCAATTCTGTGTGATTGAGCGCGGTACAGTTGGGGAACGCGATCCCGATCCGCTGATCGGAACCCTGAATTCCTGCCGCGAGCCCGACAAGATGTAGCCAAAGTGTGCGCGTCTTTCGCGGCTTTTGCGCATTTTATGTGGCCCGACTTGCCCTGAATTCAGGCGAATTCTCCCCACATTCCGGACCCGGTGCGTCCAGAATTCTCGTCCGATTGACCTGTTGCAGACGGCAGTTGGACAGATACATTCAGCCGCGGTCGACGCGTTCCGGCGCACGCCCCCAACCGTGGGGGGTGAGGTCTGACCCGGGTCCGCGAAGTGTGGATCTGTGCAAGGGCCAGTAATAGGGGAGTTAGGCATGGCTCAGGGCACCGTCAAGTGGTTCAACGCGGAGAAGGGGTACGGCTTCATCGCGGTCGACGGTGGTGCGGATGTTTTCGTCCACTACAGCGCGATCCAGATGGACGGCTACCGCACCCTGGAAGAGGGCCAGCGGGTCGAGTTCGAGATCTCGCAGGGCCAGAAGGGCCCGCAGGCCGACATGGTTCGCGTCACCGCCTGAACGCGCACCACGACCAACGCGCAAGCGACCGGTCTTCTCAGAAGGGCCCGCACCCCTCGGGGTGCGGGCCCTTCGGCCTGTTCAGGGGGGTGCCGGCGGGTGTTCGCCGGGGGCTGACGGACCGGCCCGATCCCCGGGAGGCGCTTGCACTCGCCATGCCCGAGTGCTAATCATTGCGTTAGCACTCTGAAGGTGAGAGTGACAACGTAAGGACCGGGTCGGTGAGGCCGCGGACCAGGTGGGGCAAGGAACCACCGGTCGGAGGCCGTCCGTCGCGGGCGCGGGCGCGGTCCGAAGTAATCACCCCCAGTCCTGGAGGGACCACTTCACATGGCCAAGATCATCGCGTTCGACGAGGAGGCGCGGCGCGGCCTCGAGCGCGGCATGAACCAGCTCGCGGACGCCGTGAAGGTGACGCTCGGCCCCAAGGGCCGCAACGTCGTCCTCGAGAAGAAGTGGGGCGCGCCCACGATCACCAACGATGGTGTCTCCATCGCCAAGGAGATCGAGCTCGAGGACCCGTACGAGAAGATCGGCGCCGAGCTGGTCAAGGAAGTCGCCAAGAAGACGGACGACGTCGCCGGTGACGGTACGACCACGGCGACCGTTCTCGCCCAGGCCCTGGTGCGCGAGGGTCTGCGCAACGTGGCCGCCGGTGCCAACCCGATGGCCCTGAAGCGCGGTATCGAGAAGGCCGTCGAGGCCGTCTCCGCCGCCCTGCTGGAGCAGGCGAAGGACGTCGAGACCAAGGAGCAGATCGCCTCCACGGCCTCCATCTCCGCCGCCGACACCCAGATCGGCGAGCTCATCGCCGAGGCCATGGACAAGGTCGGCAAGGAAGGCGTCATCACCGTCGAGGAGTCCCAGACCTTCGGTCTGGAGCTGGAGCTCACCGAGGGTATGCGCTTCGACAAGGGCTACATCTCGGCGTACTTCGCCACCGACATGGAGCGTATGGAGGCCGTCCTCGACGACCCGTACATCCTGATCGCCAACTCCAAGATCTCCAACGTCAAGGACCTGCTCCCGCTCCTGGAGAAGGTCATGCAGTCGGGCAAGCCGCTGCTGATCATCGCCGAGGACGTCGAGGGCGAGGCCCTGTCGACCCTGGTCGTCAACAAGATCCGCGGCACCTTCAAGTCCGTCGCCGTCAAGGCCCCGGGCTTCGGCGACCGCCGCAAGGCGATGCTGCAGGACATCGGCATCCTCACCGGCGGCGAGGTGATCTCCGAGGAGGTCGGCCTCAAGCTGGAGAACGCCACGCTCGACCTGCTGGGCAAGGCCCGCAAGGTCGTCATCACCAAGGACGAGACCACCATCGTCGACGGTGCCGGCTCCGCCGAGCAGGTCCAGGGCCGGGTCAACCAGATCCGCGCCGAGATCGAGAACAGCGACTCGGACTACGACCGCGAGAAGCTGCAGGAGCGCCTGGCGAAGCTCGCCGGCGGTGTCGCGGTCATCAAGGCCGGTGCCGCCACCGAGGTGGAGCTCAAGGAGCGCAAGCACCGCATCGAGGACGCCGTGCGCAACGCCAAGGCGGCCGTCGAGGAGGGCATCGTCGCCGGTGGTGGCGTGGCCCTGCTGCAGGCCTCCCAGGTCTTCGAGAAGCTGGAGCTCGAGGGTGACGAGGCGACCGGCGCCAACGCCGTGAAGCTCGCGCTGGAGGCCCCGCTGAAGCAGATCGCCGTCAACGGTGGTCTCGAGGGCGGCGTCGTCGTGGAGAAGGTCCGCAACCTCCAGGTCGGCCACGGCCTGAACGCCGCGACCGGTGAGTACGTCGACATGATCGCCGAGGGCATCATCGACCCGGCGAAGGTGACCCGCTCTGCCCTGCAGAACGCCGCCTCCATCGCCGCGCTGTTCCTCACCACCGAGGCCGTCATCGCCGACAAGCCGGAGAAGGCCGCCGCGCCCGCCGGCGGCGGCATGCCGGGCGGTGACATGGACTTCTGATCGACTCCGTCGGTCAACGTCCTTTCGGAGGGCGGTACTTCCTGCTCCGGCAGGGGGTGCCGCCCTTCGGCGTGTGCGGGATCACACAGGGCACGGGATGGCGGCGGCGGGCCGTGTGGTTGAACCTGAGGTCTCATGCGCATGCACATACTGCCTGGTATGCGCATCCTGTCCGGTATCCGAAGGAGCCCCCACGTGACCGTCGCCTCCCGCGCCGCCGAGATCCTGTCCAGGCCCGTCACCCTGGGCGGGCTGACCGTCCCCAACCGGATCGCCATGGCGCCGATGACGCGCATGTTCTCCCCGGGCGGTGTGCCCGGCGAGGACGTCGTCTCCTACTACGCGCGCCGCGCCGCCGCCGGGGTCGGCCTGATCGTCACCGAGGGCACCTACGTCGGGCACGAGTCGGCCGGGCAGAGCGACCGCGTGCCGCGCTTCCACGGGGAGGAGCAGCTCGCGGGCTGGGCGAAGGTCGCCGAGGCGGTGCACGCCGCGGGCGGCAGGATCGTGCCGCAGCTGTGGCACATCGGCATGGTCCGCAAGCAGGGCGACCCGCCCGTCGCCGACGCCCCGGCCGTCGGCCCCTCCGGCATCCGCACGGACGGCACCGAGGGCACCGGCAAGATCATGACGCAGGCCGACATCGACGCCGTCGTCGGAGCCTTCGCCGAGGCCGCCGCGGCCGCCGAGCGCATCGGCTTCGACGGTGTGGAACTGCACGGCGCCCACGGCTACCTGCTCGACCAGTTCCTGTGGGAGGGCACCAACCGCCGCACCGACGCCTACGGCGGTGACCGCGTCGCCCGCGCCCGGTTCGCGGCGGAGATCGTCGCGGCCGTCCGCGAGGCCGTCTCCCCCGGCTTCCCCGTGATCTTCCGCTACTCGCAGTGGAAGCAGGACGCCTACGACGCCCGCCTCGCCGAGACCCCGGAGGAGCTGGAGTCCATCCTCACCCCGCTGGCCGCCGCCGGAGTCGACGCCTTCCACGCCTCCACCCGCCGCTACTGGGTGCCCGAGTTCGACGACTCCGACCTGAACCTCGCCGGCTGGACCAAGAAGCTCACCGGCAAGCCCGCCATCACCGTCGGCTCGGTCGGCCTGAACGGCGACTTCATCAAGGCCTTCCAGGGTGAGGGCGCCGAGGTCGGCGACCTGGACAACCTCCTGGACCGCTTCGAGCGCGACGAGTTCGACATGGTCGCCGTCGGCCGCGCCCTGCTGCAGGACCCGCAGTGGGCGCGGAAGGTCCTGTCGGGCCGTTTCGACGAGCTGGCCCCGTACGACGCGGCGGCGCTGAAGACCCTCAGCTGACCCGAGGGCTCCGCACGGGTGCCTGGATCCGGTCGCCCCGGTCGAGGAAACTGGCCGAACGCCTGATCGCCGGCACCCGTGAGGAGACCCCAGATGACGACGACCGAGTCCCGCCCGCCCGCGGACGGCCCGTCCGAGCTGCCCGGGCCGGTGGTGCGCACCACCGCCGGCGCGGTGCGCGGACGGTGTGCGGAGGGGCTCGCGGTCTTCCGCGGCATCCCCTTCGCCGCACCGCCGGTGGGCGAGGCCCGCTTCCAGGCGCCGCGCCCGGCCCGGCCCTGGGACGGCATACGGGAGGCCTACGCCTTCGGGCCGCCGCCCCCGCAGGACCTCGGCCTGATGGGCGGCCCGGGCCTGTTCGACGTGCCGCAGGGCGACGACTGGCTCACGGTCAACGTCTGGACCCCCGCCCCCGACCCGGCGGCCCGCCGCCCGGTGATGGTCTGGATCTACGGCGGTGCCTACAAGCTCGGCCACGCCGGCAGCCCCGGCTACGACGCCCGGCACATAGCCGCCGACGGCGATGTCGTGGTCGTCACCTTCAACTACCGCGTCGGCATGGAGGGGTTCGCGCACATCGAGGGGGCGCCCGCCAACCGCGGACTGCTCGACCAGGTGGCCGCGCTTCAGTGGGTGCGCGACAACATCGGCGCGTTCGGCGGCGACCCGGAGCAGGTCACGGTCTTCGGTGAGTCGGCGGGCGCGGGGTCGGTGGCCGCGCTGCTGGTGATGGACCGGGCGGCCGGGCTGTTCCGGCGGGCGATCGCGCAGAGCGTGCCGGGGCCGTTCTTCTCCGCCGCGCTGGCCCGGGACATCGGCACCGCCCTCGCCGCCGAGGTGGGCCTGCGCCCCACGGTCGCCGACCTGTCGTCGGTGGACCCGCGCCGGCTGACGTCGGCGGGGGAGGCGCTGGGCCCGAAGATGCCGCGGTATCTCGACCGCTGGGGCCGGGCGGCGCCCACGGTGACGCCCTTCTCCCCGGTGGTCGACGGTGAGATCCTGCCGGCGGTCCCGTGGCGGGCGCTCGCGTCCGGGGCGGCGAAGGACGTCGCTCTGCTGGTGGGCCACAACCGCCACGAGTACCGCCTCTTCGCCGCCCTGGCCGGGCAGCTCGGGCAGGTCACCGACGAGCGGGCGGGCACGGCCCTGCGCCTGTTCGCCCCCGGCCCCGGCGGGGAGGCGGCCTACCGCGCGGCCTTCCCCGGCGCCTGCGCGAGCGAGCTGTACGAACGCGTCCAGACGGACTGGCTGTTCGCCATGCCCTCCCTGCACCTGGCCGAGGCGCACCGCGCGGGCGGCGGCAGCGCGCACGTCTACGAACTGACCTTCCCCGCTCCCTACGACGGCGGCGCGCTCGGCGCCTGCCACGGCCTGGACATCCCGCTGCTGTTCGGCACCTACGGGAAGGACCTGGGAGCGCTGCTGTTCGCGGGCGCCGAGCCGTCCGCCGAGGCCCTGGCGCTGTCGGCCCGCTTCCGCTCCTCCTGGACGGCGTTCGCGAGGACGGGCGACCCGGGCTGGCCGGCGTACGACGAGGAGCGGCGGCTGGTGCAGGTGCTGGACGCGGAGCCGGTGGTGGCGCCCTACCCGGAGGAGGCGGCCCGGCGCCTGTGGGAGGGGTACGAGTTCGCCCCGCTGCCGTTGCTCTAGGCGGTCACAGGTTGCCCATCGGCTCGATGTCGATCCGCACCGGCGTCCCCCACACCCGCAGCACCTCGTAGTCGGTGAACTCGTGCACCAGCCGGTACGCCATGGCGGCCCGGGGGGCGCGGCGCTGGGCGGCGATGTACAGCTCCGCCTCGCGGCGGTCCCGGCGCGGGGTGCCGCACAGCTGCCAGGTCTGGCCGTTCCACAGCTCCGGCAGCCAGCGCTGCTGGGGCTGCGGGCGGTCGCCGCGCACGCCGTACCGCGACTGGACGGGCTCGGTCTGCGGCTGGTGCGGGGCGGGCCCGT
The DNA here is from genome assembly GCF_044540565.1 of Streptomyces sp. NPDC085931. Taxonomy (NCBI): domain Bacteria; kingdom Bacillati; phylum Actinomycetota; class Actinomycetes; order Kitasatosporales; family Streptomycetaceae; genus Streptomyces; species Streptomyces sp. NPDC085931. The sequence goes on from NZ_JBITSK010000007.1 coordinate 125,550, forward strand.
TGAACTCGTTCCGGCGGGCCGCCCTGCGCCGGGTCTCGCACAGCAGGCACAGGTCGGGCGCGGCCTCGTCGACCGGGCCGTTCGGGTGCTCGGGACAGCGGGTGCTGGGCGCGGCGTTCGAGACGCTCTCCTCCAGCAGGTCCAGGGCCCGCCGCAGATCCGCCTTCACCTCGTGCAGCTTGGCGTCGGGGGTGTCGGCGGTGAGGGCCTCCCCGTGCTCACCGAGAAGCCGGAGGGCACGGCCGAGTGCGGTCAGCTGGGCGTGGTTCATGCCGTCCATTGTCCCCGGTCGGCGGAATCCGCTCCCGGCGGCGCTGGTCCATCGCGGCGCGGATGCGGGCCGCGTGGTCGTGTACGGAGGGGGCGGGCAGGGGTGCGGGGGGTCGCGCGGGGGTGTTTTCGCCCCGGCAGGCGCTGCAACGACCCCCCGGCAGGGTCTCGGGGCGGCCCGGCGTGCCGCAGTTCGCGCACTCCAGGACCCGCAGGGGCGGGCGCGGGGCCGGTGGGGGCGGGAGCTTGCCGGTCAGGCGGGTGCGGACCAGGGCGGCGGGGTGGTGCACGGGTGTCGGCAGGCCGGCCGTGAGGGCGTGCAGGACGTCGTCCTCCGAGGCGCCCCGCTCGAACCACTGGGTCACCAGCGGGGCGAGCGCCGCGCAGTCGGCCTGGGAGAGCGACAGCACGGGGGCCGTGCGGCCGAGGGCGGCCAGGAGGGTCTGCGCCCGGGAGCGGGTGGGGCGCGGCGGTTCCTTGGGCACGTCCCCGCGGGTGAAGGCGGCCCACCAGTCGTCGTCCCGGGCCGTGCGGGACCACCACGATCGGGTGATCCAGCGGGAACTGCCGTCGTCGGCCGTGACGCACTCCCGGCCCCGGCGCAGATGCCCTGCCTGCTGGATGCGGTTGAGGGCGGTGCTCAGGGCGCACTGCCCGTACGGCAGCTGTTTGGCCAGCGTCTTCACGGAGATGTCGGCGCCGTCGGGGAGTCGGTCGAGGTAGGCGGCGATGGCGGCTTCGCGGGGTGGGAGGTGCGCGAAGTCGTGCGCTGTGGCGCGGAGTTGACCGGGAGTGGAGCGTTTGCCGTAGCCGGGGGCCGCCATTGGGTGCGCGGACGGGAGGGCAGCACTAAGCTGGGACTCAGCCATGGGACCGAACTGTTCCTTCGATCTCGTTGGTTAAGCCCCCGCAGGTGTTGGCGCACCGGGCGGGGGCTGTTGCTTGTCCAGGAACGTTAGAGGCAGGTGACTGTCCGTGGCAAGCCGGACGCGTCGCGTCAACTCGCGGGGTGGGAGGGCGGGTTGAGGCCCGCCTCCCACTCCTTGAAAAGAGGGCTCGAAGCCCGGGTCCCGAAGCTCAGGCCGTCCCGTCCTTGAGGTTCGCGACGAACGCGGCCCAGGCGGAGGCCCGGAACACGAGCTTCGGGCCGTGGGGGTTCTTGGAGTCGCGGACGGGGACGACGGCGGGGTGACCGCCGGCTACTTCGAGGCAGTTGCCGCCGCTGCCGCCGCTGTAGCTGGACTTGTGCCAGCGGGCCTCAGTGATGCTCCTCATGGGCGTAATCCTCCGCCATCGCCTCCATGACGGCCAGGGAGTTCTTCGGGGAGAGCGCGCAGGCCGTGAGGAGCTGGTAGGTGAACTTCTGGTGCTTGACGACCGCCGGGTCGTCGTCCAGCCGTCCGGTGCCCACGCCTTCGAAGTAGACCAGCGGTGGGGCGTCCTCGAAGTCCATCAGCTTGACCGAGCCCTCCATAGCGGGGTGTGCTCCCGCGTCGAACGGCAGCACTTGGACGATGACCCGGCCGCGGCGGCTCAGGTCCGCGATGTGGCGTAACGCCTCTGCCATCACCCCGGGTCCCCCGGTCACCCGCCGGAGTGCGGATTCGTCAAGCACGGCCCACAACAAGGGCTCTGTTGGATGGCCGAGCAGGCGGGCGCGCTCGATCCGCGCGGCCACGAGCTCCTCGATCTTCTCTTCGGGAGCCGTCGGCTGGTAGGCCCGGCAGACGGCTCGCGCGTAGGCAGGCGTCTGGAGCAGGCCGGGGATCAGGAGGGGTGCGTACTCCCGGATCTCGGTCGCCTCCGCCTCCGCTTCCGCCGCCTCCGCGAAGTGCTCCGGATACCTCGACTTCGCCGCCGCCCCGCAGTGCCGCTGGAAGAAGTCCTCCGTCCCCAGCGCCTCGTCCAGCAGACGCGCGTACTCCCGCTGCATCCTGCGCGTGCCCGCCTCCAGCTGCCCGATGAACGAGCCGCTCACGAACAACCGCTGGCCCAGTTCCTCCTGGCTGAGGCCGGCCTTCTCGCGGGCGTGGCGGAGTTCGGCGCCCAGCAGGGCCCGCGGGGAGGAGGACGGGTCGAGATCCCTGGATCCGGGCATGGGCAACTCCCTGTCGTACACATCGGGTTGTTGGACCGCCGTATCTGGCCAGGTTAGAGGCGGATCGGACACGCTGTGTGGCGAATGGCCAACTCAGCGTGGAGGTAGGAGAACGTGCGGTCGACCGAAGAGATCGTGGAGTCACTGCGGGACGCACTCGCGGGAGTCGGTGTCGTACTGCCGTCCCTGTGCGTCGACCCTGTCACGGCCGCGAGCGACGAGCCGTTCGCCCTGGTCGATCTGGGGCGGTGCAACGTGCGGACGGCCGAGCAGCTGACCGAGGTGCTGCGGTCGCTGCCGGTGGGTGAGGCGTTGCGGGCGCGGGTGCGGCAGGTCAACCGGGAGATGAAGGCGCGGTGACGTGAAGGTGATCGGCGGATGGACTACAACCATTCGCCCGTCATCGTCGTCGAACAGGTGTATCGCGCGTACACCCCGGCGTCCGCCCCACCGCACGCCACTCCGGAAGACCGATTTCCTCAGAGAAAGCCTGCCATGACGCTCCGTTGGTGGTGCGGTGTCCTGCGTGTGCGTGGGAAGACCGACCTGTTTCTCGTGTTCCTGTTCGCCGCCGCTTTCGCCGCCCTGCCCGTCTTCGCGCTGCTCCCGTCGCTGTGGGGCTTTGCCGCCGCCTCGTCCGTGAGTTACGCCGCCGACGAGGTCCTGCACGTGCGCGCTCCCGCCTTCGTGCGGCGGCTGGCCGCCCTGCAACTGACGCGGACCATGCGGTTCGCCGTGCGGACGGTGATGCTGCTCGCCCTGGCCGACCGGATGGACGCGCCGGGTGCCCTGCTGGTGGCCGCGCTGGCCGTGTTCAGCGCGCACTTCGCACTGGTCGTGCTGTACACGGCCGTACATCACGCCATCCGGCGCCGGCGCGTCCTGCCGGTGGTCGTGCGCAACCTCGACATGAGCGGGGCCGGCATCCCCGAGGCGCCGCCCGCCCTGCTCTACCGGCGTTTCCTGCGCAAGCTGCTGCATCTGGACCTGCCGGCCCACGCCGGAGTGCTCACCGCGCTCGCCGTGGGGGCGTGGCAGCCCGCCGGTGCCGGGTTCGCGCTGACCGCCGGGCTGACGGCGGCGGCCGTGCTGGCGCTGCTGGGTCAGTTGCGCCGGGCGCGGCGGATGCCCCCGGACGACCGGGTGCTCGCCGAGGTGAACCGGCAACTCGCCGCGTACCGCCCGGAGGTGGCGCTGTACTTCAGCTTCGCGTCGGTGTCCCGGGACTTCATGTACCAGGTCAACATGTGGATCGAGACGCTGGAGCGGCTCGACCGGCGGCCGCTGATCATCCTGCGGGAGCGGGCCTCGTTCCGCTATCTGAGCCGTACGTCGATCCCGGTGCTGTGCGTGCCGAAGGCCGACGACGTGGCCCAGCTGGAACTGCCCGAGCTGCGGGTCGTGCTCTATCCCGGCAACGCGGGCAAGAACGTGCACATGCTGCGGGTCGCCGAGGCCAAGCACGTCTTCATCGGGCACGGCGACAGCGACAAGCTCGCCAGCAGCAACCGGGTGAGCAAGGTGTACGACGAGATCTGGGTCGCCGGGCGGGCCGGGCGCGACCGGTACCAGCGGGTGCGGCACGCCATCAGCGACTCGGCGATCGTCGAGGTGGGTCGTCCGCAGCTGTCGTCGATCCGGCTGCACGCGGACCATGTGCCCGGACCGCTGCCGACCGTCCTGTACGCGCCGACGTGGGAGGGCTGGAGCGACGACGACTGCCACACGTCCCTGATCCCGATGGGCGTGACGCTGGTCGAGAAGCTGCTCGCTGAGAACGTGCGGGTCCTCTACAAGCCGCACCCCCTGACCGGCAAGCGCTCCCGCGCCGCCGCCGAAGCCGACCGGGCGATCCGGGAGTTGCTGCGCGCGGACAACGAGCGGCGGGACGGGGAGCGGGGCGACCGGGAGCGCGTGGAGGCCGCCGTCGCCGCCGCCCGGCCGCGGCTCGCGGAGATCCAGGCCCGGCTCGGCGAGCTGTCGGGACGGCTCGGCGGGGACGACGCCCAGCAGACCCGCGAGGCGCGTCTGCCCGACCCCGACGGCGAGGCCGAGTGGCACGAGCTGCGGGCCGAGTGGCACCGGATCTTCTGGGAGAGCCGGGGCGCCGTCCGGCACCAGGTGATCCTCAAGCAGCTGCCGACGCTGTACGAGTGCTTCGACCAGGCCGACCTGCTCATCAGTGACGTGTCGTCCGTGGTCGCGGACTTCGTGGCGAGCCTCAAGCCGTACGTCCTGACCAACGCCGACGACCTGTCCGACGAGGTCTTCCGGGCCTCCTACACCACCGCCGGGGGCGCGTACCTGCTCGACCGGGACTGCACCCGGCTGCCGGAGATCCTCCGCGCGGTCCGCGCGCCGCTGCACGACCCGATGGCCGCGGAGCGCCGCGTGCTCAAGGAGTACGTCCTCGGCCCGGACCACCCCACCTCCATGGAGCGGTTCAACGCGGCCGTCAACGCCCTGGCCGAACGGGCGGCGGCGGAGCGGGAGCAGCAGGAGCGGGACCAGCGGGAGCGGGAGGCGGTCGGGCAGCTCTCCGGCTGAGCGCAGAGCCTACGGCCGGGCCTCCAGGGCCGCGCGCAGGTGGCCGTCGGACTGCTCCAGCAGGCGGGCCGCCGTGGGGCCGTCCACGCCGGCCAGGATCGTCAGGATCGCGTTCTTCACCTCGCCGTCGGTGGCGGCCAGGGCCCGCTCGATCTCCTCGTCGCCGGCGCCGGTGGCGAGGGCGACGATGCGGTGGGAGCGGGCGCGTAGCTTGGCGTTGGAGGCGCGGACGTCCACCATCAGGTTCCCGTACGTCTTGCCGAGCCGGATCATCGTGATCGTCGACAGCATGTTCAGGACGAGCTTCTGCGCCGTGCCGGCCTTCAAGCGGGTGGAGCCGGTGAGCAGTTCGGGTCCGACGACGATCTCGATGCCGTGCTCGGCGGCCGCCGCGAGCGGGCTGCCGGGGTTGCAGGACAGGCCGACGGTGAGGCAGCCGCGGTCCCGGGCGTGCTCGACCGCGCCGACGGCGTAGGGCGTGCGGCCGGACGCCGAGATGCCGACCACCGTGTCGTCGGGGGTCAGCCCGAGCGGCTCCAGATCGGCCCGGGCCAGCTCCCGGGAGTCCTCCGCGCCCTCGACCGAGGTGACCACGGCCCCCGGCCCGCCCGCGATCAGGCCGACGACCCGGGAGGGGTCGGTGTTGAACGTGGGCGGGCACTCGGAGGCGTCCAGGACGCCCATCCGGCCCGCCGTGCCGGCGCCCGCGTAGACCAGGCGGCCGCCCCGGGCCATCCGCCGCGCCACGGCGTCGATCGCGGCGGCGATCTCGGGCAGCCGCGCCGCGACCGCACCGGCGACGGTCGCGTCCTCGCCGTTCATCAGCCGCGCGATGTCCAGGGTGGGCAGCCGGTCGATGTCCGCCAGCTCCGGCCGGAAGGCCTCGGTGGTCAGGGACTCCAGCTCTGCTCGGACGTCACGGGGGTCGGAGGTGGAGGTCATGGACGGCTCTTTCCGTGTCTTTCCGGTGCGGTGCGGGGCGGCTGCCTCAGGAACGATGCCGGTGGGCCAGCGCCTCGTACGACGCCGACAGCGCCGGCGCCGCCGTCTCGTACGTGCGCTGCGCCACCCCCACGAACAGGCAGTCCACCACGAGGAGCTGCCCGGTCCGGGACGACATGGCCGCCGGGCGCAGCTCGCTCTCGCGTGCGGTGGACGTGGTCAGGACGTGGTCGGCGTACTGCGTGACCGGCCCGTCGGGGCGGCCGGTGATCGCCACCGTCGTCGCCCCGCGCTCGAAGGCGACCCGCAGCGGCTCGATGACGTCCCCGGTCGACCCGGAGTGCGTGATGGCGATCGCCACGTCGCCCGCGCGCAGTTGCACGGCGTTGGTGACGGCCAGGTGCGGGTCGCTGTGGGCGTGCGCCATCAGCCCTATGCGCAGCAGCTTCTGCGTGAGGTCCTGGGCGACGAGCCCGGACGCCCCGACCCCGTACACGTCGGTGCGGCGGGCGCCGGCCAGGGCGGTGACGGCGGCGCCCAACTGGACCGTGTCGAGCCCGGCCGCGGTGTCGGCGAGGGTCTGCTGCTCGTCGTAGGCGAGTTTGGCCACCACGTCGGCGATCGGGTCGTCCACCGCGATGTCCGTCGTGATGGCCGGGGCGCGGCCGGACTGCTGCTGGGCGGCGAGCCCGGCGAGGGCCAGGCGCAGGTCCCGGTAGCCCGGATAGCCCAGCAGCCGGGCGGTGCGTACGACGGTCGCCTCGCTGGTGCCGGTGAGCTCGGCGAGGCCGGTGACCGTGAGGGCCGCGCAGCCGGCCGGGTCGTTCGCCACGGCCTCGGCGACGCGCTGCATGGAACGCGTCATGGACGGGGCGAGTGTGCGGACCTTGGCCGCGAGGGCGGCGGGAGCGGGCGGGGTGCCGCCCGTGCCGCCGGGGCCACCGCGCTCGCTGGCGAAAATTTCCTTCACTCTGCGGGTCACCTGTGAAAGATATTTTCGGCTCGGCGTCGGGGTCAAGAGTGCGCACAATGGGGGCATGGACCCCATCAGCCCCCTGGAGCAGACGCTGCACGCCGCGCGCGCCCTCGTGCTCGCCGACCTCGTCGCGGGACGCGTCGCGGACGCCGACGTCGTGTCGCTGGTGGAGCAGTCCATCACCCAGCGGCGCTGGTGGGTCGAGCAGTGGCCGGAGGGCGCGCAGTTCGTCGCCGGCCTGGTCGCGCAGGACGTCCAGGACGCCCTGCTGGAGCGGTACGGCCGCTGGCCGCTGTGCCCCGTGTGCGGCACGGGCGAGCCGCACGCGCTCGACGTGGAACCGGAGTTGGGGCCCGACCCGCACTGGGTGTGCACCGAGGCCGGGGTGAAGGTCGCGGCCGTGGGAGCACTCGGCGAGGCCCTCGGCGGGCCGGCGTCCTCGTGAGTCCGGCGTGACGATCTACATCGACCCGCCCACCTGGCCCGGCCACGGCCGCCTCTGGTCCCACCTGGTCAGCGACGTCTCCTACGACGAACTCCACACCTTCGCCGCCCGCCTGGGCGTGCCCCGCCGCGCCTTCGAACGCGACCACTACGACATCCCCGCCCAGCGGTACGCGGAGGTGGTCGCCGCCGGGGCCGTGGAGGTCAGCAGCCGCGAGGTGGTGCGGCTGCTGCACGGCTCGGGGCTGCGGCGGCGCAAGGGGCGCTACCGGTCGCCGGACGCGCCCAGTTCGTAGGTCAGGAGCTCGGGATCCTCGGCGACGCGGGTGAACCCGGCCCGGGCGAGGACGTGCTGCGAGGGCAGGTTGCCGCGCTCGACGTTCGCGACGACGACCCGCGCCTCCGGCCGGGCCAGCGCCCAGGACGACAGCGCGCGCAGGGCCTCGGTGGCGTAGCCGTGGCCCCGCGCCGCCTCGACCAGGTCGTAGCCGACCTCGACCCGGCCGTCCCCGTCCGGGACGCCGTGGAACCCCATGGCGCCCAGCGCGCGGCCGTCCTCGCGGCGGACCAGCACGTACATGCCCCACTCCGGCCGGTGGACGCCGTCCTCGTACTGCTTGTACACAAGTCCGGCGCCGACCCGGGTGCCCTCCACCGGCCCGCCGTCGAGCCAGGCGAAGCCGCCGTCGCCGACCGTGGACAGATCGGCGGCCGCGGCCGGGGTGACGCCCTGGAGGGTGAGCCGCTCGGCGTCGATGACCAGGTTGTTGCTCCACCGCCAGTCGGTGACGGGCGCGCGCCCGGGCAGCTCGCCGCGGCCGGTGGCCCACAGCAGGGTCCGCCAGGGGGTGGGGCCGGGCTGGACGTGCGGGAAGATCCGGGTGAGGACGAACGCGCACAGCGCCGGGTCGGGTTCGTAGGCGACGCCGAGCCCCTCGGCGATGTCGTGGGTGTGCAGCAGCACCTCGGCCACGCCCATGGCGGCGAACCCCTCGCGGTCCGCGCTGCGGAACGGGTACGGGTGGAAGGCCCGCACCTCGCGCGGGGTGGTGCGGACGGCGGCGGCCAGCAGCGCGCCCATGGCCGCGATCACCCGCAGCGCGCCCGCGTTGCCGGTGCCCTCCTCCAGCGAGATCTCGAACGGGCCGTACCCCTCGGTCTCCCGCCCCGCGAGCTGCCCCGCGTAACTGATCAGGTCGTCCGCGATGTGCTCGGCCGTCTCCCGGCAGCTCCACTCCAGCCGCCCGGCCCGCACCCCCGTCCAGTCCCGCCCGGCGACGGCCCCCAGCACGCCCACGCACTCCGCTACGGCCTGTTCCACCTGTTCCGCGCCCGTTGTCCACATGGTGGGCAGGCTACGAGGGATCGGGCGCGGGGAGCGACAGCATTTCCAGCTCGGCGGTGAGGTTGTAGCGGGCCGTCGCCTCCCAGCGCTCCGCCCCGTACGGGGTGCGGAACAGCCGGGGCAGGGCGAGGAGCCGGCGCAGGATCTCGGTCCGGCCGGTGCGGAAGGCGTCGCTGGGGACGAAGTGGTACTCCTCGCGGACCGCGGTCGTGTACGCGGCGTACGCCGACGGGGGCGAGGCGAGGATCGCCAGGTCGGCGTCGCACAGGACCTGGCCGTCGGGGTCGTCGTCCGCCGGGTCGTGCGTGACCGTGAGGCGGACCAGCCGGGCCACCTCGGCCGTCGTCGCGTCCGGAACACCGGCTTCCGCCAGGGCCCGTTCGGCGAGCCGCGCGGAGCGCTCCTCGTTCTCCGAGCGGTCGGGCAGATAGACCGCGTCGTGGAACCAGGCCGCCAGCCGGACCGCCTCCGGGTCCCGCGCGTACTCCTCCAGCAGGTCCACGCGGTCCAGGACCGCGGCCAGGTGCTCGACCGTGTGGTAGCGGCGCTGGGGCTCCTGCCAGCGGCCCAGCAACTCCTCGGCGTACGGCGCCGGGTCGGGCCCGCCGGCCGGCCCGCGGGCCGCCTCCAGCGTGCGGGCGAAGCGGGTGCGCAGGGTGTCGAGATCGGCCATGGGGTCATTCTCCCGCCGACCGGGGCGCGGCACCTAGCGTGGGGTGCATGACGACTCCTGCCGATGTGCACGACGTACGGGACCCCGAGCAGCCGGGCCGGCTGCTCACGATCGAACGTGACGCGCTGATCCCGCTGTTGCGGGGCAGGGCCGGGGAGGACTTCGCGCGGCCCGTCGCCGCGTGCCCGGGCTGGACGGTGCGGGACGTGCTGGCGCACTGCGCGGCCGCCCTGACGCGGGTGGCGCAGGGCCGGTTCGAGCCGGGCGTGTTCTCGCCCGCGTCCAACGACCGGGACATCGCCGAACGGGCCGGCTGGAGCGAGGCGCGGGTCGTCGACGAGCTGGAGCGCGGGATGACCGGGGCGGGGCCGGTGATCGCCGCGGCGGACGGCGCGCTGGACGGCCTGGCGCTGGGGGAGTGGGTGCACGCCGGTGACGTGCGCGAGGCCCTCGGGGAGCCGGGCGCCTACGGCGGGGCCGGGCTGCCGGACGCGCTCGCCCTGCTGGCCCGGCTGACCCGGGAGCGGGGGCACGTGCCGCTCCACGCCGACCTCGACGACCTGGACGAGCCGCTGCGGCTGGGCGAGACCGGCGGGGAGCGGCCCCCGGGCCGGTTCATCGGGACGGGCCGACCCTGGTGCGGCTGTACGCGGGGCGGCCGGTCGACGGGGCTCCCGCGTTCGAGCTGGCCGGGGTGGAGGCGGCGGAGCTGAACATCTACGGGTGACGGCCCGGGCCCCGGAGGGTGCTTGGGAGCCGGCCGGAGTGGGCAGCGTAGTCTTTGATTGGACTAGACCTGTCGTCGAACGCCGACGCCATGCCGACGAAGGGGCCCCATGAGCAAGCGTGCAGTCCTGGAGGTGATCGCCCTCGGGGTCGAGGACGCGGTCGCCGCCCAGGCGGGCGGAGCGGACCGCCTCGAACTGGTCACCGACATGGCGGCCGACGGGCTCACCCCGCCGGCCGCGACCGTCGCGGGGATCCGGCGTGCCGTGGACATCTCGCTGCGGGTGATGATCCGGCTGGCGGACGGTTTCGCGGCCGGGGACGTGGACCGGCTGGCCGGCGCGGCCGAGGAGCTGCGGGAGGCCGGGGCGGAGGAGTTCGTGCTCGGCTTCCTCGACGAGGGGGGCTCGGTGGATCTGGCGGCCGTGGAGCGGGTGGTGGCGGCGCTGGACGGCTGCCCGTGGACGTTCCACCGGGCCATCGACCGGGCCGCCGACCGGGACGCCCTGCGCAAGCAGCTGGACGGGATGCCGGGGCTCGACACGTATCTGACGGCCGGGTCGGCGGACGGGGTCGACGGCGGGCTGCCCGTGCTGATCGCGGAGGCCGGGCGGGCCGGGGAGCCGGGCTACGGACAGCAGTTGCTGGTCGGCGGCGGGCTGCGGCTCGACCACGTGCCGGTGCTGCGCGAGGCCGGGGTCGACGGGTTCCACATCGGCGGGGCGGCCCGCCCCGGGGGCTGGGACGAGCCGGTCTCCGCCGAGGCCGTCGCCCGGTGGCGGGCCGCGGTCGACGCTTCCTGAAGCGTGCCCGGCGCTTACCCGAGCTGCTCCGGCAGGGGGGCCGCGTGGGTCACCGTCAGGCCCGAGACCGCTCGGGTGAGGGCCACGTACAGGCGGCGCAGGCCCGTGCGCTCGTCGGGTTCGCCGTCGACCACCGCGCTCGGCTCGTCCAGGACCACGTAGTCGTACTCCAGGCCCTTCGCCAGCGACGCCGGGACCAGGGTCAGGCGCGTGTCTTCGGTGGTCTCCTCACCCGGCCCGAGATACGGGATCCCGGCCGCCGTCAGGGCCGCGGCCAGCTCCGGCACGCGCGCGTCCGCCGCGATCAGGCCCGTCGAGCCCTCGTGGCGCAGCGACTCACGGCAGGCGGCGACCACGTCGTCGGTCCCGGAGACCTGCCGGACCTCGAAGTGGCCCGGGTTCTCCCGGATCGACACCACCGGCGTCAGGCCCGGGGCGATGTGCGGCAGGAGGCGTGAGGCGTAGGTGATGACGTCCGTGGGGACACGGAAACCGGCCGTCAGCTCCTCGATCACGGCGTCCTGCTTGCCCAGGTGGGTCAGGGCCTCCTGCCAGCTGCGCGTCGCCCACGGCGTGGTGCCCTGCGCCAGGTCGCCGAGGACCGTCGCGCTGCCCGTGGTGCAGCGGCGGCCCACCGCCCGGTACTGCATGGGGGAGAGGTCCTGTGCCTCGTCGAGGACGACGTGCCCGAGGGAGTGCGTGCGCTGCACCAGGTCGGTGGCCTCGTCGATCAGCACGGCGTCCGCGGTGCTCCACCGGGCCGACTTCACGCTGCGCGCCGGCTTCGCCCAGAGGATCGCCTTCTGCTCGTCCGCGTCGAGGATCCCCTCCGCGTGCGTGGCGAGGAACTCCGCGTCCGACAGCAGCCGCAGCACCAGTTTCGCCGGGTCGACGGGCGGCCAGATCGCCTTGACCGCGGCCTTGACCGCGCTGTTGCGGGCCACCGCGTCCTGCACCCGGTCGTCGGGCGCCTCGCCGGAGCGTTCCATCTGCACCAGCACGGCGTGCGCGATGCGCTGCGGCAGGGCCTCCCGGGCGGCGCCGTAGCGGATGTCGCGGTCGAGCAACTCGCTGACGAGGTCCGCCAGTTCGTACGCCGGGACCCGCCAGCGGCGCGAGCCGCGCACCACCACGACCGGCTCGGTGGGCGGCGTGACGTGGGAGTAGAGGGCCCTGCGCAGCACCCGCGCCATGCGGGCGTCGCCCTTGACGACCGCGGCCGTGGCGTCGTCGGTGCCCCTGATCTCGACGTGCGCGACCAAGTCCTCGACGGTGGCCTGCTGGACGGTCAGCTCGCCCAGGGCCGGGAGGACCTGCTCGATGTAGCTCAGGAAGGACCGGTTCGGCCCGATGACGAGCGTGCCGGTGCGGGCGAGCCGCTCGCGGTGGGCGTAGAGGAGGTAGGCGACCCGGTGCAGGCCGACGGCGGTCTTGCCGGTGCCGGGACCGCCCTGCACGCACACCGTGCCCGACAGACCGGACCGGACGATCTCGTCCTGCTCGGGCTGGATCGTGGCGACGATGTCCCGCATCGGGCCGACGCGCGGCCGTTCGATCTCCTGCTGGAGCAGCTTGCTGGTGCGGGCCGCCTCGCCCGGGTCGGAGAGGTGCTCGTCCTCGTACGCCGTGATGTCGCCGCGGGTGTAGCCGAAGCGGCGGCGCAGCGCGATGTCCATCGGGTCTTTCTTGGAGGCCCGGTAGAACGGCTGCGACACCGGGGCGCGCCAGTCGATGACCATGGGGTCGCCGTCCTGGTCGTGCACATGCCGCCGCCCGATGTAGAAGCGCTCCCCGTCCGCCCCTTCGGCCCGGTCGCTGCCCGGCGCGTGCAGATAGTCGAGCCGGCCGAAGAACAGCGGGGTGTCGCTGAGGTCGGCCAGGGCCTTGACGCGCTCCTCGATCTGGCGGGCGAGCACCTGCGCGTTGACCCAGTTCGCGCTGACGTCGCTGATGTCGAGGGCCTCGACGTCCTCGCGCATGGCGCGCAGGGCGGCACGGGAGGCGGCGAGGTGGGAGCGCTCACGCGCGAGCGGGTCGTCGACGGGCGTGGACAAGGGGGTGCCTCCGGAAGGACCTGCTGGGGAAGGACGGTGAGATGCCGGCCGGTTTCCGTCCGGTCGGCGGCACTCCGTGAAGGGAGGCGGGCAAGAGCGGAGATTGTAGGGGAGCGGGGCCGGTGCACGCGAACGGTTTTCCCGTCCCCTAGGGGACGCCGCCCTCCTCCCTGAGGGGCCGGCGTCACCCCGGGGACGTACGCGGGCCCCCGGCAGGTTCGGTCCCGAGACCGACGCGGGTCTTACGGGGCGAAACGCACCATGGAGACATGAGCGCAGCAACCATCCACCCCGCCCCGGCACCGGGCCGCCCGCCCGGCGCCACCGCCGTGTCCGGCAGTCACCGCCATCTCCTCGGCGACGCCCTGCGCGCCGTCAGGGTCTTCGCGGGCGCCGCCTTCGACGTGGTCATCCTCGGCGAGTACGGAGAGGAAGTCGGCCTCGTCCGCCGCAGGTGACCGGCCCGGGCCGGTGTCAGTTCTCCGCGAGCAGCTCGTCGGCGTCCATGATCCGGTACGCGTACCCCTGCTCCGCCAGGAAGCGCTGCCGGTGCGCGGCGAAGTCCTGGTCGATGGTGTCCCGGGCGACCACGGAGTAGAAGTGCGCCTGGTGGCCGTCCGCCTTGGGCCGCAGCACCCGGCCGAGGCGCTGGGCCTCCTCCTGCCGTGAGCCGAAGGTGCCGGAGACCTGGATCGCCACCGTGGCCTCCGGCAGGTCGATCGAGAAGTTCGCGACCTTGGACACCACCAGCACGCTGATCTCGCCCTCGCGGAAGGCGTCGAAGAGCTTCTCCCGCTGCGCGTTCGACGTCTCGCCCTTGATCACGGGCGCCCCGAGGTGCTCGCCGAGCTCGTCGAGCTGGTCGATGTACTGGCCGATCACCAGGATCTGCTGCCCGGCGAAGCGCCGCACGATCGCCTCCGTGACCTTCCGCTTGGTCGCGGTCGTCGCACAGAAGCGGTACTTCTCCTCCGCCTCGGCCGTGGCGTACGCGAGCCGCTCGGAGTCCGTGAGATTGACCCGGACCTCCACGCAGTCGGCGGGCGCGATGTAGCCCTGCGCCTCGATCTCCTTCCACGGCGCGTCGAACCGCTTGGGCCCGATCAGCGAGAACACGTCCGACTCGCGGCCGTCCTCCCGGACCAGGGTGGCGGTGAGGCCGATCCGGCGGCGCGCCTGCAGGTCCGCCGTGAACTTGAAGACCGGCGCGGGCAGCAGGTGCACCTCGTCGTAGACGATCAGCCCCCAGTCCCGCGAGTCGAACAGCTCCAGGTGCGGGTAGACGCCCTTCCGGCGGGTCGTCAGCACCTGGTACGTGGCGATCGTGACGGGCCGGATCTCCTTCTTCGTCCCGCTGTACTCGCCGATCTCCTCCTCGGTGAGCGAGGTCCGCTTCACCAGCTCGTGCTTCCACTGCCGGGCGGAGACCGTGTTCGTGACGAGGATCAGGGTCGTCGACTTCGCCTGGGCCATCGCCCCGGCGCCCACCAGCGTCTTGCCCGCGCCGCAGGGCAGGACGACCACGCCCGAACCGCCGTGCCAGAAGTTCTCCACCGCCTGCTTCTGGTACGGCCTGAGCGCCCAGCCGTCCTCGGCCAGCTCGATCGGGTGGGCCTCGCCGTCGACGTACCCGGCGAGGTCCTCGGCCGGCCAGCCCAGCTTCAGCAGCGTCTGCTTGATCTGGCCGCGCTCGGAGGGGTGCACGGCGACCGTGTCCGGGTCGATGCGGGCGCCGACCAGCGGGGCGATCCGCTTGGACTTCAGGACCTCCTCCAGCACCGGGCGGTCCGTGGTCGTCAGGACCAGGCCGTGCGCGGGGTGCTTGGAGAGGGTGAGGCGGCCGTAGCGGTCCATCGTCTCGGCGACGTCGACCAGCAGCGCGTGCGGCACCGGGTAGCGGCTGTACTGCACGAGCGCGTCCACGACCTGCTCGGCGTCATGCCCGGCCGCGCGGGCGTTCCACAGGCCCAGCGGGGTCACCCGGTAGGTGTGGATGTGCTCCGGCGCCCGCTCCAGCTCGGCGAACGGCGCGATGGCCCGACGGCAGTCGTCGGCCTGCTCGTGGTCGACTTCCAGGAGCAGGGTCTTGTCGGACTGGACGATGAGAGGTCCGTTCAACGCGGGTCCCTTTCTGGAGGCGGCACCCTGGCGTGAGTGCTCGGCCAAACGTCCAGTGTGCCTGATCGTCGGCGTGCGGCGGTGTGACGTGCGCGTCCCGGAGACAACGCCGGTCGTACTGAATGCCTATTCATCCCAACGTGTGGTGTGAATTCAGTTTTTCCGGGGCGGCCCCGAAGAATGGCGCGCGTGCAGAACCCCCCGACCACCACGCTCGGCTACGCCCTGTTCGCCACCCGCTGGCTCCAGGCCCCGCTGTACTTCGGGCTGGTGGCCGCCCAGGGCGTCTACGTCTACAAGTTCTTCAAGGAGCTGTGGACCTTAATCCTCATGTGCGTGGGCGGCCACGCCACCGAGACGTACGTCATGCTCGCCGTGCTGAAGCTGGTCGACGTCGTCATGATCGCCAACCTGCTGATCATGGTCATCGTCGGCGGCTACGAGACGTTCGTCTCCCGCATCGGCCTCCAGGGCCACCGCGACCAGCCCGAATGGCTCTCGCACGTCAACTCCAACGTGCTGAAGGTCAAGCTCGCCACGGCGATCGTGGGCATCTCCTCGGTGCATCTGCTGCAGATGTTCGTGGACGTCCACCACACCTCGCAGCACGCCCTGCTGTGGGGGACGGTGATCCACATGGCGTTCATCGTCTCGGCGGCGATCCTCGCCTACATGTCCGGGCCGATGGCCGCGCACGCCGATCGCGGGCATGCCGATCGCGGGCATGCCGATCGCGGGCACGCTGATCGCGGGCATGCCGCCCGGCCGCCCGTGGAACGCACCCGGAGCGAGCCCGCAGCCGGGGCCCGGCCCGAGAGCGCGGCGGCCACACCGTCCGTGCCCCGGCAGCCCGACCCGGACGGCGAGGCGGAGGCCCGGATCCGCGCCGCCGGCTTCCCGGCCCGCAAGCTGCTGGAGGACTTCGACCACCAGCACCCGCGGGGCTTCGACCGGGACACCGTGGCCCGGCTGGGCAAGGCGGAGTTCGTCACGGCCCGGCGCAACGTGGTCTTCGTCGGGCCGCCCGGCACCGGCAAGACCCACCTGGCCGTCGCCCTGGGCGTGCGGGCCTGCCAGGCCGGGCACCGGGTGCTGTACGCGACCGCCGCCGAGTGGGCCGCCCGGCTGGCCGACGCCCGGGCCGCGGGCCGGCTCGACGCGGAGCTGGCCGCGCTCGACGATCACCCCCTCCTGATCGTCGACGAGGTCGGCTACACGCCCTTCGACGCGGACACCGCCGGGCTGCTGTTCCGGCTGGTCGCGCACCGCTACGAACGCGCCTCCCTGATCGTCACCAGCGACCGCCCCCTCGGCCGCTGGAACGAGGTCCTCGGCGCGTCCGCCCCGGCGATGACGGACCGGCTCGCCCACCACGCCGAGATCGTGCGGCTGGACGGCGAGAGCTATCGGACGCGGCACGCTAGCGCAGCGTGGGCAGACTGACGTTCTGGATCAGTGGGCCCTCGATGGTGACCCCCTCGGTGACCAGCGACTCGGTACCGGCGGCCGGCAGCGGCAGGGGCAGCGCCCCGGCCGCCGCGGCGGGCGGCGCGAGCGCGCCCACGAGGGCGACGGCGGTCAGGGCGACGGCGGGCAGCTTTTCACGCATGCGGACGACAGGCCTTTCGGAAGACGACGGACAGGGCCTTTCCCGGAACAGCGGACGGGTCCCCCGGGCCCCGAGGACACGAGACAGATCCCCCGCCCGGGGGCGGGAGCCAGCTGCCCCCGGCGCGAGGACGGCGGACGGATCCCCCCGGCGACCATGAGGTCGGGGGACAGCTGCCCCTGCCTGGGGGACGGCGGACGGACCCCCCGCGACCCCCGAAGTCGGGAGACAGCCGCCCCCGCCTGTGGGACGGCGGACGGATCCCCCCCCCGCAAGCCCCCGAAGTCGGGGGACAGCTGCCCCTGGCCCCGGGGACGGCGGACGAATCCCCCCCCGGCACCCCCGAGGTCGGGAGACAGCCGTCCCCGGCCCGAGGACGGCGGACGGATCCCTCCCCCCGCGACCCCCGAGGTCGGGAGACAGCCGCCCCCGCCTGGGGGACGGCGGACGGATCCCCCCCCCCGCAAGCCCCCGAAGTCGGGGGACAGCTGCCCCTGGCCCCGGGGACGGCGGACGAATCCCTCCCCCGGCACCCCCGAGGTCGGGAGACAGCCGTCCCCGGCCCGAGGACGGCGGACGGATCCCTCCCCCCGCGACCCCCGAGGTCGGGAGACGGCCGCCCCCCGCCCGGGGGGGCGGCGGACGGACCCCCCGGCCTCCCCGGGACGGCGGACAGTCCCCGCCCCTGCCCCCCGGGGGGAACGGCGGACGCGGCCGGGCCGAGGGGCTCGGGAGGCGGTCAGATCTGTGGTGTCTCCAGGACGAGGCCGGCCACATCGATGCTCACCGCGGCGGCCGGAGTGGCCATCCCGCCGAGCGTCATCAGGGCGGCGGTGGCCAGGACGGCGGCGACTCGACGAACAGCGCGCATGCTGGGAGTTCCTTTCGACAGCGCTCACAGGGACACCCCGTGGCTGCCCCCGGGCACCCGGCGTGATGCGGCGGGCCCGGCAACGTCGCCCGAGCGTGGGACATCCCCGGCGTGGCGTGCATGAACGCCGTCGTGCACCCGAACGGGTGAGAGGCCGGGCGGGCCGTCAGCCCTCGTCGTCCGCCAGCTCCGCGACCCCGGTGATCCGGTGCAGCGGGTACGTGCGGACCTCGTCCGCGGTGTGGTCGTACGCCGTGACGAAACCGCCCTCCACGCGGATCGGGGCGATGACCCGCTGGCTTGCGGCGCCCTCGGCGTTGACGTAGCCGATCCACAGGGCCTCGCCGGTGAGCACGGCGGCCTGCACCGTGGCGAGGGTCTCCGCGGAGCCGGTGCGCGGCAGCGCCCCGTCGGCGGCCGGGGCCGTGCCGGGCTTGCGCGGCGTGGTGGAGGCGAGGTCGCCCGCGCGGATGGCGCGCAGCGCCGCCGCGAGCAGGGTGTCGTCGGGCACGGGCGGGCCGTCCGGGACCGGCTCGGGCGCCGAGCGCGGCGGAGTGCGCCGGGCCAGCGCGCGGGTGATCAGCACATCGCCCTCGGCGGACTCGGCGGCCGGCGCGAACCCCATCGCCCGCAGCCCTTCCAGCAGCCCCGCCGGGTCGGCCTGCGCGGCCAGCACGGTCGGGGCGAGCCGGCGCAGCCCCAGGCCGGCCGCCCGCTTGTCGGCGAGGATCTCGCCCAGCATCGCGTCGTCGTCGCAGCGCACGTACGCCGAGGCCGCCCCCACGCGCAACTGCCCGTGCCTGCGCGCCACGTCGTCGATGAGGTACGACAGCGGCTGCGGCACCGGGGTACGGGAGTGCGCGGCGAGGAAGGCGTGCAGGTCGGACGCGGTCTGCCCGGCGTCGAGGGCGCGCCGCACCGACCCGGGCGTGAACCGGTAGACCGTGGCCCCGCCCTTGGACTCGACGTCCGCCAGCACCCCCAGCAGGTCCGCGAGCGGCCGTTCCAGGGGCCCGGGCGCCACCGCCGTCAGATCGGCCTGGAGCAGCACGTGGTCCAGCGGCTCGGGCAGCAGCGGCGCGAGCACCCGGGCCGCCGCGGCGGAGGCGACGGCCTGCTCGGCGGGGGAGAGCGGCGCGAGCGGGGCCGGGCGGTGGTGGTGCACGGGCAGCTTGTCCCCCGGCCCGGAGGGCTCCGCCTCCGGGCCCTTCGGCGCGGCCGTGGGTGCGCCCAGCAGGGCCCGGCCGTGGGCCGACAGCGCGCCCCGGCCGGTGACGCCGAGCAGCTCCGCCTCGGACAGCGTCCAGCGGGCGAGCCGGCCGCGCAGGTCGTCCTCGGGCCGGGCGCCGCGCAGCGGGCGCTCCCAGCGCAGCCGTGCCAGCACCGACTCGGGGTCCGGCGCGGCCCCCTCCGGCAGCGCGGCCAGCAGCGCCAGCACCCGGTGCCGCACCTCGGGCGCCGCCGACCGGTCCAGGTTCGGGCCGAGCGCCGACAGCGTCCGGTCCTTCGCGTCCCGCCCGCCGACCAGGCCCGCCGTCCGGGTCGCCGCGAGCCACGCCGTGACCAGGCGGGACCAGCGCTCGGCGGGGGGCTGCTCGCGCCACTCGTCGTAGGCCGGGGTCGCCGCGTACCGTTCGTCGGCCTCCCCGTCCGAGGCGATCAGGCCCGCCGCGTACGCCAGCTCCACCCAGAACGCGGCGACCGGCTCCGGCACGTCCAGGGCGACGGCGGTCCGCTTCAGGTCCCGCACGCTCAGGCCCCCGGCCCGCAGCACCGCCGGACCGCCCTCGTCCCAGTCCTTCAGCAGCTCCTCGACGGTCGTGAGCGCGGTGTACGCCTGTCCGGCCGCCGTGCTGTCCACCACCTGGGGAGGATGTGCGGCGGCCGTCCGCACCGCGGGCGGCACCGGCTCGGGCGTCCGGTGCGCCAGCCCCCCGCGCAGATGCAGGGCCACCTCGCGCGGCAGGACGACCGTCCCGGGCGCGGTCGGCAGCAGCAGCCCGCGGTCCAGCAGCCAGCGCAGCCGGGGCGCCGGATCGGCCGTGACCTGCCCGTAGGGCGGCCCCCACACCAGCCGCTCCAGCACCTCCAGGGAGTCGGCCGGGGCCCGCGCGAGCAGCGCCGCCATCCGCTCGCGGTCGTCGAACAGTTCCGTCAGGGCGGTCACCGCGGAGACGGAGTCGTGCGTGGAGGGCAGCCCGGCCGTCGTGACGATCTCCTGGATCCGCCCCGGGGACATCCCGGCGGCGGCCTCCTGCACAGTGGGGCCGAGCCCCGTCGGCGAGGGGTGCTGCGGCGAGGGCGCCAGCAGCTCACGGGCGGTGCGCACCAGCCGCAGCCGGTCGTCGTCGCCCCACACCAGGGCCTGCTCGCGCAGCACGTCCACGGCGTGCGGCAGGGCGGCCGCGACGGCCGGGTCGGCCGCGTCGCCCGCCATGAGGGCGAGCAGTTCGTCGTAGGTCGCCGGGTCCGCCGCCACGGCCAGCGCCTCCGCCGTCTGCAGCGTGAACCGGTCGAGCCGCTCCAGGGCCCGCACGACCGAGGCGCGCGTGCCGGCGCGGGTGGCGAGCTGCGTGAGGTCGGTGGGCACCGGCGTGATGAGATCCGGCCGGCTGCGCAGGAGCGCGCCCAGCGCGGCGTCGCCCCGCGCGCGGAGCGCTTCCGCGAGGGAGCGGGGGGCCACGGGCCTGTCCTCGGTGCTCATCCGGTCCACGGTAGCGGGTCGCCTCCGGCGGCCGGGCCGACCGTGCGCCGCCTCGCACCCGGACGCCCCACGGCCTTTTGGTGGCCCCAGCGCTCCTCGGGGTACCGTCGTGCGACGGCGTCACGCAACGCACCCGCCCCGGAGGGGACTTCGTGGGGATTGAGAGCGACCAGGTCGTTTACGAGTATCTGAGCCGCGTCGGCGACGTGGCCCAGCAACGGCAGTTGTCGTCGGCCACGCGCATGCGCCTGGTGGCGGACCTGCGCAACGAGATCGACCGGCGCCGTGCCAGGACCACCGTCGACTCGCCGGCCGCCGTCCGCCGCATCCTGACCCGCCTGGGCAGCCCCGACGAGGTCGTGGCGGCCGCGGCGGACGGGCGGGCGCCGCAGAGCGCCACCGCTCCCGCCGCCGTGCCCGTGCAGCCCGACCGCGCACCGCAGGGCCGGGAGCGGGCCAAGGGGGTGCGGCGCGTCGTGCCGCGGCCCCGCCCGGCGCGCCCCGCCGAGCAGGCGCAGCCCGCGCCCTCCGACGGCCCGGCCCCGCCCCACCTGGCCGCCGGGCACGAACTCGGGGACAGCGCGGTCCAGCCGGACTGGTGGCGGGTGGACAGCAGCCCGTTCGGCGTGGGGGACGAGGTGCCGGGCTTCGTGGGCGGGGTGGAGCTGCCCGACCTGCTGAAGCCGCCGCCGCAGCGGAAGGCGCAGCCGGACGGGCCGGACCCGGCCCCCGCCGTCGCGGCGGCCGAGCCCGTGGAGGCGGTGGAGGCGGCCGGGAAGAAGGGCCGCCGCCGGCTGCCGGGCCTGCCCGCCGCCGGCAGCTGGAGCAACCCGCTGCTCCTGGGCGCCGCCGCCCTGCTCGTCGCGGGCGCCGTCCTCGGCAACTGGTTCGTGCTGCTCCTCGGCTGGCTCATCGCCTACGCCTCCCGCCGCCTGACCCCGGCGGAGACCAAGTGGGCGGTGGTGATCCTGCCGAGCACGGCCGTGGCCGCGGGCCTGGTGTGGCTCTGGGGCCGGATGAACGGCCGCTGGGGCGAGCCGATCGCCGAGGGCGCCATGAACGAGGCGGTGGCGCAGACCTGGCCCTGGGTGGTGCGGGGCGCGGCCGTGACGTCGGCGCTGTTCCTGATCTGGCGCTCCCAGCGCCGCCGCTAGCGGCCCCGGGCGCGCGTCCGCCGTTCACACCGGCTGGGCACAATGGCCCATATGGCATTCACCGTCGGCTTCGACCTCGACATGACCCTCATCGACTCCCGCCCCGGCATCCGCGCCTGCTACCAGGCGCTGTCCGAGCGGACGGGGACCTACATCGACGCCGACCTGGCCGTCACCCGGCTCGGGCCGCCGCTGGCCGAGGAGCTGGTCCACTGGTTCCCGGCCGAGGAGGTGGCGGCCGTGGCCGACCTGTACCGGGCGATGTACCCCACCATCGCCATCGCGGCGACCCCGGCGCTGGCGGGCGCCCGGGAGGCCATCGGGGCGGTGCGGCAGTCCGGCGGCCGGGCGATCGTCGTCACCGCCAAGTACGAGCCCAACGCCAAGCTGCACCTGGCCCACCTGGGCCTGGAGCCGGACGCGGTCATCGGCGACCTGTGGGCCGAGCAGAAGGCCGAGGCCCTGCGCGAGCACGACGCGGCCGTCTACGTCGGCGACCACGTCGGCGACGTCCGCGGGGCCCGCACGGCCGGAGCCCTCTCCGTGGCCGTGGCGACCGGCCCCTGCTCACCGGAGGAACTGCGCGCTGCGGGCGCCGACGTCGTCCTCACCGACCTGAGCGAATTCCCCGGGTGGCTTTCGGACTACCGCCCCGCACGCGCCTGACGCCGTCCGGCCGCGACGGAACGCAGTACTCCCGCACCGGCCATCAGGAAACCGACCGCCATGAGCATGCTCAATCCGAACATGTACGTCGGAAAGGGCTCCGTTCCGAGGAACAGCGGGGCGACCGTGACCAGTGTGGCCACGGCGCCGATGAAGAAGACGACGGCTCCGGCACGGACCAGACGGTCACCGGGCGCGGCGGAATTCGTTTGGGTTTTGTCACGCACCCGACCAGGGTAGTTCCCAGCGCGAAGGAACAACCGGGTGACGTCTTGTCACCGGCTGCAAGAGCATTAGCCTTGGTACCGGCGGGTCGCAGGACCCGCCCGAGTGCTATCAAGAGCCGTTTCAGAAGCAGTTTTCCGACGAGTACGAGGACGAGGACAGACGTGCCTACCGGCAAGGTCAAGTGGTTCAACAGCGAGAAGGGCTTCGGCTTTCTCTCCCGCGACGACGGCGGTGACGTCTTCGTCCATTCCTCGGTCCTCCCCGCCGGAGTCGAGACGCTCAAGCCGGGTCAGCGCGTGGAGTTCGGGGTCGTGGCCGGACAGCGCGGCGACCAGGCGCTGTCCCTGACGATCCTGGACCCGACCCCGTCCGTGGCGGCGGCGACCCGCAAGAAGCCCGACGAGCTGGCCTCGATCGTGCAGGACCTGACGACGCTCCTGGAGAACATCACACCGATGCTGGAGCGCGGCCGCTACCCCGAGAAGACCGCGGGCAAGAAGATCGCCGGCCTGCTGCGCGCGGTCGCCGACCAGCTGGACGTCTGATCCCCTCGGGGCCGCGGGCTCAGGGGAACCGCAGCGCGTCCGGGCCGAGGGGCGGCAGGAGCCCCTCGGCCGCCGCGCGCGTCAGCAGTCCGCGCACCGCGGCGTAGCCGTCCTCGCCGAGGTCGGCGGTGAACTCGTTGACGTACAGCCCGATGTGCTGGTCGGCGACGGCCGGGTCCATCTCCTGGGCGTGCTCCATGACGTACGGCCGGGACGCCTCGGGGTCGTCCCAGGCGGCCCGCACGGACGCCCGGACGGCATCGGCCAGCAGCCGCAGCTTCTCCTCGCCCAGCGACCGCTTGGCGATGATCGCGCCGAGCGGGATGGGCAGCCCGGTGGTGTGCTCCCAGTGCTCGCCCATGTCGGCGAGCTTGTGCAGCCCGTAGTTCCGGTACGTGAAGCGCGCCTCGTGGATCACGAGCCCCGCGTCGACCTTCCCGTCCCGCACGGCCGGCATGATCTCGTGGAACGGCATGACGACGATCTCGCCGACCCCGCCCGCCAGCGTGTCCGCCGCCCACAGCCGGAACAGCAGGTAGGCGGTCGACTTCTCGCTGGGCACCGCCACGGTCCGCCCCGTCAGGTCGACGCCCGCCTCCCGCGTCAGCACCAGCGGCCCGCAGCCCCGCCCCAGCGCGCCGCCGCAGGGCAGCAGGGCGTAGTCGCCGAGGACGTAGGGCAGCACCGCGTACGACACCTTCAGCACGTCGAACTCGCCGCGCTCGGCCATGCCGTTGGTGAGGTCGATGTCGGCGAAGGTCACGTCGAGGGCGGGGGCGCCGGGGACGCGGCCGTGGGCCAGGGCGTCGAAGACGAACGTGTCGTTCGGACAGGGCGAGTACGCGATCTGCAGCTGCTCAGCGGTCATGCCGGTTCCAACCCTCCAGTACGGGCGCGAGCTTCCCGAATCCCTCGGTCAGGGCCGCCAGCGCGTCGGAAATGCGCCAGGCGCCCCGGTCCCTGGGCCCCACCGGATTGGAGATCGCCCGGATCTCCAGCACGGGCACGCCCTGCGCGACGGCGGCCTCGGCGACCCCGAACCCCTCCATGGCCTCGGCGAGGGCGGTCGGATGCCGCTCTCGGAGGGCGGCGGCGCGGGCGGCCGTCCCGGTCACGGTGGACACGGTGAGCACGGCACCGGTCCGGGCGCCGGTGGCCTCGGCGGCCCGCCGCACCAGCTCCGGCGGCGGCCGGTGGCGGACGGTCCCGAACCCCAGCTCGGTGACCGGAAGGAACCCGTCCGCGGTCTCCGCGCCCAGGTCGGCCGCGACGACCTCGTCGGCCACGACCAGCGACCCCACGGGCGCCCCGGGCTGGAACCCGCCCGCGATCCCGGCGGACACGACGAGGCCGTAGGGCGTGTCCCGCAGGGCGGCGGCGGTGAGGGCGGAGGCGGTGCGGGCGGCGGCGAGCGCGGGCCCGACACCGACGGCCACCACGTCCAGCCGGGCCTCGGTACCGCCGTGGGCCGGCGCGAGGCCCGCCGCCACCGCGTCCCGCTCCACGGGAACCGCGGTGGCGATCAGCACCCGGCGAGGCCCGGCGGCAGCGATCAGGCGTCCTTCTTCAGCTTGAAGTTCCACAGACCCGACGGCTGCTTGTCGCCCTCCTTGATGGAGACCAGCGTCGAGTTGCCCTGGGCGCCGTACTGGGCGTTGAAGAACACGCTGCCCGGAATGGTGCGGTACGTCTTCTTGCTGGCGTCGGTCAGCGGCTGACCGTTCATCAGGATCGTCCAGCCCTTGTCGGCGATCTCCGGGTCGACACCGAACCGGACCGTCTCGTCCGGGTCCACGGAGATGCTCTTGATGCCCTTGTCCTTCAGGCACTGCGTGAGGTCGGACTGCTTCAGCGCGTCGCCCTCACCACCACAGGTGGCCTCGGTGTTCACCGAGTCGCTGCCCACGGTGACCGTGGCCATCGGCGTCGGCTTGTCACAGGCCGACAGGACGAGCAGTCCGGCGGATACGACACCGGCGACGGCGACGGCGCGGCGGCGTCGCACAGCGGATTGCAACGTGTTCATGGCGGAAGGCTATCGGGCGGGCCGGGCGGAGCTCCCACGCGGGGTGTGACGTGACCGCGTGGTTACGCCACACGCGCCCGCCCCGAGCCCCCGCGCCGCGCCGAGCCGACCAGCCCGCGGACGGTCGTCAGCCACCCGGTGCCGACGATCGCCGCCCCCACCGCGAGCCCGAGCGTGCCGTTGAGCGGCATCGCGATGCCGACCGCCCCGCCCAGCACCCAGGACATCTGCAGCAGCGTCTCGGACCGGGCGAAGGCCGAGGTCCGCACCAGTTCGGGCACGTCCCGCTGGATCAGCGCGTCCAGGGACAGCTTGGCCAGGGCCTGCGCGAAGCCGGCGATCGCGGCCAGGCAGGCGACCAGGACCGCGCTGAAGAACACCGCGGCCGTGAGCGCCGCGCCCAGCACGCACGCCACGACCGTCACGATGATGATCTCCGGCGCCCGGGAGCGCAGCCACGCCCCGACGGCCGTGCCGAGGGCGTTGCCCGCACCCGCGGAGACACCCACTATCCCCAGCGACACGGCGGCGCTCTGGCCGGAGATCGGGTGCTCGCGCAGCAGGAAGGCGAGGAAGAAGATCAGGAACCCGGTCAGGCAGCGGATGGCGGCGTTGGCGCCCAGGGCGTGGGTGACGGCCGGGCCGACCGTGCGCAGTCCGGGGCGCTTGACCGGTTTGCGGTGCGGCCCGTGCAGATGCCGCTCGTCCGCCGCCAGCAGGGCCCGGTCCTCGCCCTTGGCGGAGTCGACCTTCGGCGGCAGCGTGAACGACAGGACCGTCCCCGCCACGAAGATCAGGAAGGCGCCGTAGAGCGGCCAGCGCGGCCCGATCTGCTGCAGGCCCGCGCCGATGGGCGCGGCGACGCCGGTGGCCAGCAGACCGCCCAGGGTGACGCGCGAGTTGGCCTTCACCAGGGAGAAGCGCGGTGGCAGCAGCCGGGGCACGACGGCGCTTCTGACCACGCCGTACGCCTTCGACGCGACGAGCACGCCGAGCGCGGCCGGGTACAGCTGCAGGCTGCCGCTGACCACCGCGCCGGACAGCACCAGCGCGAGCAGCGCCCGGGCCAGCATCGCCCCGGCCATCGCGGCCCGGCGGCCGTGCGGGATGCGGTCCAGCAGCGGGCCGATCACCGGCGCGAGGAGCGTGAAGGGCGC
Organism: Streptomyces sp. NPDC085931; assembly: GCF_044540565.1. Classification (NCBI taxonomy): domain Bacteria; kingdom Bacillati; phylum Actinomycetota; class Actinomycetes; order Kitasatosporales; family Streptomycetaceae; genus Streptomyces; species Streptomyces sp. NPDC085931. The sequence goes on from NZ_JBITSK010000007.1 coordinate 151,506, forward strand.
CATGGTGATGGCGAGGTACAGCGCGACGCGCCCGCGGGCCTCGTCGGTCGGGACGGAGAAGAAGACGGTCGAGGCGAGCGCGACGGTGATCATCACGTCGCCGGCGCCGTTCACCCCGTGCAGTTCGATCAGTTTGCCCAGGCCGGACTCGCCGGCGCCGTGCGCGTGGGTGGCCTTGCGGATGCCGCGCGCCGTGCCGGTCACCGGGAAGTGCAGGGCACGGCCGACCGCGCGGAGGGGGCCGCCCACACGGCCCGGTCCGTTCGGTCGGCTGCTTCCCTTGACCCCTTTCGACCCACCGGTCCCGGTGGCGTCCTGGGGCGTCTTCGCGGCTGCCACGACGTCATAGTGCCCCGAGAACGCTGTGGGTAGTGCCATTACCGCTTGTATAGGGCCTGTGGGGTGACTGTCCGGGTTGTCGCTCGGGGAACCGGTCGGTGTACGCGAAGCGGGGCGGAAGGGTAGCGTGCGTATCTCAGCCATCCCGCAGAATGGATGAAGGACGTCGACGCGGTCCCCTGGTCCGCTCCGTCCCGCCTTGGCGCCGGGAGTGGCGCACACGAGACGGCGTATGGAGAGAAGCGATACCTGTGAGCGCAGCGACAACGCGAAGCCGCACCCCCGACCGTCTGTGCGCCGAGGCCGTCGACCTCGCGCGTGCCGCAGCCGAGGAGGCCGCCGCGCCCGGGATCGTCGGTGAGCACGTGGGCGTGGTCTCCGAGGGCGACCGCGTCGTGACGCACTTCTTCGCCTGCCGCGAGCTCGGCTACCGCGGCTGGCGCTGGGCCGTGACGGTGGCCCGGGCCTCCCGCGCGAAGGTCGTCACGGTGGACGAGGCGGTGCTGCTGCCCGGCCCGGACGCGGTGCTCGCGCCCGAGTGGGTGCCGTGGAGCGAGCGGCTGCGCCCGGGCGACATGGGGCCGGGCGACCTGCTGCCGACGGACGCCGAGGATCTGCGGCTGGAGCCCGGCTACTCGGGCGAGGACGAGCCGGCGCCGAACTCCGCGGTGTCCCGCGAGATGGCCGACCTGGTCGAGGCCGAGGACGCGGACGTCACCGAGGGCCCGCCGTCCCGTCAGCCGGCCGCACCCTCCCGCGGCTCCATCGCGGCGGTCGCCGAGGAACTGGGCATGCGCCGGGCCCGCGTCCTGTCCCGCTACGGCCTGCACACCGCGGCCGACCGCTGGGAGGAGGCGTTCGGCCCCAAGACCCCCATGGCCCAGTCCGCCCCGGCGGCCTGTGTCAGCTGCGGCTTCCTCGTCCCCGTCGGCGGCTCCCTCGGGCAGGCGTTCGGTGTCTGCGCCAACGAGTTCTCCCCGGCCGACGGCCGCGTGGTCTCCCTCGCCTACGGCTGCGGCGGCCACTCCGAGGCCGCCGTCATGCCGCGCCCGCCGCAGCCGGCCCCGCCGGTCATCGACGAGACCCGGGTGGACCCGTTCCCGCTGCGCCCCGCCCCGGACTCGGGCTCCGTACCGGACACGGAGGACGAGTCGACGGCGGAACTGGGTCACTCGTAGCGGCCGGTGCCGCCGGCCGGCGGTGGGACGCGGGTGGACCCGTGCCCGCCGCGCCCGGTCCGGACCCGGGGGCTCCGCGGGCGCTTCGGCACCTGGTCCGGGGCCCCGCCGGGGCGCGGTACCTTCGACCTCACGGCCCCCGTCGCCGATGAGGAGAGTCAACGTGAGCAAGTTCGTGCGCCCGGCCGCCGAAGGTGCCGACCCGTTCGGTACGGCACGTCTGCGGCGCGGAGTCCTGGACGCCTGGGCCACCAGCCCGGCCCGGTTCCGCGAGGACGCCAACGCCGAGGAGGACCTGGCCCTCGGCGGCTACCGGGACCGGCTCGTCGTCGAGCTCGCGCAGAACGCCGCCGACGCGGCGGCCCGGGCCGCAGTGCCGGGGCGGCTGCGGCTCACCCTGCGCGACGGGGTCCTCGTCGCCGCCAACACCGGCGCCCCGCTGGACGCGGCCGGCGTCGAGTCGCTGGCCACGCTGCGCGCGTCCGCCAAGCGGGACACGCCCTCGATCGGCCGGTTCGGCGTGGGCTTCGCGGCCGTGCTCTCCGTGACCGACGAACCCGCCGTCGTCGGCCGGCACGGCGGGGTCCGCTGGTCCCTGGCCGAGGCCCGCGAACTCGCCTCGGACACCGCCCGGCACAGCCCCGGCCTCGGCGACGAGGTCCGCCGCCGGGACGGGCACGTGCCGCTGCTGCGGCTGCCGTTCGCCGCCGAGGGCACCGCCCCCGACCCGTACGACACCGCCGTCATCCTGCCGCTGCGCGACGCGGCCGCCGCCGACCTCGCCGAGCGGCTGCTGCGGGCCGTCGACGACGCCCTGCTGCTCGCACTGCCCGGGCTGGAGGAGGTCGTCGTCGAGATCGGCGGCGAGGACCCGCGCACCCTCACCCGCCGCACCGACGGCCCCTTCACCGTCGTCGACGACTCCGCCGACGGCGTCACCCACTGGCGCACCGCCGCGGCCCACGGCACCCTCACCCCCGACCTGCTGGCCGACCGGCCCGTCGAGGAGCGGCTGCGGCCCCACTGGTCCGTCACCTGGGCCGTCCCCGTCGGCAGCGACGGCAGCCCGGCCCGGCCCCGCACCAGCCCGGTCGTGCACGCCCCGACCCCCAGCGACGAGCCGCTCGGCGTGCCGGCCCTGCTCATCGCCTCGTTCCCGCTGGACACCACCCGCCGGCACGCCGCCCCCGGCCCGCTGACCGACTTCCTCGTGCAGCGCGCGGCCGACGCGTACACCCAACTGCTGGGCGAGTGGCGCCCGGTGACCGCGGGGATCGTCGACCTCGTGCCCGGGCCGCTCGGCAAGGGGGACCTGGACGGCGCCCTGCGCCGGGCCGTCCTTCAGCGGCTGCCCCGCACGTCCTTCCTGCCGCCCGCCGTACCGCCCCGGGACGGCGACGACCTGCCGGAGTCCCTGCGGCCGCGGGACGCCGAACTCGTCGAGGGCGCGGGCGCGGACACCGTGCGGGTCCTCGCCGAGGTGCTGCCCACCCTGCTGCCCGCCGGGCTGGAACGCCGCCCGGAACTGCGGACCCTGGCGGTCGCCCGGGTTCCGCTGGCCGACGCGATCGACCGGCTGGCCGGCCTGGAGAAGGACCCGGGTTGGTGGCGGCGGCTCTACGACAGCCTGGCCGGGGTCGACCCCGACCGGCTGTCCGGTCTGCCGGTGCCGCTGGCCGACGGGCGGACGACCATCGGGCCCCGGCAGGTGCTGCTGCCCGGCACGCAGACCGCCCGGATCGACCCGGAGGTGCTGGCCCGGCTCGGCCTGAAGGTCGCCCACCCGGACGCCGCCCACCCGATCCTGGAGAAGCTGGGCGCGCTGCCCGCGACCCCCCGGGCCGTCCTCACCACCCCGCAGGTGCGGGCCGCCGTCGCCGCGTCGCTCGACGACGAGGGCGCGGTGAACTGGGAGGAGGACACCCTCGACGCCGAGGAACTGGCCGACACCGTGCTCGCGCTGGTGCGGGACGCGGGCCTGGAGCCCGGTGACGAGCCGTGGCTCGGCGCGCTCGCCCTGCCCGACGAGGACGGCGAACCGGCCCCGGCCTGCGAACTGGTCTTCCCCGGCGGCCCCTTCGCGCAGGTCATGCGCGAGGGCGAACTGGCCGCCGTGGACGCCGAGCTGGCCGCCAAGTGGGGCGAGCAGCCGCTGGCCGCCTGCGGGGTGCTGGTGGACTTCGCGCTGGTCCGCGCCACCGACGTCGTCCTCGACCCGGACGAACTGGAGCCCCGCGAGGGCGACTTCGCCGAGCCCGACGACGCGGGCCTGCTGGACGCCGTCGACGTGTGGTGCGAGGACGTCCTCGACCGCTTCCCGGACAGCCCCGTGCCGCCGGTCGCCACCGAGATCGTCGCCGTGCGGGACCTGGACCTCGTGGCCGAGGACAAGTGGGCGCAGGCGCTGGCGCTGCTGTCCCGGCCGCCGCTCAGGGACGCGATCGTGCAGCCCGTGCGGATCCTGTTGCACGACGGCACGCACGAGGCCGTCCGCCCGTACACGGCCTGGTGGCTGCGCGGGAACCCGGTGCTGGACGGCCGCCGCCCGGCGGGCCTGCGCGCCGCCGGCGGCGACCCGCTGCTGCGCGGCCTGTACGACGAGGCCGACGCCACCGGCTTCGAGGACGAGCAGGTGCTGCGCGCGCTCGGTGTGCGCACCTCGGTCGCCGCGCTGCTGGACGAGCCCGGCGGCGCCGCCGAGCTGCTGGACCGGCTCGCCGACCCGGACCGGGAGGTGACGGAGGCTCAGCTGCACGCCCTGTACGGCGCGCTGGCCGAGCTGGACCCGGAGCAGGTGACCCTGCCGGACGAGCTGCGGGCCGTCGTCGACGGACGGGTGGCGGTCGTGGACGCGGCCGACGCCGTGGTGTGCGACTCGCCCGACCTGCTGCCGTTCACCGAGGGCGTCCCGCTGCTCCCGGTGCGGCCGTCCCGCGCGGCCGAGCTGGCCGAACTGTTCCAGGTGCGGCGGCTGAGCGAGTCCGTCACCGGGCGGGTCACCTCCGAGGGCGCCGAGCACGAGGTGCCCGAGCCGGTGCGGGTGCTGCTCGGCCCGCGCACCCCGGCCTCCTACGTGGAGCACGACGAACTCGTCGTGGACGGCGTGGAGATCGACTGGCGGCTCACCGACGACGGTGTGCTGCACGCCGCCACCCTGGAGGGCGTCGCCGCGGGGCTGGCCTGGGCGGCGGGACAGTGGCCGCGGCGGTTCGAGGTGGCGGCGCTGCTGGAGGACCTGTCCCGTACCCGGGAGCTGGCGCGTGACCGGTGGTTCGACTGAGCCGGAGGCGGCGCTCACCCGGCCGGTGAAAAACTTCGCACATATTTTTCACCGGCCGTACAACCAAGCGGCCCGCTCGCGAATCTGATCATGCGAGTCAACAGACTCCACGATCACTTGGGCCCCGAGAGCCGACGACGAGCACCGGGGCCCCTCTCCACCTGGGGAACGCATGCGTATCCGAGCCACCGTGGCCGCCGTCACCGGCGCCCTGGCCCTTTCCGCCCTCGCCGTGCCGGCCGCCCAGGCCGCCGAGCCGAAGGTCCCCGCGGACATCGCCGCGGCCAGCGAGGTCGTCCACGCCGACGCCGGCCGGTCGGCGTTCGCCGCCGCCGAAGGCGGCCTGCCCTACGCCCTGAACGCGACCTTCTCCTCGGTCAAGGTCAACAACGGCAAGAACATCGCCGTCGGCACCACCAACGTGGTCAAGGTCCCCGTGTCCTTCACGCTGACCCACGGCAAGGAAGTGAACATCCACGCCGCGGACTTCTTCGCGGGCGTCGAGCTGTACCGCGGCCCCTCGTTCGAGGAGTCGATCTTCTACTTCGACAGCAACGACGCGACCTGCACGGACTCCTCCGCGACCGTCGCCAGCTGCAAGGCCACCGTCGAGATCGACCCGTTCGCGCTGCTGAACGAGGACGCCGGCTCCTGGAAGGCGGCCGGTTTCGCGGTCGCGTTCAACGGTGAGGACCCGGACGACCCCAATCTGGACAACGTGGGTGTCGCGGTGACGGACCCGACCAACAGCTTCAAGCTCCAGCGCTACTCCAAGCTGACGGTCAACGCCTCGCCCGAGCCGGTGAAGAAGGGCAAGACCATCACGGTCACCGGCAAGCTGTCCCGCGCCAACTGGGACGACAACAAGTACCACGGCTACACCAACCAGTCGGTGAAGCTGCAGTTCCGCAAGAAGGGCAGCGACACCTACACCACGCTGAAGACCATCAAGTCGAACAGCACCGGTGAGCTGAAGACCACGACCACGGCGTCGACCGACGGCTACTACCGCTGGTCCTTCGCGGGCACGACCACGACCCCCGCGGTCAACGCCACGGGTGACTTCGTCGACGTGCAGTAAGCACCACCCGCTACGCCGGGAAGCGGCGGTCCACCCATTTCCACGTGAACTCCAGGGTGGCCGCCGCCACCACCGAGATGCCGACCGCGATCCACGGCATCGTCATCCCGACGAGCTTCAGCGCGAAGAAGTCCTGCAGCCACGGCACCGCCAGCACCACCACGAACGCCCCGCCCATCGCGGCGACCAGCGCGATCCGCCACCAGGTGTACGGCCGGGCGATGATCGCCAGTACCCACATGGAGATGAGGAACAGCGTCAGCGTCGCGGCGCTCGTCTCGGCGTCCAGCGCGCCCGCGCCCTGGTAGTGCTGCCGGGCGATCAGATACGTCGCGAAGGTCGCCACCGCCGCCACGACCCCGCCGGGGATCGCGTACCGCATCACCCGCCGCACGAAATGGGGCCTGGCGCGCTCCTTGTTCGGCGCGAGCGCGAGGAAGAACGCCGGGACGCCGATGGTCAGCGTCGACAGCAGGGTCAGATGGCGCGGCAGGAACGGGTACTCCACCTGCGAGCAGACCACCAGGACGGCCAGCAGCACCGAGTACACCGTCTTGACCAGGAACAGGGTCGCGACCCGCGTGATGTTCCCGATGACCCGGCGGCCCTCCGCCACCACCGACGGCAGCGTGGCGAAGCTGTTGTTCAGCAGCACGATCTGCGCGACCGCCCGTGTCGCCTCCGAGCCGGAGCCCATCGCGACACCGATGTCGGCGTCCTTCAGCGCGAGGACGTCGTTCACCCCGTCCCCGGTCATCGCGACGGTGTGGCCGCGCGACTGCAGCGCCCCGACCATGTTCCGCTTCTGCTGCGGGGTGACCCGCCCGAACACCGTGCCCTCGTCCAGGGCGTCCGCCATGCCGTCCTGGTCGGCGGGGAGGCGGCGGGCGTCCACGGTGGTCCCGGACAGCCCGAGCTTGGCGGCGACCGCCCCGACCGACACCGCGTTGTCCCCGGAGATGACCTTCGCCCTGACGTCCTGGTCGGCGAAGTAGCGCAGTGTGTCGGCGGCGTCCGGGCGCAGCCGCTGCTCCAGCACGACCAGCGCGACGGGCTCGGCGCCCTGGGCGACCTCGGGATCGGCCAGGTCCCGCGCGACCCGGGCGAGCAGCAGCACGCGCAGCCCCTGCTCGTTCAGCCGGCCGGTCTCGGCCAGGGCGGGATCGTCCTCGGCCAGCAGCACGTCCGGGGCGCCCAGCAGCCAGGTGCGGCTCGGCCCGTCGCCCTCGCTGAGCGCGGCGCCGCTGTACCTGCGGGCCGAGGAGAACGGCAGGACCTCGGTGCACCGCCAGTCCTCCCCGGCCGGGTAGGTGTCCCTGATCGCCCTCAGCGACGCGTTCGGCCGCGGGTCCGACTCGCCCAGCGCGCCCAGCACCTTCCGTACGTACGTCTCGTCGGCGCCCTGCAGCGGGCGCAGCTCGGTGACGTCCATGCCGCCCTCGGTGAGGGTGCCGGTCTTGTCCAGGCAGACGGTGTCGACGCGGGCCAGGCCCTCGATCGCGGGCAGCTCCTGGACCAGGCACTGCTTGCGGCCCAGCCGGATCACGCCGATGGCGAAGGCGACCGAGGTGAGCAGCACCAGGCCCTCGGGGACCATCGGGACGATGCCGCCGACCGTGCGGGCGACGGAGTCGTCGAAGGTGTTCTCCTTCACGAACAGCTGGCTGATGATCAGGCCGATCGCGGTCGGGACCATCATCCACGTGACGTACTTGAGGATCGTCGAGATGCCCGAGCGCAGCTCCGACTGGACGAGTGTGAACCGGGAGGCCTCCTCCGCGAGCTGCGCCGCGTAGGCCTCCCGGCCGACCTTCGTGGCCTGGAAGGCGCCGCCGCCCGCGACCACGAAGCTGCCGGACATCACCGGGTCGCCGGGGCGCTTGACGACCGGGTCGGCCTCGCCGGTGAGCAGCGACTCGTCGATCTCGAGACCGTCGGCCTCGACACAGACACCGTCGACGACGACCTTGTCGCCCGGGCCGATCTCGATCAGGTCGTCCAGGACGATCTCGGACGTGCTGACCTGCCCGGCGGCCCCGTCCCGGCGCACGGTCGGCCGCACCTCGCCGATCAGCGCGAGCGAGTCCAGCGTCTTCTTCGCCCGCCACTCCTGGACGATGCCGATGCCGGTGTTGGCGAGGATCACGAAACCGAACAGGCTGTCCTGGATCGGCGCGACGACCAGCATGATCAGCCACAGCACGCCGATGATCGCGTTGAAGCGGGTGAAGACGTTGGCCCGGACGATGTCGACGGTGGACCGGCTGCTGCGCACCGGTACGTCGTTGACCTGGCCGCGCTCCACCCGTTCGGCCACCTGGGCGCTGGTCAGGCCGGTCTCGCGTGAGGTGACCGTCGCCGGCCGCGCGGAGTCGGTCCGGGCACCCGCGTCGAGATGCGTCATGCCTTCGACGGTACGTGCGGATGCGTCGCTTCACCCGCTGGATGCGGCGAAGATCCGACCTGGGGACGACGCACTTCGTGCCGTGGTCGTACGGCAGTTGTACGCCGTCGTACCCCGGTGCCCGCGGTGCGTCAGCCGGCCCGGCGGGCCGTGCACAGCAGGTACTCCCAGTCCAGGACCGTCCCGCCCGGGCTCGTGCCGAGGTCGGCGTCGCGGGCGAGCTGCGCCAGTTCGCGGTCCAGGGCGGCGACCTGGTCGGGGTCGCCGGCGATGTTCCGGTAGACGCTGATGGTCGGGCCGTAGCGCTCCTTGAAGTAGTCGCGGAACAGCTCCGGCGTCCCGAAGCGCTCGATCCGGACGGTCCGCCGCTCGGCGCGCAGGTCCGTGACCCGGTCGCCGAGGAGGGCGCGCACATGGTCCTCGTCGCCCCACAGCGGGGGCGGCTGGGCGCCCGGCGGGGGCGGGGGAGCGTACGGCTTCATGGTGGCGAACATGCGTCCGATGAACCCCTGGGGCGTCCAGCTCAGCAGCCCGATGGTGCCGCCCGGCCGGCAGACCCGGACGAGTTCGCCGGCGGCCCGCTCGTGGTGCGGGGCGAACATGACGCCCACGCAGGACAGCACGGTGTCGAACTCCGCGTCGCCGAAGGGCAGGGCCTCGGCGTCGGCCTCCCGCCAGGTGAGCCGCGTCCCCTGCCGCTCGGCCGCGCGCCGCCCGGCCCCGAACAGCTCGGGTGTCAGGTCGGAGGCAACGACGTCGGCGCCGGCCAGGGCCGCCGGGATCGCGGCGTTGCCGGAACCGGCGCCGACGTCCAGCACCTTCTGGCCGGGTCGCACGCCGCACGCCTCGACCAGGACCGGTCCCAGCTCGGGGATGAGCTCGGCGGCCAGGGACGGGTAGTCGCCCTGGGCCCACATGGCGCGGTGCTTGGACTTCAGCGCCCGGTCGGCCTCGGCCGTGCTCTGCTGCGTCGTCATGGCTGCGCTCCTCACCGGTCGGGCGGCGGGCCCGCGCGCCAGGTCGCGAGCGGTTCCCCGCCTCTATCGAGCGTAGGGAGGCGGCACGGGCGTGTCCTGCCGGGCGGTGGGGCGCGACGCGTTCGCGCGGGTGCGCCGGCCTAGGCGGCGTCGGTGGCGTCCCGGGCCGCGGCCCGCTTCAGGGCCGCGTCGCGCCGGCGGACGTAGTAGACGCCGATCAGGCCGAGGCCGCCTCCGGCCAGGCAGGTCCAGATCCACCAGGTGCTGCCGCGGTCGTCGAACCAGCCGTAGAACGGGAGCTGGACGAGGAAGAGGACGAACCACAGGATCGTGCCGCCGGTGATGGTGGCGACCACGGGGCCCTCCAGGGGCTCCGGTGCCTCGTGTCGGGGGGTCCACTTCGCCATGGGGACAGCTTACGAGGCGATCAGGTCTACGCGCGGAGATGGCGGGTGAGGGGTCATATGTTCATACTGAAACGGTTTGCGTTTGACCACTTCTCTTCGTAGGAAACACCAAAGACATGTCCTCCTCGGCTCCCGCCAAGGTCCCCGCCCCTGAACAGCCGGGAGCCGGGCCCACGAACGGCGCACTCGACCGCTTCTTCCGCATCTCCGAGCGCGGCAGCACCCTGTCCCGCGAGGTCCGCGGCGGTCTCGCCACCTTCTTCGCGATGGCCTACATCATCGTGCTGAACCCGATCATCCTCGGCAGTGCCAAGGACATGTACGGTCACCAGCTCGACAACGGGCAGCTGGTCACCGCGACGGCCCTCACGGCGGCGCTCACCACGCTCCTCATGGGCGTGATCGGCAACGTCCCGATCGCCCTGGCCGCCGGACTCGGCGTGAACTCGGTCGTCGCCCTCCAGCTCGCCCCGCGCATGTCCTGGCCGGACGCGATGGGCATGGTGGTGCTGGCCGGTTTCGTGGTGATGCTGCTGGTCGCCACGGGGCTGCGCGAGCGCGTGATGAACGCCGTGCCCTACGGGCTGCGCAAGGCCATCTCCATCGGTATCGGCCTGTTCATCATGCTGATCGGGCTGGTCGACGCCGGTTTCGTCTCCCGGATCCCGGACGCCGCCCAGACCACCGTCCCGCTGCAGCTCGGCGGCGACGGGCATCTGAACGGCTGGCCCGTGCTGGTCTTCGTGCTCGGGGTGCTGCTGACCCTGGCGCTGATCGTGCGCAAGGTCTCGGGCGCGATCCTGATCTCGATCGTCGCCATGACGGTCGTCGCGGTGGTCATCAACGCGGTGGCGAAGGTGCCGAGCTGGGGCCTGACCACGCCCAAGTGGCCCGGCAACCCGGTCGCCACCCCCGACTTCGGGTTGATCGGCGAGGTCAGCCTGTTCGGCGGCTTCGCCGAGGTCGGCGTGCTGACCGGGGTGCTGTTCGTCTTCACCGTGCTGCTGTCGTGCTTCTTCGACGCGATGGGCACGATCATGGGCGTCTCCGACGAGGCGAAGCTGACCGACGGCGAGGGCCAGATGCCCGGCATCAACAAGGTGCTGTTCGTGGACGGCCTCGCGGTCGCCGCCGGTGGTGCCAGCTCCTCCTCGGCGACCACGGCGTTCGTGGAGTCCACGGCGGGTGTCGGCGAGGGGGCCCGGACGGGGCTGGCGAACGTGGTCACCGGCGGTCTCTTCGCCGTCGCGCTCTTCCTGACCCCGGTCGCCACGATGGTCCCGTCCCAGGCGGCCACCCCGGCGCTGGTGGCGGTCGGCTTCCTGATTCTGGCCGGTTCGGTGAAGGAGATCGACTGGGCGGACCACACGATCGCCGTCCCGGCCTTCGTGACCATGCTGATGATGCCGTTCACCTACTCGATCACGAACGGCATCGGCATGGGCTTCATCACCTTCGTGGTGCTGCGGCTGGCCGCCGGACGGGGCCGGGAGGTGCCGTCGGCGATGTACGCGGTGGCGGCGGTGTTCGCCTTCTACTACCTGATGCCGGCGCTGGGTCTGACCTGATCCTCGTCCCCGGAGCCGGACGGGCCGTAGAACCTCTCCGTCTCCTCGACGGCGGTCCGGAACCGCTGGTCGAAGTCATCCCGAATGAGCGTCCGGACGACATAGTCCTGGACGCTCATTCCTCGTTTCGCGGCATGGTGCCGGAGCCGTTCGAGCAGGTCGTGGTCTATTCGCAGGCTGAGCACGCTGGTCCCCATGACCAGAGGGTCGCGGCACCGTTCGCCGCGGTGTGTCCCGTTCCCCTCCGGGATCACCCATATGAGTGATGTCGCGGGCCAGTGGCGGGCGTCACGACCCTTTCGTGTGTCACCGGTGGTATTTAGCGAGAGTAATGAGTTACGCTAAAGAACATGCCGGACCTCAGCCATGGCGACGACGCAGCCGCCGTGAACTCCCTCCGCTCCGCCGTGATGCGGTTGTCCCGCCGTCTCAAGCACCAGCGGGTCGACGAGTCGCTCAGCCCCACCGAGATGTCGGTGCTCGGCACCCTCTCCCTGTGCGGCCGGGCCACCCCGGGCGAGCTCGCCCGCAAGGAGCACGTCCAGCCGCCGTCGATGACCCGCATCGTGGCGCTGCTGGAGGCCAAGGGACTGGTCCGGCTGGAGCCGCACCCCGAGGACCGGCGCCAGAAGGTCGTGACGCGCACCGAGCAGGCCGAGGCGATGCTCGAGGAGAGCCGCGCCAAGCGGAACGCGTTCCTGTCCTCCCTGGTGGAGAACCTCGACGAGGACGAGTGGGCCAAACTGCGCGCCGCCGCCCCCGTGCTGGAGAAGCTCGCGCACCTGTAAGCCGTACGTAGCAAGGAGGCGAACCCTTTGAGTTCGGGACCCGGAGCAGCTTCCGCCCCCGCACCTGATCCCCATGACTCCCCGCCCGCTCCCGCAGCACCCGCCTCCGGCGACCGCGTCCGCAGGTCCTCGATGTTCTCGTCCCTGAGGGTGCGCAACTACCGCCTGTTCTTCATGGGGCAGGTCGTCTCCAACATCGGCACCTGGATGCAGCGCATCGCCCAGGACTGGCTGGTGCTCAGCCTCACCGGCTCCTCCGCCGCCGTCGGCATCACGACCGCCCTGCAGTTCCTGCCGATGCTCCTGTTCGGCCTCTACGGCGGTGTCCTCGTCGACCGGCTGCGCAAGCGGCCCACGCTGCTCGTCACCCAGACGTCCATGGCGCTGACGGCGATCGCCCTGGCCGTCCTCACCCTCACCGGGCACGTCCAGGTGTGGCACGTGTACGTCGCCGCCTTCGCGGTCGGTCTGGCCACCGTCGTCGACAACCCGGCCCGCCAGTCCTTCGTCTCCGAACTGGTCGGCCCCGGGCAGCTGCAGAACGCGGTCAGCCTCAACTCGGCGAACTTCCAGTCGGCCCGCCTGGTCGGCCCCGCCGTCGCGGGCATACTCATCACGGGCGTCGGCACCGGCTACGCCTTCCTCTTCAACGGCCTGTCCTTCATCGCGCCGCTCACCGGCCTGCTGCTGATGCGCGCCCGGGAGCTGCACGCCGTCGAGCGCGCCCCGCGGGGCAAGGGGCAGCTGCGCGAGGGCGTTCGCTACGTCACCGGCCGGCCGGAGCTGATCTGGCCGATCGTGCTGGTCGGCTTCGTCGGCACGTTCGCCTTCAACTTCCCCGTCTACCTCTCCGCCTTCGCGGACGACGTCTTCCACGCGGGCGCCGGCGCGTACAGCATGTTCAACACGCTGATGGCGGTCGGCTCGGTCGCGGGCGCGCTGCTCGCCGCGCGGCGGGGCACGGCCCGGCTGCGGCTGCTGATCGTGGCGGCGATGGCCTTCGGCGCGCTGGAGATCCTGGCCGCGACGACCCCCGCGCTGTGGATGTTCGCCCTGCTCATGATCCCGCTGGGCCTGTTCGGCATGACCGTCAACGTCACGACGAACACCAGCATCCAGATGTCCACCGACCCGGCCATGCGCGGCCGTGTCATGGCCCTCTACATGATGGTCTTCCTCGGCGGCTCCCCGGTCGGCGCCCCGATCGTCGGCTGGGTCACCGACACCTACGGCGCGCGCGTCGGCCTCGCGGCGGGCGGCGCGGTGGCGGTGGCGGCCGCGGCCGCGATCGGCCTGGTCCTGGCCCGCGTGGGCAACCTCCGCCTGTCGGTCGGCTGGCACGGCGGCCATCCCCGGGTGCGGTTCGTGCCCCGGGAACGGACGGAGGAACTGGCACCGGCGGCGTGAGGAGGGGTCAGTCCCGGGGGAACTCGTCGGTGGAGAGGACGAGACCGACCACGGTGCCGGTCAGGTCGACCTCGTCTCCGAGGTACAGGCTCAGCTCGCCCGGCGACCAGGGTGCGTCCGGACCGTCGAGGCGCGGGGCAGACTGGCCGCATGAGACTCTTCGCCGCCGTGCTGCCCCCCGACGAGGTGTGCCGTGAGCTGGGGTCCGTGGTCGACGAACTGCGCGGGCTGTCCGGGGCCGACGGCCTGCGGTGGACCGGGCGGCCCGGGTGGCACTTCACGCTCGCCTTCTACGGCGAGGTCGACGACGCGCTCGTGCCGGAGCTGTCGGCCCGGCTGGAGCGGGCCGCGCACCGGACCGCCCCCTTCCCGCTGGCCGTGCGGGGCGGCGGGCAGTTCGGGCACGGCAGGGCGCTGTGGGCCGGGGCCGAGGGCGACCTGGCCACGCTGCGGCTGCTCGCCGAGCGCGCGGAGGCCGCGGCGCGCAAGGCCGGGGTGCCGATGGGGGAGCACCGGCGGTACAAGGCCCACCTGACCGTGGCGCGCAGCCGGGAGGCGCGGGACGTGCGGCCCTGGCTGGACGCGCTCGCCGGATTCACCGGCCGGACCTGGACGGTCGACGAGCTGGTGCTGGTGCGCAGCAACCTGCCGGCGTCCGGTGTCCCCGGGGAGCAGCCCCGGTACGAGGCGGTCGGGCGCTGGGCGCTCGGGGGCGCCGGTTAGGCTCGGTGCCGTGGACCCGAAAACCCGCAACCGGATCATGGCCGGTGTGCTCGTGCTGATGTTCCTCGTCGTGGCCCTGGCTTCCGTGCTGGGCAGGTAGGGCGGCGGGAACGGTGCGGCGGGGAACCGCGGGCGGCCGCCGTTCGGCCGCGGGCCGGCGTCGGCTCGTCGCGCGGTTCCCCGCGCCCCCGGCGGGGGCACTCACCAGGCGAACGCCTCCGGGCTCGGGCCCGGGCCCGGGAAGATCTCGTCCAGGCCCGTCAGGAGCTCATCCGACAGTTTCAGCTCCGTCGCGCGGACCGCTGAGGCGAGCTGCTCGGCCGTGCGCGGGCCGACGATCGGTCCGGTCACGCCGGGACGGGTGAGCAGCCAGGCCAGGGCGGCCTCGCCGGGCTCGACGCCGTGCTTGTCGAGCAGGTCCTCGTAGGACTGGATCTGCGCGCGGGTGGCCGGGTCGGCGAGCGCGTCGGCCGCGCGGCCCGAGGCGCGGCGCCCGCCCTGGACCTCCTTCTTCAGCACGCCGCCCAGCAGACCGCCGTGCAGCGGCGACCACGGGATGACCCCGAGGCCGTAGTCCTGCGCGGCGGGGATGACCTCCATCTCGGCGCGGCGCTCGGCGAGGTTGTACAGGCACTGCTCGCTGACCAGGCCGATGGTCCCGCCGCGCCGGGCGGCGATCTCGTTGGCCTGGGCGATCTTGTAGCCGGGGAAGTTCGACGACCCGACGTAGAGGATCTTGCCCTGCTGGATCAGGACGTCGATCGCCTGCCAGATCTCCTCGAACGGGGTGTCCCGGTCGATGTGGTGGAACTGGTAGACGTCGATGTGGTCGGTCTGCAGCCGCTTCAGGCTCGCGTCGACGGCCCGGCGGATGTTGACGGCGGAGAGCTTGTCGTGGTTCGGCCAGGCGGGGCCGTCGGCGCCCATGTTGCCGTAGACCTTCGTGGCGAGGACGACCTTGTCGCGCCGGCCCTCGCCCTTGGCGAACCACGTGCCGATGATGCTTTCGGTACGGCCCTTGTTCTCACCCCAGCCGTACACGTTGGCGGTGTCGAAGAAGTTGATGCCCGCGTCCAGCGCCGCGTCCATGATGGCGTGGCTGTCGGCCTCGTCGGTCTGCGGACCGAAGTTCATGGTGCCGAGGACGAGCCGGCTGACCTTGAGTCCCGTGCGTCCGAGCTGCGTGTACTCCATGCCGCCCAAGCCAACGTCTTGAAGTGCGCTCCAGGCAAGTACGGGCCCTAGCCGGGCGGGTCGTCCGCCGGGTCCCGGGCGTGGTCGCGGTCGTACAGCAGCGGTTCGTTGACCTCCAGGTCGTTCACCAGCCGCAGGCAGACGGCGAGGGCGCGGGCCGTCTCGGGCGTCGGGGCGTACGCGATCCGGAAGAGCAGGTGCCCGGCCGTGCCGACGGTGCCGATCTCGCTGGCGGCGCGCAGCAGGAAGGCGAGGGTGTGGGCCTTGTCGCGCGGGAGGGTGAGCGTGAGCGCGGCGCGCGGGCCGGAGCCGGCTCCGTCCCACTGCTCGTCGAGGAGCAGCGCGCGCAGCAGCTCCTTGGCCTCGCGCAGGACGTCGTCGCCCGCGGGGGAGCGGTGGGCGGGGCCGATGAGGGGCCCGCCCCGGGGCGGTGGGGCCACCAGCAGGCCCTCGGCCCGCAGCCGCGCCGGGGTCCAGGCGGCCAGGCGGGCGACGCGGTCGGCCCACGCGGCGGCGTCCGGCCACCGGGCCGCGCGCCGGGCCGGTTCCCCTGCGGTCGGGTGGGTCGCCATGGGGGGACCGTAGGGCGGGGAGGGAAGGGGACGGGAGCGGGCGGCGGGCAAACCCCACGTGGGGGTGAACCTGCCCCCGCGCGGACGGGAGGTCCGCGTCCGACGTCGCCCGGGCCGTCCGCCTCGGGCGCGAGGACGAGCGGTGGGACGGCCTGGACGCCGGGGGCTGCGCGGAGCACCCGGTCCGGAGGATCGGGGAGTGTCAGCCCGCGTAGGGCCCGCCCAGGCCCCAGCTCTGGTGCAGGGCCGTCGCGAAGGCCGCCGCGATCTTGTGCTCGCCGCTCGCGTTGGGGTGGGTCCCGTCGTAGGTGTCGGCGGCGACGTCGTAGGAGGGCGGGGCCGAGGCCAGGAGGATCGGGGAGGCCGGTTCGTCGAGGTCCGCGGCCGTCTTGGCGAGGAGCTCGTTGAAGCGGGCGACCTCGGCGGCGAAGGGCGCGTCGGTGCGGGCCCGGACGTTCGGTGTCACCGGCAGCCACACCATCCGCACCCGCCGGTTCGCCGCCCGCGCCCGTGCGGTGAACGCGCGCACGTTGTCGGCGGTCTGCTCGGCGTTCGTGTAGAAGCCCAGGTCGATGAGGCCCAGCGAGACCAGCAGGACGTCCGCCCGGCAGGAGCGCACCGCGTCGCCGATCAGCGGCGCCATGTGCTGCCAGCCCTCGCCCCAGCCGGCCAGATGCGCCCGGGGGAAGTCCGGGTCGGCGTAGGCATGGGACGTGGGGGCGCCGGCGCGCTGGTCGTAGAGCGTCTCGCGGGGGCCGACGAGGGTGAAGGGGCCGCGGTGGGAACGGCACAGGTGCTGCCACAGCCGGTAGCGCCACGTGTGCTCGCCCGCGCTTCCGATCGTCATGGAGTCACCGACGGGCATGAACCTGAGCATCCGCTCATCATGGACGATCAGCGCGCCGGGCGGGATGTGAGCCGGGCCACGCGCCGCTCCCGGTACGGGGACGGCGGGCCGGCCTTCCCCGGGGAACCGCCTGCTGAACGGCCCGGCGGGATGGCACGCTTGGGGCATGCGCAGACCCCTCGCCCTCCTCGCCGCGGCCCTTCTCACGGGCGCCCTCGCCGTGCCCGCCACCGCGGCGGACGGGGACGGGAAGTTCACGATCAGGGATCCGCGCATCACCGAGTCCAGCGGCCTGGCCGCCTCGCACCGGCACCCCGGGATCTACTGGACGCACAACGACAGCGACGACGGGGCCTACCTCTACGCCGTCGACAGCAGGACGGGCGAGACGGTCGCGACGATCACCATGACCGGGGTGGGCAGCCCGCGCGACGTCGAGGCCATCGCCATCGGGCCGGACGACCGGATCTGGGTCGGTGACATCGGCGACAACCTCGGCGGCACCTGGCCGCACGTCTGGCTCTACCGGCTGCCCGAGCCGAAGACCCTGCGCGACCAGTCGATCCGCGCCACGCAGTACGTGGTGAAGTACTCCGACGGCGCGCGGGACGCCGAGTCCCTCGTGGTGCACCCGAAGACCGGCCGGGTCTACATCGTCGACAAGAACGAGCAGGGCGGGCACCTGTACGAGGGCCCCGCCGACCTCTCGCCGGGCGGCACCAACGTGTTCCGGCCGGTCGCGGCCGTCCCGGACCTGGAGGCCACCGACGCGACGCTCTCCCCCGACGGCGAACACCTCGTCGTGCGCAGCTACTTCGGTGCGGTCGCCTACGACTGGAACGGCGGGCGGATCAAGAAGAAGGAGCGGCTCGGCGTGCCGTTCCTGGGGCAGGGGGAGTCGGTCACCTACACCGCCGACGGGTCGAAGCTCATGTTCGGCGCGGAGGGGGCCGACAGCCCGGTGGAGCCGCAGGACGCCCCCGCAGGCTCCGAGTCGTCCTCCGGGAAGGGGACTTCGGCCTCGCCGGAGGGGGGCGCCGGGGGCGGCGGGCTGAGCGGCGACCTCAGATCCGGGGCCATCGCCGCCGGTGTCGCCCTGGTCGTGGTGCTCGGCCTGCGCAGGCTGCGGCGGCGGGGCTGAGGCCGGTCCGTCTGCCCGGCTCACGGGCCGGGGCGGGACTGCTGCGGGTCGCCTGCGGGGCCGGGGGCGGCGCGGGGTGGGTCAGCCGCAGTGGTCGCGGCGCGACGCCTGTGACGTGTCCGGGCCCCCGGCCCGGCGCTGCTCCACCAGGACCTCCAGGCCGTCCAGGATGCGCTGGAGCCCGAACTCGAAGTGGTCGAAGTCCGGCCCGAAGGTGTCCTCGGACAGGGACGCCATGACCGGATAGCGGCCCGACGCCATGGCCTTCTCCAGGACCGGCACCTGCGCCTGCCAGAACTCGGCGTCCGTCAGGCCCGTGCGGCGTTCCGCCTCCAGCTGGTACAGCTGCGTGCGCGCCGCCCCGACGACGTAACCGTCGATCATGATGATCGCCGAGACCAGCTCGGGATCGCTCAGTCCCATCGGGCGGATCAGCGTGAGGACCTTCTCCATGCCGTCGAGGGCGCTCGGGCCGAGGATCGGGCGGGACTGGTTGACGTGCAGCAGCCAGGGGTGGCGGCGGTAGAGGGCGAGAGTCTCGCGGCCCAGTGCCTCCAGGGCCGCGCGCCAGCCGCCGTCGCCCAGGTCGGCCGGGTTCTCCGGGGCGCGCTGCACCCGGTCCAGCATGAGGTCGAGCAGCTCGCCCTTGCCGGGGACGTACCGGTACAGCGACATGGTGCCGGTGCCCAGCTCGGCCGCGACGCGGCGCATGGAGAGGCCTTCCAGGCCCTCGGCGTCCGCCACCTGGACGGCCGCTTCCACGATCCGGTCCAGGGTCAGCGTGGGCTTCGGCCCGCGGCTGGGGCGCCCGCCGGTGTCCCACAGCAGCTCCAGGGTGCGGGCGATGTCACCGCTGCCGCTGGTCTCCGTACCGCCACTGCCACTCGTGCCGCTCGTCATGAGCCCAGCTTAGGACCCCGTTGCAAAAAACTGAGTACGGCGTACGCGTAATCGGGTACGCTGTACTCAGTTCGGTGTCGAGGCGGCACGGGCGACGGGAGGGCGACATGGACGGATACGCGGTGCGGGCCGAGGCGCTGGAGAAGCGGTACGGCGAGAAGCGCGCCCTCGACGGTTTCGACCTGGCGGTGCGCGAGGGCACGGTGCACGGCCTGCTCGGCCCGAACGGGGCGGGCAAGACCACCGCCGTGCGCATCCTGTCCACGCTGATCCGGCTGGACGGGGGCCGGGCGACGGTGGCCGGGCTCGACGTGGCCCGGCAGCCGCGCGAGGTGCGGGCCAGGATCGGGCTCACCGGCCAGTACGCGGCGGTCGACGAGGTGCTGACCGGCCGGCAGAACCTGGAGATGTTCGGCCGCCTGTTCCACCTGGGCGGCAGGCGCGCCGCGCTCCGCGCGGCCGAGCTGCTGGAGCAGTTCGACCTGACCGACGCCGCCGACCGGGGCGTCGGCAAGTACAGCGGCGGCATGCGGCGCCGCCTCGACCTCGCCGCGTCGATGATCCTGGCCCCGGCCGTGCTGTTCCTCGACGAGCCGACGACCGGCCTTGACCCGCGCAGCCGGGGCGAGGTCTGGGACTCGGTCCGGGCGCTGGTGGCGAGCGGCACGACCGTGCTGCTGACCACGCAGTACCTGGACGAGGCCGACAAGCTCGCCTCGCGCATCACCGTCATCGACCAGGGCCGGGCCATCGCCGACGACACCCCGGACGGGCTGAAGGGCCTGGTCGGCGGCGACCGCGTCGAGGTGGTGGTCGCCGAACGGTCCGAGATCCCGCGGGTGGTGAAGGTCCTCGCCCGGGTCACCGACGGCGAACCGGAGGCGGACGAGGCCGAGTTGCGGGTGCACGCCCCGGTGGCCGACCGGGTCGCGGCCCTCACGGAGGTGGCGCGGACCTTGCAGGACGAGGGCGTGCGCGTGGAGGACATCGGACTGCGCAGGCCGAGCCTCGACGACGTCTTCCTGCGCCTGACCGGACACCGGACCGAGAAGGAGGCCGCGGCATGAGCGCCGTCGACCTGAACACCACGAGCGCGCGGAGCGGCGCGTACTGGCTGCTCGCCGACTGCTGGAACATCGTCCGCCGCGGCCTGACCCACTACCAGCGCCAGCCGGTCAACATCGCCTGGCAGCTGGGCTTCCCGATCCTGTCCGTGCTGCTCTACGGCTATGTCTTCGGCAGCGCGATGACCGTGCCGGGCGGCGGGGACTACAAGGACTTCCTGATGCCGGGCATGTTCGTGATGACCATGGCGTTCGGCTTCATCAACACCGCCACGGTGGTGGTCTACGACTCCACCAAGGGCGTCATCGACCGCTTCCGCTCCATGCCGATGGCGTCCTCCGCCGTGGTGGCCGGACGCGGCGTCACCGACCTCATCGTGGCCTGCGCCGAGCTGGCCATCATGATGCTCACCGCCCTCGCCATGGGCTGGCGCCCGGACGGCGGCCTCGGCTTCCTCGCCGCGTTCGGACTGCTGCTGTGGCTGCGCTTCGCGCTGATCTGGATCGGCGTGTGGCTCGGCCTGCTGGTGCCCAACCCGGAGGCCGCGGGCGGCCTGTTCGCGGTCGCCTTCCCGCTGACGATGATCTCCAGCATCTTCGTCGCGCCGCAGCTGATGCCCGACTGGCTGGGCTGGGTCGCGGCCTGGAACCCGATCTCCTCCACGGCGGCGGCGACCCGCGAACTGTTCGGCACGCCCGTCGGGGGCGGCGACTCCTGGGTGGAGCAGCACGCGCTGCTGATGGCGGGGGTGTGGCCGGTGATCCTGACGGCACTCTTCCTGCCGCTGGCGGTACGCCGGTTCCGCAGGCTCAGCCGGTAGGGGGGGCGGGGGCGTCCGGCGGGGGCCGGGCGCCCACTCCCCGTAGGGTGGCCGGGCATGGGGGACTTCGAGAACGAGATGGTCACCGTCCCCGCCGGGCGGGTGACGCTGGCGGACCGGCGGACCGGGCGCAGGTGGGCGGTGGACGTCGGGTCGTTCCGGCTCGCGGCGTGCCCGGTCACGCAGGAGGGGTACGCCGAGGTCACCGGCCGCAGGCCGAGCGCGGCCGGGGGTGCGCGGCTGCCCGTGGAGGGCGTGTCCTGGTGGGACGCGGTCCGCTTCTGCAACGCCCTGTCCCTGCGCGAGGGGCTGACCCCCGCGTATCACGTCCGGGAGGACGGCGAGACGGCCCACTGGGACGCCACCGCCGACGGATACCGGCTGCCGACCGAGGCCGAGTGGGAGCACGCCTGCCGCGCCGGCAGCACCGGCCCGCGCTACGGCCGCCTCGACGACATCGCCTGGTACCGCGGGAACGCGGACGACGCGATCCATCCCGTCGGCGGCAAGCGGCCCAACGCCTGGGGCCTGTACGACATGCTCGGCAACGTCTGGGACTGGTGCTGGGATCTCTACGACCCCGAGGTCTACGGCACCTACCGGGTGCTGCGCGGTGGCGGCTGGTCCGACGAGCACTGGAGCTGCCGCGCCTCGGTACGCCGCCGGAGCCATCCGACGTTCCGGATCGACGACGTGGGCTTCCGGCTGGCCCGGACGGCGCCGTAGGCCGCCCTCGCACGGTGCCACCTGCCCGGCCGTACCGGCCTGGGGCCTGTCGTTTGGATCACGCCGCAGACGCGTGGTCCGGCACGCACATCTGCGGCGTTGTCGTCGGTCGCCGACGCTCCGCGTCGACTCCCTCCTCCGCCTTGCAGCTGCACGCACCGGACCACGCTCCCCGGCGCTGAACAGCACCGTCACTTTCCTGCGACCTGATCCAAACGACAGGCCCTAGCCCTCCAGGCCCGTGCCCTCCAGGGCCGCCCTCTTGGCGCGGCCCCGGCCCACCTGGGTGCGCACCGCCCCCATGCTCGCGGCGATCACCAGCGCGATCGCCGCGGCCTCCGGCGCCGTGAGGGACTGGTCGAGGATCAGGAAGCCGGCCGTGGCCGCGAGGGCCGGTTCCAGGCTCATCAGGATCGCGAAGGTGGAGGCCGGCAGCCGGCGCAGGGCGAGGAGTTCGAGCGTGTAGGGCAGGACCGAGGAGAGCAGGGCCACCGCCGCGCCCAGTCCCAGCGTCACCGGATCGAGCAGCTTCGTGCCCGACTCGGCGATGCCCAGCGGCAGGAACAGCACCGCGCCCACCGCCATCGCCAGGGCCAGCCCGTCCGCCTGCGGGAAGCGGCGGCCCGTACGGGCGCTGAAGACGATGTAGGCCGCCCACATGGCGCCCGCGCCCAGGGCGAAGGCCGCTCCCGCGGGGTCGAGACCGCTGAAGCCCCCGCCGCCGAGCAGGAACACGCCCGCCAGGGCGAGGGCGGCCCAGACGACGTTGATCGCGCGGCGGGACGCCAGGACCGACAGGGCGAGCGGTCCCAGGACCTCCAGGGTGACCGCGGGACCCAGCGGGATGCGGGCGACGGCCTGGTAGAACAGCCCGTTCATCGCGGCCATGGTGACGCCGAAGACGACGACCGTGCCCCAGTCGGCGCGGGAGTGGCCGCGCAGCCGGGGGCGGCAGACCAGCAGCAGGACGACGGCCGCGACGAGCAGGCGCAGCGCCACCACGCCGAGGGCACCCGCCCTCGGCATCAGCGTCACCGCCAGGGCGCCGCCGAACTGCACCGAGACGCCGCCGGCCAGGACGAGGCCCACGGGTCCGAGGGAGCCCCACCGGCCCGGGCCGGCGGCGGGGCCGGAGGCGGGCGTCGCGGTGGTCGCGTGCTGGGGCGTGGTGACGCTGTCGGGGGTGGTCACGGGCGGTCCTGTGCGTCGGCGCGGATGCGGGCGGTCCGTACACCGGCCTGCACTGCGCGTACATCCCGGTGTACTTCGCAGTCCAGGGTAATGGACTAAGTCAGGTGCGTGAAGCCCTTTTGCCTCTGTCTCGCGCGATGAGACGCCCGCCCGGCGCGCTCCCGTGGCTCAGCGGCGGGAGAGATAGAGCTCGAACGCCTTGTACAGCGGCCGGTTGAGCGGATAGTCCCATTCGCCGAGGTACTCGACGGCCTCGCCGCCGGTGCCCACCTTGAAGCGCAGCAGGCCCAGCAGCGGGCTGGACTCCTCCAGGGTGTCGGTGATGCCGCGCAGGTCGTAGACGGCGGCGCCGAGCTCATGGGCGTCGGTCATCATCCGCCACTGCAGGGCGCTGCTCGGCTGGACCTCGCGCCGGCGGCCGGTGGAGGCGCCGTAGGAGTACCAGACGTGCTCGCCGACGGTGAGCATCGTCGCGGCGGCGAGCACCTCGCCGTCGTGGTGGGCGAGGTAGAGCCGCATCCGGTCGGGGTGCTCGGCGGTGAGCGCGCTCCACATGCCCTGGAAGTAGGAGAGCGGGCGCGGCAGGAACCCGTCGCGCCCGGCGGTCTCGGTGTACAGCTCGTGGAAGACCGGAAGGTCCTCCGCGGCACCGCGCACGACCTTCACCCCGGCCTTCTCCGCCTTCTTGATGTTGCGCCGCCACTGCTGGTTGAGGCCGTTGTGGATCTCCTCCAGCGAACGGCCGGCGAACGGCACCTGGAACACGTACCGGGGCTGTCCCGCGGCGAACCCGGCCTCCCCGCCGGCCTCGCTCTGCCGCCAGCCCATGCGGCGCAGGCCGTCCGCGACCTGCCCGGCCCGCGGTTCGTACGACGTCGCCCGGACGTCGCGCAGCCGCCGCGCGGCCGGGTCCGCGATCGCCGCCTTGACCGTCTCGGCGCTCCAGCGGCGCACCACGACCGGCGGGCCCATCCGCACGGCGAAGGCGCCGCGGCGCCGCAGGTGGGCGACCATCGGCTCCAGCAGCCGTTCCAGGCCGGGCTCGTGCCAGTCGAGCAGCGGGCCCTCGGGCAGATACGCCAGGTACCGCCGCAGGCCGGGCAGCCGCGGCCCGGGCAGCGGGCGCAGCAGCACCAGCCCGGCGCCGACGAGCTGCCCGGCCGGGCCGAACCAGCCGAGGCTCTCCGCCTCCCAGTCCGGCTTCACCGCGCCCCAGGACGGGACCTGGGTGTGGCTGGCGGAGCGGCGGGCCGTGACGAACGCCAGGTGCTCGTCGCGGGTGATCGGCTGGACGCGGACGCTCATACGCGGGCTCCTTCGAGCAGCGGCCCTCGGCGGGCGGGGACTGGTGCCGCGAGCCTAGGAGCGGCCCGGCGATCCCCGGCCCCGGACACTCGGGTCCGCCCGCCGTGTGGCCCGAACGCCTCACCCGGGCCCCTGGGCGGCAGGGGCGTCGTCCAACGCCTCCGCCAGCACCTGCGCCAGATGCCTGCCGCGCACCCCGGCCAGCTGCTCCAGCTGGGTGCGGCAGGAGAAGCCGTCCGCCAGGACCACCGCGCCCTGTGGGGCGTTCCGCACCGAGGGCAGCAGCTGCTCCTCGGCGCACGCGGCGGACACCTCGGCATGGCCCTTCTCGAAGCCGAAGTTGCCCGCCAGGCCGCAGCAGCCGCCGCTCAGCTCGCCGGAGAGCGCGGCGGCCGCGCGCAGCCGGCGGTCGGCCGCGTCGCCGAGCACCGCGTGCTGGTGGCAGTGGGTCTGGCCGGTCACCGGGCGGTCCACGCGCGGCGGCGTCCAGCCGGGGGCGTACCGCTCCAGCACCTCCGCGAACGTGTGGACCCGGGCGGCGAGGCGGGCCGCGCGCGGGTCGTCGTGCAGCAGCTCGGGGGCGTCCGTGCGCAGGGCCGCCGCGCAGCTCGGCTCCAGCACCACGACCGGCGCGTCCGTCTCCAGCACCGGTTCCATCAGGTCGAGCGTGCGGCGCAGTACCGCCCGGGCGCGGTCGAGCTGCCCGGTGGAGACGTACGTCAGCCCGCAGCAGACCCGGCCCCGCCCGCGCAGCAGCGACAGCGGGTCCAGGGCGACCGTCCTGCCGTCGCCCACCGGCGGTCTGCGCAGGTGCACGGTGGGCGGCAGCGCCACCCGCAGCCCGGCCGCCTCCAGCACCCGCACGGCGGCCCGGCCGACGGCGGGCGAGAAATGCTCGGTGAAGGTATCGGGCCACAGCACGACCAGCCCCCCGGCCACGCCCCCACCCGGCGCGCCGGCTGCGTCCCGGGCCCGCGCTGCGGGGGCGTCTCCGGCCTGCGCGCCGCTTGCGTCTCCGGCCGGCGCTGCGCTTGTGTCTCCGGCCCGTGGTCCGGCCGCGTCTCCGGCCTGCGCTGCGCTTGTGTCTCCGGCCCGTGGTCCGGCCGCGTCTCCGGCCGGCGCTGCGGTTGCCTTCCCGGCCCGTGGTCCGGGCGCGTCCCCGGCCCGCGTGCCGGGCGGGTCTCCGGCCCGTGCTCCGGGCGCGTCTGCGGCCTGCGCTGCGGCTGCGTCTCCGGCCCGTGCTGCGAGTGCGTCCCTGGCCCGCACTCCGGGCGCGTCTCCGGCCTGCGCTGCGGTTGCCTTCCCGGCCCGTGGTCCGGGCGCGTCCCCGGCCCGCGCGCCGGGCGGGTCTCCGGCCCGTGCTCCGGGCGCGTCTGCGGCCTGTGCTGCGGCTGCGTCCCTGGCCCGTGGTCCGGCCGCGTCTCCGCCCCGCGCTCCGGCCGTGCCCCCGGCCCGCGCTCCCGCTGCCTCCCCGCCCCGCGCCCCGCCCACGTCCTCACCCCGCGCTCCCGCCCCCTCCCCGGGCCGCCGCCGCTCCCACCACCGGCTGAAGGTCTGCCGGGTCACCCGCGGCAGCTGCCGCTCCGGCGCGATTCCGGCCAGTCGCTTCGCCGGGCCGGCCAGGAGCCGGGTCCCGGTGAGCGCGTTCACCAGGAGGGCCGTCCGCGTCCGCGCCACCGCGCGCAGCCACACCGGCAGCCACCCCATCGCGTAGTGCGCGGCGGGGCGGCGCCGCCCGGCGTAGTGGTGGTGCAGGAACTCCGCCTTGTACGTGGCCATGTCGACCCCGACCGGGCAGTCCGACCGGCAGCCCTTGCAGGACAGGCACAGGTCGAGCGCCTCCCGGACCTCGGCCGAGCGCCAGCCGTCCGTGACCACCTCACCGGCGAGCATCTCGTGCAGCAGCCGGGCCCGCCCGCGCGTGGAGTGCTCCTCGGCGCCGGTCGCCCGGAAGGACGGGCACATCACGGAGGACCCGGACACCGACGCCGTACGGCACTTGGCGACCCCCACGCAGCGCCGCACCGCCGCCGCGAAGTCGCCGCCGTCCGAGGGATAGCCGAAGGCGACGTCGACCGGTTCGCGGGGCAGGACGGAGAAGCGCAGGCCGGAGTCCAGGGGCGCGGGGCGGACGAGCATCCCGGGGTTGAGGAGGTCGTCCGGGTCCCACACGGCCTTCACCCGCTCGAAGAGGCCCACCATCTCGGCGCCGTACATCAGCGGCAGCAGCTCCGCGCGCGCCTGCCCGTCCCCGTGCTCCCCGGACAGCGAACCCCCGTGCGCCACCACCAGCTCCGCCAGCTCCTGCGAGAAACGGCGGAAGCGGGCGACCCCGGTGCCGGTGAGGAGGTCGAAGTCGATGCGGACGTGGACGCAGCCGTCCCCGAAGTGCCCGTACGGCGTGCCGCGCAGGCCGTGGGCGGCCATCAGCGCCCGGAAGCCGCGCAGATACGCGCCGAGCCGGGCGGGCGGCACCGCGCAGTCCTCCCAGCCCGGCCAGGCCTCGGTCCCGTCCGGCATCCGCGTCGCCGTCCCGCTCGCGTCCTCCCGGATCCGCCACAGCGCGCGCTGCCCCGCCGCGTCCGTGACCACGAGGGCGTCCAGGACGTCGGCGGCCCGCACGATCGCCTCCGCACGCGCGCGTGCCTCCGCCGCCGACTCCCCGCCCGTCTCCACGAACAGCCAGGCCCCGCCCCGGGGCAGGTCCGCGGCCGACGGCACCAGGTCCGCCGCCATGCCCTCCACGGTCAGCGGCCCGAACGGCAGCAGGCCCGCCGCGGCCTCGGCCGCGGCGCTCTCGTCGGCGTACGCGAGCACGGCCAGCGCACGCGCGCGTGGCACCTCGACCAGCCGGACGACCGCCTCCGTCAGCACGCCCAGCGTGCCCTCGGAGCCGCAGAAGGAGCGGGCCACGTCGGCGCCCCGCTCGGGCAGCAGGGCGTCCAGCGCGTAACCGGAGATGCGGCGGGGCAGATCGGGGAACCCCGTGCGCAGCCGGGCCAGTTCGCCCTCCGCCAGCGCCCGCAGGCCCTCGGGCGCCCCGGCCCAGTCCCGCCCGAGCCGCAGCCGCCCGCCGCGCGCGGTCACCACGTCCAGCTCCCGCACGCTGTCCGCGGTCGTCCCCCACGCCACCGAGTGCGAGCCGCACGCGTTGTTGCCGATCATGCCGCCGAGCGTGCACCTGCTGTGCGTGGACGGATCCGGGCCGAAGCGCAGCCCGTGCGGGGCGGCGGCCTCCTGGAGCCGGTCGAGCACCAGACCGGGCTGCACCACGGCCGTGCGCGCCCGGGGATCCAGGGCGACCAGCCGGTTCATGTACCGCGTGAAGTCCAGCACCACGCCCGTGCCCGTCGCCTGCCCGGCGATGGACGTGCCCCCGCCCCGCGGCACCACGGGCACGCCCCGCCCCCGGCACACCTCCAGCACGGCCGCCACGTCGTCGGCGTCCGCCGGCGCCACCACCCCGTACGGCACCCGCCGGTAGTTGGACGCGTCCATGGTGACCAGCGCCCGGTCCAGGGCGGCGAAGCCGACGTCACCCCGGACGGCCGCGCGCAACTCGCCCTCCAGGGCCGCGAGCTCCCTGGCCGTCAGCTCCGTGCCGTGCGGAAGATCCGTCATCCCTCCAGCATGCACGCGAGCACTGACAGTGACGACCCCGCGTCCGGCGGGCCGGAACACCGGCGCCCCCGTGACCGTCTCACCCGACGGACGACGTTTCGCCCACGTTTCTGTGAACGGCTACGCTCCCCTCCGTGGCTGAGATCCGGATTCCCTCTGACATCAAGCCCGCGGACGGACGTTTCGGCGCGGGTCCCTCCAAGGTGCGGACGGAGGCGCTGGACGCCCTCGCCGCCACCGGCACCTCCCTCCTGGGCACCTCCCACCGTCAGGCTCCCGTCAAGAACCTGGTCGGCCAGGTCCGCGAGGGCATCAGCGAGCTGTTCCAGCTCCCGGAGGGCTACGAGGTGGTCCTCGGCAACGGCGGCTCCACCGCGTTCTGGGACATCGCGACGCACGGCCTGATCGAGAACAAGTCGCAGCACCTGAGCTTCGGCGAGTTCTCCTCCAAGTTCGCCAAGGCCGCCAAGCTCGCCCCCTGGCTGGCCGAGCCGGACGTCGTCTCCGCCGACCCGGGCACCCACCCCGAGCCGGTCGCCGCCGAGGGCGTGGACGTCTACGCGTTCACCCACAACGAGACCTCCACCGGTGTCGCCATGCCGATCAAGCGTGTGGCCGGCGCCGACGAGGGCGCCCTGGTGCTCGTGGACGCCACCTCCGGCGCCGGCGGCCTGCCCGTCGACATCAGCGAGACGGACGTCTACTACTTCGCCCCGCAGAAGTCCTTCGCCTCCGACGGCGGCCTGTGGATCGGCGTGTTCTCCCCGGCCGCCATCGAGCGCGCCGAGCGGATCCACGCCTCCGGCCGCCACGTCCCGGAGTTCTTCTCGCTGCCCACGGCGATCGACAACTCCCGCAAGAACCAGACGTACAACACCCCGGCCCTCGCCACCCTCTTCCTGCTGAACCAGCAGCTGGAGTGGATCAACGGCCAGGGCGGCCTGGACTGGTCGGTCCGCCGCACGGCCACCTCCGCGCGGACGCTGTACGGCTGGGCCGAGGACGTGAAGTTCGCGAACCCGTTCGTCACCGACCCGGCCAAGCGCTCGCAGGTCATCGGCACGATCGACTTCACGGACGAGGTCGACGCCGCCGCCGTCGCGAAGGTGCTGCGCGCCAACGGCATCGTCGACACCGAGCCGTACCGCAAGCTCGGCCGCAACCAGCTGCGCGTCGCGATGTTCCCGGCGATCGACCCGGCGGACGTCGAGGCGCTCACCAAGTGCGTCGACTACGTGATCGAGCAGCTCTGAACGGCCGAGGAGCTCCGGCCTTCCCGCGTATGTGACCGAGGGCGCCCCGCACAGGCGGGGCGCCCTCCGCCGTGCTCAGGCCGCCGCGCCCCGCCCGAACACCTCGAACAGCCGGGTCAGGCTGTCCTCCTCGTATCCTTCGGCCGCCCCCCGGCGGAACGCCTCCCGCACCGCCGCGGGCAGCGCCGGGTCCACGCCCGAGTCCCGCGTGGTGTGCACGACGTGGTCCATGCTCGCCACGGCCATCGAGATCCGCTCGACGTCGCCCGTGTGCCGCCCCGCCTCGATCCGGGGCGTGTAGAAGTCGAGGAACCGGTCCATCCCGCCCAGGGTCCGCGCCGCGTACGGGGCGAACTGCGAGGCGCTGATGCCGTGGGCGTCCGCCACGGCCAGGGTGTGCAGCCAGGCGGTCAGGGTGGTCCAGAAGAGATCCATCTGGAGCTGGTAGTACAGCGCGGCCAGGCCCGGGTCCTCGCCCCGGTAGTCGGTGCCGGTGAGGACCTTCAACACGTCCTCGTGGGCGTCGAAGACCTCCCGGGGACCGCTGTAGAAGGTGTCGGACTCCGGCGAACCGATCCCGGAGGGCGGTGTCTGCACCCCGCCGGTGAGATGGCGCGCCCCGTGCTGCGCGGCCCAGGCAGCTCCCTCACGGGCGCGCTCGGGGGTGTCGGAGCTGAGGTTGACCAGGACCCGGCCGCGCAGGGCCGGGGCCGCGGGCTCCAGGAGGGCGTACATGGCGGCGTAGTCGGTGAGGCTCAGTACCACCACCTCGTTGGCCGCCAGCGCCTCCTCGACGGTGGCGGCCCGCACGGCGCCCCGCGCGACCAGCTCGTCGGCGCGGCTCGCGGTGCGGTTCCACACGGTGACGCGGTAACCGGCGTCCAGATAGGCGCCGGCCATGGCGCGGCCCATGGGGCCGAGGCCGATGACGGTGACGGACGTGCTCATGGAGATCCCCCTCTGATCACCGTGACCACTCTGATCACGGCTAGAACGAACGCTCTATCCAGAGAGGAACGTAGCACAGCCACTAGAGCGATCGCTCTAGCTCGATAGAGTGGGTGCGTGAAGACCAGGGCCCCGCACGACCTCGAAACCGCCGGCACCCGCGAGCGGATCGTCCGCACGGCGTCCCGCCTGATGCAGCGCCAGGGCTACGAGGGCACGGGCATCAAGCAGATCTCCCGAGAGGCCGGTGCGACGCTCGGATCGGTCTACCACTTCTTCCCCGGCGGCAAGCAGGAGCTCGGCGCGGCGGCCGTGCGCCTCGGCGACGAGGAGTTCACCGAACTGCTGCGCGAGACGCTCGACGCGGAACCGGACCCGGAGCGGGCCCTCCTCGCCCTCGCCGCGTCCCTGGCCGAGGGGCTGCGCGACTCCGACTGGCTCGACGGCTGCCCGGTCACCGCCGCCGCGGTCGGCACGGCGGCCGGCGCGCCCGGCATCCAGCGGGCGGCGGCGGAGGCGTTCGCGCGCTGGCGGAAGGTGGTCGCCGAGGGGCTGGTCGCGGCCGGTTTCGCCGAGACCGACGCCGAGGAGCTGGCCCACACGGTGATCGCGACCCTGGAGGGCGCGGAACTGGCCGCCCAGGTCGCCCGCAGCACCACACCACTGGACCTCGCGGGCCGCCACCTGTCCCGCCTGATCGCCTCGTACCGCGGAGACTGAGCCCCCCTCGGCGTCCCCCCGGCACCGCCCTTCGCCCGGCCTGGGCGCGTTTTCATGCAAGCATGCTTGATTGTTTCCGGGTGTGCTGCCATGCTCCTCAGCACGTCGCACCGTCCCGCACGCCGCCGTGGCCCGTGGTCCGAGGGGAGCGCCCCGTGTCCGATCCGACGTCCGTGCTCGACGACCTGCGCGAGGAGAGCGAGGAACTCGACCGCCTCGTGGCCGGCGCGGACGCGCGGCGCTGGGCGCTCGCGACCCCCGCGCCCGGCTGGACCGTGGCCCACCAGATCGCCCACCTGGCCTGGACCGACCGCTCGGCCCTGCTCGCGGTCACGGACGCCGACGGCTTCCGCGCCCTGGTCGACAAGGCCCTCGCGGCGCCGGGCTCCTTCGTCGACGAGGGGGCCGGGGAGGGCGCCGCGCTCCCGCCCGGCGTTCTGCTCGCCCGCTGGCGTGAGGGCCGCGCGGCGCTGGAGGAGGCCCTGCGCGCCGCACCGCCCAAGGCGCGCTTCCCCTGGTACGGGCCGCCCATGTCGGCCGCATCCATGGCGACGGCCCGACTCATGGAGACGTGGGCCCACGGACAGGACGTCGCCGACGCCCTGGGTGTGGTGCGCCCACCCACCGACCGGCTTCGGCATGTGGCCTGGCTCGGGGTGCGGACCCGTGACTTCGCCTTCGGCGTGCAGGGGCTCACTCCGCCCGGCGACCCCTTCCGCATCGAACTGCGGGCACCCTCCGGCGACCTGTGGACCTACGGACCCGACGACGCCGGACAGCGCGTCACCGGCCCCGCCCTCGACTTCTGCCTCCTGGTCACCCAGCGCGCCCACCGCGACGACCTGGCCCTGCGCGCCGACGGCCCCGACGCCGACCGCTGGCTGGACATCGCCCAGGCCTTCGCGGGACCGCCGGGCGGCGGACGCCCGCGGAAGGGCGCCGCCTCGTGACGACCCCGCGCACCGGCAGCACGGGCGAGCCGGCGGCACCCCTGCGCATCGGCAACGCCTCCGGCTTCTACGGCGACCGCTTCGACGCCCTGCGCGAGATGCTCACCGGCGGCGAACTCGACGTCCTCACCGGCGACTACCTCGCCGAGCTGACCATGCTCATCCTCGGCCGGGACCGGCTCAAGGACCCGGGCGCCGGATACGCCCGCACCTTCCTGCGGCAGCTGGAGGAGTGCCTCGGCCTGGCACACGAGCGGGGCGTGCGGATCGTGACCAACGCGGGCGGGCTCAACCCGGCCGGACTCGCCGACACCGTACGGGAGTTGGCCGGCCGGCTCGGCATCCCGGTGCGCGTGGCCCACGTGGAGGGCGACGACCGCACCGCCGCCCACCCCGGCAGCCTCACCGCCCACGCCTACCTCGGCGGCTTCGGCATCGCGGCCTGCCTGCGCGCGGGCGCCGACCTCGTGGTGACCGGTCGCGTGACGGACGCGGCCCTGGTCACCGGCCCCGCCGCCGCCCACTTCGGCTGGACACCGGCGGATCACGACCGGCTCGCGGGGGCCGTCGTCGCCGGGCACGTCCTGGAGTGCGGGGCGCAGGCCACCGGCGGCAACTACGCCTTCTTCCGCGACGGTGACGTGCGCCGCCCCGGCTTCCCGCTCGCCGAGCTGCACGACGACGGCAGCTGCGTGATCACCAAGCACCCCGGCACCGGCGGCTTCGTCGACACCGGCACGGTCACCGCCCAGCTGCTCTACGAGACGGCCGGTGCCCGGTACGCCGGGCCGGACGTCACCGCCCGGCTGGACACCGTGCGGCTCGCCCAGGACGGGCCCGACCGGGTGCGGATCGAGGGCGTGCGCGGGGAGGCGCCCCCGCCGGCCCTCAAGGTCGGGCTCAACCGGCTCGGCGGCTACCGCAACGAGGTCGTCTTCGTGCTCACCGGTCTCGACATCGAGGCCAAGGCCGCCCTCGTCCGGGACCAGATGGAGCCCGCCCTGAGCGGGATCGCCGACGTGCGCTGGGAGTTGTCGCGCACCGACCGCCCCGACGCCGGCACCGAGGAATGCGCGAGCGCGCTGCTGCGGCTGGTCGTGCGGGACCCGGAGCAGCAGGCCGTGGGGCGGGCGCTGAGCGGGGCCGCGGTGGAACTGGCGCTGGCCAGCTACCCCGGCTTCCATGTGCTGGCGCCCCCCGGAAAGGGCGCGCCCTATGGGGTGTTCGAGGAGGTGTACGTCCCCCATGGCGCGGTCGACCATGTGGCCGTCCTCCACGACGGACGCCGGGTCACGGTGTCCCCGCCCCAGGACACCCGGGTACTCGGCGACGTCCCGGAGCCGCCCCTGCCGCAGCCGCTGCCGCCCGGGCCGAGCCGCCGGGCCCCGCTCGGGCTGGTCGCGGGGGCGCGCAGCGGCGACAAGGGCGGCAACGCCAACGTCGGCGTCTGGACCCGCGCGGACGACGCCTGGCGGTGGCTCGCGCACGAACTGACCGTCGAGCGGTTCCGTGAGCTGATCCCCGAGAGCCGCCCGCTGACGGTGACCCGGCACGTGCTGCCCCGCCTGCGCGCCCTGAACTTCGTGGTCGAGGGGATCCTCGGCCAGGGGGTCGCCGCCCAGCACCGCTTCGACCCGCAGGCCAAGGCGCTCGGCGAATGGCTGCGCTCCCGCCACCTGGAGATACCGGAGGCCCTGCTGTGACCGTCCTGACCTCCGCGCTCGACACCGCCGGCCCCGACTTCCGGGCCGCCCGCGAGGCGATGCTCGCCAAGCTCGCCGCCCTCGACGCCGAGCACGCCAAGGCCCTCGCGGGCGGCGGCGAGAAGTACGTCGCACGGCACCGGGCGCGCGGCAAACTCCTCGCCCGCGAGCGCATCGAGCTGCTCCTCGACCCCGACACGCCCTTCCTGGAGCTGTCCCCGCTGGCCGCCTGGGGCAGCGACTGCACCGTCGGCGCGTCCCTGGTCACCGGCATCGGCGTCGTCGAGGGCGTCGAGTGCCTGATCACCGCCAACGACCCGACCGTACGCGGCGGGGCGAGCAACCCCTGGTCCCTGAAGAAGGCCCTGCGCGCCAACGACATCGCCCTCGCCAACCGGCTGCCGTGCATCAGCCTGGTGGAGTCCGGCGGCGCCGACCTGCCCTCCCAGAAGGAGATCTTCATCCCCGGGGGCGCCATCTTCCGGGACCTGACCCGGCTGTCGGCCGCCGGCATCCCGACCGTCGCGGTCGTCTTCGGCAACTCCACCGCGGGCGGCGCCTACATCCCCGGCATGTCCGACCACGTCATCATGGTCAAGGAGCGGGCCAAGGTGTTCCTCGGCGGCCCGCCGCTGGTGAAGATGGCGACCGGCGAGGAGAGCGACGACGAGTCCCTGGGCGGCGCGGAGATGCACGCGCGCACCTCGGGCCTCGCCGACTACTTCGCCGTCGACGAGCACGACGCCCTGCGGCAGGCCCGGCGCGTGCTCGCCCGCCTCAACCACCGCAAGGCGTACGGCGATCCCGGCCCGGCCGAGCCGCCCAAGTACGACGCCGAGGAACTCCTCGGCATCGTCCCGGGCGACTTGAAGAGCCCCTTCGACCCGCGCGAGGTCATCGCCCGCGTCGTCGACGCCTCCGACTTCGACGAGTTCAAACCGCTGTACGGCACGAGCCTGGTCACCGGCTGGGCCGCCCTGCACGGCTATCCGGTCGGCATCCTCGCCAACGCCCAGGGGGTCCTGTTCAGCGAGGAGTCCCAGAAGGCCGCCCAGTTCATCCAGCTCGCCAATCAGCGCGACATCCCGCTGCTCTTCCTGCACAACACCACCGGCTACATGGTCGGCCGGGAGTACGAGCAGGGCGGCATCATCAAGCACGGCGCGATGATGATCAACGCCGTCAGCAACAGCCGCGTCCCGCACCTGTCGGTCCTCATGGGCGCCTCCTACGGGGCCGGCCACTACGGCATGTGCGGCCGCGCCTACGACCCCCGCTTCCTCTTCGCCTGGCCCAGCGCCAAGTCGGCCGTCATGGGCCCGCAGCAGCTCGCCGGCGTGCTGTCGATCGTCGCCCGCCAGTCCGCCGCGGCCAAGGGACAGCCCTACGACGACGAGGCCGACGCCGCGCTGCGCGCCATGGTCGAGCAGCAGATCGAGTCCGAGTCGCTGCCGATGTTCCTGTCCGGGCGGCTCTACGACGACGGCGTGATCGACCCGCGCGACACCCGGACCGTTCTCGGCCTGTGCCTGTCCGCGATCCACACCGCCCCCTACGAGGGCGCGCGCGGCGGCTTCGGCGTCTTCCGGATGTGAGGAACCTTCAGTGATCACTTCTGTGCTGGTCGCCAACCGGGGCGAGATCGCCTGCCGGGTCTTCCGCACCTGCCGCGAGCTGGGCATCCGCACGGTCGCCGTGGTCTCGGACGCCGACGCGCACGCCCTCCACGCGCGCGTGGCCGACGCGAGCGTCCGCCTCCCGGGGGAGACGCCCGCGGACACCTACCTGCGCGGCGACCTGATCGTGAAGGCCGCCGTCGCGGCCGGCGCGGACGCCGTGCACCCCGGCTACGGCTTTCTCTCCGAGAACGCGGACTTCGCCCGGGCCGTCCTGGACGCCGGCCTGACCTGGATCGGCCCGCCCCCGGACGCGATCGAGGCGATGGCGTCCAAGACCCGCGCCAAGCGGCTCCTGGGCATCGCGCCGCTCACCGAGGTCACCGAGGCCGACCTGCCGGTGCTGGTGAAGGCCGCCGCGGGCGGCGGCGGCCGGGGCATGCGCGTCGTACGGCACCTGGCGGACCTGGACGCCGAACGGGCCGCCGCCGGCGCGGAGGCGGCGAGCGCCTTCGGCGACGGCGAGGTCTTCGTCGAGCCGTACGTCGAGCGCGGCCGCCACGTCGAGGTGCAGATCCTCGCCGACACCCACGGCACCGTCTGGGCGCTCGGCACCCGCGACTGCTCCCTGCAGCGCCGCCACCAGAAGGTGATCGAGGAGGCACCGGCCCCCGGTCTGCCCGCCGGACTGGAGGAGGAACTGCACGCCCTGGCCGTCCGGGCCGCCCGGGCCGTCGACTACGTGGGCGCCGGCACGGTCGAGTTCCTCGTCGCCGACGGCACGGCGCACTTCCTGGAGATGAACACCCGCCTGCAGGTGGAACACCCGGTCACCGAGGCCGTGTTCGGCATCGACCTGGTCGCCGAGCAGATCCGTGTCGCCGAGGGCCGTCCCCTGGCCCCCGACCCGCCGCGCGCGCGGGGGCACGCCGTGGAGGCCCGCCTGTACGCCGAGGACCCGGCCCGCGACTGGTCCCCGCAGACGGGCACCCTGCACCGCCTGGCGGTCCCCGACGCCGTCCGCCTGGACACCGGTTACACGGACGGCGACCCGATCGGCGTCCACTACGACCCCCTGCTCGCCAAGGCCGTCGCCCACGCGCCCACCCGCGCGGAGGCCGTGCGCGCCCTGGCCTCCGCCCTGGAACGGGCCGCGATCCACGGCCCCGTCACCAACCGCGACCTGCTGGTCCGCTCCCTGCGCCACCCCGAGTTCACCGCCGCCCGCATGGACACCGGCTTCTACGACCGCCACCTCGCGGACCTGACCGAGCCGGCCCCCGACCCGCACGCCCCCCTGGCCGCCGCCCTCGCCGACGCCCGCGCCCGCTCCCGCCCCGGATTCGGCGGCTGGCGCAACGTCCCCTCCCAGCCGCAGACCAAGCGCTACCTGATGGCGGGCGAGGAGCACGAGGCCCACTACCGGCACACCCGGCAGGGCCTGGAGGCGGACGGCGTGCGCGTGGTGCACACCGGGGAGCACCTGGTGATCCTCGAAGTGGACGGCGTGCGGCGCCGGTTCGAGGTCGCCCGCCACGGCGACCGGGTCTACGTCAACACCACCGTCCTGACCGCCCTGCCCCGCTTCCCCGACCCCACCGCGCAACACGCCCCCGGCTCCCTCCTGGCCCCCATGCCGGGCACGGTCGTCCGCGTCGCCGACGGCCTCACGGCGGGGACCCCGGTGCAGGCCGGCGAGCCCCTGCTCTGGCTGGAGGCGATGAAGATGCAGCACAAGATCTCCGCCCCGGTGACCGGAACCCTGACGTCGTTGCCGGTCGCACCCGGTCAGCAGGTCGAGCCGGGGACGTTGCTGGCGGTTGTGCAGGAGGCCTGAAGGGGCGCGGGGAACTGCGCGCCCAGCCACACACGACCCGCACCCGAAAGGACGTCCCATGGACACCGAAGACCACAAGGCGCTCCGAGAAGCGGTCGCCGCACTGGGCAGACGCCACGGCCGGAACGCCGACCCCGACCGGCTCTGGTCCGAGGCGGGCGAACTCGGCTACCTGGGCGTCAACCTGCCGGAGGCGCACGGCGGCGGAGGCGGCGGCATCGCCGAACTCTCCATCGTCCTGGAGGAACTCGGCGCCGCCGGCTGCCCCCTGCTCATGCTGGTGGTCTCACCGGCCATCTGCGGCACGGTCATCGCCCGCTTCGGCACCGACGCCCAGAAACGGCAGTGGCTGCCCGGCCTGTCCGACGGCACCCGCCGGATGGCCTTCGGCATCACCGAACCCGACGCCGGCTCCAACTCCCACCGCATCACCACCACCGCCCGCCGCGACCAGGACACCGGAGGCTGGATCCTCACCGGCCGCAAGGTCTTCATCTCCGGCGTCGACATCGCCGACGCCACCCTGATCGTGGGCCGCACCGAGGACGCCCGCACCGGCCGCCTCAAGCCCTGCCTGTTCATCGTCCCGCGCGACACCCCCGGCTTCACGCGCCGCCCCATCGACATGGAAGTCCACGCCGCGGAGAAGCAGTTCGAGCTGGTCCTGGACGACGTACGGCTGCCCGCCGACGCGCTCGTCGGCGACGAGGACGCGGGACTGCTCCAGTTGTTCGCCGGACTCAACCCCGAGCGGATCATGACGGCCGCCTTCGCGATCGGCATGGGCCGCCACGCCCTCGCCAAGGCCGTCGAATACGCCCGCGACCGCACCGTCTGGAACGCCCCCATCGGCGCCCACCAGGCCATCGCCCACCCGCTCGCCCAGGCGCACATCGACCTCGAACTCGCCCGCCTGATGATGCAGAAGGCCGCCGCCCTCTACGACGCCGGCGACGACACGGGCGCCGGGGAGGCCGCCAACATGGCCAAGTACGCGGCCGGGGAGGCCTGTGTGAAGGCCGTCGACCAGGCCGTGCACACCCTGGGCGGCAACGGGCTCACCCGCGAGTACGGCCTGGCGCGGCTGATCACGGCCGCGCGCGTGGCCCGTATCGCGCCGGTGAGCCGGGAGATGATTCTCAACTACGTCTCGCACCAGACCCTGGGCCTGCCCAAGTCGTACTGAGACGACCCGCGCCGCGAGGAGGAACCAGCCATGTTCCGCAGCGAGTACGCAGACGTCCCGCCCGTCGACCTCCCCATCCACGACGCCGTCCTGGCGCGGGCCGCCGAGTTCGGCGACATCCCGGCCCTGATCGACGGCACCGACGGCACCACCCTCTCGTACGAGCAGGTGGACCGGTTCCACCGGCGCGTCGCCGCCGCCCTGGCCGAGGCCGGGGTCCGCAAGGGCGACGTCCTCGCCCTGCACAGCCCCAACACCGTGGCCTTCCCGATCGCGTTCTACGCCGCCACGCGCGCGGGTGCCACCGTCACCACCGTCCACCCGCTCGCCACCGCCGAGGAGTTCGCCAAGCAGCTCACCGACTGCGCGGCCCGCTGGATCGTCACCGTCTCACCGCTGCTGGACGCCGCCCGCCGGGCCGCCGAACTCGCGGGCGGCGTACGGGAGATCTTCGTGTGCGACAGCGCGGCCGGCCACCGCTCCCTGATCGACATGCTGGCCACCACCGCGCCCGAGCCGGACGTCGTCATCGACCCCGCCGAGGACGTGGCCGCCCTGCCGTACTCCTCCGGCACCACCGGCACGCCCAAGGGCGTGATGCTCACCCACCGGCAGATCGCCACCAACCTCGCCCAGCTGAACCCGGCGATCCCGGCCGGTCCGGGCGACCGCGTCCTGGCGGTGCTGCCCTTCTTCCACATCTACGGCCTCACCGCCCTGATGAACGCGCCCCTGCGGCAGGGCGCCACCGTCGTCGTGCTGCCCCGCTTCGACCTGGAGCAGTTCCTCGCGGCGATCCAGAACCACCGCATCACCGCCCTCTACGTGGCCCCGCCCATCGTCCTGGCCCTCGCCAAGCATCCGGCCGTCGCCCGGTACGACCTGTCGTCCCTGCGGTACATCGTCAGCGCCGCCGCGCCCCTGGACGCCCGGCTCGCCGCCGCCTGCTCCGCACGCCTCGGCCTGCCGCCCGTCGGCCAGGCCTACGGCATGACCGAACTGTCGCCCGGCACTCACGTGGTCCCCCTGGACGCCATGCGCGACGCCCCGCCCGGCACCGTCGGCAAGCTCGTCGCCGGCACCGAGATGCGCATCGTCTCCCTCGACGACCCGGCCGAGGACCTGCCCGTGGGGGAGCCGGGCGAGATCCTCATCCGCGGCCCCCAGATCATGAAGGGCTACCTCGGCCGCCCCGACGCCACCGCCGCCCTGATCGACGCCGACGGCTGGCTGCACACGGGGGACGTCGGGTATGCCGACGCGGACGGCTGGCTGTTCGTCGTGGACCGGGTGAAGGAACTCATCAAGTACAAGGGCTTCCAGGTGGCCCCCGCCGAACTGGAGGCCCTCCTGCTCACCCACCCGGGCATCGCCGACGCCGCCGTCATCGGCAGGTACGACGCCGACGGCAACGAGGTCCCGCACGCCTACGTGGTCCGCCAGCCGACCGCCGCGGACCTCACCGAGGCGGAGATCATGATGTACGTCGCCGAGCGCGTGGCCCCCTACAAGCGGATCCGTCACGTCACCTTCATCGTCGGCGTCCCCCGCGCCGCCTCCGGCAAGATCCTCCGCCGACAGCTCAGGGAGAACGCATGACGCTGATCACCCGGGCCCGCGACCGGGCCGTGGACACCCTGTCCCTGGACTCGCCGCACAACCGCAACGCCCTGTCGGCGGCCCTGGTCGGCGAACTGGCCGACGCGCTCACCGGCGCCGCCGAGGACCCCGGCGTGCGCGCCGTCGTCCTCACCCACACCGGCACCACGTTCAGCGCCGGCGCCGACCTCAGGGACCCGCCCGAGCCCGAGGCCCTGGTCGCCCTGCTGCGGCAGATCATCGAACTGCCCAAACCGGTCCTCGCCCGGGTCACCGGCCACGTCCGCGCGGGCGGCCTCGGCCTGCTGGCCGCCTGCGACATCGCGGTCGCGTCCACGGCAGCCACCTTCGCCTTCACCGAGGTCCGCATCGGCGTGGCACCCGCCGTCATCTCTCTGCCGCTGCTGTCCCGCACCCACCCCCGCGCCCTCGCCCGCCACTACCTCACCGGCGAGCGCTTCGACGCGGCCGAGGCCACCGCGACGGGCCTGCTCACCGCCCACGCCGACGACGTCGACACGGCCCTGGCCCCGATCCTCGACGGCCTGCGCAGAGCCGCCCCGGACGCCCTGGCCGAGACGAAACGGCTGCTCACGGCTAGGGTGCTGGAAGCCTTCGACCGGGACGCGGCCGACCTGACCGCGCTCTCGGCCCGGCTGTTCGCCTCCCCGCAGGCACGCGAGGGGATGACGGCCTTCCTCGAACGACGGGATCCGGCATGGGTGGTGTGAGCACGGCTGACCGTGCGGAGAGAGTCCCCAAGCAGGACCGCAGCCGGGCCACCCGGCAGCGGCTCCTGGAAGCCGCCGTGGCCTGCCTCGCGGAGCACGGCTGGGCCGGTTCCACCGTCTCCGTCGTCGCCGAGCGGGCCGGTGTCTCCCGCGGCGCCGCCCAGCACCACTTCCCGACCCGCGAGGACCTCTTCACGGCGGCCGTGGAGTACGTCGCCGAGGAACGCTCCACCGCCCTGCGCGCCCTCTTCCCCGAGGGCGCGGCCGGGGACCGGCACGCCGTCGTCGCCGCCCTGGTCGACCTCTACACCGGCCCGCTGTTCCGCGCCGCCCTCCACCTGTGGGTCGCCGCCTCCAACGAGGAACAGCTCCGCCCCCGCGTCACCGAACTCGAATCCCGCGTCGGCCGGGAGACCCACCGCATCGCCGTCGACCTCCTCGCCGCCGACGAGTCCGTCCCCGGCGTCCGCGAGACGGTCCAGGGCCTGCTCGACATGGCCCGCGGCCTGGGCCTGGCCAACCTCCTCACCGACGACGCGGCCCGCCGCGAACGGGTGGTCGCCCAGTGGGCGGGGCTGCTGGAGGAGACGCTGGGCTGACCGTGGGCGACTCCTCTCAGACGATCGTGGACCTCGACGCGCCCGCGGCGGACGCCGAGCCCTCGGCCCGGCGGGCCGAGGAGTGGCTCTCGGCGCAGGGCGTGGCCAAACGGTCACCGGACGGCGTTCGGGTGGGGAGACCTCTGCAGCGCCGGGCGCGGCGCCTCACGGGCTGAGCCGCTCCACCCGCCAGCTGCCGTCCGGCTGTTCCACGTACCGCAGGCGGTCGTGCAGCCGGTTCTCGCGGCCCTGCCAGAACTCCACCGTCTGCGGGGCCACCCGGAAACCGCCCCAGTGCGGTGGCACCGGCACCTGCTCGCCGTCCGGGTAGCGGGCGGCCAGTTCGGCGTAGGCGCCGTCGATGTCGGCCCGGGTGGGGACCACCGAGGACTGGGCGCTGGCCCACGCGCCGAGCTGCGAGCCGTGCGGGCGGGTGCGGAAGTAGGCGGCCGTCTCGTCCCGGCCGGTGCGCCGCGCGACGCCCGTGACGATGACCTGGCGGGCCATGGGGTGCCAGGGGAACAGCAGGGAGACGTACGGGTTCTCGGCCAGGTCGCGGGCCTTGCGGGAGTCGTAGTTGGTGTAGAAGACGAAGCCCTGCTCGTCGAAGTGCTTCAGCAGGACCGTACGGGAGCTGGGCCGGCCCTCGGCGTCGGCGGTCGAGACGATCATGGCGTTCGGTTCGAACAGCCCGCCGTCGGTCGCGGCCTGCTTGAACCAGCGCGCGAACTGCTCGACGGGCGTGGCGGCCAGCTCGTTCTCGGAGAGCCCTTCCGCCCGGTACTGCTTGCGCATCGAGGCCGGATCGAGGGGGACGTCGTCGCGGTCGGTCACCCGGTCATCTTGCCGTACGGACGGTGTCCTTCGTCACTGCATGGCACTGAGTGCCGCGAACCCTCCCCAACCTTGACACCCGGAGATATCGTTTCGGTGCCGTTG
This sequence comes from Streptomyces sp. NPDC085931, assembly GCF_044540565.1. Classification (NCBI taxonomy): domain Bacteria; kingdom Bacillati; phylum Actinomycetota; class Actinomycetes; order Kitasatosporales; family Streptomycetaceae; genus Streptomyces; species Streptomyces sp. NPDC085931. The sequence goes on from NZ_JBITSK010000007.1 coordinate 193,121, forward strand.
CGGTTGGGTGACCGCCGACCGTACGGGGCATCACAGGGGCAACCGGCCGGGACCGCGAGTCGCCGCAGACGACCGCGGATCCTCTGGACGGCCGCCCGCTGCGCCAGCTGACCGACACATGGTTCGTACGCCCCACCCCACAGCACACCGTCTGTCGCTTACCTCACGAGGAGCCGCCTGATGTCCGACTTCGTACCCGGGCTCGAAGGAGTCGTCGCGTTCGAGACGGAGATCGCCGAACCGGACAAGGAGGGCGGCGCACTCCGGTACCGGGGCGTCGACATCGAGGACCTGGTCGGCCATGTCTCCTTCGGCAACGTCTGGGGCCTGCTCGTCGACGGTGCCTTCAATCCGGGCCTGCCCGCCGCCGAGCCGTTCCCCATCCCCGTCCACTCCGGTGACATCCGCGTCGACGTCCAGTCCGCGCTGGCGATGCTGGCACCGGTCTGGGGCCTGAAACCGCTGCTCGACATCGATGCGGAGCAGGCCCGCGAGGACCTGGCCCGGGCGGCCGTCATGGCGCTGTCCTACGTGGCCCAGTCGGCCCGCGGGCAGGGCCTGCCCATGGTGCCGCAGCGGGAGATCGACAAGGCGAACTCCGTCGTCGAGCGCTTCATGATCCGCTGGCGGGGCGAGCCCGACCCCAAGCACGTCGCGGCGGTGGACGCCTACTGGACGAGCGCCGCCGAGCACGGCATGAACGCCTCCACGTTCACGGCCCGGGTCATCGCCTCGACCGGCGCGGACGTCGCCGCCGCGCTGTCCGGCGCGGTGGGGGCCATGTCCGGCCCGCTGCACGGCGGTGCCCCGTCCCGGGTCCTGCACATGATCGAGGAGATCGAACGCACGGGCGACGCGGAGGCCTACGTCAAGCAGACCCTCGACAAGGGCGAGCGCCTCATGGGCTTCGGGCACCGCGTCTACCGCGCCGAGGACCCGAGGGCGAGGGTCCTGCGCCGCACGGCCCGCGAGCTGGGCGCCCCCCGCTTCGAGGTCGCCGAGGCCCTGGAGAAGGCGGCCCTGGCGGAGCTCCACGCCCGCCGCCCCGACCGGGTCCTCGCCACCAACGTGGAGTTCTGGGCGGCCATCGTCCTGGACTTCGCCGAGGTCCCGGCGCACATGTTCACCTCCATGTTCACCTGCGCCCGCACGGCCGGCTGGTCCGCCCACATCCTGGAACAGAAGCGCACGGGCCGCCTGGTCCGCCCCTCGGCCCGCTACGTCGGCCCGGGCACGCGCAACCCCCGTGAGATCGAGGGCTACGAGGACATCGCCCACTGACCGGGTCCCACCCGCGGCCTCACCCGTCCCCGGGTGGGGCCGCCGCCCCGTCCGGCCCCGGGAGCCGGTCCAGCTCCTCCCCGATGGCCCGCCGCAGCGGCTCGTGCCGCGCCCCGAGGGCGTACCGCTCCTCGGTCCACATCCCCCGCGGATAGAGCCACACGGGCAGCCGCACCCGCTCGGCCGGCTCCCAGTCGTACCGCGGCCACACGTGCGCGTGCAGGAACGCGTCGGTGTTGCCGAGGATCTCCAGGTTGACCCGCCGGAACCCCGGATCCAGCCGCCGGCAGGCCCGCTCGACGGCTTCCCCGAGCCGGTCCATGCCGTCCAGGAACGCCAGCCGCCGGCCGCGCGGGAGCTCGGACAGCCGCCGCACCGCCGGGTCGTCGGTGAGCAGCACGGCGTACCCGGGCAGGAACTGCACGTCGCCGATGACCGCGAAGCCGGCCTCCAGCCGCCGCAGGACGGTCGGATTCTCGCCCCGCAGGGCGCTGCCCACCCGGTCCCGGTGCCATGTACCCGGCACGATCGTCCTTTCCGAGAACGCAGACGACCCGCGAGTCTGGGTCCTCCAGCGGAGGAGCCGGCCGGACGTACCGGCGACTCGCGGGTCGGGTGACTGCCTGAGATTGGGCCGGCTGCACGTGTCTCACGCGCTGGCTCGGCACCGCACTGAGTGTGGTGTCGGGCCGCTAGCCCGCAGCCACCTCACGCGTCCGGTTTCCATACATCTGCCGAACCACCTCCTCTCTCGTGTACCTGCACCCTAGGAAACCGTTCCGGCTCGCATCAACCGTTTTTCTGAGACCTTGACCCCATGACGCGACGGCAGGCGATTCTCAGCGGTTCGGTGTTCGAGGAGCGGATCGGCTACGCCCGGGCCGTGGTGGACGGGGACCGGGTCCACGTGTCCGGCACGACCGGTTTCGACTACGCGACGATGACGATCTCCGACGACGTCGTGGAACAGGCCGAGCAGTGCCTGCGGAACATCGGGGACGCGCTCGGCAGGGCCGGCTGCTCGTTCTCGGACGTCGTGCGCGTGCGGTACCTGCTGCCCGACCGCGAGGACTTCGAGCCGTGCTGGCCGGTGCTGCGCGCGTGCTTCGGCGAGGTGCGGCCGGCCGCGACGATGATGGTGTGCGGCCTCGCCGACCCCCGGATGAAGATCGAGATCGAGGTGGAAGCGCGCCGCGGCAGCGGTGGTGTCACGGGCCGTTGACGTGGGCATTGCCCGCGTACAACGATTCCTTCAATGTTGTGGGAACTCGGTGTGCGCCGGGTCGCGTTCCAGTTGAATGAGGGCAAGGAGCGAACCGGCGTGCCGTACGTGCGGACGCAGCCTGCAGGGGGTCCAGGTGAGTGCTTCCCGGCGTAGTGGGACCACCGACGAGCTGGGGCCGGGCGAGCCCGGCCGGGACGGTGCGGACGGTTCCGATCTGCTCGCCGCGCTGCTGGACGGGATGGACGCGGCGCTGTGCGCCTTCGACGCCGACGGTGTCGTCACGCACTGGAACCGCGAGGCGGAGCGGATCCTCGGCTGGAGCGCCGAGGAGGCCGTCGGCAAGCGGGGCCTGGCCGGCTGGGCGGTGCGCAGCGCGGACGCCGAGGAGGTCCAGGAGCGGCTGCTGTCGGCCATGCACGCCCCGGGCCGGCAGGTGCACGAGTTCGCGCTGCTGACCAAGGACGGCGGCCGGGTGCTCGTCCGGACGCAGTCGGCGGCCGTGCGCGGGCCCGACGGGAAGCCGGCCGGGGTGTACTGCGCGTTCAGCGAGGTGCACGCGCAGATCGATCTGGAGCGGTCGATCGCGCTGAGCGAGGCGCTGTTCGAGGACGCCGGCTGGGGCGTCGTCCTGGTCGACGTCGACCTGCGGCCCGCCGTGGTGAACGCGCACGCGGCCCGGGCGCTGGGCACGGGCCGTACGTCGGTGCTCGGGCGGCCGCTCGGGGAGCTGCTCTCCCAGGGGGTGGAGGAGCTGGAGAGCGCGCTGCAGCACGTGCTGGCGCAGGGCGCGCCGCCGGCGCCGGCCGAGGTGTGGGTGAGTGTGCGCACGCCCGAGGGGGAGCGGCGGCGGTGCTGGCGCAGCGGTTTCCTGCGGCTGGCCTCGCCGCTTGCGGAGGAGCCGGTTCCGCTGGGTGTGGGCTGGCTGTTCCAGGACGTGACGGAGGCCAAGCAGAACGAGCAGGAGGCGTCGCTGCTGCGGTTCCGCGCGCAGCAGCTGCACCGCGCGTCGCGGGCGGCCGCCGAGTGCGAGGACCCGGCGGAGGCGGCGACGGTCCACCTGGACTTCGCCCTGGCCGGGTTCGCCGACCACGGGCTGATCGACCGGGTGGCCGGGGGCGCGCTGAGCGACCCGGAGGCCGAGGGCCCCGTCCGGCTGGTGCGGGTCGCGGCCACGCCGTCCGGCGCCCCGGGACCGAGCCGGCTCGCGGGCCGCTCGGGGCTGCCCGTGCGCTACCCGGAGGGCCATCCGGCCCTGCAGTGCGTGGAGCGGATGGGGGCGCTGCGGGCGAGCGCGGGTGCGGCACCGCCCGAGCGGGCCCGCGCGTGGGCGCTGGCACGGCAGTGGCCGCCGGACGCGGTGCACGCCCTGTGCGCGGTGCTGCGCAGCAGGGGGCGCACGCTCGGTGTCGTGACGTTTCTGCGGGGAGCGGGCCGCAGCGCCTTCGAGCGCTCCGACGCGATGTACGCGGAGGACGTGGCGGTGCGCATCGCGGCGGCCCTGGACCTGGTCGACCTGACGGGCCCCCCGGACCACCTCTGACCTACCGCGGGGCCGGGCCGTTCCCCACCCCTGCCGGACCCGCGGCCCGCGTGGACCGGCCGGACCGGGCCCGGGCCTGCCGCGACTCCCGTCGGTCCGGCCTGGTGGTCCGGGGGCGGTCAGTGGCGGTAGAAGATGCGGTCCGCGTACCGCTCCATCACCTGGGCGTTCCAGTCGTGTCCGCCGTCGACGTTCCCGGAGCGCAGCAGCGGCGGCTCGATGCCGCGGTCGGCGAGGGTCGTCGCGGTCGTGGCCATGACCGCCTGGAGGAGGGCCGAGGTGACGACCGTGGAGGCGGGGGCGAAGGGCGCGGGCACCTTGTCGTGGGTGAGTTCCGCGTCGCCGACCGCGATCCTGGAGTCGAGGACGAGGTCGCAGTGGTCCTTCAGATACGTGCCCGAGGAGTGCCGGGACTCGGTCTGCGAGGCGTACGCCACCGAGGTCACGCCGATGACCTTCACCCCCAGGGCGCGCGCGTGCAGGGCCATCTCCACGGGCAGCGCGTTGCGCCCGGACAGGGAGATGATCAGCAGGGCGTCGCCCGCGCGCAGCGGGGAGTTGTCGAGGACGGCGCTCGCGAGGCCGTCGACGCGCTCCAGGGCGGAGCCGAGCGGTGCGGGCATGACGTCGACGCCGACCACACCGGGCACGGCGAGCAGGTTCATCAGGGCGAGTCCGCCGGCGCGGTAGACGAGGTCCTGCGCCGCGAGGGAGGAGTGCCCGGCGCCGAACGCGAAGAGCCGGCCGCCGTTCTCGACGGTGTCGGCCAGGAGCGTCCCGGCGGCCGCGATGCTGTCGGCCTCCTCGTCGCGGACCTGGCGCAGCAGGTCGATCGCGGCATCGAGGAACTGGACGGCCGGCGCGCGGTCGCTCATACGGGATCCCCTTCCAACGGGCCTCACGGGCTTGTGCCGCGCATCACGGTGCGGTCTGGACCAGTGCGGTGTCAATACGGCCGGGGGCGCGGCGCCGCGGGGCGGCACCGGGCGCCACGGCGGGCCCGAAGCGGAGGTTCGTACCCCGCTCCGGAGCCCGGTAATCCCCCGCTTTCCCGCCCGCGGCACGGTTGTCGGTGGTATCCGGCAGAATTGGGTGCAGGGCCAGCGCACACGCCGGTGAGCCGTCCAGCCTCCGGCAGATCTCATTCGAGGGGCACGTATGTCCGGACTGATCGACACCACGGAGATGTATCTCCGCACCATCCTCGAGCTGGAGGAAGAGGGTGTGGTCCCCATGCGCGCCCGTATCGCCGAGCGGCTCGACCAGAGCGGCCCGACGGTGAGCCAGACCGTGGCGCGGATGGAGCGCGACGGCCTGGTGTCCGTCGCCACCGACCGGCACCTGGAGCTCACGGACGAGGGCCGCCGCCTCGCCACGCGCGTGATGCGCAAGCACCGCCTCGCCGAGTGCCTGCTGGTCGACGTGATCGGTCTGGAGTGGGAGCAGGTCCACGCCGAGGCGTGCCGCTGGGAGCACGTGATGAGCGAGGCCGTGGAGCGCCGCGTCCTGGAGCTGCTGCGGCACCCGACGGAATCGCCCTACGGCAATCCGATCCCGGGCCTGGAGGAGCTGGGCGAGAAGGACGGTGCCGACCCGTTCCTGGACGAGGGCATGGTGTCGCTGGCCAGCCTCGATCCGGGCACGGAGGGCAAGACGGTCGTGGTGCGCCGGATCGGCGAGCCGATCCAGACGGACGCGCAGCTGATGTACACGCTGCGGCGGGCGGGCGTGCAGCCCGGCTCGGTGGTGAGCGTGACCGAGTCGGCGGGCGGCGTGCTGGTGGGCAGCGGCGGCGAGGCGGCCGAGCTGGAGTCGGACGTGGCCTCCCACGTGTTCGTCGCCAAGCCCTGAGCCGGCGGGCGGTCCACCCGGGGGCGGGCGGTCCACCCGGGGGCGTCCGGTCCGGCCGGGCAGGGGGCGGACGGCCGGGGGCGACGGCCGGTGCGGCGGGGGCGCTTGTGGTGATGGCGTGATCCGTGCCGCATCCCGGATCCGGTCCGCCGAATGGCAGCGCTCGCCCGCTTCCCGTGCGACGCTGTCGCGAGGGGCATATGACCGGAGGGGCTCTTGGCCGTGGCCTGACAGCGATGTCGCCCGGCCGGGGAGGGGGCGGGGAGGATGTGCCGTTCGGACGGAGAGGGCCCCGGCGCCGTGCGGCGCCGGGGCCTGTCCTCCCCTGTGCTGACCCGGAGCCCCGAGCTCTCAGGGTCATCCCCCACGGACCGGTTTCCCCGAGCGGTCCGCCTCCCGCTGAAGATCTCCCCTCGGTGGCGGCGATCAATCCCTGAGGGCGGTCACTCGAACGAGGGGTGTTGCCCACGGGAAGCGCATTTTCGAAAGCGCATTCGATAGTCTGCGGGCGGCGCAGGCCAGGGTCCGCCACGGACCCCGCACGACAGGCACGGCAGGCAGAACACGGTTCACAGGACCGTCCGGCCGGACAGGGCCGCGGTCCGCGCGAAGCTTGGGGGGTGCCACGACATGGCGCGACGCATCGACGTGACCGGGACGGACGGCGTACGCCTCGCGGCCTGGGAGTTCGGCGACCCGCCCAAGACCGATCCGGCGCAGGACGGGCCGGACGCGGCGGACGGGCACGCCGGGCGCGCCGGGGCCGGCGGCTCCCCGGGCGTGCTGTTACTGCACGGCCTCATGGGCCGTGCCTCGCACTGGGCGCCCACCGCCCGGTGGCTCTCCGGCCGGTACCGCGCGGTCGCCCTGGACCAGCGCGGCCACGGCCGCAGCGACAAGCCCCCGGGGGGCGCCTTCACCCGGGACGCCTACGTGGACGACGCCGAGGCCGCCCTGGAGCAGCTCGGCCTCGCCCCGGTCGTCCTGATCGGCCACGCCATGGGCGCGCTCACCGCCTGGCAGCTCGCCGCCCGGCGCCCGGAGCTGGTCCGCGGGCTGATCATCTGCGACATGCGGGCCTCCGCGCTCGGCGCCGCGTCGCAGCGCGAGTGGGCCCAGTGGTTCGCGTCCTGGCCGCTGCCGTTCGCCACGCTCGCCGACGTCCGCAAGTGGTTCGGCGAGGACGACCCCTGGGTGGAGCGGCCCAACCCGGCGCGCGGCGAGTTCTACGCCGAGGTGATGGCCGAGTCCCCGGACGGCTGGCGCCCCGTCTTCGAGCCGGAGCAGATGCTGCGCTCCCGCGAGACCTGGGTGTACGACGCGCACTGGGAGGAACTGGCCCAGGTCCGCTGCCCCGCCCTGGTGGTGCGCGGCCTCGACGGCGAACTGGGCCGCGCCGAGGCCCAGGAGATGGTCCGGGTCCTGCCGCGCGGCCAGTACGCGGAGGTCGCCGACGCCGGCCACCTCGTCCACTACGACCAGCCGGAGGCCTGGCGCGCGGCCATCGAGCCGTTCCTGGACTCGCTCGGCGACGCCTGAGCCACGCCCGGGCCCACCGGGCCTGCCGCACATGGCGCGCCCGGGACCACCGGGCCCGCCGCACACGGCCCGCCCGAAACCACCAGGCGCGCCGCACACAACCCGCCCCGGGATCACCAGGCCCGCACACGGCCCACCCGAGACCACCGGGTCCACACACGGCCGCCCGAAACCACCAGGCCCGCCGCACACGGCCCGTCCGGACCACCGAGCCCGCACGCGGCCCGTCCGGGACCACCGGGCCCGCCGCACACGGCCCGCCCGGGCCCACCGGGCCCGCCGACACGCCCGCTCGGGACCACCAGGCCTGCACGCGGCCCCCCTTGGCCACCGGGCCTGCACACGGCCCGCCCGGGCCCACCGGGACCACCGGGCCCGCCGCACGCGGCCCCCCCCCTTGGCCACCGCGTCCGCACACGGCCTGCCCGAAACCACCGGGCCCGCCGACACGCCCGCCCGGGACCACCGGGCCCGCCGCACGCGGCCCGCCCGGGACCACCAGGTCGCACACGCGACCGCCCGCCCCGGTCACCCCTTGCTGACCGCCTGGAGGATCTCCGGCAGCCGCCGGGCCGTCCGGGGGGCCGCCAGCCGCAGCCCCACCGCCGTGAGCACCGCCCCGTACAGCGTGCCCACGGGCAGCAGCAGCCAGGCGAAGTCCTCGCCGTCCGCGCTCACGTTCAGCCAGATCGTGAGCGCGATGACGGGCGCGCACAGCAGGGCGGCCCCGATCATCCCGCCGAAGATGGAGATCCAGGCGAGCCCGGTCTGCCCCGGGGCGACGTTCTTGTAGCCCTCCTGCGGGATGGAGTACGGGAAGCGGGCGGAGGTCCACGCCCCGGTCGCCAGCATCGCGCCGAGCAGCGCGAAGGACAGCCCCAGCGCCTCGGGCAGCCGCGGCCAGTCGCCGAGCATGGCGGTCGTGACGACGGTGACGAGCGCGGCGTACGGCAGGGTGATCAGCAGCAGCGCGTAGGCCCGGGCGCGCAGTTCGGCGTAGGCGTCACGGGTGGAGGAGATCGTCATCGCGACCATCCAGAACGCCGAGGAGTCCTGACCGAACTGGTTGTACATCTGGATGCCGAGCATCCCGGCCGCGAAGCACGCGAAGTACACCGAGCCGGTGCCCTGCCAGGCGTTGAAGACCGGCACGATCAGCCCGATCGCCAGCGAGGTCACCCAGGCCGCCTTGGTCTTCGGGTCGCGCCACACGTAGCGCAGGCTGCGCTCCATCACCGTGCCCGTACGGCCGGCCGGCAGCAGCCGCGCGAGCCCGGTCGACGACCGCTCGCGGACGGCCGGCTCCGCCGCCGGCAGGGTCGAACCGTCGGGCGAGGTCATCAGCCGGGTCAGATGCCGCGACCACACCGCGAGCAGCACGGCCAGCGCACCCGCGCTGAGCGCCAGTTGCGCGAGCGCGCGCCCGTACGCCCCCTCGCCGACCGCGTGCACGGCCGCGAGCGCCGACGCGGGCGGCACCCACTGCAGCACGTCGCCCGCCGGTTCCAGCTCACCGAGCCCGGACGCGCCGATCCGCTGCGCGCCGAAGTTGACGACCTGTGCCCCGACGGCGATGACGAGCCCGCTCAGTACCGCCAGGTCGCGACCCTTGCGGCTGGTCAGCAGCCGCACGTTGGCGGCGGCCACGGCCCGGGCGAGGGCCACGCACACCAGCAGCGCCAGCACGACGGCGACCACGCCCACCGCGAACGCGGCCCCGCCCCGGGCCACGGCGATCACGCCGCCGGCCAGCAGGCAGAGCGTGAACAGCGGCCCGATCCCCACCAGCGACGCCGCCAGCAGCGCCCGCACCAGCGGCCGGGGCCGCAGCGGCAGCATCACCAGCCGGGTCGGGTCGAGGGTCTCGTCCCCGCTCGGGAAGAACAGCGGCATCACGGCCCAGCCGAGCCCCAGCACCGCCACCGCCAGCACGACCACCGACTCGGCGTGCGCGTGCCCGCGCAGCGCGATCAGGCCGATCAGCTGCAGCGCGGCGAACAGCACGGCGACGACGGCCGAGGCGATGTAGGCGGCCTTGCGCCCACCGGACTGCCGCAGCCCGTTGCGCAGCAGCGACAGCTTCAGCCGGACGAAGACGGGGGTGATCGCGTCGGCGCTCACCGGGACCCGCCGCCCAGCCAGTCGAGGTCGGACCCGGCGTCCCGGCCCTGGGCGCCGACGAGTTCGAGGAAGGCCCGCTGCAGCGACGGCGCGTCACCGCGCACCTCGGCGAGGGTGCCGGTGGCCCGGATCCGCCCGGCGGCCATCACCGCGACCCAGTCGCACAGCGACTCGACGAGCTCCATGACGTGGGAGGAGAACACCACGGTGGCGCCCGAGGCGGTGTACCGCTCCAGGACGCCCCGGATGGTCTGGGCGGAGACGGGGTCGACGCCCTCGAACGGCTCGTCCAGGAAGAGCACTTCGGGATTGTGGAGGAGGGCGGCGGCGAGGCCGATCTTCTTGCGCATGCCGGTCGAGTAGTCGACGACGAGCTTGTGCTGGGCGCCGGCCAGGTCGAGGACGTCCAGGAGCTGGGTGGCCCGCTTGTCGACCTCGGCGCCGGGCAGCCCGCGCAACCGGCCGGAGTACGCCAGCAGTTCCCGCCCCGAGAGCCTCTCGAACAGCCGCAGCCCTTCCGGCAGCACCCCGATGCGGGCCTTCACCTCGACGGGATCGCGCCACACATCGTGCCCGGCGATCTCGACGGTCCCGCCGTCGGGCCGGAGCAGCCCGGTCACCATGGACAGCGTGGTGGTCTTCCCGGCCCCGTTCGGTCCGACGAGCCCGATGAACTTGCCCGCGGGCAGCTCCAGATCGATCCCGGCGACAGCGACCTGCTGCCCGAACCGCTTCCAGAGCCCCTGCACACGCACAGCGCTGGATGTCACCGCGTCTCCCTCCGTCACCGTGCACCCTACGGTTTCGGCGGCACCCGAGGGGCGCGGGGAACTGCGCGAGCGGCCGACGACCACCCGCGGCCGCCACGCGACGGCAACCAGGCAGACGAGCAGGCGCTACCGGTCCCGCCCGCACGCATAGGCCAACGGCGAGATCAGCTCCTCCGCGTCCGGCAGCCACCGGTTGGCGGGAGTCGGCCGGCAGGCCCACTGCACGGCCCCCCGGGACCCGAACCGCGTGGGCGGCGCGGCCACGTACGCCCCCTCGCCCAGCACCGTCAGATCCAGCGACGACATCGACCAGCCCAGCTTGCGCACCAGATCGGGCACCTTCGCGCTGGCCCCCGGCAGCACGAAGAACTCCATCCGCCGGTCCGGCGTGAGCGTCACCGGTCCCAGCGTCAGCTCCATCCGCTCCATCCGCGCCAGCGCCAGGAACCCGGCCGTCTCCGGCACGGAGATCGCGTCGAACGTCCGGCCCGTCGGCAGCAGGATCGACGCCGTCGGCTGCTTCTGCCACATCCGCCGCGCGACCGTCGCGCTGCCCGTCGCCTGCGTCGCCCAGTCGGGACGCGCCGGGTGGGAGCCGGGTGCCGGACACGCGGCGTCACCGCACGAGCAGCGCTGACTGCCGTCGACGGCTTCCAGCCAGGTGCCCGGGAACACGTCCCAGTGCCGCTCCTCGGCGTAGCGGACGGCGGTCTCCAGCAGCGATTCCCCGCGCTGCTTCGGGATCTGAGCGGCTTCGGTGCCGGCGATCGTCTCTTCCACGATGAACACAACTCCGGTCGTCACCAGGGGTTACGCCCGCCCGCGTGCGCGGGGAGGAGCATCCCGTCCGCGGCCGGGGCGCATGGGTGCATGTCCGGGGGCGCGCAGGAGGATCGGTGGCCGCAGGTGGGTAGCCACGAGTGGGGCCGGCGCCAGCCGTAACCCCGGCAATCCTCACATGCCTCGCATTTTCGCCTGGTCGGCGGGGCATTGATCTTCACGGCCGGATCTCCTCGCCGGGACGCGAGGGGCCCCGGCCGCGGAAGACACGTCAACTCGGTGCGTGGGCAGGCACCGCAGCCACAGGGGGTACGCCATGGCCGCAAGGCCGCTCGTCGCCCGGCAGCCGAACGAACGGCTCCAGGCGCTCATCCAGGAAGCCGGTTGCTCCAACGCCGGCCTCGCCCGCCGGGTCAACATGTGCGGAGCCGAGCACGGACTCGACCTGCGCTACGACAAGACGTCCGTGGCGCGCTGGCTGCGCGGGCAGCAACCGCGGGGCAGGGCACCGGCGATCATCGCCGAGGCGCTGGGCCGCAAACTCGGCCGTACGGTCACGATCGACGAGATCGGCATGGCCAACGGCAAGAACCTCGCCTCGGGGGTGGGGCTCCAGTTCTCGCCGACGGTGCTGGGGGCCATCGAGCAGGTCTGCGAGCTGTGGCGCAGCGACGTGGGGCGGCGGGACTTCCTGTCCGGCTCCTCCGTCGCCGCGTCGGCGCTGGTCGAGCCCAGCCGTGACTGGCTGATCTCCGCGCCGGACTCGCAGGTGTCGCGCTCGGCGGGGCCGCGGGTCGGCCAGTCCGACGTGGAGGCCGTGCGGGCCATGACACAGGCGCTGGTGGACCTCGACCACCAGTACGGCAGCGGGCATGTGCGCCCGGTGGTCGTGCACTACCTCAACAGCGTGGTCTCGGGGCTGCTGGCGGGGTCGTACCGGGAGGCGGTGGGGCGGGACCTGTTCGCCGCGGTGGCGCGGCTGACGGAACTCGCCGGGTACATGGCCGTCGACACGGGACAGCCGGGGCTGGCCCAGCGCTACTACATCCAGGCCCTGCGGCTGGCCCAGGCGGCCGGGGACCGCGGGTACGGCGGCTACGTCCTCGCGGCCTCCATGAGCCACCTGGCCGCGCAGCTCGGGAACCCGCGCGAGATCGCGCAGTTGGCGCGGGCGGCGCAGGAGGGGGCGCGGGGGCGCGTCACGCCGCGCGCGGAGTCCATGTTCCACGCCGCGGAGGCGCGCGGGCACGCCCTGCTGGGCGACGCGCGCGCCGCGCAGCTCGCGGCCGGGCGCGCGGTGAGCGCCCTGGAGGCGGCCGACCCGGCCACCGGGGACGACCCGGTGTGGATCGCCCACTTCGACGAGGCGTACCTGGCCGACGAGTTGGCCCACTGCCACCGCGATCTCGGGCAGGCCGAGGCGGCGGCGCGGTGCGCGCAGGAGTCGCTGGCCGGGCATCCGCGCAGCCGGGCCCGCCGCCGGGCCATCGGCTATGTGTTGCTCGCCACAGCGCAGGTGCAGCAGCGCGAGATCGAGGAGGCGTGCAGCACCGGCATGAAGGCCGTCGAACTGCTGGAGGGCCTGCGGTCCAACCGGGGCGCCGAGTACCTGGAGGACTTCCAGCAGCGGCTGGAGCCGTACCGGGACGAGGCGGTGGTACGGGAGTTCGGCGCGCGGCTCGACCTGCAGGCGGCGGCGTGAACACCCGCTCGGCACAGGCGTGAACATCCGGGGAACGGCCGCTTGACAGGCGGGAGGTGACGCGAGAGGCGTGCCGCGACCCGGTGCTGTCGCCGCGCTCACAGGGCGGGCGGTCGCGCCCTGTGCTGCGTGGCACGGGGCTCAGGGGACCCGGTAGCGTGACCCGACGATTCACAAGGTCCCCCATTAGTAGGAGTCCCGGTGACGCAGAGTGGACAGGGCGAGGAGCCCTCGGCGCGCCCCGCGCGCGAAGGCATCGTGCTGCCCTCGGACGGTGGCGAACCCCTGCTGCCGGGCATGACCGGCGGACCCGGCGACGCCGCCACGCGCCGGCCCGCCCCCGCCCCGACGGGACAGGCCCCGGCCGAGGGCCGGACCTGGGACCGGCCCTGGGGCCCCGAGCAGCAGACGCCCCCGCAGCCGGGCCGAACCTGGCAGTCCGCGCCGCCGCAGCAGCAGTGGCCCACGCCCCCGCAGCAGTCCTGGGACGGGGGGCGGTCCGCGCCCGGTCCGCAGGACCCGGGAGCGCTCCCGCAGGAGGGCACCCGCCCGCCGCACCCGTACGGCGAGCAGGCGCAGCACGCCTCCTACGACGCGCACCAGCCGCCGGCGGGTGCCTACGGCGCGCCGGGCGGCGGAGCCCCGCTGCCCCCGGAGGGCCCGTACGGCGCCGGGTCGGCCCCGCTGCACCCCGCCACGGACGCCTACGGCTCTCCCGCCGGTGGGCACGGGCACGGCCCCGCGAGCGGCCCGCGGCATGCGGCCCCGGACGAGGGGGCGACCCAGTACCTGCCGCCGGTCGCCGCGGACGGGTCCGCCGCCGCCACGCAGTACCTGCCGCCCGTTCCCCCCGCCGCCGACGAAGGGGCCACGCAGTACATACCCCCGGTCGGACCGGGGGCCCTGCCGCCCGAGTCGTCCGCCGGGGAGGACCCCGAGGCGACCCGGTTCCTGGGGACCGGACCGCGCGCCGGGTCGGGAGCCGGGCCGCTGCCGCCCGCCTCGAACCCGGACGCCGAGGCCACGCAGTACATCGCGCCGGTGCCCGGGGGCGCGGACCAGCAGCCGCCCGCCGAGTTCGGCCACCTCTTCCGCACCGACCCGGCCGCCGAGGCCCCCGCCGGGGCCACCCAGCAGCTGCCCCGTGTCGAGGAGCACCGCTCCCAGCCCTCCCACCGCGCCCCCCAGACCTCCCACGCCGCTCCCGCCGCGGGCCGCTCGCGCGGCGGCCGGACCGGTTCACGCGTGCCCGTCATCGCCGCCGTCGGCATCGGCATAGCCGTCCTCGGCGTCGGCGCGGGCGCGCTGCTCGCCGGGGGCGGCGGTGACGACGGCGGCGACGACAACACGACCGTGGCCGCCTCCGCGCCGGCCACGGACGGCTCCGCCTCCCCCTCCGCCGACCCGGCCCGCGCCCAGGCGGTCGAGCTGGACAAGCTGCTCGCCGACAGCGGCGACAGCCGCAGCGCGGTCATCAACGCGGTGGCCGACGTCAAGGGCTGCGACAACCTCGCCCAGGCCGCCAAGGACCTGCGCGACGCGGCCAGGCAGCGCACCCAGCTGGTCACCCGGCTCGACGGCATCCAGGTCGACCGGCTGCCCGGGCACGCCGAGCTCACCACCGCCCTCACCAAGGCGTGGCAGGCCTCCGCCTCCGCCGACAACCACTACGCGGCCTGGGCCGACCAGACCGCGGGCAAGAAGGGGTGCAGGAAGGGCCAGGCCCGCGTCACCGGCCAGACGCAGGCGGGCAACCGGGCCAGCGGCGTCGCGAGCGCCGAGAAGGCCAAGGCGGCCACGCTGTGGAACAGCATCGCCAAGACCTACGGCCTGACCGAACGGCAGCCGACGCAGCTGTGACGGCCGCCGGGCCGAGCCGGCCCGGCGGGCACCGCCGGGCCCGCGCCTAGGTCGTGTCCGTAAAGTCCCGTCGTCCGCCCGGAGGGCGGGCCCTGCGGCGTCTGGTGCGTGCTCTCGGCGCGCCGGGCGGAGGCCCGCGTACCGGATGTACTTGGGGCTTCGCTCGGTGCGGCGAGAGTGCGTGCCAGGCGTCGCGGGGCAGGCGGGACTTTACGGACACGGCCTAGTACGTCACGTCCGCGTCCTGCAGGGTCCGGGTCGTGTCGACGAAGCCCTTGCGCGCCGACACCAGCCGTCCCTCGCGCACCACCTGCAGGGTCACGTTCGCGTTGACCAGCCGCGGGAAGCCGACGGAGGCCAGCTCGTCCTGGAACCGCCACTGCAGGGTCGGCGTGAGCCCGCCCGTGTCGATCTCCAGGCCGTCGTCGAGGGCCTCCGCGACGGTGTCGGCGCTCACCTCGCCGTCGCCGAGCGACTCGACGACCCGGTGGAACACGGTGTAGGCGATCCACGTGGTCTGCACACCGGCGTCCGCGGGGTCGATGCGGTTGTCGCCGAAGGCCTCCTCCTTGATCACCCGCTTCATCCCGTCCCAGCGCGGATCGCTCGCCACGGGGTACCAGCCGGTGATGTACGACCCCTCGTACGGCCCCGACGCCCCACCGGTCGCGTCGATCACCGTCTGGTCGACGCTGCCGAGCACGGCGGCCGTCCGCACGTCGGGATAGTCCTCCCGGGCCCGGCGGAAGGAGTCCATGAACGTGCCGTTGCGGTCCCCGAGCGCGGGCACCACACAGCCCTCGTCCCGCGGGTCGGTGGTCGTCGAGCGCAGTGCCCGCTCGGCCTGGCCGTCGTACTCGGTGGCGTCCTCCGGTGCGCGCTGGTCCCGCGCGGGCGCGTGCCCGCCCGACTTCAGACCCGAATCCAGCAGCGGCGGCAGCTGGTCGCCCGCGATGGTGTCGGGCCGGATCAGGGCCACCGGCCCGCAGTCGGCGAGCGCGCGGCCCAGCCCGGCGAGCAGCGCGGGCTGGCCGCCGTTGACCGGGTAGGACAGGGGGCTGGTGAACTCGGCGTTGGTGATGCCGTAGCCGCCGATGTAGGGGATGCCCGCGCCCTCCAGGGACGGGAAGAAGGAGTCGGCGTGCTGGCTGTAGGATCCGACGACCGCGACCACGTTCTCCTTGGCGGCCGTCCGCGCGCACCTGGCGGCGGCCACGCTGTCGTTGTGGTCGTTGCAGGTCAGCACCTTCAGCTCGCGGCCGTTGATCCCGCCGTTGGCGTTCACCCAGCGGGCGTAGGCGCGGGCGAAGGCCGGCATGCCGGGCTTGTTGGTGGCCCTGGTCTTCTCGGGCGCCCACGTCATGACGGTGATGGGCTCGTCCCCGGCACCCCCCGTGGTACCGGGCACGACCCCGCAGCCGGCCAGGAGCGAGGCGCACGCGACCGCCGCGCCCGCGGAGAGGACGCCTCTTCTGGCGTGACGGGTGAGGAGGCCGGAAAGGGATGTGCTGCGGGTGCGTCGCCTGCCGGTCATGGGTCCGCACGATTCCGTCACACGGCTAACCCATGAGTGACCCGCGGTCGACGACCGGTGACGTACAGGTGAATTACGGGGGTCCGTGTGACCGATGTGGAGGGGAACGTACGATCGATGACCGTGCAAGCTTCGGAGAACTCTTCCCGACGTGGCCGTCGCTCATCCACCATGGGCGGCATGCCTGTCAACGACATGCCGTGGTGGCGCTGGCGCAGCAACGTGCGCTCGGCGCTGCACATGCTCTCCGATCCCGTCTTCCAGCGGGAGGTCTGGCTGGCCGGCGTGGACGGCTACGGCGACGTGACCGACGCGGTGTACCGGCTGGTCGAGGACACCTGGCTGGACCACTGGTCCGCCGAGAAGTACGTCGGCACGATCTTCCGCGACGCACAGGAGGCGGCCCTCGTCGACACCGCCGTGCTGCGGGTGCTGCGGATCATGCACCAGGTGGGGCCGGACGCGCCGGTCGCCGCGTACCTGGAGCACGAGGCGTGGCCGGAGGCGGTCCGGGCCGCCCGGGAGGCGCACGTCCTCCTCGCCACGAGTGACGGCGAGGAGCCGGACACCCCGCCGCGCAGCCTGGAGGTGCTGCGGATCATGACGAGGTCCGCCTAGCGGGACGATTGCCGGCGCCGTCGCCCCTTGTGGGAACCTGTCCTGCATGAACGAGCAGTCCACCAGCGCCGCGGTCCCGCCCGACCAGTACGTCCTCACGCTCTCCTGCCCGGACAGGAAGGGCATCGTGCACGCCGTGTCGAGCTATCTGTTCATGACCGGCTGCAACATCGAGGACAGCCAGCAGTTCGGCGACCACGACACGGGACTGTTCTTCATGCGGGTCCACTTCTCGGCGGACGCCCCGGTGACGGTGGAGAAGCTGCGGGCCAGCTTCGCGGCGATCGGTGACTCCTTCCAGATGGACTGGCAGATCAACCGGGGCGACGAGAAGATGCGCATCCTGCTGATGGTCAGCAAGTTCGGGCACTGCCTGAACGACCTGCTGTTCCGGGCGCGGATCGGGGCGCTGCCGGTGGAGATCGCGGCCGTGGTGTCCAACCACACGGACTTCGCCGAGCTGGTGGGCTCGTACAACGTGCCCTTCCACCACATCCCGGTGACCAAGGACACCAAGCCCGAGGCCGAGGCGCGGCTGCTGGAGATCGTGCGCGAGGAGGGCGTGGAGCTGGTCGTGCTCGCCCGCTACATGCAGGTCCTCTCCGACGACCTGTGCAAGCAGCTCAGCGGGCGGATCATCAACATCCACCATTCGTTCCTGCCGAGCTTCAAGGGCGCGAAGCCGTACCACCAGGCGCACGCCCGGGGCGTGAAGCTGATCGGGGCCACCGCCCACTATGTGACGGCCGACCTGGACGAGGGGCCGATCATCGAGCAGGAGGTCGAGCGGGTCGGGCACGACGTGACGCCGGACCAGCTGGTGGCGATCGGGCGGGACGTGGAGTGCCAGGCGCTGGCGCGGGCCGTGAAGTGGCACGCCGAGCGCCGGATCCTGCTGAACGGGCGGCGGACCGTGGTGTTCGCCTAGGCACAAAGGGGCGGTTCACATCCTGCTCAGGGACGCCGCCGCGAAGAGGACGTCCCTGATCGCCTCCCGGTCCCCGACCTGTCCGGCCGCCGCCTCCTGCGGCGGGACGTGGCCTGCCGCGAGACGGCAGAACTCGACGCCGTCCAGGGCCACGTGGGCCACCTCGTGCTCGGCGGAGCCCTTCGCCGCGGGGGAGTCCAGCGGGATCAGCCACTCACCGCCGCCCGAGCCCTCGATCTCCAGGCGCAGGCTGCGGCCCGGTTCGCCGGCCGCGACCAGGTGGCGGTGCGGGGCGGGAGCGGCCAGACCGGCCTGCCGGCGGTGGGCCAGGACCGCCGGGAGCATACGGGCCGCCAGGTCGATCATGCGGTGCAGATGGCGCGGTGCGGGCGGGTCGTAGGGGTAGTCGACGGCGTCCGCGATGTCCTCGGCGTGCACCCAGCACTCGAAGGCCCGGTCGAGCATCGCGTCGTGCAGGGGCAGGTCGAAGTCGCCGTAGGGAATCGGCAATTTGCCCGCGCCGCCGCCCGTGAAGGACACCGTGCGGACCAGGCTGTGGCTCTGTTCCCGCCAGGGGGCGCGTACGGAGCGGGTGGGCGGGAAGTGGGAAGCGCGCCAGTAGGCCTCGGTGCGCTCCGCCGGGGTCGGCCGTGCGGAGGGGACGTCGCCCAGCGGGTCGTCCAGGCCGAGCGCGACCGCCACCAGCCCGTCGACGCTGAGCAGATGCGCGATCACCCCGGCGACGGTGGTCCGGCGCGTGGTCGCCTCGTCGGCGCGGAACCAGCGCAGCCGTACCGGCGCGTGCCACTCGGCGTCGCCGAAGTCCTGCAGCAGGGCGTCCAGTCGGGCGGTCTCGGCGTCGTACGCGGCGGCCCACTCGGGCACCGGGATGCGCGGCGGGCGCCGCTCCAGGCACGTCTGCAGGACGCGCGTGCGCAGACCCGGGTCGAGGTCGAGGCTCTCGGGGCGCTGCAGCAGCCCGACCGCCTCGCGCAGCCGCCGGGCCTCGTCGGCGCACCCGCCGCACGATCCGAGGTGCTCCTCGACGGCCGTGGCCTCCTCGGCCGAGCAGGCGGCCAGCGCCCAGGCGCCGAGCAGGGACTTCAGCAGGGGATGCGTGAACACGGGCCGTTCCGGTGGTGGTGGCGCGGGCAGGGGCGGCCCGCCGTCCTCGACGGAGGTCCGGGGCAGGGGTATCCGCGGCGGCCGCCCGCCGCCGGCGTGCGGCGCGTCGCCCTGCCCGGGTCCGCCCGGTCCGCCTGCACCCTGTTCATCCCGACTGCCGTTCTCTCCGCGGGTGTCGTTCTCCTGCCGGGAGCCGTCCGGCTCCGCGCGGCCGCCGCCGGCGTCCTCGTGGTCGTCGTACGCCTCGTCAGGGTCCGGCCCGTTCACACCGCACCCCCGAATCCGGGCGGGGCGCCGGGGGCCTCGGTGTCGTGCGCGGTGGACAGCAACTGCAGGCCCAGGCGCAGGCGTCGGCGGGCCTCGTCCTCGGTGATGCCGAGGTCGGCGGCGGCCTGGCGGTAGTCGCGGCGCTGGAAGTAGGCACGCTCCAGGGCCGAGCGCAGCGGGACCGGCATGGACTGGACGATGTAGTCGGCGCGGGCGGCGACGGCGGCGCTGCGCACCCGGTGCTCCAGCTCCTCCTGGGAGCCGGAGCCGTCCCGGACGAGGGCGGCCGTCTCGGCGGCGCGCAGCCGCTGCACCGCGAGCCGGTGGGTCAGCGCGGCGACCCAGGTCCGCAGCGGGCCTTCCCTGGGGTCGTAGGAGTCGGGGTGCTCCCAGACGTGGACGAAGACCTCGCGGGTGACGCGGTCGGCCGCGCTCTCGTCGCCGAGGACGCGGTGGGCGAGGCCGTGCACGAGCGAGGCGAACCGGTCGTAGAGCTCACCGAGGGCGGCGGCTTCCCCGCGGGCGAGCCGCTGCTGCATCTTGCGGTCCCAGCGCGGCGGTACGTCCCTGTGCGCCATGCGGCCCCCTCACCCCCTGCTCGTGCTCCGCGCCCGTGCCCTGTCCAGCCTGTGCCTCACGTCTCCTCGAATGTAGTCGGCACGTCCGGTGGCGCACGCCCCTTTGTGGCAATGTGCGCCCCCCGAAGGCCCGCAGGTGGTAGAGGGCGCCGGGCGCTCGCGCGGGATGCCTTTGGGGTCGCACCTACCCATCCGTTCTCCGATCAGACGTGACTGATTAGGATCGAAGCGGATCGAAGTCGACTAAAACAAGCCTCTTTTGCGAGGGAACCGTTTTTCGGGCCGTGTTTCAGGGAACGGCCGCTGGGCAGCCGCGCTGCAAGGAAGCGTAGGGACTGCTTCCGTTTTGGCGAGCGAGGGGCGTGGTGGTGGCCTTCAAAGTGACCGGCGGCGAGCAGGGCGAGTGGGCCGTGCTCCGGGTGTCGGGCGAGCTGGACCTGGTGACGTCGCCGGTGCTGCGTCAGCGGGTGCACGACGTGGTGGCCGAGGGGCACCACTGTCTCGTCCTGGACCTGTCCGAGGTGTTCTTCTGCGACTCCAGCGGCGTGGGCGTGCTCATCGCCGCCCGCCGGCTGATCCGCTCCTGCCAGGGCCGGCTGCGCCTGGTGCTGCCCGCCCGGGGCGCCGCCGACGGCTCCCACGTCAACCGGGTCCTCGGCGCACTGGGCGTGCGCCGCCTGTTCGACGTGTACGGCGACCTGGACGCGGCCCTGGGCGACGAGGGCGAGCCCCTCTCCGCCTGACCCTCGCCACCCCCGCGACACGTCCCCGACCCGCACGACAGGACGGGTGTCGCCGTTCGGCACGGTGGTGTCCCGGAATTCCCCCGGTCTTGGCACAAGTGACGTTTTCCCGCGCCCGAACCCCTCCCTCCGTCGTACGCTCCGACCCAGACGCACCCCACCTGACGTAAGGCGGCCCGAAACAGACATGGTCAGCAGCGAGTACGAGCGCAGGATCGCCGCCCGGTTCGCCACCTTCGACCAGGACGGCAACGGCTACATCGACCGCGAGGACTTCTTCGGGGCGGCCAAGGCGCTGCTCACGGAGTTCGCCGTCGCGGCCCGCTCCGACAAGGGGCAGGCACTGTTCGGCGGCGCCGAGGCGTTCTGGCAGGGCATGGCCGGGATGGCGGACCGCGACGGCGACCAGCGCATCACGCGCGAGGAGTTCGTCAACGGCGCGGTCAAGCGCCTGCGCGACAACCCCGACCGGTTCGCCGAGATCGCCCGCCCTTTCCTGCACGCGGCCCTGGACGTCGCCGACACCGACGGCGACGGCGCCGTGGCGGTCGAGGAGGCCGGGCGCGTCCTGAAGTGCCTGGGCGTCCCCGAGGAGATGGTCGCCACGGCCGCCGCCACGCTCGACGCGGACGGTGACGGCAAGGTCCGCGAGGCCGACGTCGTGCCCGCCTTCGCCCGCTACTTCACCGTGCCCGAGTAGCGCTCGCCCAGCTTGTACGTCAGCCCCTTCCGCAGGGTCCCGCCCCGCGGAAGGGCGTCCACCAGCTCCAGGCGCTCCGGCAGTTCGCGCACCGGCACGCCCTCGGCGCGCGGGACCACCCTCACGGCGCCGAACGTCAACGGCCCGGCCCGGAGTGGCCGTTGCGCCCCTCCACGCACCGCGATTCGCCGCCGCCGGGCCGGGACAGCCCGATCACGGCCGCGTCCCCGAGGGGCATGCGGCGCCGGACGGCGTTAGCTGACGAGCCGTCAGCACGGCCTCGTCGGCGTCGACGGCCCTGTGCGCTTCCCCCGCCCCGCTCACCCCGCTGCACCGCGTGCCCGCCGGGCCACTCGGCGGGGCCGGCCGCGTCCGCGAGCCGGCGGGGCAACACGCCCGGGCGCACGAGCAGTTCGGACGGCCCGCCGACGCCCCGCAGGCCGGGGCACACCTGTGCGCCGGGAGACCGGCGCGCACGGGAACGGCCCGCGCTCAGGTGTGCGCGGCGGCGGTCACCGGCGGCCCGGCCGACGTCGCGGCCGCCCGGCTGCGCGCCGACGAGGACGGCGTGCGCGGCGCCCGGGGCCGGACTCCGGGTGCACGGCGGCACGGGCTTCACCTGGGAGTCCGAGGTCCGCCTGCGGCCGAGGCGGGCACGGGTTCGAACCGGACGTGGCGGCGATGTCACGCAGAGTGAGGGGATGGAGGCGGCCGGGCGCTCGGCCGGAGAGGTCTGACAGGCCTGCTGGCTGCGGTATCGCCGTACGGGCCCGAGCGGATGTCGCGGATCGTGGCACGTCATGATCACGGAGCGTTGATACCGGCTTGTGTCCTCGGAGTGTCTCGTCACGGCCCGGAGTCGACGGCACGCTCCGGTACCTTGTGTGAGATGCGAGTGGCTGTGAGCGCAGTGCGACCCCGTGGCGCGGCCTGTTCGACTGCCCCGGGTGAGCGTCGCACAGTATGCCGCACGGGTACTCCTTCGCGCTGGAATATGCCCGAAGCGCTTGTTGGGGTGACTGTACGTCAACCATGCTGTCCCACAAGGGACTCACGGTCCGTGATCCCTGACCCGGCCGTTGTTCTGGCCATGCAGAAAATGGCTACGATCGTGGCCCTCGTGAGGCGCGAGCCTAAGTGTCCGCCGGTTCGGATGGTGTGAGCGGTGCAGGTGCTTCAAGTGCAGCTGGAGATCCGGCCCGACCCCGCAGAGGTGGGGCGGGCCCGGCGGTGGGCCCGCTCGCGCCTGGCCGGGTCGGGTATACAGGCCGATGAACCGCTCGCCGAGACGCTGATCCTGCTCGTCTCCGAGCTCGTCACCAACGCCGTGGTGCACACCGGCCGCCCCGCCGTGCTGCGGCTGTGTCTGCCGCCCGTGGTGACGGAGGAGGCGACGGTCCGCCTGGAGGTCGCCGACCGCAGCGGCCGGGCCCCCGTGCCCCGGTGCGCGGGCGACGAGGCGACCGGTGGCCGGGGCCTCGCCCTCGTGGACGGCCTCGCCGACCGCTGGGGCTGGAGCATCGACGCCACCGGCAAGCGCATCTGGTGCGAACTGGACCGGTGCGCCGCCTCCCGTGAGATCCCGGCGTCGTGCGGGGGCGGCGCGGTGGCGTACGGCGGCGCCGGCGGCGCGGCCCTCGAAGGGCTCGCGGCCTACGAGGCGGTGTAGGGCCCGCGCCCCCGCGCGCGGTGCACGGCGGCACATGCCGCGTGGTCGTGCGGCGGGCCCGGGGCACGGGGGCATGCCGAGCCGGCCGCCTCCGTGCGGAGATGCGGCGGTGCGCCGGGACGTGCTTCCGTGCGCGCCCGCGGCAAAAGCCGCACAAGGTGCAGATCGCCGAATCGGTGTTGACGCGCCGTGACCGGATGTTCACGCTTGTGGGCAGCGATTCGCCGTGAGGGGACGGCGAGGGCCGCGCGACGGCGGCCCTCGGCGAGTGTGAGTCGTGACTCGGCGTCGGCTTCCGTCAGGGCCATGGAAGCCGGGGCGGGAGCGCCGGAGTCGGATGGCGGCGCGCGCTGTCGTGCTCGGGGCGAGCAGCGCGGCGCCGCCATCGCACGTCAGGGGGAGGGGGGCACCGGCCCGGGGGGGGGCGACCGGATTCACCGTGGATCCGGTCGCCCCGGTGAACGGCCCGGGGCGGCCGGCGGCGGGACGGCGCACCGGCCGATCTTCTCCACAGGCTGTGGACAACTTTTCGAGCCCGCCCTTCGGCAAGGCGGCGGACGCCCGGGCCGGGCGAGTGGCCCGGGCGGGGCTCACCTGCTGAGGCCGGCCTCCGGGTGCTCGGCCCCGGACCGGAAGGTCCGCCGGTAGGCGGAGGGCGTGACGCCGAGTGCCGCCTGGAGGTGCTGGCGCATCGACTGGGCCGTGCCGAAGCCCGCCTCCCGGGCCACCTGGTCGACCGAGCGGTCGGTGGACTCCAGCAGGTGCCGGGCCCGCTCCACCCGCTGCTGGGTGAGCCACTGGCCGGGACTGACGCCGGTCTCCTCGCGGAAGCGGCGGGTGAACGTACGCACCGACATGGCCTCCTGGGCGGCCATGTCGCGCAGCTGGATCGGCTCGTGCAGGCGGCCCAGGGCCCAGGCGCGGGCCGTGGTGGTGGACGCCTGCTGCGGGTCCGGCACCGGCCGCGCGATGTACTGCGCCTGCCCGCCCGCGCGGTGCGGCGGCACGACCGTGCGGCGGGCCACGTCGGTGGCGACGGCGGTGCCGTGGTCGCGGCGCACCATGTGCAGGCACAGGTCGATGCCGGCCGCGACGCCCGCCGAGGTGAGCACGTCGCCGTCGTCGACGAACAGCACGTCCGGGTCGACGCGGACCCGCGGGAAGAGCCGCTGCAGATGCTCGGCCTGGGCCCAGTGCGTGGTCGCCGGACGGCCGTCGAGCAGGCCGGCCGCGGCCAGGACGTAGACACCGGTGCAGATGGAGGCCAGCCGGGTGCCGGGCCTGAGGTGGGCGAGGGCGGCGGCGAGCTCGTCGGTCAGCACGCCCTCCTCGTAGACCGGGCCGAGTTCGTAGGACGCCGGGACGATCACCGTGTCGGCGGTGGCGAGGAGCTCCGGGCCGTGCGGGACGTGGATGGCGAAGTCGGCGTCCGTCTCCACCGGGCCCGGCGGCCGGACCGAGCAGGTCAGGACCTCGTACAGGGGCCGTCCGCGGTCGTCCTTCGGGCGGCCGAAGATGCGGTGCGGGATGCCCAGCTCGAACGGGAGCAGTCCGTCGAGGGCGAGGACGGCGACGCGGTGCGGGCGGTGGCCGGCGCCCGCGGGCCCGGAAGCGGTGGCCGAGGTCATGGCCCGATCCTAACGAAGGCTGTCCTTCGGGCCACTCGCTGGAGATCGGCCCCGGCCCGAAGCTCTATGGCGTGACCCAGACAACCGAAGCCGCGGCCGTCGAGCAGCCGCCCGAGCCCAGCCGCCGTCGTCGTGTGCACCGCGCGTGGTTCGTCGCCGCCGTCACCTTCGTGACGATCATCGGCGCCGCCGCCTTCCGTTCCGTGCCGGGTCTGCTCATCGATCCGCTGCACCAGGACTTCGGTTGGTCGCGGGGCACGATCGGCGCGGCCGTCTCCGTCAACCTCGCGCTGTACGGCCTGACCGCCCCGTTCGCCGCGGCGCTCATGGACCGCTTCGGCATCCGCCGGGTCGTCGCCGTCGCCCTGACCGTGATCGCGGTCGGCTCCGGGCTCACGGTGTGGATGACGGCCGCCTGGCAGCTGATGCTGTGCTGGGGGCTGCTGGTCGGCCTCGGCTCGGGCTCCATGGCGCTGGCCTTCGCCGCGACCGTCACCAACCGCTGGTTCACCGAGCGGCGCGGCCTGGTCAGCGGCATCCTCACCGCCGCCTCGGCCTCCGGGCAGCTGATCTTCCTGCCGCTGTTGTCCTGGATCGTGGAGACGCACGACTGGCGCCCGGCCGCCGTCACCGTCGCGCTCGCCGCCCTCGCGGTGGTGCCGTTCGTGTGGCTGCTGCTGCACGACCATCCCGCCGATCTGGGCCAGAAGCCCTACGGGGCGGCCGAGTTCGTGCCGAAGCCGGCGCCCGTCCCCGGGGCCGCCCGGCGCACCCTGAAGGTCCTGTTCTCGGCCGCGCGCACCGGGCCGTTCTGGCTGCTCGCCGGCACCTTCGCGATCTGCGGTGCCTCCACGAACGGCCTGGTCCAGACCCACTTCGTGCCCGCCGCGCACGACCACGGCATGCCCATCACGGCCGCGGCCTCGCTGCTGGCGGTCATCGGCGTCTTCGACGTCGTCGGCACGATCGCCTCCGGCTGGTTCACCGACCGCTTCGAGCCGCGCCGCCTGCTGGCCGTGTACTACGCGCTGCGGGGCGTGTCGCTGCTGTTCCTGCCGATGCTGCTGGCGCCGAGCGTCCACCCGCCGATGATCTTCTTCATCGTCTTCTACGGCCTCGACTGGGTCGCCACCGTCCCGCCGACCCTGGCCCTGTGCCGCGAACAGTACGGCGAGGACAGCGCGATCGTCTTCGGCTGGGTCCTCGCCTCCCACCAGGTGGGCGCGGCCCTCGTCGCCTTCCTCGGCGGCGTGGCCCGCGACACCTTCGGGTCGTACGACGTGGTCTGGTACGCGTCGGGTGCGCTGTGCGCGGCGGCGGCGCTGATGGCGCTGGTGATCCGGCGGCGGACCGGGGGTGCGGCGGTGGCGGTGGCGGGCTGAGGGGCCCGGTCCGCGGCCGGTCCGTCGGGGCGCGGCGGAGCCGCAGCACGCCGTGCCCCGAGCCGGCCGTCGACCGACGCCCCGACGGGTCAGCGCAACTGACGCAACGTCAGGAATTGGCGGTAGCGGGGGACTTCACGGCCGGTCACCCCGGCAGCCGGGACACCCTCCCCGAGCCGTCCCGGGCGACGGCCTTCGCGATCCGCACCGCGTCGATCGCCATCTCGCGCAGGTTGCCGCTGATCGGGTTGGTGAAACCGGTGAAGTACAGGCCGGGGGCGTCCTGCGGGGTGCGGGCGCTGTGGACGACGGGTCTGCCGCGGGCGTCGAGCACGCCGAGGTGGCCGACCAGGTCCTCCAGGGCGCGGACGTAGCCCGTGGCGGCGATCACGACGTCCGGGGAGATCCGGGTGCCGTCCGCGAGGGCGATGCTGCCGTCGGCCTCGAAGCCGTCCACGGCGGCGACGATCTCCACCCTGCCCTTGCGCACGGCGTCGATCAGCCCGACGTCCTGCACCGGGATCGCCCCCTGCCGCACCCTGCTGTACAGCCCGGTGTCCGGGCGCGGCAGCCCGTGCGCCGACAGGTCGGGCATCGCCACCCTCGCCTGGACCCGGCTCATCCGGTCGACCAGGCCGACCGGCAGCCGGCGCACCAGGATGCCGCTGTACTGGGCCGCCCAGCCGGCCGTCGACCGGCGCAGGATGTGCGGGACGGTGCGCACGGCCAGCCGGACCCGCGCGGCGCCGCTCTCGACGAGGTCAACGGCTATCTCGGCACCGGTGTTGCCGACCCCGACGACGAGCACGTCCCGGCCGGCGTACGGCTCGCCGTTGCGGTAGCGCGAGGCGTGCAGGAACTCGCCGGGGTAGGCGGCGCGGCCCGGCCAGTCCGGCACGCGCGGGGTGTGGTTGAAGCCGGTCGCGACGACCACAGCGGCGCCGGTCAGCTCCCGGCCGCCGGTGGCGCGCAGCAGCCAGCCCGTGCCGTCGGGAAGGCGCTCCACGCGGGACACCTCGACGCCCGTGACGATCTCCAGGCGGTGGTGCTCGGCGTACTTCTCCAGGTAGCGCACCACGTTGTCCCGGGACACCCACCGCCCGAACCGGCGCGGCATCGGCAGCCCGGGCAGCGCGGAGAGCCGGCGGGTGGTGTGCAGGTGCAGCCGGTCGTAGTGGCGGCGCCAGGACGCTCCGACCCGGTCGGACTTCTCCAGGACGACGGCCCGTATGCCCCGGGCCCGCAGCGCGTACGCGGCGGCGAGTCCGCCGGGACCGCCGCCGATGACGTAGACGGGGCGGTCGGGCGGGGGAGGCGCGCTAAGGGGTGCGGGGGGTGTGGAGTCGGCCATGAGCGGGAGCGTAATCCCGGACCTGCTTGATGGGTCTCGGTCAAGACCGGAATTGGTTTCGGATTGATCACGGCTGCGCGAGGCGGGCGCGGGCACGGCCGCCGATGACTCACCGGCCCCGTCCCGTACGGCGGATCAGGGGATTGAATGGGCCCCATGGCCCCCTTACGCGACCCGTCCCTCACCGGCCCCCGCACGGAACTCCACGGCCACGGCCTGAGCCTGCGCCCCTGGGACGCCGGGTCCGGATCCGACATCGACACCTGGCTGCACGGGATGCGGGACCCGGAGTTCCGCCGCTGGAACACCCCGCTGCGGCTGGTCACGGACCGGGCGAGCGCGCGCGAGTCCCTGCTGGCCCGGGCGCAGAGCGCCTCGGAGGGCACCTCCGTCTCCTTCCGGGTCGCGGACGGGCGCACCGGCGAGGCCCTCGGACACATCGGCGTCAACGAGATCAAGTACCACCTGAAGATCGCCCGCGTCGGCTACTGGGTGCTCCCCGGGGCCCGCGGCCGGGGCGTCGCCACCCGGGCCCTGCTGCTCGCCGCCGACTGGGCCTTCGCGGAACTCGGCCTGCACCGCCTGGAACTGGACCACGCGGTCGGTCACGACGTCTCCTGCCGGATAGCGCGGCGGTGCGGATTCGCGTACGAGGGCACCCTGCGCGGGGCGGTCTTCCAGGAGGGCCGCCACGACGCGTTCCGGGACGCCCACCTGCACGCCCGGCTGGCCACGGATCCGGCCCCGGCCGGCCCGGACGACCCCGGGTGACCCGGATCACGCGGCCGGGCCGATCGGTTCGCCCCGCTCCGCCGGTCGTCACGGGTGACCGCAGAGAAGGGACCACCCGAGATGACCGCACCCGTGAACCGGCCCGGTCCGGATCGTCACCGACGCGACCACCGCGTCCGACCCCGCGAGCTGCTTCGCAGCGGCAGGTGAGCTGACGGGGAGCGGAAAATCAGGGGCCCCGGGCAGCCGGGCGACGGCACGATGAGGCATGGACACCGGCACCTGGCACCTCACCCACGACCTCGACGGCTTCCTGCTGCGGGCCGGGGACTTCCTGCGCTCCCGGCCCGCGCGGCACACCGTCCCGCTGACCGTCACCGAGACCCTGCGGACCCGGGGACCGCGCGTGTACGGCGACGGCGAGCCGGAGTTCGGCGTGCTGGAGCGGGACGGAAAGACCCGGGCGGTCTTCTTCCGCACGCCGCCGCACTGGCTGAACGCCACCGCCCTCACCCCCGGGGAGGCCGGTGACCTCGCCGCGCGGCTGGCCGGCCTCGGCAGGCCCCTGCCCGGCGTGAGCGCCGACCGCGACACCGCCGCCGCCTTCGCCACGGCCTGGCAGCGGCACACCGGCGCCACGGCCACCCTCCGCCGGCGCCAGCGGCTCTACCGGCTCGGCGCCCTCACCGCTCCCGGGCCCCTGCCGCCCGGCGGGCCCCGGCTCGCCGCCCGCGGGGACCACGCGCTCCTGGTGCGCTGGCACGACGAGTTCACCGAGGCCGTCGGGGCGGGCACCGTCCGGGACCCCGCCGAGTGGGCGGACGCCCGCATCGACAGCGGCGGCGTCACTCTCTGGGAGACCCCCGAGGGAACGCCCGTCGCCATGGCCGGCACCGGCCCCCGGGTCGCCGGGCAGGTGCGCGTCGCCGGGGTCTACACCCCGGCCCGGTACCGCGGCCGTGGCTACGCGGGCGCCGTGACGGCCGAGGTCAGCCGCGCCGCCCTCGCCGCCGGGGCGCGCGAGGTGCTGCTCTTCACGGACCTGGCGAACCCGACCAGCAACGGCCTCTACCAGCGCATCGGCTACCGGCCGGTCGCGGACTTCGCGGTCCGCGACTTCGGGTAGGCGCACGCGTTCAGGGTGCGGCGCGGGCCCGTGGCCGGACGCCCCGGGGGGCCGGTCACGGCCACAGCAGTTCCCGCGCCCACCCCCGCCCTGCGCGCCGGTAGCGCAGCCGGACGTGCCGTCGCCGTTCGTCGCCCTGGAAGAACTCGGCCTCCTCCGCCCGCAGCCGGTACAGCGTCCAGGAGGGCACCGGCGCCCGGGGCTCCCGCGCGGCCCGTTCCCAGGCGGCCGCCGAGGCCCGGTCCAGTTCCTCCAGCGAGCCGAGGACCTCGCTCTGCCGGCCGGTCAGGGCGGCGGCCAGGGCACCGGTCGAGCGGGCGTGCAGATCGCCCTGGGCCTGCTCGGACGGGGCGGCCGACACCGGGCCGCGGACGCGGACCTGGCGGCCCAGCACGGGCCAGTAGAAGCCGAGCGCGGCGTACGGCCGGCCCGCGAGGTGGCGGCCCTTGCGGCTGCCCGCGTGGGACGCGAAGGACCAGCCCTCGTCGTCCGCGCCGTGCAGCATCACGATCCGTACGTCGGGCAGGCCCGACGGGTCCGCGGTGGCCAGGGACATGGTGTGCGGCTCGGGCTGCCCGGCCGCCACCGCCTGCGCGAACCACTCGGCGAACAGGGGGAGGGGGGCCTCGGGCGCGGTGTCCGGGTCGAAGGGCCGCAGGTCCGTGGTCCCCGGGTCCCACACCCGCAGCGACCTCAGCAGCTCGTGAAGATCGGTTGCCATGCCCCGATTGTCACCGCTTTGGGGGCACCGGGCTCACACCTGCCCGAGGTCGGAGGACACCCACCGCTCCGGCCGCATCCGCAGCACCAGCTGCTCCCCGTGGTTCTTCGAGGCGAAGTCCACATAGCCGTCGACCTTCTCGGCGGGCAGGTAGCGCGCCGAGATCTCCCGGAGCTGTTCGAGGGTCGCCGGGGCCGTGTCGACCACCGGCCCCTCCACGGACACGTACCGGATCGTGGGCTCGACCCGGTCCACCAGCAGGGAGAACCGGCCCGCCGCGCTGATCAGCTCGTTCTTCCGGGAGTCGCGCCCGGTCATGATCCAGATGTCGCCGCCGGGCTCGTACTGGTACCAGATCGGCACGGTGAGCGGGGCGCGGCCCGCTCCCGCGTCGACCGCGAGGGCCGCGATGTGCGGTTCGGCCAGGAACTGTTCACGTTCTTCGCGGGACAGAGCCACCACGGTCTCCTTCGGCAGGCGGTCGGTGCTGGAAGCAACGCCGGGAAGCGGCAGGGGTGTTCCCGCCCCACAGCACGACAGGCGGCAGCCCACCGGGGTGGACCGCCGCCTGCCAGACAGGACTGGGAAAGGGGAGGGGACGCCGCGACCGGCTACTTCGTCGGCTTCCTCCCCGTGACGCCCAGGTGCACCAACAGCGCGAGGTTCGGCTTCAGTTCCGCCTGCTTCACGCCCCAGGAGGAGAAGCCCTTCTGGTGCGAGGCGACGGCCGCGAGCATCGTCACCAGCGAGCCGGCGACGGCCGCCGGGTTCACGTCCTTGTCGACCCGGCCCTTGCCCTGCAGTTCGGCGACGGCGTCCGCGAGGGAGTTGTTGACCGAGTTGAGGATCTTCATGCGGAGCTTGTAGAAGCGCTTGTCACCCTCGGAGGCGCCCAGATCCACCACGCGCAGGATCGCGTCGTTCTTCCGCCAGAACTCCAGGAAGCCGTCGACGAGTTCCTGCGCCGTCTGCCAGCCGGCCTTCCCCGCCCAGGAACGGCCCTGAAGGAGTTCGGTCAACGTCGCGCCCTCGGACGCCATTTGCTCGGCGATCTCCAGGACGGCGCCCTCGACGTCCGGGAAGTACTGGTAGAAGGTCGCGGGCGAAGTGCCCGCCTTCCGGGCGACATCGATGACTTTGACATCCCGGTACGGGGAGGAGCTGAGCATCTCGCTGAGGCAGTCGAGCAGCTTCTGCCGGGTCGCCTGCCCACGCCGACCGGCCACGCGGCCGTCGACGGTACGCACTTGTCCTGTCATGACGTCAGCTTACCGAGGCGTGATCGGGGCGCGATTCGGCCGACTGCAAATGGGGTGTGAGGGGGTACGGAGGCTGGTGTGCCTGGTCTGCGGGGTGCGCCGGTGGCGGTTACGTTGGCGACATGGCCGAAAACAGGGCATCGGTGTACGCAGAGGGCGTCCCCTGCTGGGTGGACGCGCAGCTCCCCGACGTCGAGGCGGGCAAGCGCTTCTACGGTGAACTCTTCGGGTGGGCCTTCGAGGACTGGTTCGGTCCCTTCACGCGGGCGCTGAAGGACGGGCAGCCGTGGCCGCGCTGGTGCGCAAGACGGACGGCCGGCTGCCCACCGTCTGGACGGTGTACTTCTCCACCCCGGACGCCCAGGCCCTGGTGCGGCGGATCCGGACGGCGGGCGGACAGGTCGTCCAGTCGCCGGTGCCGGCCGCAGAGCTGGGCGTCACCGCGCTGGTCACCGATCCGGAGGGGGCCGTCTTCGCCCTGTGGCAGCCGCGCGAGCACCCCGGCTTCGGCCGGCGGCACGAGCCGGGCACCTTCGCCTGGGCCGAGTTGTACGCCCGGGACACCGAGGCGGCCAACGGCTTCTACGGCGACCTCTTCCGCGAGGCCCTGTTCGGGCCGGAGGCCGCGCCGGACTTCGGCCGCGCCCCGGTCTCCGACGTCTTCCCCGCCGAGATGCCGCCCCACTTCCTCGTCCACTTCGCCGTCGAGGACGTACCGGCCGCGTTGGAGGAGGTGACCCGGCTCGGCGGGCGGGTCCAGGCCCCGCCGTTCACGACCTCCTACGGCACCGTGGCCGTCGTCACGGACGACCAGGGGGCGTCCTTCGCGCTGCTGCGCCGCTGAGCGGGCGTCGGCTGGTCATGTTTTATCCCTGTATGGACGCAGACACCCCAATGGTCACCGGGTTCGCCACCACGGCTTCGGCCAGGAAGAATCGGGGTGCGTGCCGCCATGGCGGTGCGGTGGTGAGACGCTGCACGGGGTCGCGTGGAAGATGTGGCTTGGCGCGGCTCGTACGGGGAGGTGGCAGGCAGAGTGGTGGATCAGCTGACGCAGCACGATCCGCGGCGGATCGGGCCGTTCGAGGTGCTGGGACGGCTGGGTGCCGGCGGCATGGGGCTGGTCTATCTCGCGCGCTCGGCGTCCGGCCGGCGCGTGGCGATCAAGACCGTCCGGACGGAGCTGGCCGAGGACCAGCTGTTCCGGGTGCGTTTCACCCGTGAGGTGGAGGCGGCCCGGGCCGTCTCCGGCTTCTACACGGCCGCGGTGGTGGACGCCGACCCGCGCGCCGCCGTGCCGTGGCTGGCCACCGCCTACGTTCCCGCGCCTTCCCTGGAAGAGATAGTGAACGACTGCGGGCCGCTGCCGGCCCAGGCGGTGCGCTGGCTCGCGGCGGGGGTGGCCGAGGCGCTGCAGTCGATCCACGGGGCCGGTCTGGTGCACCGGGACCTGAAACCGTCGAACGTCCTGGTCGTCGAGGACGGCCCGCGGGTGATCGACTTCGGTATCGCGTCCGGCGTTTCGAACACACGTCTGACGATGACCAACGTGGCCGTCGGCACGCCCGCCTACATGTCCCCCGAGCAGGCCAAGGACTCCCGCAGCGTCACGGGCGCGAGCGACGTCTTCTCGCTCGGCTCCATGCTCGTCTTCGCCGCCACCGGCCACCCGCCCTTCCACGGGGCCAACCCGGTCGAGACCGTCTTCATGCTGCTGCGCGAGGGCCCGGACCTCGAAGGGCTCCCGGACGAACTGCGTCCGCTGATCGAGTCCTGTATGCAGATGGACCCCACGGCCCGCCCCAACCCGGCCGACCTCCAGGCGCAGCTGGCCCCGCACCTGTTCGGCTCCGGCTCCGACGACAGCGGCACGGCCTCCGCGTGGCTGCCCGAGCGGGCGGTCCACCTGATCGAGTCCCGCCGCAACGGCCGCCCGGCCGGCAAGCCCGCCCCCGGCCAGGGACGCAGCGGCGGCGGCCGTCCCGCCCCGGGCCCGGCGCCCATCCCGCCGCCGCCCGCGCACGACCCGGTCGTCCCGGCGCCCGCGCCGGCCCCGGCCGGCGGCCCCGACACGGGTCCGGTGCGGCTGGCCGGCGCCCGGGTGCCCATCGGCCCGGGCCCGCGCGTCGCCGACGTCCGGGCCGCCGCCGTCAAGGCGCCCCCTCCGGAGGCCGCCCTGGCCGCCTCCTGGTCCAAGCCCCGCCCCGGCGTCAACGGCGCCGACCCCGCCGTGGGCCCCGCCGTCGCCGCGCCGCCGGCCCCCGCCGCGCCGCCCGAGCAGCCCGGTGGCTGGCGCCCCTGGCGTTTCCGCATGTCCAACGACGTCTGGGGCACCCCCGCGGTCGCCGACGACCTCGTCTACGTCACCTCCTTCGAGGTGCACGCCCTGGACGTGGCCACCGGCCGGCGCCGCTTCAAGACCCGGGACGTCGCCTGGTCCATGGCCGTCTCGGACGGCCGGATCCACGCCTCCGACGGCCCCACCCTGTTCGCCCTGGACGCCCGCGAGGGCGGCGACCTGTGGCGGCTGCAGACGGACGCCTGGGTCTACGCGCTCAAGGCCGGCCGCGGCACCGTCGTCACCGGCACCCGGGGCGGCGGCGTCCAGGGCTGGGAGGCCTCCAACGGGCAGAAGCTGTGGGAGCTCACCGGCTGCCAGACGGACTTCGAGTCCCCGGAGGCCGGCCCCGCCCTGCACGACGGCACGGTCTACGTGTGGCAGGACGCCCGGCTGCGCGCCCTGGACGCCCGCACCGGCGACGAGCGCTGGTCGTACCCCATCGGCGACGCGGCCTCCTGCGGCGGTGTCCCGGTCCGGCTGGTCCAGGCGCCCGACGGGTACGTCTACGTCTGCGCCGGCACCCGCGTCCTCGCCCTGGACGTGGCCGCCGGGCACGTGCGGTGGCACTTCGAGGCCCCGGCCGTCTTCCTCTCCCCGCCCACCTTCGTCCCCGGCCCGGCCGTCACCGGCGGCGGCATCTACCTGGCCGACTACCTCGGCACGGTCTACGCCCTCGACGCCACCGACGGCCGCGACCGCTGGCGCATCGCCACCGAGGCCCGCGCCTCGGTCGAGCCGGTCCTGGTCGCCGCCGGTCACGTCCACGTGGGCAGCGGCAAGGGCCTCTACACCCTGGACGCGGTCACCGGCACGCCCAAGTGGCGCTTCCAGGCGGGCGGCGACATCGTCGGCGCCCCCTCGGTCGCGGAGGGCCGCATCCACTTC
Source organism: Streptomyces sp. NPDC085931 (assembly GCF_044540565.1). Taxonomy (NCBI): domain Bacteria; kingdom Bacillati; phylum Actinomycetota; class Actinomycetes; order Kitasatosporales; family Streptomycetaceae; genus Streptomyces; species Streptomyces sp. NPDC085931. The sequence continues at coordinate 227,377 of NZ_JBITSK010000007.1, forward strand.
GGCTCCACCGACCACCTGCTCTACACCCTGAAGGCCGACGACGGCCGGCTGCGCTGGAAGCTCGCCACCGGCGGCGAGATCACCGGCTCCCCGGTCGTCCGGGACGGGGTGGTGTACGCGTGCAGCAAGGACCGCTGCGTGTACGCGCTGGACGCCGAGAAGGGCACGGGCACGGCGCGCACCGCCTGACGCGTCCGGGACGGCCGTCGCACCGGCGCGCGGAAGGGGTTCCGGACGGCCGGCTGACGGGAGGGCCGGGTGGCGGGGCCGTGCCCCTGCGGGGACGGCTCCCGTCCGCGGACACGCCTCGGCCGCGACGGCTCCCCCTCCGCGCCGCCGCGGCCGTACCCCGTGTGGTGATGGCTTACTTCGTCGGCTTGAACGGCTCCGACGTGGCGTGCAGGTCCTTCGTCTCCAGCGGCTCGCCGGTGGCGTGCAGGTCCTCGGTCTTCGCGACGCCCTCACCGGTGGCGTGCAGGTCCTCCGTGGAGGCCTGGCCGTCCGTCGTGCCGGTGGCGTGCAGGTCCTGCGGCTTGAGCTCGTCGCCCATGATCGTCAACTCCCCTTGTGCGGCTGGCGGTGCGGTCGGCGGGCCCGTCCGGTCACTCCCCCGAGTCCGACCGGACGGGCCCCGTGCGGCGACCCGTCTGCCCCCCGACGCGACGGATCGACTACGTCCAGCATGGCGGGCGGCGATAAACGAACGATGAACGCCCGAACGGGCCTCAGGCCGCCCGTACCGGAGTCAGCAGCGCACGCACCTCGGCGGCCTCGGGCGAGCCCAGCTCCTCGTAGATGACGGCCGCCTCCTGCCAGCACACCTGAGCCCGGCCGGTCTGCCCTATGCCGCTGAGCGCCCGGCCCAGCACGGTCAGCACGTTGCCCCGCCGCCACTCCCCGCCGATCCCGCGCAGCACGGTGAGCGCCATCTCGGCGTTGGCCGCGGCCTGCGCCGGACGCCGGGCGGCGAGGTCCACCTCGGCCAGCCGGAACAGGCTCATGCCCTCCCACAGGCGCTGCCGGCTGTCGCGGAACACCTCCAGCGCCTCCTGCAGGCGCCCGGCCGCGTCGCCGAGTTCGCCGCTCTGGGTGAGGGCCAGACCGAGGGCGTAGCGGGCGTTCGCCCCGCGCAGGGAGTTGCCCATGCCGTCGTAGATGTCGATGCCCTGCCGGGCCAGCGCCACCGCGCTCGCGGTGCGTCCGGTCGCGAGGTGGATGCGGGACAGGTTGCACAGGGCGGCGGCCTCGCCGGGGCGGTCGCCCAGCGCGCGGAAGTGCTCGATGGCCCGCGAGAGGTGCTCCTCGCCGTCCTCGTGGCGGTTCTGGTAGAGCGCGATGATGCCGCGGGCGTTGCGCGCCCAGCAGACGGGGAGCAGGTCGTCGGCCTCCTGGGCGAGCAGGATGGCCCGCTCGGCCTCCTGGTCGGCCCGCTCGAAACGGCCCCCGACATGGTGGACGTTGACGAGGGTGGTCAGCGCCCGGGCCTCCGCCCGCCCCAGGTCGTGCAGCCGGGCCGCCTCCAGGAGCGCCTCGGCGGTGGCCTCGTACTCCTTGGCGTTGGCCCCCGACTCCGACAGGTCGTGCGCGGCCCACAGCAGGTCGATGGCCCGGGGGAGCGTGTCCGGCCGGCCCGCGCACTGCCGTACGCAGGCCAACAGGCAGATGGCCTCCGCGTAGAGCCAGTCCTGGGCCGTGTGGCGGTCGTCGAACCGCAGGCCCGGGTACGCGGTGGGCGCCAGGTGGTCCACCAGCCGGTCGCCGGGCCGTTCGATCGCGTACACGCCCGCCGCCGACGCCAGATAGAAGTCCAGCAGGCGGGAGACGGCCGCGTCGCGCTCGCCGGGCGGCTGTTCGTCCCGCTCCGCGCACGCACGCGCGTAGAGGCGGACCAGGTCGTGGAAGCGGTAGCGGCCGGGGGCCGCCGATTCGAGCAGGGACGTGTCGACGAGGGACTCCAGCAGGTCCTCCGTCTCCTCCGCGGGCAGGTCCAGCACCGCGGCGGCCGCCGCGAGGGAGATGTCCGGGCCGTCCGCGAGGCCCAGCAGGCGGAACGCGCGGGCCTGGGCGGGCTCCAGCTGGCCGTAGCCCAGCTCGAAGGTGGCCTTGACCGCCAGGTCGCCGGCCTGGAGCTCGTCCAGGCGGCGGCGTTCGTCGGCGAGCTTCGCCGCGAGGACCGAGACCGTCCAGGTGCGGCGGGCCGCCAGGCGGGACGCCGCGATGCGGATGGCCAGCGGCAGGAAACCGCAGGCCGCCACCACGTCCAGGGCGGCCTTCCGCTCGGACGCCACCCGCTCCTCGCCCACGATCCTCGTGAACAGCGCCAGCGCCTCGTCCGGGGACATCACGTCCAGGTCGACCAGGTGGGCGCCCGCCAGGTCCACCATCCGCACCCGGGAGGTGACGAGGGCGGCGCAGCCGTCCGTGCCGGGCAGCAGGGGCCGGATCTGCGCGGCGTCGCGGGCGTTGTCCAGCAGCACCAGGACGCGGCGGCCGGCCAGCAGCGAGCGGTACAGCGCCGCGCGTTCCTCCAGGGAGTCGGGGATCGCCGCGTCGGCGGTGCCGAGCGCGCGCAGGAAGGAGCCCAGTACCGTCTCCGGCTCGGCGGCCCGGGCGCCGGCACCCTGGAGGTCGACGTAGAGCTGCCCGTCCGGGAACGCCGCGCGGGCCTGGTGCGCCACGTGCACGGCGAGGGTCGTCTTGCCCACGCCGCCGATGCCCGCCAGGGCCGAGACGGCCATGACACGGCCCTCGGCCGCGGCCAGGAGGCCGCCGAGTTCGCGGACGAAGGCGGAGCGGCCGGTGAAGTCGGGGACGGTCGCGGGCAGTTGCGCCGGGCGGACGGGGCTGGAGGCCGGTTCGGGGGCCGGGGAGGAGGGTTCCGCCAGGCCCGGGTCGGCCCGGAGGATGCGCTGCTGCAGTTCGCTGAGGCCGGGGCGCGGGTCCACGCCCAGTTCGTCGGCGAGCAGGCGCCGGGTGTCGGCGTAGACCGCGAGGGCCTCGGCCCGCCGGCCGCTGCGGTACAGCGCCAGCATCAGCAGCTCGCGGAGCCGTTCGCGCAGCGGGTGCGCGGCGGTGAGGGCGGTGAGTTCGGAGACGGCCTCGGCGTGGCAGCCCTGCTCCAGGTCCATGTCCAGCCGGGATTCGAGGAGTTGCAGCCGCCACTCCTCCAGGCGGACCCGCTGGGCCTCCGCGTAGGGGCCGGGCACGCCCGCCAGGGTCTCGCCGTCCCACAGGGCGAGAGCGCGCCGCAGCACGTCGCGGGCGTGGCAGAGGTCGCCGGCCGTCCGGGCCTTCTCCGCCTCGGTCGCCAGGTCCTGGGCGACGGCCAGGTCCAGGGCCCCGTCGGCGAGGTCCCGCACCGCGTAGCCGCCGGACTCGCTGACCAGGACGCCCGGGTCGAGCACCTTGCGCAGGCGGGAGGCGTACGTCCGGACCGCCGCCAGGGCCTGCGAGGGCGGTTCCTCGCCCCACAGGGCGTCGATCAGCTCGGCGGCCGTGGCCGTACGGCCCTCGCGCAGCAACAGGGCGGCCAGCAGGGCACGTTGCTGGGGTGACCCGGTGGCGATCGGCTCGTCGCCGCGCCAGGCCCGTACGGGCCCGAGCACGCTGAAGCGCAACGGCACCGGCGACACCGCCCCGGCAGGCCCCGCCGGCTCCACCGGTCCCGGTGACTCCGGTGCGGAGCCGGGACGCCGCTGCTCCGGTACGCGCGGTACACCGGCCGGTACCCCGTCCATGCAGTCCCCCTAGACATCCTGAGCAACCCCGCCAGTTTGCCTTGTGCGGGCGGATACGTCAGCCGTGGGAGACGCCGATCACAGGGCGGCGCACGGGAGTCCACGAGGTCTGCACAGTGTCTTCGCGGCGGCCCCCGGACGGGCCGTGCCGATCAGGCCACCTGTCCGGAAGCCGTCCCCCGTACCGGAGTTGACGGCCCAGCAGCTCGGCGCGGCCGTGCACCGCGCGCACAGCGGCGGGAGGCCGGCCGTCCGGCCGGGACGACCCTCACCCGGCCAGGTCCACCCGCACCGTCAGCAGGTCCGTCCCGAGGGCCCGCACCCCCAGGCTGTTGATCCGGGGCAGCCGGCGCAGGCGGGCCACCGGGTCGTCGTCCGGCAGCAGGTGTGCCGTTCCCTCGTGCCACCGGCCGCGGATGCGCACGCGCACCCGCGGGTCGGCCTCGATGTTGCGCACGTACTGGGACCGTGTGCCGAACTCCGACACCGGCCAGAAGGAGTCGCCGACGCGGCGGCCGCCCACCGGGGTGCGGCGGGGCAGGTCCGAAAGACGCGGCCCCGGGTCTCCAGGACCGTCTGCGGCGGCAGGCGCCGCAGCAGCGGGTCGACGCGCCGCTGGACGGCCGTGGTGAGGCGGAACCGCAGGTCGTGGGGCATGGCGGGATCGACTCCTTCGCGCACGGTTCCCCTCGCTTCGGCGGGGCACCCTGCTTCCATGATGATCCCCTGACACGGCTGACGGGAGCGGGTGGCCGGCGGTGCGCATAGTGACCTGGAATCTGTGGTGGCGCTTCGGGCCGTGGCAGGCGCGCCAGAAGGCCGTCCTGACGGCCCTGCGGGAGCTGGAGCCCGACGTCGTCGGCCTGCAGGAGGTGTGGGCGGCGGACGGCGAGAACCTCGCCGAGTGGCTGGCCGGCGAGCTGGGCCTGCACTGGGTCTGGGCCGCCTCGCCCGCCCCGGAGCGCTGGCGGGCGCGGATCGGGGACCCCTCGGCCGACATCGGCAACGCCGTGCTCAGCCGGTGGCCGGTCGTCGCGCGGGACGTGCTGCCGCTGCCCGCCCCGGCCGACCTGGACGACGGCCGGCTGGCCCTGCACGCCCGTATCGCCGCCCCCCGCCACGAGGTGCCGTTCTTCACCGCGCACCTCACCTCCGCCGTGCACGCCTCGGCGGTCCGCTGCCGGCAGGTCACCGCGCTCGCCGGATTCGTCGCCCGGCACCGCGGCGACACCGCCTTCCCGCCCGTCGTCACCGGCGACCTGAACGCCTGGCCCGACTCCGACGAGGTCCGCCTCCTCGGCGGCTACAAGACCGCCCCGGCCGTCCCCGGCCAGGTCCTCCTCGACGCCTGGGAGTACGCCGCACCGGCCGCGCCCGCCGCCACCTGGGACGCCGCCAACCCGTACGTGGCGGCGACCCACGAGCCCAGCGCGCGCATCGACTACATCCACGTCGGCCTGCCCGGCCCCGGCGGCCTCGGCCGGGTGCGGGAGGTGCGGCGGGCCTGCGACGGGCCGGTGGACGGGGTGTGGCCCTCCGACCACGCGGCGGTGGTGGCCGACCTGGCGGAGCGGGCGGACGGGGCCTGACCCGGCCCCTCAGTCCGCGCGGCGGCCCAGGAAGATCGGGTTCGTGAAGGCGGCCAGCGGCCCCGGCACCGGGCCGGCCGCCGCCTCGTGCCGCAGTTCGGCCCGCACGTACGCCGCGTACGACGGTGTCGTCCGCCACTCGACGGTGCCCGCGCCGGACACCGGCAGCGGGGCGCTGGTGTGCAGCACGCCCTGGTCGGTGACGAAACGGACCGTGCAGCGCGGGGCGCCCGTGACCTCCAGGCGGACGGTGACGGGGGTGTCGCGGCCGACGCCGAGCCGTTCGCCGATGCCGGCGTGCTCCCCGCGCCCACCGGACGCCCGCAGCGACAGCGCGACCTTCGCGGACTCGGCGACGTACGACCGTCCCGCCCGGATGCCCTCCTGGATCGCGCGCCGGGTGAGGTCGTCGGCCAGCACGACCGTCTGCGGGCTGCCCACGGCGTCCGGGGAGCGGTGGGCGTCGCTGCTGCCCATCGCCGGGATCCAGTCGCGCCCGTCCCGCACGGACGCCACGAGCATGCTGTCCCAGTCGGCCAGCGCCACCTCGTCGTCGGGCGTGTAGGGGCCGTTCCACACCTCGATGGCGTCGGCCTCGCCGAAGCCGAACTTCCAGTTGCAGCCGACGCAGGTGGCGTGCGGATGGGCCGGGACGACCAGGCCGCCGGCGCGCCGGATCTGCCGGGCGAACCGGCCGAAGCGGTTGTCGCGGGCCCGGTAGCGCCAGTCGACGAAGGTGCCCGGGTCGGTGCCGAGCGCGACCACGTGCCCGTTCCTGGTGGTGATCTCCTCGCCCAGCAGCACCAGCAGGTCGTCCCCGGCCACGTCGGCCCAGTGGGCGTGCGCGGAGTGCGTGTTGTGCTCGGAGGAGTTGATGAAGTCCAGGCCGGCCGCCCGGGCCAGCTCCCCGATCTCGGCGGGGGTGCGGCGGCCGTCGGAGTACCAGGAGTGCAGGTGGCAGTCGCCCCGGTACCAGGCGCGCCCCCGGCCCCGGGCCCGCTCCGGCGGATACACCGGCCGGGCGGTCTCGCCCGGCTCGCCGTACGTCAGGGTGATCGTGATCTCGTACGCCAGGCCCTGCGGGGCGACCGTGTACGGGCCGAGCGCGATGTGCCAGGTGCCCTCGCGCACGGGGCCCGGCAGGTAGCCGGGGGTGGCCTCGTCGGCGCGGAGGAAGAACTCCGTGCGCGCCCCGCCCGACCAGCCCCGGAAGCCCTTGCCGCCCAGCTCGGTGCCGCGCTCGTCGAAGATGCCGATGTCCAGGGCGTTGCCCGTGGTGCCGGCCGGTACGGACGGCCGGTCGTAGGTGTAGGCGACCCTGAGCTCCCGGACCCCGGCCGGGACCTCGACGGGCACGTACACGAAGTCGGGGGACCCGGGCGGCAGCGTGCCCCGCACCGTTCTGGTCTCCTGGTCGCCGTCGTCCCGGTCGCGGCCGGCCGCTGAAGCGAAGCTCACGCTCCCCAACGTAAGCGCGGCGGCCGCTCCCGTCACGAACAGGGCGCGCCGGCCGAGACCGCCGTGGTTGTCCTCGCACATGCTGCTGCTCCCCGGTGTGGCGTCCGCTGACATGGCCTGGGTGGTGCGGGCGTGGTGCGTGCAACCCTTGTATTGAGCCGTGAACTGCCGTGCAAGGGAAGGGAATGCGCGGGCGGTCGGGAACGGAACAGGCCGTCGGCGCGACGGTCCGTACCGGTCGGTATGGACACCGGTGGTGCCCTCGGGTACAGATGGCTCATGCGCATCGCCGTGACGATCTTCCTCACCGACGAGACGATCACCCCGACCCGGCTCGCCCGGGAGCTGGAGGTGCGCGGTTTCGCCGGGCTGTACCTGCCCGAGCACACGCACATCCCTGTCGAGCGGACCACGCCCTACCCGGCGGGCGGAGAGCTGCCGCGCGAGTACGGCCGTACCTTCGACGCGTTCGTGGCGCTCGGCCAGGCCGCCGCCGTCACCGAGCGGCTGGGCCTCGGCACGGGCATCACGCTCGTCGCCCAGCACGACCCGATCGACCTGGCCAAGCGGATCGCCACCCTGGACCACCTCTCCGGCGGCCGGTTCACCCTTGGCGTCGGCTTCGGCTGGAACGTCGAGGAGGCCGCCGACCACGGCGTGCGCTGGCGCACCCGGCGCGAGCTGGTGAAGGACCGGATGGCGCTGATGCGGGCGCTGTGGGCGAAGGAACCGACCGGCTACGAGGGGGAGTTCGGCTCGGTCCGGGCCAGCGAGGCGCACCCCAAGCCGGTGCGCGCGCCGCGCGGCCCCGTGACCGGCCCGCGCACGCTCGTCGGCGGGGCGGCCGGGCCCAAGCTGTTCGACCACGTCTGCGCGTACGCCGACGGCTGGCTGCCCATCGGCGGCCGCGGCCTGTCCGAGTCCCTGCCGAGGCTGCGCGCCGCCTGGACCGAGGCGGGCCGCGACCCCGGGTCCCTCCAGGTCGTCCCGTACGCCGTCCACCCGAGCCCCGGCAAACTCGCCCACTACGCCGACCTCGGCATCGAGGAGGTGGTGCTGCAGCTGCCTCCGGCGGGGGAGAGCGAGGTACTGAAGGCCCTGGACCACCTGGCCGAGTACGTGTGACGACGAGGGTGCCGGCGCGGCGCGTTCCTGACCCGAACTAAAGTACGGGTCTGTCATCGGCGGGTGGGCACCCGCGCGCGACCGACCATCGCGCCGCAGGGGGTGCCGGACCCGGCTCGGGGCCGACACGGGGAGAGCGTCTTGAGGCTTGCCTGGTTTTCCTGGCTCGCACGCCATTTCGACGACTACGGCTACAGCCAGGGGCCGGCGCGCGGCGCCGTCGGCACGGCGGCGGTCCTGGTGACCGCCGCGCTGCTGTGGTTCGCCCTGCACCGCAACCGGCCGGCCGCCGTGGCCGCCGCCGGCGCGGTGTCCGCCCTGGGCATCGGCTGGCTGGCCTTCCACTGACGGGCCCCGGGCGGCTGATCAGCGCACTCGTATCCTCGAAGGATGACGACTCCCGCGACCCCCGGATCCGGACCCACCGAGAACTCCCTGCGTCGCGCCCTGAAACGGGCCAGGGACGGTGTCTCCCTCGACGTCGCCGAGGCGGCGGTGCTGCTCCAGGCGCGGGGTGCGCAGCTGGAGGACCTGTCGGCGTCGGCCGCCCGGGTGCGGGACGCGGGCCTGGAGGCGGCCGGCCGGCCCGGTGTCATCACGTTCTCCAAGAGCGTCTTCATCCCCCTGACGCGGCTGTGCCGGGACAAGTGCCACTACTGCACGTTCGTCACCGTCCCCGGCAAGCTGCGCCGCGAGGGCCACGGGATGTTCATGTCCCCGGACGAGGTGCTGGACATCGCCCGCAAGGGCGCCGCCCTCGGCTGCAAGGAAGCCCTCATCACCCTCGGCGACAAGCCGGAGGACCGCTGGCCCGAGGCGCGCGAGTGGCTCGACGCGCACGGCTACGACGACACCCTCGCCTACGTCCGGGCCGTCTCCATCCGCATCCTGGAGGAGACGGGCCTGCTGCCCCACCTGAACCCGGGCGTCATGAGCTGGGCCGACTTCCAGCGGCTCAAGCCCGTCGCGCCCAGCATGGGCATGATGCTGGAGACCACCGCGACCCGCCTGTGGTCGGAGCCGGGCGGCCCTCACCACGGCTCGCCCGACAAGGAGCCCGCCGTCCGGCTGCGCGTCCTGGAGGACGCCGGGCGGTCCTCCGTGCCCTTCACCTCCGGGCTGCTCATAGGCATCGGCGAGACCTACGAGGAGCGCGCCGAGTCGCTGTTCGCGCTGCGCAAGGTCTCCCGCGCCTACCACGGGATCCAGGAGCTGATCATCCAGAACTTCCGCGCCAAGCCGGACACCGCGATGCGCGGCATGCCCGACGCGGAACTGGACGAACTCGTCGCCACGGTGGCCGTCGCCCGCCTCCTCATGGGCCCGGGCGGCAACATCCAGGCCCCGCCCAACCTCGTCGACGACGAGTACGAGCGGCTGATCCGCGCCGGCATCGACGACTGGGGCGGCGTCTCCCCGCTCACCATCGACCACGTCAACCCCGAGCGCCCCTGGCCGCGGATCGAGCAGCTCGCCGAGAAGTCCCGCGCGGCCGGCTTCGAACTGCGTGAACGGCTGTGCGTCTACCCGGAGTTCGTCAAGCGCGGCGAGCCCTGGCTGGACCCGCGGCTGCGCCCGCACGTGGCGGCCCTGGCCGACCCGGAGACCGGCCTGGCCCGCCCCGAGGCCCTCCCGCAGGGGCTGCCGTGGCAGGAGCCGGAGGAGGTCTTCACCGCCTCCGGCCGCACGGACCTGCACTCCTCCATCGACACCGAGGGCCGCAGCTCCGACCGCCGGGACGACTTCGACGAGGTGTACGGCGACTGGGGCGCGCTGCGCGAGGCCGCCGCCCCGGGCATGGCACCCGAGCGCATCGACACCGACGTACGCCAGGCCCTGCGCACGGCGGCCGACGATCCGACGAAGCTCACCGACGACGAGGCCCTCGCCCTGCTGCACGCGGACGGCCCGGCGCTGGACGCCCTCGCCCGGGTCGCCGACGACGTGCGCAAGTCGGCCGTGGGCGACGACGTCACGTACATCGTCACGCGGAACATCAACTTCACCAACGTCTGCTACACCGGCTGCCGTTTCTGCGCCTTCGCCCAGCGCCGCACCGACGCCGACGCCTACACCCTCTCCCTGGACCAGGTCGCCGACCGGGCCCAGCAGGCGTGGGACGTGGGCGCGGTGGAGGTCTGCATGCAGGGCGGCATCCACCCGGACCTGCCGGGCACGGCGTACTTCGACATCGCCCGGGCCGTGAAGGAACGCGTGCCCGGCATGCACGTGCACGCCTTCTCGCCGATGGAGGTGGTCAACGGCGCGACCCGCACGGGCCTGTCGGTCCGCGAGTGGCTGACGGCGGCGAAGGAGGCCGGCCTGGACACGATCCCGGGCACGGCCGCCGAGATCCTCGACGACGAGGTCCGCTGGATCCTCACCAAGGGCAAGCTGCCCGCGGCCGACTGGATCGACGTCGTGACGACCGCCCACGAGCTGGGCATCCGCTCGTCCTCGACGATGATGTACGGGCACGTCGACCAGCCCCGCCACTGGCTCGGGCACCTGCGCACCCTCGCCGCGATCCAGCAGCGCACGGGCGGCTTCACCGAGTTCGTGACGCTGCCGTTCGTGCACACCAACGCGCCGGTCTATCTCGCGGGGATCGCCCGCCCGGGCCCGACCATGCGGGACAACCGCGCGGTGACGGCCATGGCCCGGCTGCTGCTGCACCCGCACATCCCGAACATCCAGACCAGCTGGGTCAAGCTCGGCACGGAGGGCGCGGCCGAGATGCTCCGCTCCGGCGCCAACGACCTCGGCGGCACGCTGATGGAGGAGACCATCTCCCGGATGGCGGGCTCGTCGTACGGCTCGTACAAGTCGGTGAAGGACCTGATCGCCGTGGCGGCGGCGGCCGGTCGTCCGGCCCGGCCCCGCACCACCCTGTACGGCGAGGTCCCGCAGGAGCGGCAGCGGGCGGCGGCGGCCTCCGACGGGCATCTGCCGGAGCTGCTGCCGGTGCTGGACTGACGGCTCCTACTGGCACCCGGTGTCCGCCGGCTGGTGCTCCCTCAGGGGGCGGCCGGCCGGGACACCGGGGTGCGCGGGCCGCGGGGGAGGCGTGCCGCGGCCCAGCCACAGCAGCAGCAGACCGAGGGCGCCGGCGATCGCGGGCCAGTACACGTAGCGGAAGTCCGTCGCGGGCATGATCGGCAGGTAGCCGAGGATGTAGGCCGCGGAGCTGACGCCCAGCGCCCGCACCGGCATCGAGAACGCGCCCCGGCCGGGGCGGAGGGACAGCACCAGCGCGACGGCGAGCCAGAACCAGCCGCGGAACAGCCACCGCAGATCGGCCGCCATGCCGTCGACGTACGTGCCGAGGGTGGCCTCCAGCTGCGGGTGCGCCACCTCGATGCCCAGGTCGTTGCGGGTGATGCCCGCCTTGTACACGTAGTCGGTCTCGAACAGCAGCGTCGCGAAGAGCCGCAGCCGGTACTGGAGGTAGCCCGGCACGTGCCCGCCCATCTCCCGCAGCCACAGGGAGGTGATCTCGTCCGAGTCCCCGCGCAGCCCGTCGGCGGGGCGCTGGTAGCAGGCCCAGTAGGCGTCCGAGAGGGCGCCGGTGCGGTCGCACTCCCGGGCCGAGGCGACGAGCCGGTCGCGCAACGGGGACGGGACGTCCGCCGCGCGCAGTTCGTCGACCGTCAGCACGTGCACCAGGTCGTCGAGCATGATCTGGGCGCCCTGCTCGGTCTGCACGGGCTGGGCGAACAGGGAGATGGCGGCGGCGGGCACGACGAACCCGGCCGCGAGCGCCGCCGTGCACATCACCCAGCCGCGGCGCCCCGGGGACCGCCACAGCGCGAGGATCAGCAGCACGAAGACCGGGAGCGCGGCCAGGAAGGCGTTCTTGCGCACGAGCATGGCGTACGCCAGGAACAGCACGCCGAGGCCGAACAGCGCCCACCGCGCGGCGGGCCGCACCTCGCGGTCCCGGACGCGCAGCCCGGTGAACGCCACCGCGCTCGCCGCGAGCAGCGCGAACGCCGCGTGCACGTCCTTCCACACCACACCGGCGAACGTCAGCACGAACGGCGTCAGCCCGAGCCCGAGCACCGCGAGCGAGCCGGCCCGGCGCCCGGTCAGCTCCCCGACCGCCCAGGCCAGCACGCCCAACGCCCCCCACAGGACCAGGGACTGCAGGACCAGCATCGACGTGATCGAGCCGGTCACCGCGATGAGGGCCCGCCACACCAGGCTCAGCACGGGCGGGTGCCAGTCGGTGAGGGGCGTCCTGCCCTCGGCCTGCCGCAACTGGTCGAGGCTGTCGGGGCTCAGGAAGCCCGGGGCGAAGACGAGGACCGTGCCCAGCCAGCAGACGGCGGCGAGAGCGGCCGGCCCCGCGATCCAGCGCCGCTCACCCGACCATCGTCCCTTTTGTGACATATGCCGGATGCTAGCCGCTCGGTGCGCTCAGGGGGCGACGAAGACGTAGCGCCGGTAGGCGTAGAAGCGGAACAGCGTCGCGAGCACCCAGCCGAGGATGCGCGCGGTGTTGTCGCTGAGCGCCGAGTCCAGCCCGAGCAGCTGCCGCGAGGCGAAGACGGTCCCGGCGGTGATGACGAGCCCGACGCCGTTGGCGAGGAGGAACAGCGCCAGCTCGTGGGTCACCTTCGCGCGGTGCTGGTGGCGGTAGGTCCAGTACCGGTTGCCGGCCCAGCTGAACAGCGCGGCCGCGGCCGTCGCCAGCACGGACGCCTGCACGGGGGCGGTGCGCAGCACTCCGCCCCGCCCGTCGCCGGGCAGGCCGAAGACCAGCAGGTTGTAGCCGCCGTTGTCGACGACGAAGGCCAGGGCCCCGATGACGCCGAACTTGGCGGCCTCCCGCCAGATGCCCTTGACGGCGTCACGCGCACGCAGCGTCACGGATGCGAGGACCGGCACCCGGCGAGCGTAACGACCCGGCGCCCCCGCGCGCCCTAGACACGCGCATATCGCATGATTTACCCACGAAAGCGGGCCTGGTCCGGGTGAGGAGTGGTCGTGGAACCGACGATCGCGTGTGTCGTGCCGTGTCACAACGAGGAGGCGGCCGTCGCCAAGGTGGTCCGCGACCTGCGCGCGGCCCTCCCCGAGGCCGTCGTCTACGTGTACGACAACGCCTCCACCGACCGCACGGCGGAGCTGGCCCGGGAGGCCGGCGCGATCGTCCGGCACGAGCCCCGCAAGGGCAAGGGCAACGTCATCCGCCGCGCCTTCGCCGACGTGGACGCCGACGCCCTGCTCATCGTCGACGGCGACGACACCTACGACGCCTCCCGCGCCCGTGACATGGTCGACCTGCTCTTCGAGGGGCCCTACGACCAGGTCGTCGGCGCCCGCCGGGTCACCTGCGACGGCGCCTACCGGGCCGGGCACGCGGTCGGCAACAAGGTGCTGACCGGGGCGGTGCGCGCGCTGTTCGGCAACGACGTGACCGACATGCTCAGCGGCTACCGGGTCTTCTCGCGGCGCTTCGTGAAGTCCTTCCCGGCGCTGGCCCGCGAGTTCGAGACCGAGACGGAGATGACCATCCACGCGCTGCACCTGCGGCTGCCCACCGCCGAGGTGCCCGTGGACTACCGGGTGCGGCCCGCCGGCGGCGAGAGCAAGCTGCGCACCTACCGGGACGGCTGGCGCATCCTGCGGGTCATCCTCGACCTGGCGCGCCGCGAGCGTCCCTCGCTGGTGCACACCGTGGTCGCGGGCGTGCTGGCCCTGGTCTCGGTGATCCTCGGCATCCCCGTCATCGCCGACTTCGTCCGCACGGGCACCGTGCCCCGCGTGCCCACGGCGATCCTGGCCGCTGCGATCATGACGATCGCCGCGCTGGTGCTGCTGGTGGGCTACATCCTGGAGTCGCTCACCCACATGCGGCAGGAGCAGACCCGGCTGGTGCACCTCTCCTACCCGGCCCCGGTGCGGACCCCGCGCTACACCGCGCGCGGCGCCGGTGCGGGCCCCGTCCCGGTCCGCAAGGCCGCCGGGGGACCCTGAGCAGCCGGGGCCCGAGGCCGTCGAGGAGCGGCGGGCGCGCAGTACGATGATCGGAACCCCGGTGCTGTGCGGGGTCCCGTGACTGAGGAGATGCGTGCCGGTGCCTGCCCGACTTCCTTCGTGGGCCTGGACGTCCGGGCTGACCGTGGGAGCGATAGCCGCGGTGGCGGTCCTGGCCGTGCAGGCGGACAAGGGCCCGCATCCCACCGCGAGCTCCGCCAAGCCGAGCAGCTCGGTGTCGGCCCAGCCCACGCCCACGGCGTCCGCCCCGGCCCGGGTCCCCGACGGCTCGGGCACCGGCCGGCGCATCGTCTACTCCCTCGGGGAGAAGCGGGTGTGGATGGTCGACGCGAGCGAGGCGACCCGCCGGACGTTCACGGTCTGGCCGGGCACGGTCAGCCCCGACCCCGGCACGTACACGATCTCGTCCCGCAACGCGGCCACGACCGGCTCCGACGGCGTCCCGATCGAGCACATCCTGTACTTCGCCGCGCAGGACGGTGTCTCCGTCGCCTTCTCCAACGCGGTCGACGGGTCCTCCCCGCCGCCCGCCGCCTCCGGCGGCAAGACCGGCGGGGTCCGGATGAAGAAGGCGGACGGCACGGCACTGTGGGCGTTCGGCACGGTCGGCACGACCGTGGCCGTGGTCAGGTAGCGGACGTCTCCGTCCGCGGGGCCGTCAGCTGGTTGACGATCAGCACGACCCCGCTGAACAGGAAGATCCGGGTCGCGGCGTCCAGCCCGTTCCAGTTCTTCGACTGCCACATGGAGAACCACTCGCCGCCGATCGCGATGAACCCGGCCCCGAACAGCAGCATCACCATCAGCAGCCCGTACGTCGACATCCGCCGGGCGCGCGCGGCATCGCGTCCGGCCCACAGCCACGTGCCGTATATCAGGACGAGCGCGGCGACGGTCTCCCACACGATGATCGCGACGTAGGCGGCGTCCTGGAGCCCCCGGCTCGTGATCGCGCGCCACATCAGGTCCTCGTCCTTGAACGTGGTGTCCATCGCCAGCACGTGCCGGACGAACTGCTGGTTGGTGCCGAAGTCGGTGATGTTGCCGAAGGCGACCAGCGCCATGTAGAGCGCGATGGTGCCGGTGAGCAGCGTGGCGGCGAGGGACAGCCCGCCGCGTGAGGTTGTGGAGGTGGCCATGGCGATCATTCTTCCCAACCGCCGGTGCGCACGCGACACAATGAGGCCGGATACCCGGCGGCCCGGGGCGAGTTGACGGAGGATGTGCGGATGGCGCAGACGAGACCGTCGATGCAGGAGCTGATACGGCGCCGGACCCGGGCCGGATTCGTCGGCAGGGGCGCCGAACGCGCCCTGTTCCGGGCCAACTTCGCCACCGAGCCGCACGACGAGCGCCACCGCTTCCGCTTCCACGTGCACGGCAACGCGGGCGTCGGCAAGACCTTCCTGCTGCGCGAGTGGGAGCAGATCGCCCGCGAGCAGGGCGCGCTGACCGCGCGGGTCGACGACAGCGCCGGCAGCCTGCCGGAGGTGCTGGCGGAGATCAGCCGGCAGTTCGCGGCCCAGGGCCGCCGCATGAAGGAACTGGACCGCCTGCTCGCCGCCCACCGCGAGCGCCGGCACGAGGCGGAGCTGGCCGTGCTCGCCGCACAGGCGGAGGAGGAGACGGGCCCGTCGGCGGGCGGGAGGCTGGCGGCCCGGGCCGGGGTGGTGGCCCTGGGCATGATCCCGGTGGCCGGGCCGCTGGCGGGCCTGCTCGACGCGGACCAACTGGCCGAGGGCGCCGACCGGTTGCGGGCGCGGGTCCTGTCCCGGCTGCGCGACCACGAGGACGCCCAGCTGGTCCTCGCCCCGGAGCGGGTGCTCACACCGGTCTTCCTGCGCGAACTGGCGGAGGCGGCCGGGTCGGTCCCCTGGGTCGCCCTCTTCTTCGACACCTACGAGCGCACCGCCCCGTACCTGGACCCCTGGCTGCGCGAGATCATGACGACCGACCGCCACGGCACCATGCCCGCCACGGCGGTCGTCGTCACGGCCGGCCAGCGCCCCGCGGACCCCGCCCGCTGGGGCGGCCTGCGGGACTTCGTCACGGACGTGCCCCTCGCGCCCTTCACCGAGGCGGAGGCACGCGACCTGCTGGCGGGCCGGGGCGTGACCGCCGAGCCGGTCGTCCAGGAGGTCCTGCGCCTCACCGGCGGCCTGCCCGTCCTGGTCTCCACCCTGGCCGAGTCCCGGCCCGCTGACCCGGACGACGTCGGCGACCCGAGCGCCACGGCCGTCGACCGCTTCCTGCGCTGGGAGCGGGACCCGGTCCGGCGGGCCGCCGCGCTGGCCTGCGCGCTGCCCCGCGGGTTCGACGCGGACGTGTTCCGGGCGGCGGCCGACTGCCCGGAGGACGAGGCGGAAGCCGTCTACGCGTGGCTGCGCGGCATGCCGTTCGTCACGGACCGGGGCGGGCAGCGGCTGCGCTACCACGATGTCGTACGGGCGCCGATGCTGCGGGCGGAGCGGCGCCGGTCACCGCGCGGCTGGGCCGGCCGGCACCGGCGGCTGGCCGCCGCGTTCCGCGCCTGGCGCGAGGAGGCGGAGGCGGGCCGGGAGCCCGGCGCGCTCTGGGCGGACGAAGCGTGGCGGGAACTCCGGCTGGCGGAGACGTATCACCAGCTGTGCGCCGGGACACGGGAGGCGCTGCCGCACGCGCTGCGCGACTTCGTCCACGCCTGCGAGGCGGGCGCGGGAGTGGCCGCGCACTGGGCACGGGCCCTGCTCGACGCCGGGCAGGACGCGGAGGCCGAGGCGGTGGCCGGGTGGGGCGCGGAACTCACCGCGGCACTCGACGCCGGCGGCATCACCGCCGCACTCGGCCTCCTGCTGCGCCGCGGCGGGCTCGACGCACCGGCACGGGCCCGCGCCCACCGGAACCGCGCCGTGCTCCATGGGCAACGGGGGGACTTGGACGCGGCGATCGCCGACCTGGACCGGGCCGTCGCACTGGAGCCGGGCAACGCCTGGTTCGTCGCCCTGCGCGGCGAACACCACCGTCTGGCCCGCCACGACGCCGAGGCGCTCCGCGACCTCACCGAGGCCATCCGCCTCGACCCGGCGAACGAGTTCCCCTGGGCGTCCCGGGGCGCCACCCACGAACGCGCCGGAGACCCGGAGGCGGCCCTGGCCGACCTGAACCAGGCACTCGACCTCGAGCCGGACTACGCCTGGGCGCTCGCCCGCCGCGCGCGGGTGTGGCGGGCCCTGGGCGACTCGGAGCGCCAACTGGCCGACCTCGACCAGGCGGTGTCGCTCACCCCCGACTGGCCGTGGGCCCACTGCGAACGCGGTGACGCGCTCCGGGCAGCGGGCCGCGACGAGGAGGCGATCGCCGCCCTGGACATCGCGCTGAGCCTGGACCCCGGGTACGCCTCCGCGTACGCGAGCCGCGGAGCGTCCCTGGCCCGGCTCGGCCGCCACGCGGAGGCGCTGGCCGACCTGGACCGGGCGGTGGAACTCCGGCCGGGATACGCCTGGGCGCTGGAGCGCAGGGCGGAGGTGCGCCGGGTCAGCGGCCTGCCGTGAACGCGAGGAACTCCGACCAGGCGGTACGGGTGAATGCCAGGTGGGCACCGTCGCGTTGCTTGGAGTCGCGGACGTGCATCGTGAGGTGGCGGCTGGCGGATATCGCCGCCTCTACGCAGTCGGGCCCGTCATTGCTGCT
Source organism: Streptomyces sp. NPDC085931 (assembly GCF_044540565.1). Taxonomy (NCBI): domain Bacteria; kingdom Bacillati; phylum Actinomycetota; class Actinomycetes; order Kitasatosporales; family Streptomycetaceae; genus Streptomyces; species Streptomyces sp. NPDC085931. The sequence continues at coordinate 244,958 of NZ_JBITSK010000007.1, forward strand.
GTAGCTGCTCTTGAACCAGTCGAGCTCGGGGGTCACGTCTCTTCTCCCAGAACTTTCTCGATGAAGGCCAGGGACTCTCGCGGCGAGAGGGCCTGCGCCCGGATCATTCCATAGCGCATGTCAAGGACTTGGGCGTCGCGGGGGTCGCTGATCACGCGGTTGTGCAGGTGGGCTTCGAAGTGCCCCAGCGTCCTGCCCTCCTGGAGCTTCAACACCCTGAACGGACCTGCCATACCCGCGTGGTCCTCCCGGTCCGTCGGCATGACCTGGATCGACACGTGCCGTAACTTGGCGACCTCCAACAGGTGTTCGAGCTGCTGGCGGAGCACCATTCTGCCCCCGAGCGGCCTGCGCAGTGTCGTCTCTTCCTGGACAAACGTGATGAGCGCTCGCGGCACGCGGTCGAACACGGCCTTGCGCGCCATGCGTGCCGAGACGTACCGCTCGATCTCGTCCTCCGTGAAGGCGGGCCGCCTCATGGCGTACAACGCGTGTGTGTACTGCGGGATCTGAAGCAGCCCGTTGATCTGGTGGTTGTCGTAGGCCCCGAGTTCTACGGCCTCCTCCTCCAGTCGCGCTAGGTCCCGCACCTTCTTGGGATACCGAGCCTTCTCCACGTCCTCCTTCATCGCGGCGAGTTTGCCGCCCGCGTCGAGGACCTCATCCGCCTTGTCGAGGAAGTCCGGCTTGGGGATGCGGCGGGCCCGTTCCACGGACGACACCATCTCCTCGCCGTATCCGATGGCCGCGCCCAACTCCGCCTGCTTCAGGCCCGCCGCCTCGCGCCACATCTTGATCTGCCGCCCGACCGTCCTGAGCACGGCCGCCGCCTCCTCGTCCTCCACGCCTTCCCTCCCTGTCGTACGACCCGTACGACCCCGCCGCGCGGCCGGACAGTCACGCTCCGTACCGAGGTCGTCGCTGTTCAGAGTAGGGATCGACGACCACGCTGGGTGACATGAGTCAGAAACTCCCCACCCGGATCCCCGCGCACACCCGCCACTTCACCGTTCAGCTGTCGGCGACTCGAAGAGGTGCGCGACTGGCACGGCTGCTCACCGAACGCCAACTCGACGCGTGGGGCGAGCCCTACGACGCCGCCGCGCACGTCGTGGCCGAGCTGGCGTCCAACGCCGTACGGCACGGCCGGGTGCTCGGCAGGGACTTCCGGCTGCGCCTGGAGCTGCGCGCCGACCGCACCCTCCGCATCGAGGTCACGGACGCCCGGGGCGACCGGGTCCCGCGCGTCCCGGACCCGGTGGCGGAGGACGCGGAAGGCGGCCGGGGCCTGCTCATCGTCGAGGCGTACGCCGACCGCTGGGGCGTGACGCAGGCGCCGGCCGGTGCCAAGACGGTCTGGGCCGAACTGGCCCTGGCGCACCGCCGGATCGCGGTGCGTCATGACCCGGGCGGCCCCGACGCCAAAAACCCTAAGAACCGGGGAAAGAACCCACCCACCCCCACCGCCCCCGCGGCTCACCCGCAGGGGTGAACATCACCAACTCGGCTGGCGTGGCGGGCAGTCGATGGTGCAGCGTCGGCGCAGACAAGCCCACAAACGAATACGGCCCTCGCCGGGACTGCCATCCCACTGCGAGGGCCTGATCACCAAGGAAGAAGAGACCTTCCCGATGACTGAGCAGCACCCTAGCGCGCCCTCGCGCGCGCAGTCCGGCACTTCAGGTGTCCAGCACGTGACGGAACGCCACGACGACCACTTCACCGTCGTCGGCAACCACCTCGCCCAGCACCCCGAGCTGTCCCTGACGGCGATCGGCCTGGCGGTCCACATCCAGTCGCTGCCCGCCGGAACGCCGGTCGGCATCAAGGCGCTGGCGGGCAAGTTCCCGGAGGGCGAGATCCGCATCGCGGCGGCCCTGCGCGAACTGGAGGCCCATGGGTACCTCGCTCGCCCCAGGGAGCGTCTTCAATCGGGCCGAGTCGTGACCCGCACGGTCTCGTACAACAAGCCCCGGACCGCCGCCGCCCCGGAGCCCCGCCCGGCACCCGCCACGCCCCGCCCGGAAGGCACGGCGGCTGAGAGGCCTGACCGCTCGACGGCCTCCGACCTCCTCACCGGCCTGCGCGCGCTCGACTCCCGCCTGCTGCTCAGCGAGCGTGACGTGCACCGCCTGGCCCCGGCGGTCACGGCGTGGCTGGAGCGCGGGGTTCCGGCCGAGGCGGTCCGGCGCGCCCTGACGACGGGCCTGCCCGCGGCCCCGATCCAGCACCCGGCGGCGTTCCTGGCCCACCGCCTGACCGCCCTCCTGCCCCCGCCGCTCCCCGCGGCCCCGCCCCCTTCCCCACCCCTGGTCCGCCCGGACCCCCTCCAGACCTGCGACGGCTGCGAGCGGGCCTTCCGCGCCCCCGCCCCCGGCCACTGCCGCGACTGCCGGGCCGACGCACACAGGGCAGCGTGAGGACCACGCCGGACGCGCTGCGTGATGCCGTGGCACGGATCGCCCCGAGCCGTCTGCCGACGCTGACGCAGCACCTCTTCGAGGCCACGACCAATGCCCAGCAGACCCAGAGCCTGGCGCCCCTGCGCGCCTTCGTGCACTCGTGGGCCGTCTTCGTCGCGATCGAGCGTCACCCCGCCAGGGTCGAGCGGCTGCGGGAGCTGGAGCGCATCGTCGATGCCGGCGAACAGGACCCGACCGAGGCCATCGCCGAGATCCGCGCCATCCGGGACGCCGCAGAGGCCGAGGCAGGACTGTGACGGCCTGGCCGTCCCCGCCCCGTTCCTCCCCCTGAACCCACCGTCCCCATTCGATTACAGTGGCGAGCTGTCGTACGTGTGGACGGTGCCCTGGGAGGTCAAGGTGGGTGCGACTGCCGGTGCCGTCTGGGGGCGTACGGAGCAGCAGGACTTCCGCAGCCGGGTGCGCGGGACGCTGCTCGGCGCGGCCGTCGGGGACGCGCTGGGCGCGCCCGTGGACGGGCTGGGGATCGACGAGATCCGGGAGGCGCACGGGGCCGAGGGACTGCTGGACCTGGCCCCCGCCTACGGCAGACGCGGCGCCGTCACGCACCTCACCCAGCTGACCCTGTTCTCCGTGGACGGGCTGATCAGGGCCCAGGTACGGCGGGACACCGGCGCCTGGCACCCGCCCACCGACCTGCACCGGGCGTACCTGCGCTGGGCCGCCACCCAGCGGGACTGGGGGCCCGACGAGCGCCGCAAGGAGGACGGCTGGCTCGCGCGCGAGGAGTGGCTGTACGCCCGCCGCCACCCCAGCCGCGCGCTGCTCCTCGGACTCGGTGACGAGACCATGGGGACCCCGGACGCGCCCAAGAACCCGGGGGAGGCGGGGCCCGAGGCCGCTGCCCGGTCCGCCCCGTTCGGACTGCTCGTCGGGTGGGAGCCGCAACTCGTCGCCCAGCTCGCGGTGGAGTGCGCGGCGCAGACCCACGGCCACCCCACGGCCTGCCTCGCGGCGGGCGCGTACGCCGTGATCGTGCACGGGCTGGCCCTCGGCGAGAGCCTCGACGCCGCCGTGCAGCGCGCCTTCGCCCTGCTCGCGGCCCGCCCCGGGCACCAGCCCGTCGCGGAGGCCCTGCAGCACGCGCTGGGCGCCGTGCGCCAAGGCATGCCGGGGCCCGAGCGGGTCGCCGAGCTGATCGGGGCGGGCACCGCCGAGGGGCTCGTCGCGGCGGCCGTGTACTGCGCGCTGGTCGCCCCGGACGTCCGCCACGGGCTGTGCCTCGCGGTCAACCACGACGGCCCCTCCGCCGCCACCGGCGCCCTGACCGGCGGCCTCCTCGGCGCCCTGCACGGCGAGACGGCCCTGCCGCCGGCCTGGCTGGCCGAGCTGGAGGGGCGCCCCACCATCCTGGAACTGGCCGACGACTTCGCCATGGAGATGACCCAGGGCCCCGCCCTGCACGGCCCGGCGGGCTCCTCCCCGGGCTGGCTGGCCCGGTATCCGCGCGCCGTGTGAAACGCGCCCTCTTCCCCGTGCTCACTCCCGTGGCATGGGCACGTCACCGTACCGTGGTCGTCGCGTCACCTTCGGTCCACAGGATGTGCACGGCCCGCGCGGGATCACCGTCCCGCGACCGCTGCACCGGGCCCGTCCGTTCATCCCCCTTCGTGGAGGCACTGTGCGCTACCTGCGCGGGACACAGACGGCCGCGATCGCCGCGGTCCTGACGGCCATGGCGGTCCTGCCCACCCCGGCCCTGGCCGCCGGCCCCGGCCTCCCGGGGGTGACCGCCACCACCGAGACCCCGGCCCTGTACGGCGACGACGCCGGCGGCAACGCCGACGCCGACGACCCGGCGATCTGGCGCAACGCCGCCGACCCCGACGCCAGCCTGGTGATCGCCACCGCCAAGGAGGGCGGCCTGCGCGTGTACGACCTGGCGGGCAGGGAGGTGCAGTCGATCCCGGCGCCGCCCGCGCCCACCCCCGACGCCAAGCCGGGCCGCTTCAACAACGTGGACCTGATCTCCGGGTTCCCGCTGCCGACCGGACGCGCCGACGTCGCCGTCGTCACCGACCGCGGCCGCGACCACCTGCGGATCTACCGCATCACCCCGGGCGCCGCGCGGCCGCTGACCGACGTCACCGACCCGAACGCCCCGCTGGTCTTCTCCAAGGACGAGAACGAGGTCGACGACCAGGCCACCCCCTACGGCCTGGCCACCTGGAAGGACAAGGCCACCGGCCGCTCCTACGCCGTCGTCAGCCGGCGCAGCCGCACCCGGCTCGCCCTGCTGGAGCTGAGGACGACCGCCGCCGGAGCGGTCACCTACCGGCAGGTGCGCACCCACGACCTGCCCGCCTCCTTCACCCTCCCGAACGGCACCTCCTGGGCCCCCTGCGCCGACCCCGGCGACCTCCCGCAGGTCGAGGGCATGGTCGTGGACCCGGCGAACAAGGTGCTCTACGCCGGCCAGGAGGACGTCGGCATCTGGCGGCTGCCCGCCGACCTGAGCGGCAAGCCGAAGCTGATCGACAAGGTCCGGGAGTACGGCGTCCCCGGCACCTACGACGAGGCCACCGAGGAGTGCGTCGCGGGCGCCGACCCCGGCTACGGCGGCACGCACCTGTCCGCCGACGTCGAGGGCCTCACCCTGCTCGACGAGGGTGACGACGACGGCCACCTGCTCGCCTCCAGCCAGGGCGACGACACCTTCGCCGCCTACGACCGCGAGATCTCCGACGACAACGAGTACGAGAGCGGCTTCCGGATCACCGCCGGGACCGTCGACGGCTCCGAGGAGTGCGACGGCGCCGCCGTACTGAACGCCCCGCTCGGCTCCCGCTACCCCGGCGGCCTGCTCGTGGTGCAGGACGGGCACAACACCCCCGCCGAGACGGACGCGGACGGGGAGGTCCGCGACAACACGAACTTCAAGTTCGTCGACCTGCGCAAGGTCACCCGCACACTGGACGAGGACGACTGAACAAGCGGCTGAACAGCCGTACGCCCCCGCCGGTTCCGGGCGGGGGCGTACGGTCGTCGCGGCCGGGTGGCGGCTAGTCCTTCACGGTGGTGCGCACGGTGGCGTCCTGCGCGCCACCCGCCGGGGCCGGCACGGCGGCCGCCGCGGTCCCGTCCCCGTCCGTGTTGATCTTCTCGATGAGCGCGAGGCGCTCGGGGGTGTCCTCGGGCCTGATGTAGCCGATCAGGATGTAGAGGACGAGGGACACCGCCAGCGGGATCGACACCTGGTACTGGAGCGGCACCCCGCCCTCGACGTTCCAGTTGATCGGGTAGTTCACCAGCCAGAAGGCGAACAGCCCCATCGACCAGCTGACCAGCGCCGCGGTCGGTCCGGAGCGGCGGAACGCCCGCAGCAGGCCCAGCATCATCGGGATCGCCATCGGGCCCATCAGACCGGCCACCCACTTGATGACGACCGTGATGATGTCCTTGAACGCGGGCGAGTTGACCTGTGTGGCCGCCGCCATGGACAGCCCGAGGAAGACGACCGTGGCGATGCGGGCCACCCGCAGGCCCTGGCTCTCGTTCCAGCGCCGGGCCCGCGCCCAGATCACCGGCGCGCAGTCCCGGGTGAACACGGCCGCGATGGCGTTGGCGTCCGAGGAGCACATGGCCATGGTGTGCGAGAAGAAGCCGACGATGACCAGCCCCAGCAGGCCGTGCGGCAACAGCTGTTCGGTCATCAGGGCGTAGGAGTCGGAGCCGTCCGGCTTCTGCGACTCGACCAGCAGCGGCGACATCCACATGGGGAAGAACAGCACCAGCGGCCAGACCAGCCACAGGATCGCCGACAGCCGGGCCGAGCGCTCGGCCTCCTTGGCGTTCGGGGTGGCCATGTAGCGCTGGGCCTGGTTGAGCATGCCGCCGTTGTACTCGAACAGCTTGATGAACAAGAACGCCAGCAGGAAGACCGTGCCGTACGGCCCGACCAGCGGTTTCTCATGGCCCTGCAGCTCGGGGGAGTCCCATACGCCGAAGAAGCCGCCGTGGTCGTCGAGCCGGACGAACACCGCCACGAACATCGCGATGCCGGCCAGCAACTGGATGATGAACTGGCCGAGTTCGGTCAGCGCGTCCGCCCACAGGCCGCCGATCGTGCAGTAGATGGCCGTGATGCCGCCGGTGATGAGGATGCCCTGGTTGAGGGAGATCCCGGTGAAGACGGACAGGAGGGTGGCGATCGCCGCCCACTTCGCGCCCACGTCCACGATCTTCAGCAGCATGCCCGACCAGGCCAGCGCCTGCTGGGTCTTCAGGTCGTAGCGGTTCTTCAGGTACTCCAGCGGCGACGCCACATGCAGCCGGGAACGCAGCCGGTTGATGCGCGGGGCGAACAGCTTCGACCCGATGGCGATGCCCAGGGCGATGGGGAAGGACCAGGTGACGAACGACGTGACGCCGTAGGTGTAGGCGATGCCCGCGTACCCGGTGAACATCACCGCGCTGTAGCCCGACATGTGGTGCGAGATGCCGGACAGCCACCACGGCATCTTGCCGCCCGCGGTGAAGAAGTCGCTGACGTTGTCCACCCGTTTGTGCGACCAGACACCGATCGCGACCATCACGGCGAAATAGCCGATGAGCACGGCCCAGTCGAGACCGTTCATGTGCGCCCTCCCAGGGTTCAGCCCGGCGCTCATCGTGGGTGCTGCCGCGTGAACACGACAAGTAAGCGTAGGGTCAAAGGGAGGTAAAAATGTTCGACGTGCTGGCCTCAGTTCATCTATGTGAACCTGCTGGAGCGACTCCTCCGCCTTGACCAGCACCGATGACATGGTGATCGTCCGCGCCCGGTCCGACGCCAGGAACGCCACGGCGTCGGTTCGGGCGGGTGAGCGACTGACCTGCTCCCGGCGGCCGGGGGCCGCCGGGCGGGCGTCAGCGCAGTTCCTCCGGGCACGGGGTGCCGCGCGGGAGCTGGTACGGCGCCGCCAGGCGGTACGTGCCCGGCTTCGGCGCGAGGAGTTCCGTCCAGCGGTCCCCCTGGGCGTCCTCCTCCGTCTCCCGCAGACAGCCGTTGACGTTGACGTACGACTTCGGCTCGCCCTCCGGCCGGTCCTCGGACGCCTCCGTCTCCTGCGGCGGCTTCAGGCTCTTGCCCTCCGCGTCGACGATGCTCAGCCACGGCGAGTACGGGATGCGGACCAGGATCCGGCCCGCCTTGCGCACCTGCAGGACCATCTCGCCCTGCTCGGCCCGGTCGACGACGGCGTTCGGCTCGGCCAGCGGCGTCGGGTCGGTGACCTTGAACAGCTGCCAGTTGGCGTCGCCCCACACCTGCGTCAGATAGGGCAGACCGCGCTGCACCAGCGCCCGCTCCCGCTCGCCGCCGTCGCCGTCCGGCTCGTCCTTCGGCAGCACGACGTAGTGGACCGCCCAGCGCTTGAGCCACTCGCGGTAGTTCGCCGAGTTCAACGTGTCGTCGTAGAAGAGCGGGTTGCGCTCCATGTCGGCCTGGCGGTTCCAGCCGCGGGCCAGGTTGACGTAGGGCGCCAGGGCGGACGCCTCGCGGTGCGAGCGGGCCGGGACCACCTCGACCCGGCCCTTCTCCGCGCCGACCTCCTGCAACTCGTTGACGAGCGGGGCCAGCTCGCGCGACCAGGAGGCCGCCGGGGCCGTGTGCACGATGTCGTCGACCGTCTTGAAGCCGATCCACACCCCGAAACCGACGAGGGCGACCACGGCCGCGTACCACTTGCGGCTGCGCGGCACCGTGAACGGGAGCGCGGCGACCAGGGCGACACCGGCGAACAGCATCGCCAGCCGCGTGATGTTCGAACCGATCTGGGAGCTGATCAGCCACACCAGCACGACTCCCAGGCCGTACACCGCGGCCGTGAGCCGGACCGTCTTCCAGTCCCGCGGCACCAGCACCAGGACCAGGACGGAGAACGCCAGCGGCAGCACCACCGAGCCGAACATCATCGGCTGCGTCCCCGAGAACGGGAACAGCCACGCCGACACGGCGACCACCGCGCTCGGCGCCAGCCCCAGGGCCCACGCGCCCGGCCGCCGCTTCTGCAGGAACAGCGCCACGGCCACCAGACCCACGAACAGGCCCGCCACCGGAGACGCCATCGTGGCCAGCGCGGCCAGCGGCGCCGCGCACAGGGCCTTCGCCCAGCGCTTGTAACGCCACCGGTACGGCCAGCAGAACACCACCGCCACCGCGCCGAGCGCGAACATCATGCCCAGACCGAAGGTCACCCGGCCGGACACGGCGTTGCAGAAGAGCCCGAACACGCCCGCCAGCGACGCCCACAGCGGATTGCGCACCGAGCGCGAGCGCAGCAGGAGCAGGGTCAGCAGCCCGGCCGAGACGGTCCCGGCGATCATCATCGTCGTCCGCACCCCGAGCACGGACATCAGGTACGGCGACACCACGCTGTACGACACCGGGTGCATGCCGCCGTACCAGGCGAGGTTGTACGCCGAGTCCGGGTGCCGGCCGACGAACTCCGCCCACGCGTCCTGCGCGGCCAGGTCGCCCCCGCTGTTCGCGAAGGTGAAGAACCAGACGACGTGCAGCACCCCGGCCAGTCCCGTGACGGACAGCACGGGGTGGCGCAGCATCCGCTCCCGCAGGGTCAGGACGAACCCGGGCCAGCGGAACCCGGTGGTGCGGGGCGGGCCGTCGGGTGCGCTGTCCGGGGGGCCTTCCGGTGCGCGGTCACGGGTGGCTTCCGGCATGCCGAGGCCGGGTGTTTTGGGCGTGTCTATTCGCGGGCCGGATACCGGGCCCGGACCGGTGTCGTCTGCGCGTGTCGGCTCCGCAGTGGCCACTCGAAGGCACTCCCCGTGTCCCGTCTTCTGGTGGGGCTTCTTCCCCCGGCCGCGTCCCGTTCGCCCCCGGGTCACCGGCCGTGCCGCCGCGCACGGCGACCTGCCCCGATTCGCGACGCTAGCACGCACCCCGCCGGGCAGCGCCCGGACGGGCCGCCACCGGCGGGGTGCGCTCGCGCGGGGCGCCGCCCAGGCTCAGGCGATGCGCGTGAGCTTGGCCGCGAAGCCCGGCTCCACCAGGTCCTCCTGGAGGGCGACCGGAACCTTCACGGCACCGCTGCTGCCGTCCCCGACGGTGAGCGTGCCCACCTTCGTGCCGGCCTTCGCCGTGTGCGGCAGGTCGTCCGCAGCGAACGTCAGCTTCACCGACAGGCCCGCCCAGCCGACGGCCGTGACGTCCTCGGTGACGGCGACCGGCGTACGGCCGCCGAGACCGTCGTCGGCGTACCCGACGACCGTGCCCTTCTTCAGGATCGTCGCCGTCTCCAGCGCGCCCTGCGCGGCCCGGATCAGCCGGTCGCCCTCGTAGAGCGCGGCGCCCAGGATGGTGTTGTCGGGACCGCCGGCGGGCTGGCGCACGACCGCGCCGATGATCCGGTGCGTCTCGCCGTTCACGTCCTTCTTCGCGGAGAAGACGAGGTTGCCGAGCGCGGAGGTGGTGGTACCGGTCTTGATGCCGGTGACGTCGTTGGAGCCGACCAGGCGGTTCCAGTTGTCGTGCCTGGTGCCCTTGTAGTCGACGTACGACATCATCGCCGCGACCTCGCGGAAGGCGGGCTGCTGCATGGCGGCCTTGGCGAGCTTCACCTGGTCCACGGCCGTCGAGACGGTCGTGTTGTTCAGGCCCGACGGGTCGGTGTACGTCGTGTTCTTCATGCCGAGGTCCTCGGCGGCGTCGTTCATCTTCTGCACGAACGCCTTCTCGGACCCCGCGTCCCAGCGGGCCAGCAGCCGCGCCACGTTGTTCGCGGACGCGATCAGGATGCTCTCCAGGGCCTCCCGCTGGGTGATCTTGTCGCCCTTGGTGACGTCGACGGTGGACTCCTGGCCGGCGTCGGACTGGTCCTCGGCCGCCTGGTCGATGTTGATCTTCGGGCCCTCGGCGCCGCTCTTGAGCGGGTGGTCGCGCAGGATGACGTAGGCGGTCATGACCTTGGCGACACTGGCGATCGGCACGGGCTTCTGCTCGCCGGACGAGCCGAACGTGCCGATGCCCTGGACGTCCAGCGCGGCCTGGCCCTTGGCGGGCCAGGGGATGTCGACCTGACCGCCCTCGAAGGTGTAGCTGTCCTTCGCGGTGAGGTCGAGGGTGGGCGTCGGCAGCGGGCGCACGCTCTGCACGACCGCGAAGACGATCACCAGCAGCAGCACCAGCGGCGTCCAGATCTTGACCCGCCGCACGGCCGTGCGCAGCGGGGTCTCCGGGGGCGGCGGCGTGTTCGTCAGCTCGGCCAGCAGGTCCAGCGGCGGCTTCGGCGGCAGCGGCTGCTGGGTGGTCCGCTCGGGGCCGACGGCGGGGACGGGGGCGGTGGCGTCGGCGGGCTGGACGGGCTTCCGGGCCGCCGGGTCGTCCAGCGGCTTGAGCGCGACGAACTTGCTGGTCCGCTCGGCGTCCTTCTCGGGAGCGTCCGCCTTCCCGTCGGCGTCGGCGTCCTTGGTGCCGCCGCCGAGCTTGAGCATGGTGGTGGGCTGATCGACCGGGGGCCGCACGGCCTTGAAGACGGCGGTGGGCTGATCGACACCGGCCGAAGCGCCACCGCGGGCTGTGCCGTCGCCGGCATCGTCGCTGGCTTTGCCGTCGCCGGCCTTGTCGGCACCCGAGGCCGGGGTCTTGCCGGTGCCGCTCTCGGACACCGGGTCCTTGCCGGTGCCGGTGCCGGTGGGCGCGGGCTCGGTGGTGTCGGTGTCCGGCCGGGACTCGCCGTCGGCCTCGGGGGCGTCCGAGCCGTCCGCGTCCTCGTCAGTGCCGGTGGCGGTGCCGGTGGCGGTGGGTGCGGGCTTGGTGTCGGTGGGCGCCGGCTTGGTGGCGGTGTCCGGCCGGGAGCCGCCGTCGGTCCCGGAGGCGCCGGCCCCGGATGCCGCGTCGTCCGCGTCCGTGCCCTCGGTCGTGTCCGAGTCGGGCTCCGGCGCGGCGGCCGCCGTCTCGGCGTCGTCGCCGGAGGTACGGGAAGCCGCGGTCCCGGCGGGCGTGCCGTCGGCGCTGTCCGCCGCCGCGGAGGCGCTCGTCCCCCCCGTCGTGCCGTCGGCCTCACCGTCGGCGGAGCCGGCCGGCTCGGCCTTCCCCGTGCGCGCGCTGCCACCGGCCGCGGCGGAACGGTCCGCGTCCGGCTCCTCGGCCTCGTCCTGGTCCCGGGAGCCCTGGGAGCCCTGGGACGCCGCCTCAGCGGCCTCCCGGGCATCCGTGGCCCTGTCCGCCGCGTCGGCAGCCTCCTGGCTGCGCGGAGCGGTCTCGTCGGCCCCGTCTGCCCGCTCGGCCTCCCGGAAGTCCGTGCCCGGGTCCGTGCCCGAGTTCGTGCCCGCGCCCGACTGCTTCTCGTCGTCGTCGGCCGAGGCGACCCACGCCGCTACCGCCTCCCGCAGCCGTCCGTCCGAGCCCCCGGAGCGGCCCGCACCCCGCTCGCCGGAGTCCCCGCCGGACGCCTCCACGGGCTCCCCGGGCTCCCCGGACTCCCCGGGCTTCCCGGACTCGGCGGACTCCTCGGAGACGGCGTCGCTCGTACCGCGCTCCGCGTCACCCCGCTCCTCGGCCGTCCGCTCCTCGGCCGTCCGTTCCTCGGCCGTCCGCGTCGACAGCACACGCGTCGCCGTGTCGACGCTCACGCGCCCCGAGGACTTCCGCGCCTCCCGCGCCATCGCGAGCCGCGGGTCCGCTGACTCGCTCCTGGCCCCGGGAACCGGACCCGCGCTCCCCGACGTCGGTTCTGCCGACGACTCGCGCTGCTTCGACCTGTCGGGGGACTCGCCCGCCACCGATGCCTCCTCCTCGCGCCGCACCACCCGCGTGCGCGTACGAACCGTGAACCGCCGCCCTGACAACGCTCTCCGGCGCTGTCCGAACCATGTACCAGTGTCCTGTGTGCGGACCGGACCCATCCGGTAGACGAGAACGACATACCTACTGGTTCCACTACGAACCGGTCACGCACCCTCGACAGACCAATGTGAGAGGGGTCACCCTGTCATTCATCCACGCGGGGAGGCATGGATGGGCAGGAGCCGCAGAACACTTCCGGAGGAGCTTCTGCTGCTGGCGTTGGACCCGGCCACGGGTACCACCGCACAGCCGCAGTCGCTCGACCTCGGTCTGGCCGGAGCACAGCTAGTGGAGCTGGCGCTGGCCGGACGGATAGCCCCAGACGGGGATCGTATCGCCGTGGTGGTACCACGGCCGACTGGAGATCCGACTCTGGACTGCGCGTTGGAGTTGCTGCGAAGGCGCGGCGCTCCCGTACGGGCGGTCCACTGGATAGGCGGGCCGCGCTTGGGGCTCCGCCAGACCTACCTCTCGCATCTGGAGCGGTGCGGCATGGTGCATGCCGTGGCGGGCCAGATGTGCGGAGTGCTGCCGACGACTCGCTACCAGGCGACGGACACCGAGATCAGCCGGGAGATCAGGGCCCGGCTGGACTCCGCGATCCGCACCGGCGTACCGCCGGACCCGCGGACCGCGGCGCTCGCCGCACTGGCGCACGCGGTCGGCCTCGGCAAGCACCTGTACCCGGGCAACGAGGGACGCTCCTCTCGCTCCCGGCTCAGGGACCTGATCAGGCACGACCCCATGGGCGGTCTCGTCGCGCACGCCGTGATGGACGTCCAGAACGGCGTGGCGGCCCAGCCGCGCCGCAGCCCGGCCCCGACGCCCGGCCGTCCGGCCGCCGGAGCCAGGCCCGCACCGGAGCCCGCCCGAGGCGTTCCGATGCAACCGCGCCACGGATCCATGGCGCGTGCCGTGGCCCACTGAGCCGCGCCGCACCACCGAGCACCGCCTTTGACCGGCACACATCACGGGACCCCACGAGCCCGGTCACGGGAGCCGCTGTCCGAGCGGGGCGGCGAGAGGACCCACTCTCGCCGCCCCGCTCGGCGTGCCGCTGCCGAACTGGCGTGTACCCGTCGCATATCCACCGTTTCCCAGCGGTAGGAAGCACCTTGGTGGCAGTCTGCTCAACAGCAGATACGCAAAGTAGAGGCACGCAGCCGGAGGTGCACGTCCCGTGGCGTCCAATGTCAATCCCACCGTCAGGCGGCGCCGGCTCGGTCAGGAGCTCCGCAGGCTCCGCGAGCTCAAGGGCATGACGGCGGAGGAAGTGGCCGAGCGGCTGCTGGTGTCGCAGTCGAAGATCAGCCGCCTGGAGAACGGGCGGCGCAGCATCAGCCAGCGCGACGTGCGCGACCTGTGCGGGGTCTACGAGGTCGAGGACCAGCGGATCGTCGACTCGCTGATGCAGATGGCCAAGGACTCGCGCCAGCAGGGCTGGTGGCACGCCTTCGGCGACATCCCCTACTCCGTCTACATCGGCCTGGAGACGGACGCCGAGTCGCTGCGGGTCTACGAACCCCAGATCATCACCGGCCTGTTGCAGACCCGCGCCTACGCCGAGGCCATCATCCGGGGCGGTTCGCCGGAGGCGTCGGAGGCGGACAACGACAAGCGCGTCGAGGTCCGGCTGCGCCGGCAGGGCCGTATCACCGCCGAGACGGACCCGCTGCGGCTGTGGGTGGTGCTGGACGAGGCGTCCCTGCACCGGGTCGTGGGCAACAAGGAAGTGATGCGCGAGCAGCTGGAGCATCTGATCGAGATGTCGCAGCTGCCCCACATCACCGTGCAGGTCCTGCCGTTCGAGGTCGGCGCGCACGCCGGCATCAACGGCCAGTACTCGATCCTGGAGTTCGCCGACGCGGCCGACTCCAGCGTCGTGTACATCGAGGGCGTCACCAGCGACCTGTACCTGGAGAAGCCGCTCGACGTGCAGAAGTACACGGTGATGTACGAGCACCTGCGCGCCCAGTCGCTGAACGTGGACCAGTCGCGGCAGCTCATCGAGCGCCTGGCGAAGGACTACGCACGCTGAACCGCCGTTACGAGAGGCCTTCCATCGGGCAAGGCGCGGGATGCTACACCCCTGACACGCCTGACTGGAAGTCTCCCCTGGAATATGCCATCCGGTCGAGTGAATGACTGCTCCGTACGAGGATGTGGGCGAGTAGCGTCGATCACGCCACCCACCAGCACGGGTTGGCGTAAACGCAACTGGCTACGGAGCGAACATGGCAATTCGTCTGGGCGCCACGGAAACGTGGACGACGTCCTCCTACACCAACAACAACGGCGCCTGCGTGATGGTCAGGTCGACCGTCGAAGAGGCCCTGGAGCTCGGGGACACGAAGGTTCCCGAGGGCCCCAAGCTGGCATTTCCCGCCGACGCGTGGAACGCCTTCGTGGCCTCGGTCAAGGCCTGACCGCGAGCTCGACAACAGCACAAGCACCACCGACAGAGCCCTCTCGACCAGAATCGCCGTCCTAGCCGAGAGGGCTCCGCTTGTACCCACGGGCGCCGGCGGCGGTCGCCGGCCCCCGGGGCGAGGTCGAGCCGTGACCGGAGTCAGGCCAGCTGGGCCTCTATCGCCGCCACGACCTCGGCCGACTCCGGCTCGGTCTGCGGTGAGAAGCGGCCGACGACCCTGCCGTCCCGGCCGATGAGGAACTTTTCGAAGTTCCAGCGGATGTCCCCGCTGTGCCCCTCGGCGTCGGCGAAGCCGGTCAGCCGGTCGTAGAGCGGGTGCCGGTTCTCCCCGTTGACCTCGACCTTCTCCGTCATCGGGAAGGTCACGCCGTACGTCGCCGAGCAGAACTCGGCGATCTCCTCGGAGCTGCCCGGCTCCTGGCCGAGGAACTGGTTGCAGGGCACGCCGAGGACCGTGAAGCCGCGCCCGGCGTAGCGCTCCTGGAGCTTCTCCAGGCCGGCGTACTGCGGGGTCAGGCCGCACTTGGAGGCGACGTTCACCACGAGCACCACCGTGCCCGCGTACTGGGACAGGTCGGCGGGGCCGCCCTGCAGGGAGCCGATCTCGACGTCGAGGGGAGAGGAACCGGTGTGGTCGGTAGTCGTCATGGGCGGATGCTAGCTCCGGTGGGTCGCCGACCGCTCCTGGGCCTCCACCAGGACCTGCCCCGCCGCCGTCCGCACGTACAGCACCGACCTGCCCGCCCGCCGCCGCTCGACCAGCCCGGCGTCCCGCAGCACCCGCAGATGCCGCCCGACCGAGCCCAGCCCCTGGCCGGTCACGGCCACCAGCTGGCTGGTGCTCAGCGGGGAGCCGAGCCGCACCAGCACCCCGGCGCGGGCCCGGCCGAGCAGCGCGGCCAGACTCGCGGGCACGGGCCTGCCGCCCGGGTCGGCGAGGGCACCGGCGCACGGATAGACCAGCGCGTACCGTTCCGTCCCCTCCCACGCCACCCAGCCGATCCGCTGCGTGGTGATCGGCACGAACACCAGCTGTGCGCCGGAGAGTTCCCGCGGCGGATACTCCCGGGCGTTGACCTGCAGCCGGTTCTCGCCCAGCCAGCGCGTCCCCGGGCGCAGCGTGTCCAGCGCGCTCGCCCAGCCGCCGCGGCTGACCCGGGCCGTCCGCGCCGTCACATCCGCTTCCAGGACGAGCCGCCGCCGGGCCCAGTACGGCCGCACGGCCGTGGTCCACACGTACGTCAGCAGGTCGGCGGCGCGCTCGGGCAGGTCGTCCCGCTCCAGCCGGGCGGGGACCGGGCCGCGCAGGGAGACGGTGAGGTCGGCGCGGGCCCGCGCCGGGCAGGCCGCCCGTACCCGCGCGACCGCCTCCTCGAAGGTCTCCCCGTCGAGCGGCGTGGGGGCGAGGAAGTCGGCCGTCCACTCCGCCCCGATGCCGGCCCGGACGAGCAGCGCGGTCACCGGGTCCCGGGCCAGCCGGCGCCGGTAGTCCGGCAGATGCGCGTCGAGCCACCGGCGCTCGCCGGGATGCGCCGCCTCGGCCGACTGCAGCAGCCGCAGGCTCCCGAAGGCCTCCGCGAACGGCGAGATCACGAAACGGCTCCCCGCGAGGGTGTCGGCGTTGATCTGCCACCAGCCCACGCCACCCCCTCCTTTCGCGTGTGTGCGAAACATTGTTCCCGGCCCGCGGCCCGCTCCGAGACTCCGCGCATGCGCAGCTACCGCGATCTGTTCCGCACCCCCGAGTTCAGCCCCTTCTTCCTGGCCGCCTCCGCGCAGACGGTCGCCCAGACCATGGGCGGACTGGCCCTGGGCACGCTGGTGTACCGGCAGACCGGCTCGCCGCTGCTGTCCGCGCTGAGCATCTTCGGCTCCTCGCTCGTGCAGGTGGTGGGCGCGACGTTCCTGCTCTCGGCGGCCGACCGGCTGCCCCCGCGCGCCGCCCTGACGGCCCTGCCGCTGCTCTTCGCGGCGGCCACCGCCGCCCTGGCCCTGCCCGGCCTGCCGGTCTGGTCGCTCTTCGCGCTGATCCTGGCCAGAGGGCTGGCCGAGTCGGTGGGCGGCGGAGTGCGCTGGGGGCTGCTGAACGAGATCGTCGGCAAGGACGGTTATCTGCTGGGCCGCTCGGTCTTCAACATGATGAGCGGCCTCATGCAGATCGCCGGCTACGCCACCGGCGGCGCCCTGGTGGCCCTGCTCTCCCCCCGGCCCTCGCTGCTGGTCGCGGCCGCCCTGTACGCCCTCGCCGCCGTGGTGGTCCGGCTGGGCCTGACCCGCCGCCCGCCCCGCACCACGGGCCGCCCCTCCGTGACGGCGACCTGGCGCGCCAACGCCCTGCTGTGGTCGTCCGCGCCGCGCCGCCAGGTCTATCTGGCCCTCTGGATCCCCAACGGCCTGATCGTCGGCTGCGAATCCCTCTACGTCTCCTACGCGCCCGGGGCCGCGGGCACCCTGTTCGCCTGCGCCGCGCTCGGCATGCTCGCCGGGGACGTGCTGGTCGGCCGCCTGGTCCCACCCCGGCTGCGCCCCCGCCTCGGCTTCCCCCTGCTGCTGCTCCTGGCCCTGCCCTACGTGCCGTTCCTCCTGCACCCGCCGCTGCCGCTCGCGGCCGCCGCCGTCACGGTGGCCTCGGCCGGTTTCGGCGCGAGCCTGGTGCAGCAGGAGCGGCTGGTCGCGCTGACCCCGGACGAGCTGACGGGCCATGCCCTCGGCCTGCACTCGGCGGGGATGCTCACCATGCAGGGCGTGGCGGCGGCCCTGGCCGGGGCGGTGGCGCAACTGACCTCGCCCGCCCGGGCGATGTCGGCGCTGGCGGTGGTGTCGGCGGGGGTGACCCTGGCGCTGACGGCGGCGGAGGGGCGGCAGCGGCGGCGGACGTCGCCGCCGGCGGGCGGGGGACGGCCGGTCAGCCGTCCGTCTCCTCCGGGGCCTCGCCCTCGATGAGCCGTTCCGCGATGTCGTCGGCCCACTCCTGCGCCCAGCGGCGGAGCCCGGCCACGTCCCCGGCGTCCAGGCCCTGGGAGGTGAACGCCCTGTCGTCCAGCCAGTCCGTGCCGGTCAACCGGGCCTGGAGATCGGTCGGGTCGAAGGTGTCCGGGGCGTGGCGGCGGGCGAGTTCCTCCAGCTCCGGGTGGCTCCAGCGGGCCGAGACGGCGTGCACGTCGACCAGGTCGCGGGCCAGTCCCCGGTCGGCCAGGTCCCGCACCAGGGTGCCGGCGAGGTCGTCGCGGGAGAGGGCCGGTCCCAGCCGGGTCGGCACGGGCGGCCGCCACAGCACCTCCTTGCGGAGGCCGACCTGGCACTCCTCGCCGGTCGCCGCGTCGGTGACGAGGAACTGGGCGGACAGCGGCTCGGTCTGCAGCGTCTGCACGAGCCAGCCGCGCCCGACCAGCCCGGTGCGGACCGCGTCGGCGATGGCGTCCATGCCCGCGGGGTGCTCGGTGGCGAGGTCCACGTCCCGCCCGCCCCGGTCCACCAGCCCGTGCGCCAGCACCGCGGACCCGCCGGCCAGGACGAGCGCGTAGGCCTCGCCCACCGCGACCAGATCGCCGAGGAGCCGGCTGACGGGCTGCGGGTGCGCGGGCGGGGCGGACATGCCCTGATTATCGCCGGGCGGCGGCCGAGGGCCCGGACGGCCGATGCGGACGGGTGAGCGCCGGCCGCCCGAACGGGAGGGGGGGGGGGGGGGGGGGGGGGGGGGGGCCCCGGGGGGGGGGGGGGGGGGGGGGGCCCGCGGCGATCCAGGGGGCCGCCTGGGCGCACTCCGTGGCGAAGCGGCCGGGGGCCGTGAAGTAGGAG